>CAZXWN010000002.1:169240-403518 GCA_964644695.1 uncultured bacterium
ATTATAGCCTGTCGGAGACTGGTGGGGAACTATAACGACACTGTGAGACTTCCCAGAACCAGCACCATTATAGCCTGTCGGAGACTGGTGGGGAACTATAACAATAAAAACCTCTCTACCTTTAATTAGATAATTATAGCCTGTCGGAGACTGGTGGGGAACTATAACGTGCTGGATTCTCGGTTGATAAGAATAGTAATTATAGCCTGTCGGAGACTGGTGGGGAACTATAACTCTCCACTATCAACGATTCGCATCGTGTTTATTATAGCCTGTCGGAGACTGGTGGGGAACTATAACGAATGTAATTTGATGCCTTTTCAGCTTGGGATTATAGCCTGTCGGAGACTGGTGGGGAACTATAACTACCCGTGCACGGCGGGTTTGGCGTTTTTAATTATAGCCTGTCGGAGACTGGTGGGGAACTATAACCATTAGCAACATCGGTAGCGGATTCACGGAATTATAGCCTGTCGGAGACTGGTGGGGAACTATAACACATAAAAAGCGTCTTTAATAACTCCCTCAATTATAGCCTGTCGGAGACTGGTGGGGAACTATAACCTTTAACAATGTAACGGCCATCCTCTAATATTATAGCCTGTCGGAGACTGGTGGGGAACTATAACTGTCGTCATGGGCGGCCTTGATTATAAAGAATTATAGCCTGTCGGAGACTGGTGGGGAACTATAACGAGACCGTAAACCTCTTAGGAGCTAATAAAATTATAGCCTGTCGGAGACTGGTGGGGAATTATAACTTGCAGAGTCGAAACTCAAGTTTATAAAATATTATTTTAGGTCTTGCATTCAGGTATAAGTTGACTATAATAGATTTCAGTTATAGTGACTTCTAGCCTGTCGGAGAAATGGTGCGTTACTATAATAAGGATGGAGCCCTCCATCCGCAGGGTATCCCCTGACAGATTTCGATTTGTCAGGGGTAGCCTTTTTATGGGGGCAAGTGCGAATTGGGGCTACCACTCATTTGTTTTGCGAAGTATTCCAAGAAATAAATGAGTGGCGAAGGCAATTTTGTATCAGTTAATTTATGTTACAATCTGCCCATGCATAACAAACTATTGATTCCCAAGATTGTTTTAGTCTTAGTCACATTACTTTTTGGTGCTGCGTTATTTTTTGCCTCACTGGTAGCATTACTTTCTGAAAATCCCCAAGTCAGTGACGGTATTGTAGTGCAGATCGTTTTTACTATTGTTGTATTTATTCCCACTTTTATTATTGTTGGGGTAATGACCTTTGTTATGAAGCATTTCCTGCCTAAGATAAATCCATTCATTATTGCCCTTCCCTTTGTCAGCTGTATTTTTTATTATCACAATTTATCCTGGGGAGATTGGTGTTATTACATTGTTCCGATGGTTTTGTGGGGTGGATACATCTATGGGATTTATGAAGTATTTATTCCGGAAAAGAAGTCCGTGCCTGTTCTGGTTGATGATTCACTCTCAGATTAATCTCTCGTTTTGTGGATGACATATCTCCGTTTTTGATGAGTTCCCCTATTGAGTTTCTGTCGGATATTTCTGATTGATTTATCCATCTCCCTTTATCTTTAAGTCTTCCTGTCTGTTTTTCTTTTACCCCAAAAAAAGTAAAATAATGTGAATTATCCAAAATAATGTAACTTATAACTTATTGAAACTAAGATATATAAGGACTATACTCAGTGAGATTAAATACAATATGGGAGTTATCTTTGATGAGACTAAAAGCTGGAACCTTAAGAAAACTTGTTTGTCTATCTTTTGGATTATTTGTACTAGGTACAAGTTGGGCAAGTACATCAGAAAAGTTACCGACAGGAAGGTTGCCTCTCTACTTTATAGAGAATCAGGGACAGATCAACAATCAAATCAAGTATTACTCCCCGGAAGGGCAGTTTTACTTTACTCCTGAGGGTATGTTTACCCATCTGATAGAGAGAGAATCATTAGAAACGAGTGGACAGGACTCAACATTAATTCATGAAAAACATGTTGTCTTAAAGAAAAGGTTTTTAAACTCGAACACCTCTTGTGAGATTGTGGGTGAAGATGAGCTTCCCGGTAAAGTAAACTTCTTTGTTGGGAAAGATTCTACTCAGTGGAAGACCCATTTGCGGATATATAAACAGCTCCGGTATAAGAATATCTATCCGGGAATTGACCTGGTGTACCATGGGAAAAATGGACCTACGGAATATGACCTGGTCGTAAATCCAGGAGCTTCTGTTTCTCAGATACAGTCAGTCATTGAAGGTGCCGACAAGCTGGAACTTTCTTCTGATGGGGATCTGCTGGTACATACCCGGTTAGGGATCCTGAAAGAGAAATCGCCTGTTTCTTATCAAGACATCTCCGGGACTAAACACTCTGTCCCCAGTCAGTTTACCCTGTTATCAGATAATACACTTACATTTTCAGTTCCACAGTATGTGAAGTCTAAAACACTCACGATAGACCCGTTGATTTATTCCAGTTTCCTGGGCTCTAACGATGTTTTATCATTGAACAACGATGTTAAGATTGCTGTTGATCCGGAAGGTAATTACTATATTGCAGGGGTTACTAAATCCAACAGTTTTCCCACCACCCCTGGGTCCTATGACAGAACTTACAGTGGTGAAGAAGACGGATTTATCACTAAAATCAATGCCGCGGGTACAGAGATTATCTTCTCAACTTATTTAGGGGGATCCTTAAAAGATCTCATCAGCGGGATGTGTATTGATACGGCAGGAAATGTTTATGTGACGGGAATGACCAAATCGACAAATTTTCCCATCACCTCTGGAGCGTATGACTCAACACTGAATCTATATGATTACACCGATGTATTCGTATCTAAATTGAGTGCTTCTGGAGCCAGTTTAGAGTATTCAACTCTTCTCGGTGGAGACAAGACTGAAAGTTCACTTGATATTGCAGTCGATTTAGATGGATGTGCGTATGTAGTGGGATTTACCTCTTCTCCAGTTTTTTTTCCATTAGTATCTGCTTTTGATACGACAGGTAATTCTAATGGTAATGGTTACATCACTAAATTAAATTCCACAGGTACTGCCCTTGAATATTCCTCCTTTATTAGCGGATCTGCTTGGACCCAGGCACTGGGTGTTGCTGTTGACTCTAGTAAAAAGGCCTATATTGTAGGTGCTACTTATTCCTCTGATTTTCCAGTTACCGCAGATGCCATTGATTCTACATATAACGCAGGTGGAGATGGATTCTTGACCGTTTTAGAGCCTTCAGGAGCGCTCTCTTACTCTACTTATCTGGGGGGATCAGGTACGGAATATGTTTATAGCGTAGCGCTGGATAGTGTGGGGGATATCTATGTTGCCGGATTAACTTCTTCCATAGATTATCCGACTACGCCTGGGGTTGTGAGGAGATATTTCGTTGGTCAGGAAGATGCTTTTGTTACGAAGTTGAACCCTGCCGGAACCCAGATGTTGTATTCAACATATCTTGCTGGGTCCGGTGAAGACTATGTTAATGCTATTAAAATAAGTTCCCGGGGTACGGCTGTTGTTACCGGTTATACCTCATCAACAAACTTTCCGGTATCAAGTTATCCAATAGACAATACTGCCAACGGGAATGGAGATGTTTTCGTTTCTGAACTAAACTCAACAGGTACAGCATTACTTTACTCAACTTATCTGGGCGGCAGTGGTAAAGATCATGGTTCTTCACTGGCTTTTGATAGTGCTGGGAATGTTTGTATAGCTGGATATACTGAATCTGCGAGTTTTCCGATCACAAAAACTGCACTTGTAAAAAATTACAATAATAACTTTTTTGCCAAGTTATCTTTGATAAATGCATTGCCTTCTTATTATCCGAATATTTCCAACCTGCCAGACTTGAAGTTATTTACTTATGAAAGTGTTTCTAATATTTTCAGTTTGGAAGATTACAACAACGGCCCCGCGGGTGAAAATTACAGTTTTGCGACGAATTTTCTAAGTTTGGGGAGTTTATCCGGGAGTTACGTTTCGCAGGGTGCTTACAGTAGTGGGACCTGTGGAACGAATACTTATGTAGTGAGTAATCTATACGGTTCCTGTACGGTCAGCAATAAGGTGAAGTATTCCACTTACAAAATGCGGAAGTTACCGGATGTTGCCTTAAAACCTGGACAATCAGAACATTTTGATATTACAGCATATTGTTATGATACGGCAGGTGCTGCTGTGGCCCCCAGTTTTGGGTATCCAGACAGTATTCTGGAAGGAAATCCGTCTTGGGTCACCGGAAACTGGGATGGAACTACCCATGTACTAATTAGCTCCCAGAGTGGTTTTACAACAGGTCAATCCCATCTTGACCTTATTTCCTCGACAATAACGACTGAACCTTTCACAACAGATTATGATGTCGAACGAATCAATGTCTATCCGGATTTGTTAAGTGGAGGGGCCTTTTCTTCAGATACGGACCTGAATGCCCAGTTTGGTGTGGAAGGGATAAGTGGACTCAGTCTTCCGACTCTTGGGTATCAATCGACAGTGACTGATAATGGGGGGAGAGAACTCTCTGGCGTGGTATCTTTTGGGTTTACAGGGAATACCGAGGGTGTGAAATTGACTCCCAATATAGACACGATGGTGTCCTGTGATAGTGGAGCCTGGTACACCGCCCGGATCCGAGTCTTTAGCCCGAACGTGGGAAATACGATGGAAGCCCAGGTCTATAACTTCCGAGGTATTATTCCCTCAGACAGTGTGGTGGATTTAGGCGCGAATATCCTGTTTGGAGTGCCTACGACTTGGAGTTGGGTCGATATTCCGGTTTATACCACAGCGACCGGTAAGGGATATCCTCAAATCATCCTGAAAGGTGGAAGCACCTCAGGAACGGTTTACCTCCAGTCTGTCCAATACTTCAAGGGAACGCCCGCCTTGATGGATACGAACCGTGGGAACCATGATTTGAATTATGCCTATGCCAAACCGACGACAATGGACCAGCTGACAACAGGATGGGCCAATGGTGAGCTTTACGGGACCGAGACTCCCACGGGAGTAGGGTTTAGCTTTGAGAGCAGTGTGTTGGTATTGGATTATTCGGGTGCTTCAGCCGGTAATCAAAAGGGTTCTAAAGTCACCGCCAAGAAACCGGCCGGTGGTGTTTATACTGGTGCCACGCTTCCTGGATATCAGGCGGGTATGAAGATTCAGGTCACAAAAGCCTCGGGAAGTTTCAATACCTATAATGCGATATTATTACTGGCCTGTTACGGAGTTCAGAATGAGGGTGGATATGATTTCTGGAGTACAGGAGGACAGTTGATAGCTTCCGCTCAGTTTGGTGATATCAGTAATGGGTGGCATTATCTGGCGGCTCCGGTGCGGAATCCGTGGCAACAGTTCCAGTTTGTTACAAAGAATGACCAGGCTGGCAAGATCCAAGTCCATGAAGTTGATTTTCTTCGAGACCGGGATGATACCAATTTGGGAGATGGAACTCTTTTTTAACAGTCGGATATAAAGACACAATAAAATCAGGGGTGTTGCATCGGTTTCCAACCGGTGGACACCCCTGATTCTTTTTATGGGGGAAGATACATGAACTACTGGCAAAAGTGCCAGGATGTTCTTTGACAATTAAATCAGTTAAAAAATCTAGTCAATCTGTCATATTGATTGGAGATGGTCAATAAAGGGTTGTGGAGTATTCCATCCGAGGGTTTTATCAAAAAGGAAATACCATGAAAATTCAGTAGTTCCCAGAGATATCTTATCTGCCGTTTTAAGGGTGAGTGGTCCCCGGCTTCCGATATGCCGTTCCAGTTGTAGAGGATTGATTGGTTTGGATGAATTGGAAATCCAGAGGCAATTAGTTCCATCACTCAGCCGGGCAAATCCATCAACAAATGACCATGCCAGATGAGTCCCTCCCTGCCAAGAATAATTCAGGGTCGAGTCGATTGCGGAGGACACCTTATCCCGGATGATCACGCCCCGATATTCTTGATTAATGAAAATGACTTCTCGATGGATTTGGGTATGGGCCGGCAGGTTTTCGTAACAGTCCGTTAAATCAATCAGGCAGGATTCCAGACCCTGTTCCAGCGCTTTTAAGTGAAGAAGTTTGCCTGAATGTCGGGTTTGTTGAATCCCACTGATTACGGGGGCGTTATGAGCTTCCGGTCCAATGGAGAAATCCCTCTCCGGTCCCTGTCGATATTGTTGATATCCCGGGTCCGTGATCCAGAACCGATTGAAGGCCCCGATAACGACCTGTCCATTATCATAATGAAGGTGGTGAGTATCTACATTGTTTAATGAAACAGTGATAGCGATGTCATGACTATCCCATCCAGACCGGAAGGTTATCGAGGCTGGATGTTTCATAGGCTGAATCACCGGTTCTTCTTCGGAAAAAGTGTTGTGCAGGGTATGTGTGAGAAGTGTTGCCGGTCTTCGGACGGGAGGAATACGATTGATCAACCAGCCTCCGTCTTTCCATCCATACCACTGAACCCAATAACGGATGACATCCATCCAGAAGTACATCTCTGGTTCGGTGTCAGCAACAGGAGCATGCAAATCTAATCGGCCGGGTAATGTGTGGTGAATCCAGATATCCAGAACGGAGCGGAAAGCCGATTCTGCAGATCGAATCAGATCCTGTTTGTCCGGATGTTGGTCAATCCATTGAACCAGAGAATCCAGTAGAAATCCGTCATAGGAGGTCCCTTCACTGTAATTCTCTGACTGGAATTTACACCAGGTTTCCAACAGTTGTCTGGATTTCCTGTCTAGTGAATCCGATAAGGGATGATTTAACAATCGGGCAAGAGAAGCTGAGCTGACCAGAATAATACTGGGGATATTATGAATATCCTGAATAGTGAAATGCTCTTTAGATGCCCAGGTATTTTCAAACCAGGGCTGGATATCCCGATTCAGTAATAACAGAGCGGTTTCAAGGACCTTACTGTATTTATTCAAGTCCCAATCTTCTTTGTGAGAAAGGAAAAAAGCCAGAGATGCAGCCAAATGTCCTGTACATAAACCGGCAAATCCAGGCCCTTCATGAGAACGGGACCAGTTTGATAGAGAAACTAATTCGTTTTGGAGGAGATCTCCTGCCTGGGTGTCTTTTTTCTTTTTCCATGCCGTGTAGAGGATTTCCCATCGCTCCCGAAGTTCCCATGCCAACCAGATGCTCCAGGGATAGTCAATCGTCATTTCGGGGATTCCTTTGGGGAGTGGAGGAATATCTGTTACTGGAAGAGGAAAGGATATTCGATACCCAATTCGGTAAAAATAGACATGGAGTTCCCGCCGGTTGATTTCTTCATGCAGCCTTCGTTCAAAATCCCGATTCAGGTCATCCTGATTCCAATCCGTTAATCCTCTGGGAATGAAAGAAGCCGTTTCAAAAGCGGAAGGATCATAATTCAAATATTTATACATAACAAAACATCCCGATTCCATTGTATAGAATTATTCATTACTAAAAAATTCTTACATGAATCATCGGTGGCTGGCTAGTTTATGGTGATTGTTTGATGTTGTTATTTTCGTGGAGGTTCCGCCAGATACCATTTCTGGTAATGGTGATAGTTGAAGTGGGTGACCGTCGAGGTCCCAATGGTCAGGATCTCAGTCACAGACCCTCCAAACAATTCCACATTTGTTCCGGAAATGACATATCCTCTGGAATGTTTTGCGGGTATATCGCTGAAGGTCTGGTCATACAAATAGGGTATGGGCTTCCCCTTATTTTTCATGTTCAGGGGGATTTGGGGCATATAGGCAATGGGTGTTGTGAGTGAATGCGGGACAATATGACGGCCCTGGGTATCCAAATCGGGAGCAGGATAAGTGTCGTAGTCCACATTGTAACCTTCCAAGGCAACGGAGATATTTAGTATTGATTTCAAATCCAGATTTTTACTAAAATCAATATCCTGTGTCCGGTATTCCTGGCGCAGAGTGTCTGCTATCGCAAAAACGATAAATATGGGTAATGCTGCCATGATGAAAATATTAATATTGAACCGACGCATATTTTAGCCCTCACTTTTTGTATGTTTGATACATTATCCCGCTTTGATTGTAGTTAAATAAAGAGGAAATGACAACCTGAAATGGCCAGGATTCTTTATAATGGATAGAATGATGCGACGCATAAAAATACTTCTGGATTTAGTGAAATTCGAACATACCATTTTTGCCCTGCCTTTTGCCTATATGGGAGTTGTGTTGGCCCAATACCGTATTCCTGAATTTCGAATATGGTTCTGGGTCACTCTGGCGATGATTGGTGCTCGTACGGCGGCTATGGGACTTAATCGGTTAATTGACCGGGATATTGATGCGCGTAATCCCCGGACCCAAAACCGTCATATCCCACAGGGTTTGGTAAAACCCCTGTCTGTATGGGTGATGGTTGGATTAAGCCTTTTGCTGCTTTTATATTCCGCCTGGGCATTGAATCCCCTGTGTTTTTATTTATCTCCCCTGGCGGTTCTCTTGTTATGGTTTTATTCCTATACCAAACGGTTTACCTGGATGGCTCATTTTGTACTTGGTATTGTGGAGGCGGCAGCTCCTATTGGGGGGTGGATTGCTGTGACAGGCAGTTTGTCCTGGCCGCCTTTATTGATTGGCGCCGGATTGATATTCTGGCTTGCCGGATTCGATATCCTTTATTCATTACAGGATTATGAATTTGATAAAAAATCAGGATTGTATTCTATTCCAGCGCGATTCGGAATTCAGAATGCATTATTTATTTCGTCGGGTCTTCATCTTCTGACGATGCTTTTTTTTCTACTTGCCGGATTGGTGCTGCATTCTGGGATATGGTACTGGCTGGGGACAGCCTTGATTGCCGGATTGTTGATCTATGAACATGCTATTTTGCATCCGAGGGATTTATCACGATTAAATCAAGCTTTTTTTACGGTGAATGGATGGGTCAGTGTTGTGCTTTTCATGGGATCGCTGTTAGATGTGATACTTTAACCTTTATTACATGCCTTGTGATATATTCAAATTAAACGTAGTATAACTTCTTGCTCAGGGGTGGAGGCAAATATGAAGTTATGGGCAAGTAAATTGAAAGAGATATTTCACTTTACTTCCAAAAACCATGATGATCTGCAAGACAGATTGTTCAATATTATCTTGTTAGTCTTTCTGGCCTTTTTGCTTCTATTATTTTTTACTCCTTCCGGTGATTCTTTAACTCGAAAAATAGCAACCTATCTCCCCATGTCAATAATCGTTATATTGATTTACGCTTTAAGTCGGTATGGGTGGTGGAATCTATCTCGCATCAGTTTTGTCCTTTGCCATTGGGTTTGGCTAACGGTCCTGATTTATTACTCGGGCGGAATCAATACACCCAGTACCATGGGGTTTTTGATGCTTGTTTTATTTACTGGAATTATTCTTAATGAAGGTGCTGCATTAATCATTGCCATTCTTTCGATTCTAAGTAATTGGGGTTTATGGTATATCGAGATCCATGGTCAGTTGCCATCCTCATCAATTAACTGGACAATCGAAAGAGTTTTTTTTACAAATTCAGTTTTAATATTGTTGATTGTTCCCATTGGGGCTTTGACGGTTCTAATAATAAAAGCTGCTTCTGCAAGAGCTAATGATGAGTTTTTATCCAGGAAAAATGTTGAGAAAACACTTTGGGATAATAAAGAGCGGCTCCAGATGGTTTTAGATGGTTCAAATGCTGGTTATTGGGATTGGAACACGGAAACCGGAGAGGCAAATTATAATCAGCGATGCGCAGAATTACTGGGCTATGATTTATCCGAAATCCCACCCAGGATATCCTCATTCATAAAAATAGTTTATCCGGATGATGTGAAATATGTTCGCAAAGCGTTTTTTACGGGTATCGTTGAACCTTCAGGTTTTTTGTTTGAATGTCGGATGAGACATAAATCTGGGCAATGGAATTGGATCCAGATTCGTGGAAAAGTATTTTCGTATAAAAAAAACAATAAACCGCTTCAACTTGCTGGTGTAATGATTGATATTACTGAGCGAAAAACGGAACAGGAATCCCTTCGTCAGAGCAAAGCTGATTTAATCGAAGCGCAGAAAATTGCTCATGTTGGAAGCTGGAGTTATGACTCGAATTCTCAGCAAGTCTATTGGTCTGAAGAAACAAAACGAATTTATGGCTTTGATGATCCTGTAGCCCAAATCAATGTGAGTGAGTACTATGACTTTGTTCATCCCGACGATATACCCTTAGTGAAAAGTATTATAGATTCGATATTCAAAACGGGTGAGAGTACAAGTGTTGAACATCGCATTGTTACCCGGGATGGAAAAGTGAAGATTGTTTTTGAAAATGGTTATGCCAAAAAGGATGCCAAAGGGCGTGTTACAGGTATTTATGGGATTACCATGGATATTACGGAACGAAAGCAATATGAACAATCTTTACTGGATGAGAAAAATCGTGCCCGATCTTATTTGGATATTGCTGGTGTCATGATTTTAGCTGTTGATGCTGAAGGTTATGTGACCATGATAAACCGGAAAGGTTGTGAAATCCTTGGGCTACCTGAGAAAGATGTTGTTGGTGTTAATTGGATGCAACGGTTTTTGCCGCCCAATGATCCTGAAAACAGTGAGGTGTTTTTTGGTGAGACCATGCAGGGACACTCTCCGGATATTGGTGAGTGGGAGAATAATATCATTACCGGACGTGGGGAAATACGCCGTATAAAATGGCATTATTCAATCATGAGAGACAGTGTAGGTAATATTACTGGGACTTTAAACTCTGGACTGGATGTAACAGAGCAACGTAAAAATGAACTTTTACTCAAAGAAAGTGAAGAACGATTCCAGAAAACATTCCTGTATGCACCCACAGGAGTATGTTTGATCAGTCCCGAGGGGAAGATTCTTCAGGTTAACAAGGCTCTTCAATCAATGCTTGGCTATAGTGAAAAATATCTGACTGAAAATAACTATCAACAGTTCGTTCATCCAGATGATATTGAGTCTATCCTGAAACACATCCAAAGGCTTATTGATGGAAGTTTGCCGACGTTTGGAATGGAAGCCAGATTGTTACATCAACTCGGTGAATGGATATGGGTTTTAATGAATGTAATTCTCGTAAGAAATGAGTTGGGTCAGCCGTTGAACTTTATATTTCAGCTTCAGGATATTTCAGACCAGCGGCGAAGTATCAAGGCTTTGAATGAAAGCCGCCAACAATTACAGCTGATTATGGATGCGGCGAATGATGGAATATGGGATTGGTCTGTTCCTGATGGAAAAATTAAATATAACCCCCGATATGAAACAATGCTGGGATATATTCAGGGTTCACTGTCGCACAGCTTTAAATCCTTCATGGATATGGTCCATCTTGAAGACCAGGATGTTCTCCGGACTACATATCAAAAAGTTATTGAGGGCCAAGTTGACCACTACGTTGTTGAATATCGCATGCGATGTATGGACAGCAGCTATTTATGGATTCTCGAAAGAGGTAAGGTTGCACAAAGAGACTCTAGTGGTAAGGCTCTCCGTATTGTAGGGACCAACACAGATATTACTGAACAAAAAGCAACAAATGATGAACTTAAAAAGTTAACCAAAATATCATTTGAAGAATCTAATGTTTTTTTAACAGAAATATTAAACACTCTATCTGCACATATTGCTGTTATTAATGAAAAAGGAGAAATCGTATTTATCAATGAAAGTTGGAAACAGTTTGCTTTAGGAAATGGCGGGGACTTGGCTCAAGTGGGTTTGGGTGTAAACTATTTGGAAATATGCCAGAGGTCCCAAGCAATTAATGAAGACGATATTGATAAAGTGGTTCAGGGATTGAAGGATGTAATAGCAGGTACTCGAAAAACCTTCTCGGTAGAATATGCCTGCCACAGTCCAATTGATAAACGTTGGTTTGTTATGCAAGCCCAGGTATTATCCGGTCTCAGAGAAAAGCATGTTTTCATTTCCCATGAGAATATTACATATCAAAAAGCGGCTGAGGAAGCTCTCCGCCAGGCCAGGGAAGCATCCGAAGCTGCCAGTCATGCGAAGAGCGGCTTTTTGGCAAACATGTCTCATGAGATTAGAACTCCGTTAAATTCAATACTTGGATTTACTCAATTACTTCAAAAAGATAAGTCCTTGACTGAAAATCAAAGAGAACATCTTGATGTGATTTATAAAAGTGGTGAGCATCTGTTGGATTTATTTAATGACATGCTGGATATGTCGAAGATAGAATCTGGCCGTGTGAGTCTAAATGAACATCGGTTTGACTTATGGGAATTACTAGGAAAACTGAGCAAATACTATAAGCGTAAAGCTGCAAACAAGAAATTATCCTGGAGTATGGATATTGGAGGAAATGTCCCGAGGTTTATTGTTGCGGATCATGAGAAACTAAGAAAGGTTTTATGGAACCTTCTGGAAAATGCAATTAAATTTACGGATGAAGGCTTTGTTTACCTTAAAACCACGGCTGTAACTGGAGAAAGAGGGCATTGGGTACTGACTTTTGAAGTAGAAGATACGGGCATTGGAATTTCAGAAGACGAAATGAAATTATTATTCAAGCCTTTTTCTCAAACCCAAATTGGAATGGAATCAAAGGGTGGAACGGGTTTAGGTCTGGCAATTAGCCAACAATATGTACGAGTGATGAAAGGTGAAATCACTGTAAACAGCTGTCCGAGGAAAGGCAGCGTATTCCGTTTTACATTACATGTTCATGAGTCAGAACGAAAAGAAGTTAGTGGATTACTCAGGAAAGAGAAGAAGCCCGAGGTTAATAGAAATATTGACTTAACAGGTAAAAAAGTATTGATTATAGATGATAATCCTGCCAGCAGAGAGGCATTACGGGATGCGTTGGTTTCAACGGGAGCTTTCATAATTGAAGCTGAGAATATTCCTGAGGTATTAAAACAAGTAAAAAAGGATGTTTTGGATATCATATTAATGGACGTTTCTAATCTCGGAATGGACAGTTGTAAAGTAATAAGAGATATTCGTAAATTACAGACTGGGAAAAATATACCTATAATTGTTATCACTGTTGATACTGATGAAAATCTGTGGAAAAGATATTATGAATCAGGTGCAAGTGATTGTTTGAATAAGCCCTTTTTAACTCAGTCTCTACTAAAATTGATGGTAGCCCATTTAAAATTGAATTCAGAATTTATCCGGAATGATGAGAAAATTAATGATAGTTCTCAGCATAGTAATGGAGAAAGTATTCGTGGTGAACTGGATTCAGAGTGGATGATAAGCTTGCAGGAAGCTGTTTTAGCTGCAGATATTGACCGTGTCTATAGCCTCATAGAAATCCTCCGTCCTGAGCATCCTCGTATTGCAGGAATACTAAGGAAGCATGCTGAACGATTTGATTATGAGGGTCTATTGAATTGTTTTGAAAACTGGAGGAATGAAAGTCATGAATAATGAGCTATCTTTAAATCATTCGAAAATTTTAATTATTGATGATGAACCTGAAATATTAGAATTGCTGAGTGGAATTTTAACGGCCAAAGGCTGTAACGTAAGAACCGTAACCGATGGTCTGAAAACATTAAATGAAACGACTGACTTTCTGCCGGATTTAATTCTGTTAGATGTAGATATGCCAGTTATTAATGGTTTTGAAATATGTGCCTTTCTGAAGCGAACTTCCCACCTGAAAGACATTCCTGTGATTTTTGTCAGTGGAATGTCAAATGTTGAGGACAAAATGAAAGGTTTCCAGTGTGGTGGTGTTGATTACATTACAAAACCATTTAATCTGGAAGAAGTGGAAGTAAGAGTGGATACGCATCTCAAATTGAGAAGCTATCATCGTGAATTGGAAGTAATTAATAAAAAATTGGAACAAAAAGTTCAGTCACAAGTCAGAGAAATAACTGAATTACAGATGGCAACAATATTTGCCCTGTCAAAACTGGCCGAATCACGAGATGATTATACTGGCAGACATTTGGAGAGAGTCCAAGGATATTGTCGAATGGTTGCTGAATGTTTGGGAAAAAGTTCGCCATATCAGGATGTAGTGGATGCTTGTTTTATTGGTAATTTAATTATGGCCAGTCCCCTTCACGATGTTGGTAAAGTGGCAATTCCTGATAATATTCTATTAAAACCTGGGAAACTGACTCCTGAAGAGTTTGTTGTTATGAAAACGCATACTTTAATTGGTGCTAATACTCTTGAGCAGGTTCGTCAGAAATATCCTGCTAGTGAGTTTATTCATATTGCTATTGGAGTTGCCAGATCTCATCATGAACGATGGGACGGATTAGGCTATCCAGATGGATTGTTTCAGGAAGAAATACCATTAGAAGCTCGTATAATGGCTTTGGCTGATGTATATGATGCATTAAGGTCCCGTCGATGTTACAAAGAAGCGCTTTCTCATGAAAACAGTTGTGATTTGATTTATGAACAGAGTGGCCGATTGTTTGATCCAGTAGTTGTTGATGTTTTTAGGAAGATAGAACTGGAATTTGCTGAATTGTCACGAACCCTGAATGATTAGTCTTTCTTTCCAAATATGGACTGAAAGTGATATCTTGAATAAAGATGCTTGGTAGAAAAGAGAGGATACTTGGATGCCACCGATTGTTGTTGCAATGACCGGCGCTAGTGGACAGTCATATGGAGTTCGTTTGGTACAGGCTTTACTCGATTTGAATCAAAATGTGGCTTTAACTGTATCTGATGCGGCTCGGCTGGTCATGAAAGAAGAATTGGGAATGGATATCCCACTGGTGGGTAATCCTGTGGAAGTTATTATTGGTAAATTTGCCTCTCGATATGTACATTACCTGGATGCTGATGATGTGGGTGCTGGAATCGCCAGCGGTTCTTTCCGAACTCAGGGTATGGTTATTTGTCCCTGCAGTACAGGTACTTTAGGTTCAATTGCCGCCGGAGTAAGCCGTAACCTGGTTGAACGGGCGGCAGAAGTTACCCTCAAAGAACGACGAAAATTAGTCATGGTAGTTCGTGAAACCCCTCTTTCTACAATTCAATTAGAAAATATGCATCGTTTATCTATGGCTGGAGCTGTCATTATGCCAGCCTCCCCTGGTTTTTACCACAATCCCGAATCGGTTGATGACATGGTTGATTTTATGATTGCCCGAATCCTGGATCAACTGGGAATCCATCATTCGATTGGAAAACGCTGGAAAGAATCAAAAACGTTTCAAAGCTGAAACATCCATAAACCTCTGCTAATCCCATCTGAATCTTTTATAATAAATAATAGGGTAATAAGATTATTCGAGGCGAGGTAATCATATGTCTGATAAAATTCGAGTTGCAATCATTGGATATGGAAATATTGGTCAATGTGTTTTTGAGGCATTATTAAAATCACCCGATATGGAGATTGCTGGAGTAGTGCGGCGTTCCATTTCCGGTGGTAATCCTCCAGAACTTAGCTCTGTCCCAGTTACTGATGATATTAAGACACTAGGTAAGGTGGATGTTGCTATCTTATGTGGACCATCCCGTAGTATTCCTGATACGGCAGAGCATTATTTGAGTCTGGGAATTAATACGGTGGATAGTTTTGATATTCACGGTTCAATATGGGACCTTAAACAGCGGTTGGATGCCGTTGCCCGAAAGCATAAGTCTGTTTCAATCGTGTCGGCGGGCTGGGATCCGGGTACGGATTCCGTTGTCCGAGCCATGATGGAAGGTATTGTTCCCCAGGGTATCACCTATACGAACTTTGGGCCGGGTATGAGTATGGGGCATACTGTTGCTGTAAAGGCGATATCTGGAGTGAAAGCTGCTTTATCAATGACTATTCCAGTTGGTACTGGTATTCATCGCCGAATGGTTTATGTTGAGATTGAGCCGGGTGCCAGATTTGATGATGTTTCTTCTGCTATAAAAAAAGACCCCTATTTCGTACATGATGAAACCCATGTGATTCAGGTGGATGATGTGTCCAAGTTCTTGGATATGGGGCATGGTGTATCGATGACACGAAAAGGTGTTTCTGGTGATGCACACAACCAGCAAATTGAATTTAAGATGGCAATAAATAATCCAGCCTTAACGGGACAGGTTCTGGTATGTTCCGCCCGTGCATCGGTTAAACAGCAACCCGGATGTTATACTTTGATAGAAATTCCGGTCATTGATATGTTGTATGGTGATCGTGAAGAGTTGATTCGTAGATTAGTATAAGTACTATTGGATTTGATGAATGAATGATTTTATGAAGGACAGTGAGCTTTCCAGCGTTGCTGAGAAAGTCAACTCAGGGCAACGTTTGTCTAAAGCGGATGCTCTACTTTGCATGCAAACACGGGACTTAACCGGATTGGGATATTTAGCCAATCAGGTCCGGATGCGGCAGGTAGGGGATGCCGCTTATTTTTATGTCAATTTAAATGTCAATCCCACCAATATCTGTGTGAATCACTGTCCAATTTGTGCGTTCCGGCGTTCTCCTCAAGCCCCAGATGCTTATACCCTGGATGTGGAAACTTTCAGAAATAAGATTCAGAGTATTCTTCCCTATGGAATCAATGAGGTTCATATCGTTGGAGGTCTTCATCCTGAAGCTACTTTGGCCTATTATGAGGATTTATGTCGAACGGTGAAGGAGTTAAATCCATCCATTTGTGTCCATGCTTATACAGCTGTTGAAATCGACCATATCTCGCATAAAGAAAATCTTCCAGTGGAAACTGTTCTGACCAGACTGAAAGCCGCTGGTTTAGATAATATGCCGGGTGGTGGGGCTGAACTGTTTGCGCCTCGAATTAGAGAGCTGATTGCCAAGGGAAAGATTGATGCCAAGACCTGGTTGTCCATCCATGAAAAAGCTCACAAATTGGGAATTAAAACAAATGCAACCATGTTGTATGGTCATGTTGAAACCCCTGAGGAGAGAGTGGACCATCTTCTTCAAATAAGGGATTTACAAGACCAGACGGGAGGCTTTTCCTGTTTCGTCCCATTAGCGTTTTATCCCCAGAATACCTATATAAAAAATCCAAAGTTGTCCGGAGGAATGGACGATTTACGGGTTATTGCGACAGCTCGATTGGTTCTGGACAATGTTCCTCATATTAAAGCCATCTGGACTTACCTGGGTTGGAAACTGGCCCAAACGGCTCTTTTCTTTGGAGCAGATGATTTACATGGGACTAATCTGAATGAAAAAATTGTCCATGATGCTGGATCCCGGGAAGCCGCTATGATGGACCGTGATGTATTAGTTCAAATGATTCGTGATGCCGGTCGGAGACCCGTATTGACGAATAGTGGATATTCACCGGCAGTGGAAGTGAATTGAAATGAGGATTGGCCGGTTAATATATCTGAACAGTGCGCCTTTCTATTATGGTTTGGACAGGGGATTGGTGAAAGCTCCCGAGATGCAAATTATTCCTGGAGTGCCTGCGGAATTAAACCAGATGATGGCGCAGGGTGATTTAGACATTTCTGTTATCTCTGCTATTGTCTATGCTCGTTATCATCATGAGCTGGTGTTATTACCTGATCTATGTGTGAGTGCAAATGGTCCGGTGATGAGTGTTTTGTTGATTTCGAAAGTGGATCCGAGTCAATTGGATGGGAAAAAAGTTGCATTAACGACATCCAGTGCTACGGCCCAGGCTTTGGTGAAAGTCCTACTGCATGAAATGTATAAAGTGAGTGTGGAGTATATCACTTTACCCCCGAATCGGGAAGCGATGTTGGAAGCGGCGGATGCCTGTCTGATTATTGGTGATGACGCTCTTTTACTGGAGCCGGATCCAACCTTGAAAGTATACGATTTGGGACAGTTATGGAAAGCTTTTACTGGGCTTCCAATGGTTTTTGCCGTTGTTGCTGCTCGCCGGGCATTTGCCTCCCGATATCCTGATAAATTAGCCAACCTGTCTATTGCCATGCATCAATCTGTGCATCTGGCTCTCAATTCAGTGGATGACTTTTCCAATGAGGATCGATTTCGAAGGGTATCCCAACGGATTTCATTAAGTAATTATTTCCGTCACCTCAGTTTTTCTTTCGATGAACAGAGGCAAAAGGGTTTACTAAGTTATTATGAGAAGGCCGCTCGATTAAGTTTGTGTCCGGAGTGTCGGAGTCTGGAGTTTTGCGGATGAATGTGGATACCAGGTCATGGGAGACGGCTCTTCAAAAAGCATGGGATGGAGAACGGCTGAGTATTGATGAGGGGCTGGCGCTTTATGATGCGGATTTGCTTTTATTAGGCAAGACGGCTGACAGGCGACGAAAACAGGTATTCTCTGGCCGGGAAAATATCATCACCTTTGCGGTAAACCTCAATTTAAACTTCACGAATTTATGTTATATCGGATGTGATTTCTGTGCCTTTTTCCGGAAGTCCACTGATGCTGATGTGTACTTGTTAAGTCAGGAAGAAATACTCAATAAAATTGAACAATTAGTCCAAATCGGAGGAACGGAAGTCCTTCTTCAAGGGGGGCTTCATCCGGAGTGTGACCTGGATTACTTTGTTGAATTATTTAAAACTATCCATGAACGATTCCCTCAGGTTTATATCCATTCATTGTCTTGTACTGAAATTGTAGAACTGGCTCGCCGCCATCAAATCTCTGTCAAAGAAGTGTTGGAAACTCTGAAATCTGCCGGATTAAAATCCATTCCGGGTGCCGCAGAAATTTTAGTAGATCGGGTCCGGGGAATAATCTCTCCCCGAAAACCTGATACGGCCCAGTGGATGGACTGCATGGAAACGGCGCATCAGCTTGGAATGGAATCTACCGCGACCATGACTTTCGGTATGATCGAAACGCATCGGGAACGCATTGAACACATGGCAAAAATCCGGGATTTACAGGACCGAACCCATGGATTTCGTGCCTTTATTGCCTGGACATTCTCTCCGGCATACACCAAACTCTCACATTTGAAACAGACCGGTGGAGTGGAATATCTGAGGACCGTGGCCATTGCCAGACTCATGTTGGATAATGTTTCCCATATCACCTCCGGATATGTTACCGAGGGAATGAAAATGGCCCAGGTAGCATTAAGTTTTGGGTGTGATGACATGGGTGGAACTCTGATGCAGGAAGAAGTCGTTGCTGCCACTGGAAGTGGAGTTCCTTTTACCAATAAAGAAACGCTGATTCGTACTATTCGAGATGCAGGTTTGATTCCTGCGCAACGCAACAGCGAATATGAGATCCTCCAGACCTTTGATGAGGAAGCTCAATCATGAAGCCTGTTGATATCCCTTCCGAACCCCGGGAGAAGTCCCGTTATGTCCAATCCTTGTTTGATTCGATTGCCGGGACTTATGATCTCCTCAATTCCCTGTTAAGTTTCCATATAGATTCTCTATGGCGAAAACGGACGGTTAAACTGGCGAATGTCCCACAAGGTGGAACGGTTTTGGATTTATGTACAGGGACTGGAAAGTTAGCTTTTGATTTTGCCCGTTATTCTTTGGCCGGAAACGTGATTGGAACGGATTTTTCTCCCGTCATGATAGAAACGGCCCATAAACTCCTTCAACGTCATCCGCAAAAAACAAAAGTAGAATTTCAAACGGGGGACGCATTAGACATTCACTATCCCGATAACCAGTTTGATGCCGTTACCTGTGCTTTTGGTTTACGAAATCTGGTTGATTCGGACCAGTATTTCAGGGAAACATATCGGGTCACAAAACCAGGAGGTAAAATCCTGACTTTGGAACTGACCCGTCCTGCCAATCCTCTGATGAAAATAATTTATTATCCCTACCTGAAAATTTATCTCCCGATAATGGGACGTCTGGTGTCTGGCCATGGCGCTGCTTACGATTATCTGGCGCAAACAATCAGCGAGTTTACTTCTCCCGAAGTGCTGGCCGAAAAAATGCGATTGGCCGGATGGAAGGATGTCCAGATAATTCCACTCACAGGCGGAATATCCACCCTCTTGATGGGCACTAAACCCTGAGAATGTTCCTTGTGTTATGATGTAACTTGAGGTAAGTAACCATGTTTATTATCAGGGCATTTCAAGGCGTTCTTTTATCCACTTGGGATATTTTCCTGGATTCAGCACCCTATCTCCTGTTTGGATTCTGGATTGCAGGGTTATTGCGTTATTTTGTGCCGGCAGGACATATTGCACGGTATTTAGGGGGAAGAGGATACCGTTCGGTATTATTGGCCTCCGTATTTGGGATTCCTTTACCCTTGTGTTCATGCGGAGTCATCCCGACTGCGATTGGTTTGCATAAGCAGGGTGCAAGTAAAGGGGCTACCATGGCCTTCATTGTATCCACACCCGAAACGGGAGTCGATTCCATTTCTATTTCATATGCCCTTTTGGACCCCATCATGACCGTTTTTCGTCCGATTGCGGCATTTATTACTGCCTTTGTGGTTGGTACGGCGCAGAATACTCTTGATAAACAGGGTGAAAAGTCCTGTCCAGTAACCAGTCAACCCAAAATTAACGGGCCTGATTTGAAATCCCTTTCATTCATGCAAAAAATAAAAAGGTCAGTTCGATATGCTCTGGTGAGTCTTTTGGGGGATTTGGCTCCCTGGCTGATTATAGGAATGTTGGTTGCGGGGCTTATCAGTTACATGATCCCTGACCGATGGTTACAGGAAAACATGGGGTCTCCCTGGATAACGATGCCCCTGATGCTGGTGATAGGGATACCTCTTTATGTCTGTGCGACAGCTTCAACTCCGATAGCGGCCATATTGATTTCCAAGGGGATGGACCCTGGGGCGGCCCTGGTATTTCTATTGGCAGGTCCGGCAACCAGTGTGGCGACCATGACGGTTGTGGCAACATATTTTGGAAAAAAGACATTAGGGATTTATTTGTTATCTATCGGGATATGTTCGCTGGTCTTTGGGGTGGTACTAAATGGGATATATGCTGGATTTGGATTAAATCCTGCCGTCATTATTGGACATGCCCGGGAGATACTTCCTGACAGTATCCGATGGTTCTCGGCGCTCATTCTTATAATATGCATTCCCTACGCCTGGTTAAATGAATACCGCTCAAATCATCCAAAGTCAGGGAACTGATTTGAATGAAATCGGGTTTATTCTATTAATACCAAAAGGAGGTTGAATGAATGAAAAATATGACTTGGAAATGGATTGCTTTTTGCAGTATTTTCGTTTTTGCCATTGCTTTTGTGATGGGAAGTAGTGCCAAGCCAGCGGGAAAGGTGAAACCGGCTTCCGAATTTTCTCTTCAGGATATTAACGGGAAGACCCATAAACTCTCAAATTATAAGGGCAAAGTCGTTCTGGTGAATTTCTGGGCGACCTGGTGTCCTCCCTGCCGTCAAGAAATCCCCGATTTTATCGAAATACAGAATGAAATGAAAGATAAAGGTTTTGTTATTTTAGGGATATCGGTGGACAATGATGGTGCAAAAGCCGTTAAGCCCTTTGCGGAAAAAAACAAAATCAACTACCCGATGTTATTAGCCGATAATAAAGTGGTGGCTGATTATGGTGGAATCCGGGCTATCCCTGCATCCTTCCTGATAGATGTGAATGGCAATATCGTCAAACAATGGGTGGGTATTCAAAGCAAAGAAGAAATGGTGCGAGATATTACCCCACTATTGGCGGCGGTAAAACCTGCTAAACCTGCACCGGCTAAAGCACCGGCAAAACCAAAACCCACTCCCAAGAAAAAATAAGTATAGTATCGTCAGTTATATCAATCCCCTGCCTGTTGGAATTCGTCAGATTCCAACAGGTTTTTTTATGGATTGTGGCGGCGTTGGAGAGGTGAGGAACCTGTCAGGAGTCCATACTGTGGTGGTATAATCTAACCATTAACTCCCTGTATATTTGAAAGGATCTTTCAGATGATGCGTTTTATATTGTATGTGGTGGTTGCTGCGGTATTTTTTGCCGGTGGATATTTTGTCGGTGCCCGGAATCAGGGGCAGGTTGAACAAAAATTAAGCAATGCCCAGGTTATTGTGGCCTCCAGTAAAGATAAGGCCACTGAAAAACTGGATGAAGTTCTCTTAAAACTCCGATTGGCTGAAGTCCGCCAGAAAATCACGGAAGCCAAATCTCTGGCTCAGGACAAAAACTTTGCGGCTGCGTCTCAGGAGCTGCAGGGTGCCAAAACAACTCTTGATTCTCTCCTCGGCGATGTGAAAGAAGACCTGCGTAAAGAATTTACCCCTGTGGTTGTGACCATTGACGAAGCAAAGATGGATTTGGATAAGAGTGATGAAGCCGCAACCACTAAACTGGAAACATTGAAAACTCAAGTCGGCGAAATCTGGAAGAAAATGCCCTAGTCTTTCCGTCCCCTTTTACAACTAAACTCCCAGCCTCAAAATAATACGTAACCTTCGAAGAAACCACGGACCTGCTCGGACCAAGTCCGTGGTTTCTTCGTTTCTATTGACGAAGCAGAAACGAACCGGGTCGGTCCGAACCCACAAATTTACCAGGCAATCATTCACCCTATTCCCCGGATTTGTCATTCCTGCATGACCTAAGCAGGAATCCATAAGGGCTTATGTCTTAAATCAAGATTCTGGATTCCTGCTTTCGCAGGAATGACAGATTGGTTTTACTTTATTTCTTCATACTTTTGTTTCTTCAGACAGAATGTTTCTTTATTGGGGACAGTTCTTTCCCTTTTTCATGTCATTCCGGGCTTGACCCGGAATCCACAAGGTTCCGTATCTATGGATTCCTGCTTTCGCAGGAATGACCGTTCGGATTAGCGAGTTAGGTAGCCTGAGTTAAAAACAATTGTTGACAGTCCATGATAAAGGGTATAGATTGGTGACAATGACGACTGAAAAAGGGGATTCAACAACCTATGAGGACGATAAAACAATTACTTTGTTTGTTAGTTTTAGTATTGATGATTTCGCTTTCTTTTGCTGAGGGTGAAGGAGGATGGGTGAAAGTTGGTGACTCCGTGGGTATGACGATGGAAAGCCCAATGATTTATTTTGATCATAAACTGGTTACTCCCAGATGGCCTGATTGTATTCAAATTCTTCCCGTAACAGATACTGGAGAAGTAGGTGAATGGAATGGTTTCTCTCCTCAGGGATTGACTGTTTATCGTAGATTATCAATAGCAACGACAGATAAATATATGTTTTTATCCGGTGGATATTACGAAACCATGATGTATCAAAGTGGATATGTGCCTGCTTTATATCAATTAACTTTAAGTCCAGACAGTATAGGGTATGTGGCTTATTCAGGTTCAATGGATACTCCCCGAGGAAAACATTCAAGTTTGATGGTGAATGATTATTTATATATGTTTGGGGGAACTGGTAACTCTCTTGGTTTTAATCAATTATCTACGGTATCTTACGCCAAATTTAACCGGACTACTGAGCGGCTCGAAGAATTCCAGTCTGGATATCCCTTTAAACAAATTCAAGGTCCGGTTTATTCTTCTTTCAGGTTGGGAAATAAAGTTTATTGTTTTGGTCCGCGAATTATAGATGGATGGGTTGATTTACTTGAACGACCATATTATATTGAGTCTGCCGATATTCAGGAAGACGGTAAGCTAGGTCCTTGGAATATTACAGGGGGTCCGTATAAAGGTATTTATCCGCCAGTGAGTGCAATCTTTACTCAACAATCGACCCTATTTGTATTTGTGAATAGAAAAAGTTCAAGCGAAACAATAAATCCTTGTTATGCAATGGATTTAAAAGATGGTGGAGTCGAAGGAAATAAGTTTAAGTCGGTGACAGGTTTTACCCCATCAATCCTTGGTGGTTCAGATCTTGGTTTAGGTACATGGGGTCGTTTTATTTGTGTTACTGATAACTATAACTACATCTATGACCCCTTATTAACGAGTGCTCCATTGTTTGAAGAACCAAATAGTGATAGAAGTCTCTATGATTGACGGTCATTCCTGCGGAAGCAGGAATCCAGTATCTTATCTTTATTCTGAGTCATAACAGGGGTGTTACATCGGTTTCCAACCGGTGGACACCCCTGATTGTTTTTATAGGGGAGGATACTTTATCGAAGGTTGCAGAACAGAGATAAATCAATGGTGCTGAAGAAAGACTAACAGAACAGATATATCACTGGGAGACACTCCAGCAATACGGGAGGCTTGCCCCATGTTCACAGGTTGGATTTTAATGAGTTTTTCCCGGGCTTCGTTGGCAAGTCCCTTGATTCGGTTATAGTCGAATCCGATGGGGATTTTTTTGGATTCCAGTTCTCTGAATCGTTCCGCCTGTTTGATTTGTTTATCAATATAACCCTGGTATTTGATTTGAATACTGGTTTCTTCCTTTACCCGGAAGGCAGTGTTCAAGGATTCAGGATTCAGAGAACCTAATTCATTCCAGGTAATTTCCGGTCGGCGGAGATATTGTTCCAGAGAGACGGATTCTTCTCCTCCCTCCGCTCGCAGAGAGGGAACTTTGACCCTGACTGTTTTTAGCCGTTTCTTTTCTGTCTCCAGAGCGTCCCGATAATCATTAAACTTTTGATATTGAGAATCGTTGATCAGTCCTAACCGATGTCCTGATTCCATTAATCGGAGGGCTGCATTATCCTGCCGAAGGATCAGGCGATATTCGGCCATAGAAGTAAACATTCTGTACGGTTCGGTGTGTTCCTTGGTAACCAGGTCATCCAGAAGGACTCCGATATAGGCTTGTGACCGGTCCAAAATAAAGGGCTGCTCACCTCTGAGTTTGAGGACGGCATTAATTCCCGCCATGAGTCCCTGAGCGGCTGCTTCCTCATACCCACTCGTACCGCAAATCTGGCCTGCTATATATAACCCTGAAACCGTTTTGATTTCGAGTGTAGGGTAACACTGATGGGGCGGAACAAAATCATATTCGATGGCATAGGCCGGCCGTAATAATTCAGCCTTTTCCAACCCTTCGATAGACTGGATAAATTTAACCTGAATATCAATGGGGAGTGAGGTGGATATGCCATTTGGATATATGGAGGTCCTTGCCCTGTCCTCCGGTTCCAGAAATATCTGGTGTGCTGTCTTATCTTTAAATCGCATAATCTTATCTTCAATCGAAGGGCAATACCGGGGCCCCCGGCCTTTGATCACTCCCGTATAGAGAGGGGACCTGTCCAGACCGGATAAGATGATTTGATGGGTTTTCTCATTGGTATGGGTAATATGGCAAACTTCCTGAACTAAATCCAGTTTTTCCGTTAAATGAGAAAAGGGCGGGGGAGGTTCGTCTCCCGATTGAATGGACAGAATATCCCAGTTAATAGTTTTGGGGTCCAAACGGGCTGGTGTCCCAGTCTTTAACCGTCCCAATTCCAGACCCAGGTCAGTTAATGATTCAGAGATACCCAGAGCCGGCTTTTCGTCATATCGGCCTGCTGAATAATGTTCGAGTCCGATATGGACGAGTCCATTCAGAAAGGTGCCGGTAGTTAATATGACTGCGGATGCAAAATATTCTTTTCCGGATTCACACTTGATCCCGGATATTTGGCAGGGAGGTCTTGTAGAGTCGGGAGTCTTTTCCCAAAGGAGTCCGTTCACCATCTCTATTGCCAAGTCCAGGTTAGAAGTTGATTTAACGACCCTGCGGCAATAATCCATGTATTGATATTTATCGGCTTGTGCGCGAGGTGCCCAAACTGCCGGCCCCTTGGATTGATTCAACATTCGGAATTGGATTCCCGTGGCGTCTGTGGCTTTCCCCATTTCTCCACCCAGAGCGTCTATCTCCCGGACCAGGTGTCCCTTTGCCAATCCCCCAATGGCAGGATTACAAGGCATCTGACCGATAGTTGCTTCATCGCCAGTGACCAGCAGCGTTGACATACCCATCCGGGCGGCAGCGAGTGCCGCTTCAATACCGGCATGACCTGCTCCGACGACGATGACATCATAGGATGACGATAATTCACGGGATTTCATAATACTATATATTTTACCGCACCATGTATTGATATCTTACTTATTCTACGAAAGTTGCATTCAGGTTAAATCGTGTATGACTCCACCAACCTTTATTCAAGGGTGTGATATTATGAGACTTATGAGAGGTCTGCTTCATAGTTAGGCCTTATGGAGTGACCCCGAAACAGGATGATCATCAAGTCGAGGTATCCATGTTCACAACTAACTATAAAGATATCAAGGGTAAACTCATCGCCGTTGAGGGTTTGGATGGTTCAGGTAAATCCACTCAAATCTATCTGGTGAAACGATGGTTGGAACTTCAGGGAATCAAAGTCTTTTTCACGGAATGGAATTCCTCCCTGTTGGTGAAAAATGCGACCCGCAAAGGGAAAAAACGTCAGCTGTTGACCCCCACGACTTTCTCCTTGATTCATTGTACGGACTTCGCTGACCGTTGGGAAAGACAGGTCCTGCCCCTTCTGCGGGCTGGTTATATCGTTCTTGCTGACCGTTATATTTACACGGCGTTTGCCCGTGACTCCACCCGTGGATGTGATCGGCAATGGCTTCGGAATTTATACCGGTTTGCCATGCCTCCAACCTTGACCCTGTTTTTTAAAGTACCTCTGGAGACGGCTCTCTCCCGAATATTGGATAATCGACCGGAACTGAAATATTTTGAGGCGGGTATGGATTTGGGCTTATCCACGGACCCTTACGAGAGTTTTCGAAAATTCCAAACCATGATAAATAATGAGTATTTGAAAATGGTCAAAGAGTTTAATTTTACGGTGGTGGATGCGACACAACCGATACATGTTCAACAGGCAAAAGTCAGGGAATTGATTATGACTCAAATCGACCTGCCATCCTATCGTTCTCGGACACGGAAGTAAGGGGGATACCATGAATAATAAACGGTTTTTGGGAACAGGATTGCCGGGAGTGGATATCTCCAAATTAACAGGTAAACTGGTGGTCATTGAAGGTGCCGATGGGTCAGGTCGTTCAACACAAATTGAACTCTTGAAAAACTGGCTGGAGCGGCAGGGGCATGCCACCGTGGATGTCGGATTGGTCCGGTCCACCCTGGTATCAGAGGAACTGGCGAAAGCCAAAGAAGGGAATATCCTCGGCCATCAGACGATGAGTCTGTTTTATGCTACGGATTATGCAGATCAGTTGGAAAATACGATTATTCCAGCTCTCCGGTCCGGATTTATTGTGTTGGCTGACCGGTATATTTATACTTTGATGGCTCGGGATGTTGTTCGGGGAATAGACCGAAATTGGGTTGAGTCTCTGTATGGGATAGCCATTGTTCCTGATGCGGTGTTTTACCTCAAAGTTAATCCACAGATATTGATTGAACGAGCTTTCATGAAAAATCAGACGTTGGATTACTGGGAATCCGGAATGGATATCGGGTTATCCCAAAATATGTTTGACAGCTTTGTAAAATATCAGAACTTGATGCAGAAAGAATTTATGAGGATGTCTGATAAATACGGGTTCCGAATTATTAATGGGAACCGGTCTCCACGCGTCATTAGTCAAGATTTGGAACGGCAATTCCAATCAATACTGGAGGGTTAATCTTATGGTGAAAACAAAAAAGCCAGAGGACAAAAAGACCGAGAAGGCAAAGAAACAATCCGATCCCAATAATGGGGTTTCCAAGGTTCGGAGTGATACTCTCCAAAGTTTGAAAAATTTACGAGTCCTGGTCCATGAAGTTTCTGAAAACTGGTCCAACCGGGTTCAGGCGGATTTAGCCGCATTGATCGAGGATTTGGAAAACTTCCCTGAACTGAGGATGTCTAAAACGGATGTCCAGATTCTACGTAAGGTGATAGAAACGGCTGAATTAAAAGATTTGAAGCCGGAGAAAGGTCGTCCCAGGGATATTCGAGCACTCAATGAACAGGTAAAACTGATTCGTCAGATTTTTGAGAAATTGGATAAGTAACTCAGGCCGGAATCCGTCAATTCTTTATGGAGGTTTCGTAATGAATAATCCAGCGGATGTTTTTGCCCATTTACGAGAACTTAGCCGGGTTCGGTGGGAACGGTTTGAACATGAATTTGCCCGGACTCGGAAGAAAATCAATGCAGAACAAGTTCATGATTTACGGGTATCCATTCGGAGATTGAGAGCTGTTATCCGCCTGAAAGATTCATTATTCCCAGATAAAAACATACCTAAACTGACTCATCCTCTCAGGAAATTAATGACCCCTCTGGGCGATTATCGGGATACCCAAATTCAATTAGGTTATCTGGAGCAGATAAAGAGTCCCCTTCCATATGGTCTTCAGCTTTATCGGCATAGATTACAAAAAGATTCTGAATCGTATAAACAGAAAATAAATACACTATTATCTGAATTTGATATTACTGGTTACCAGAAAAAGATACACAAGGATATACTCCCATGGAAACTTCCACCTGCCATGCTTCATAAGCAAGATTCGAATTCCTGGCCTGATTGGCAGGATGTACTAAAGGTTTCTCTGGAAAAAATAAGGAAACATGAGGCGGATCTCTTTCGGGAGGGTGGATTGAAGGACTTTCATCAAATGCGGATATCACTGAAACAATTCCGTTATTTATGTGAGTTGCTTCAGGGGCTTACCCCAGTGGTGACTGTGGAGCGAATTAAAGAACTGGCTTCTTTACAGACCTTGATGGGAGATATCCATGATCAGGATGTCCTTGCCTTAGGTTGTTTGAAGTTTAGCCAGACATTGTATCCCAATCATTCCGGGTATCAGGATATTGCTACACTCGTCAATCGAATCAAGGAAAGTCGTAGAAAGAGAATGTCCCGATTGAAAAAGGAGCTTGATAGTTTTGGTGAAAGTTATAGGGTGCTACAACCCTCGGTGAATCATAATACGAACTCATCAGGAAAGAATTCCTGATAGGCAATTCCCGCAGCTCCAATGGCACCCGCATCATTACCCAGAATGGCAGGGACCAGTTTCACGCGTTGTGCTGAAATTGGATAGGCTCGCCGGTCAATTTCCTCCCGAACAGGATTAAACAGAAAATCTCCCGCGCCGATTACCCCACCAAATAGAATGATGAGCTCTGGATTAAGCAGATTTACCAGGCCGGCAGCTGTAATACCGATGTAATAACCGGTTTCCCGGAACACTTCAATAGCAAATGAATCGCCCAATAAACAGGCTTCATGCAACATTTTTGATGTGATTTTATCAATATCTCCCTGGCATAGGTCCATGACCTTACTGGATGCGCCTGCCTTAAGGGAATCCTTTGCCCGGTTGACCAGTCCTGTTGCAGAGGCATACAGTTCCAGACATCCTTTTCCTCCACAATTACAGGCAGGTCCTTCTGGGAATACAGGCATATGTCCCAGTTCCCCGGCATTATCATCGGGTCCCCGGAGCAGTTTGCCATCAAATATCAGTCCCCCTCCAACTCCAGTTCCCAGAGTAATTACAATAATATTCTGGAAGCCTTGACCTGCTCCCTTCCAATACTCTCCAAAGGCTGCTGCATTGGCGTCATTATCCAGATAGACCTTTGATGTGAAACTGGCTTGTACTTTATCTCTTAAAGGGACATTGACCCACCCATTAAGATTGGGAGCGTCGATAACAATTCCTGTTTTTGTTGATAAAGGTCCTGGTGAACCTATTCCGATACCATCAAGATTTTTGTCATTTATATTATGGAGGTGACAGACTTCTCTTACGGAATGAACAATCCGTTCAACTACGGCATCTACTCCCAGGATTGACTCTGTCAGGCATTTTGTTCGGGACAGAACAATTCCAGATTCATTAACCAATACGGTACTGATGGTGGTGCCACCTAAATCGACACCTGCAAAAAGTCGGGAAGGTTTGTTTTTCATGAAATCTCCTGAAAATCCAGTATTTCAGGGCTTAATACTGCGTATTTTTAAAAATCTTATCATAATCAAATAAGCTAAACAGGTCTGTTTTATAGGATGTTTTGCATTATTAGAAATAATAAGTGGTTTATTTTATGAATAAGGTTAAACAATCTCCAACTGCCAAAATTTTGCAATCTAACCTTGAAAGAGGTTGTAAATGATTGCTTTATGGTATATTTTGAGATAGTAAAGTGATAATTATAGAGCCAAAATAAGGATAAACTATTTTTTTATGACTCTGACTGGACCAATTGATATTGATCTAGAGATTCAGGAACTTATTAACTCTACCTTACGGGCTCAGAGGTTCTTTTGGTTTTATCCTGATCAGCATCCTGCCTGTGAACAGGTTATTAAGACTGTTAAAGTTCACTTTGATCGGTTGATTTTGGAAGGCCCTGTAATTTTTAATGTCACCCGGAACACGCTTTCCCTTGGTGCACTCCCGTTAGACACTCACAAACGAACGAATATGGAATTTTGCCGGATGTTATATAAACGCCGGATACAATCAATGACTTTGGAACGCGAACTTGATTTTCGTGAGCTAGGTCAGATTGTAAGAATCCTGTCCCTGGATCCCAAAAGAATCAGGCAAAAGGGCGGTATTAACAACCTTTTAAAGGAATTGAATGTTATCCATGTCCATGTTGCTGAGTATTATTTTGATACATCTGAGGATACTCGTTCGGGTGGACAAAATGAAGGACCCGATTTACTGGCCGGTATTACCGAAGAACAAATTGAACGGTTTAAGGCTTTTTTACGGGGGGATATTCGAGAATTAACTTCTGATGAAGAAGAGGTCTTTCTGGAATATATTCAAAATGGGGATCGCACCTTTGAACTAATACAACAAGCAGTCCATAAGCCTGAAAGCACCGTTGCAAACATTCAATATGAGCGCGAAATCCGTAAAGCACTGGATCGTTTACGGAAATGGTTGGATAAATACCCTCCTGAGATTAAATTTCGTGAGTTACGAAGAATTGGTCTGGTCCTATTGAAACAATCACGGGATTTTCGAGCAGGAGTATTTACTTCTCCTTCAGGATTGGATCCAGATGAACAGAAAACGATTCATGATATTTTTGAGTCTGTTCCCGACGATGATATTGTTAAATCGTTGGTGAAAGATATTACTGAATCGGATATGCCCGATGATGTGAAATCCATTATCAGCCGTTTATATTTAGAGCCAGTCCGTGAAGCTCAGATTATTGAAAAATTCAATCAGATGCTTCATCAACGTGCTACCCAGATGGATGAAAGTAAGCGGATGGAAGGTTTTAGAGAACGGCTGGCAGAATATACCAGGCCCAGAATTATGGGGGATTGTGTAGATATCCTGCTGGAGCTGTTGGAACGAGAAACTGAGCCTACACCTCGTTTAAATTTACTGCGGTCTTTTGAAAATGCACTGCCGGAAATGGTCTCCTGTCAGCAAATAGCAGCTGCGGATGAAATTGTTCTTGTACTGGCAGATATTGCTACGGGTAAGATGAAGGTAGATACCGCTGCTGTAGAAGCTGCACAAAAGATATTAGAACGATTATCCTCCGGTGTATTTATGGATGAAGTAAAGAAACAGTTGCAAGAACCAAAACCGGGGCAGGAAGATGTTTTAATACAATTACTGGGTCGGCTAGGTGGAAATGCGGTCACCCGATTGATTCAAACTGTATCTGAGTCCGATAATCCGAAAGAATATGAAAAATATTGCGTTATGATTCAGCGAATCGGCCCTTCGATAATTCCTGAGTTAATAAACCAGTTAGCTAAAACTACCGGTGTCCATGGGAAAAAATGGCTGACTATTCTTGGAAATATCCAGCATGAAGAAGTTGCTCACCAGATACGTCGTTCATTTAGTCTTATTTCTGATGAATTTAAGGCTCAAACAATCATTCTTGCCGGTAATTATCCTGTCAAAGAAAATCAAAAATGGCTTATGGAATTATGGGAAAAGAACGGGACATATGAGATTCGAATGCCCATATTGGAAGCATTAGGTAAGATGGGGGACCCCGAATCGGTAGAGTTCATTATGAGCCTTGCCTCTCGTTCTTATATTTCCGGGGACCGGGGCCAGGGATTGCAAATCAAGGCTATTCAACTTCTAGGAAAATTAGATCAACCGATTGTAGTGCCTGTATTGGAAAAGATTCTTCTGAAGTGGTCTTTAGTTAATTCAAAATCCAAAAATCAATTAAGGATGTCCGCAGCACAGTCTCTTTCCAAAATGACTGTCCCTTCGGCAAAAGATGTAATAGATAAAGGGTTAAAAGATTACCGGAAGAGTATTCGGAGAATATGTGAAAATATTCAAGCTTTTGAAACAAAGGGAGAAAATAACTAATGCCTCCTTTTGATGATACAAATAAACCGAACATCCCGTTTTTACCCGATGAGGATGATAATAACAGTCTTGTAAGTTCTGATGTTATGAAGACAGTGGAAGAAATTGTTACTCAGCTGAACTTTTGTTTGAGTGGGACATTGATTTATCCACTAGCCCATCCAGCCGTTAATAAGGCTGTTTCCGGTACGATGGAAGTTCTGACACCTTTCATTGGAAATCACACAAATCTTATTTTGAATTTTGTGAATGAAGAAGTTTTATTTCGGGGTGAATCTGTCCTGGATGGAAGCCACCTGGCCCAGCAATTTTATAAATTATTTCATGAGCGTGAAGTCTTTGGATTAGTTATTAACCGTGGATTGGTTGCTGAAGAATTAAAAGGATTGATTGCAATATTCCGGGAAGGGTCTCGAGATGATAAGCCTACTCTTGAAGCTCTTATTCCCATGATGAATAATCGCAATATAACCCATATTACTTTGCAAGCCCCACCCCGCAATAAATCAATGCAAAGTGGTTCTCGCTTTGAAATTGCCAGAACCATATATGAAAAGGGTAGCCGGTTATTAGAATCCTCTACAATGGACTCGGTAGATTCTAAACGGTTTGATGTCCAGTCTGTCAGGCCAGTAGTTCAGGAATTAATTGATTCTCTTATGGAAGATGAATCTGCCTTGTTAGCGGTTACTTCGTTAAAGAATTTTGATAACTATTTATATAACCATTGCATGAATGTATGTGTTTTATCATTGTGTTTTGCCATGTATTTGAAACTTGAGCATCATTGGCTGATGGAAATCGGCATTGGGGCATTACTACATGATATTGGTAAAATCCGTCTTCCGATGGATATTCTCCACAAACCATCACCATTAACCGAGTCTGAATGGAAGTTGATGCGGCAACATCCGGTTGAGGGTGCCCGAATGATCATGCACTCCCGGTATTGTACTGAATTACCGATGATGATTGTCTTCGGACATCACTGGCGTCCTGGAGCTGATGGGTATCCCGTAACAAAACGGAATATACATCTGCATCCCATTGTGGCCATGGTATCTGTCTGTGATTGTTATGATGCTATGACAACCTCACGGCCATATGGAAGAGTATATTTACCTAGTGGTGCTTTGACAACGATTAAACAGACTTCTGGGACTCAATATGATCCAGAGATAATTAGCTTTTTTGAGAAAATGTTGGGTCCATATCCTATTGGATCTCTGGTTAAATTAGATACGGGAGATATTGGAATTGTGTTACGTCATAATCAGGAAGATGTTCACCGTCCCCATGTGAAAATTATGCAAGATGCCAATGGGAACTTACTGACAGATATCGTGATTCATGACTTAACAGAGAAAGATGACGATGAAACACAATATCTCCGTTCTATTGTATCGTCTGTTGATCCTGCGACAGTATCCTTCAATGTGTGGGAGTGTCTCTAACTGATATGGATTTACCAGAATGAAGAAATGGATTCGTGAGTTTATCGTTAAAATTAAACCTTGGAAAACATGGCCCCGGCGACATAGGGCTTTAATTGTTTTACCCTTGTTATTTTTAGCCCTCTTTTTGAGTGGGTATGTAATTATTAAAAATTCATCGGTTCAGTCCTATCTTAAAAAAGAGATTATTACTGCCGTTGAAAAAGATATGGATGCTTCCCTTAAAATTGGGGAGATTGATGGAAATCCTTTTTCATATCTCCGATTAAAACAGATTGATTTACAAGGCCCCTATAAATCAGAAGAACCCAAAAATCACATTAAAGCCAGCGAAGTTTTTGTTCGTTTTAGCCTGTGGCAACTATTGAAGGGTCGCGTTGGTTTTTCCCGTGTTTATATCAAATCACCGGAAGTTTATCTCGATACAAAAGTACTTTTGTCACATAAGACCGTGAATAAGAAAAAGGGAAGTTTTGAATTGGGATGGCTTGATATTTATCAGGGGAATGTTACCTTGGTTTACCTCGATAAGGCTTACGATATTCAAAATGCTGTTTTACAGGGAAGCTTATCTGTCAGTACCTCCGCTACTGTAGTCAAACTTCGTAATTTCGACGGAACTGTGGAAGGTTTAAAGATTGACCGTATTCGAGGCCGAGTGAGCTTTTCACCTAACCGTTTGGAGGTCAATTCTCTTCAGATTCAGGGGAAAGATATTCGCCTGGATGTAAATGCTTTAATGCGCATGGATCCCAATAGTCCTCCATATCTCATTCTTCAGGCTGAATCACCCAAACTACCTGTGGACAAAATATTTGATTTTATTCCAAAAACATCTACTCCTGCAGCAAAAGGAACTGCTCGGTTCAAGGTGAAATTGTCTGGACAGTTGGACAGGCTTGTGGGTGAGGGTGAAATATCTTCACTTAAAGGTGAACTGGGTGGGATGCCTTACAGTAAGTTGAATGCTCATTTCTCAGTCAACACCAGTCATATCGAAATTGATAAAGCTTCTATTCAAATATTAAAAGGAATGATAAACGCTCAGGCTGAAGCCCATATTATTATAGATGATGCGCAAGCCAAAAACGATAATTCCAGTGCTTTATCCAGACTCAATATCCCCTTTGTCTTAAAAGTAGGATTAGGTGATATTGATTTAACCCAGATTCCTAAAATAGACCCCACTATGTCTGGAAATCTGTCTGGTAATGTGAAGTTGGAAGGGGCATTGACTCGGGTATCTACATGGCGAGGTAATGGAAGTTTTAAATGGGCAAAAGGTACTTATCGGGGTGTCCAAAATATGGCTGGCCGGGCTGATTTGAGTTTGGTCGAAGATAACCTTTATTTTAAGAACGTATTATTTACATCACCGGGTATGGATTGTAAGGGAAATATTGATGTTTTGCGAGTGGCAAAAAAGAATTCCCGCTTGGAGTTCAAATTCGACTTTACAACACAGGACTTTAATAATCAAAAGACAATTCTTCATTTTAATAATGTTTCAGGAGCTGTTAAGGGAACTCTGCATGGGGTCAGTGACCAGTGGAGACCTCTTTTAGTAGATGGTAAATTTCAGGTAGGTCGAGGCAGGTTTGAGTCATTAAAGTTTTCCAGTGCTGAAGGAATTATACATGCAGATCGAAAGCTTGATATATCTGGGCAGAATATTATGTGGTTGGATCAGTGGCCCATTGCCTCTGCCAAAGTAAATATACAGATGTTGGCTGATGAAAAGGGCCGAATTTATGGGATGCAGTTTATTTCTATTGATGGACAAAATGGTCAGACACAAGTAAAGGGAAAAGGGACCGTAGATTTTAGAAATCAGAAAATGCTATTTGGATATACGGGTGTGAATGGTCGATTAGAAGACTTGCCTGTGATCCAAGGATTTATTCCCATGTTTGGCGGCCGACTGAATGTAGATGGAACTGTTACTGGGTGGGGAAATAAAGTGGTTGTAAGCAACAAATATACATTAACCAATCCTACTGTCTGGAAAAATGGTGTTCCTGAAGCATTTAAAGGGGATGTTGTTGTTGCAGGGCCTCTTGTTTCCTATACGGTTACAGGTTCCGGTTTTGATGTTCGGGGAACTGTTGAGAATAGAAAACCTGAGTCTACGATGAATATGACGGCAATATTAAAAAATGCTCGATGGAACTCTCCTGAAGGAAAAGGTATTGAGGGGAATGTTAATGGTAATATTCAGGTAAATGGAAGACTGTCTTCTTTGCAGTTGCGTGGACAACTCGATAATTCGAATCTGAGAATTTCAGAGGCCGTTCCTGTACATGTTACTCAGGGAACCCTGCAAGGATCTTTACTGGATACTTTTAAACGTGGCATGGTGGACTGTCAGATTGGCAGTGTTCATTCAAAAGCATTGAGCCGAAATTGGAACTTTCCAGAAATGAATGTGGGATTTCAATGGAACAATCCTCATGCAGTCGATATTCAAGTTGACGCTGACAGTGGTGCCATAGAAAAAGATCAATTATCTCGATTTAAGATGGACATGACTTACCAGTTTGATCGTGAATATCTAGAGTTCAAGGATATCCGGACAGGTATTGGTTCTCAAGGAGCTTTTGACCTTAAAGGTTATCTTGATTTAAAGAGTAAAACATCTTTATTCAGGGCAAATATGGTTGGTCGGAAATTCCCAATAGAACAGATATGGAAGTTTTGGGATGAAAACCCTCCTATTGGTGGTTTGAGTGATTTTGATGTGAGATGGACTAGCCAGGGATTTGACATGGGTAATGCCTCGTTTGAGGGAACTTTGGGTGCCAGTAATTTGTCGATTGTAACGCAACCTGGTTGGAGTAATGCTATAAATTTGAAAGGTATTGACCGATTTGATGTAAATATAAATGGGACGAATGGGCTTGTTAAGCTACAGAATGGAAAGGCTCGCATAGCAGGTACTGATCTTACTATTAATGGAACGTTGGAATCAGGAAAGCCCATGAATCTCAAAATTAAAGGTGATATAGGGAATTTGGGATCTATACTCAACAAAGGTGGGGGCTTGGCGAATATTGATTTAATTTTAACAGGGACTCGAGAACGCCCCAGGATTAATGGAAACATTATATTAAAAAATGGACGATATGATCTTTTGAAGTGCCAATCTGGAACATTATCAATTAATCTCAATGATAAGCTGGATGGCACGATAAAGGGTGACTTCAATAAATGTAAACTCGGATCAGAGTTGTTTGATACTGGCTCGTTGCGTATAACAATGAAAGATCCTGTTATTAAGGTTGATGGTTTTCAGTTGACTCGAAAAGATTCTTTGGTAAAAGGACAGGGCACGATTCATTCTGATAATGGACAGACACAACTTGATTTGACTGCCCGCAAGATAATCCTGACTCGGTGGCTGACGACAAAACCCTCTGCCTGGTTGGAAGATAGTCGAGTTGATCTTGATGCTGAGTTTAATGGAAACTACAAAACTCAACAGGGTACCTATTATGTAAAGCGAATTGAGGGTAGTGCTGGATCTGCTACCTTAAATCTTCGTGAACCGGTTAAGGTGTCCTGGAAAAATGATGCTTATGACATTTCTCCTTTTATATTTGATAGTCATGTCACAGAAACTAAGAAAAATAAAAATGGAGTTCCAGTTGCCGGAAATGGTGGAGGCACTTTATCTGGACAGGGACAAATTCGTTATAAAGGGAATGATGCGGATTATGCCTTCACTATCAAGGCAAAGAAGTTTGCCTGGCCCATTTTTAAGGGAATAGATGCACTGTACGATGCGGATATAAATCTTAACGATAAAACTGGAAAGATGAAAATGACGGGTGATGTTAAGTTGTATAGAACCAACATTACAACCGTTGTATCTATTGATAAGCTGGGAGGAAATAATCCGAACAGGATCACATCTTTACCAGAATTACCCTTTCAGATGGATATGAAATTATCAGCAGATTCAGCTGTTTTCTTTCATAATGATTTACTCAATCTGGAAGCTCGTGGATGGGCAAAATTAGTAACAAACTCCTCTAATGAATTGGAAGTTTCATATGAATTAAAAACACTGGGCGGAGCCATTCTTTACCGTAATAAGCAATTCCCCATTACCCGTGCTGAGTTGAGAAATACAGACCCAAGAGTATTTAATCCATATATCGAAGCTGAGGCGCGCACCCGCATAAGAAGCATTGATATTTTCTTAAGAGTATTTGGGCCGCTTAATAATTATGATATTAATCTGACGAGTGATCCCCCATATTCTCAGTCGGATTTATTGGCACTCCTTGCGACAGGTCGAACCGTTGTTGAATTGAAAGAACTGGAAAAAGGTATTACGCCAGAGGTTGCGGCTGGATATGCCGGAGAACAGATTCTAAATACTCTGGGAAGTCCTGTTGTTAAAGCCGTGGGTATTGATAATGTAGCTGTTGAGTATGATGAAGTAGACAGTGAAACAAAACTGAAGATTGAAAAGAAAATTAACAATAGAATAAAAGCGGGCTACAATCTTGGGCTTTCCAAAGAGTCAAAATCTAATGCGGAAGTTGAAGTTAATTTAAATAAAAATTTATCCGTTGTAGGACGTGTTGGTGTTAATTCTGTTACGAAAGAAGCCAATGGCTCTGTTGATTTGGAAATAAAGATTCCTACCCGTTAATGGTATGGAGAAAATTAAATATCCACATCAATTTCTTTGTGATGCCATGCTGGGCTCCTTGGCAAAATGGTTAAGGGTCCTTGGATTTGATACTGTGTATTATGTCCATACCACAGATCGTGAGATTGTTGCTCGCGCAATTAATGACCATCGTACAATTCTGACCAGGGATCATCATTTTCTACACATTAAAGCGGTTCAGTACTTGCTGATGATTGATAGCCTTGAATTAAATCGTCAAATTGGACAGGTTACTTATGACTTAAATTTGATACCAGAGGTTCGGTTGTTTTCCCGATGTATGGAATGTAACGCCGCATTGAACTCTGTGATTAAAGAACAGGTTTGTGATCAAGTTTTATGAGCATCATAATGAATTTAAGCAGTGTCTTGGATGTGGTAGGATTTACTGGGCTGGAAACCATTCTGAAGAGATTAAAGAAAGGCTTCGGCTCATTTTTAAGGATGATGTACAACTAATTGATGATTTATGAAACGATATTCACTTTCAGATTTGATTATGTGGGGAATTTATGGACTCAGTTTCCTACTTCCAATATTTATTATTCCCAGTGCTTATGATTCTTATGTGATGCCCAAATGGGCTTTATTACAGTCATTTACTCTTCTGTTTGTTGCAGGGATAATGATTTTGCCTCAGACAAAAATCTCTCTCCGAAAAACAATTCTAATTCCACTATTTGTGTGGACTCTCTGGTTAGTCTGTACTGCTTTCTTTGCCCAGAGTAAGGCTCTGGCAATTACTGATATTGGGCACTGGTTGTTTATATTATTACTGTATAGTGTTTTTTGTGTGGTGATAGACTCTTTCGAAAAACTGCAACGGATGATGATGAGTTTATTAGGTGCAGGGCTGATTACCGCAGTCTGGATACTTCTTCTGGATTACCATGTGATAGGTGCTGGATTGATATCAAAGCTGCCAGACTGGAGAGGATACCTGGTAGCGGGTATGGGGAATTCTGATTATGTGGCAGGATTTCTGGCGGCAATATGGCCTGTTGGATTAAATTTCTACCTGACTTCAGAAAGCAGGAAAGGTCTCTGGTTCTGGGGGACTCTTTTATCTTTGATAGCGGCGGCTTTGATAGTTACTTATTCAGTAGGTTCAAATGGTGGTCTAATCATTGGGTTATTAGTCATGCTGATATTATGTCTCTACTATCGGAAAGAGTGGTTTGTCCGAAAAATTCAGCACAGATTATTAGGATTAGGTGGGATATTACTCCTGATTATATTGTTTTATTCAGTCCCTAATCCCTGGAATGGGCGGGGGATGTCAATATTTCAACAAGCTTTTGGATCTTGGAGGTGGAAAGAGGGTGGAGATACCCGATTCGTAATCTGGTGGAATACCCTGGAAATTATCAAAGCTCACCCCATAACGGGTGTGGGAGCGGGTAATTTCACCCTTCGCTATCTGGATACAGTCTCTTCCCATGTTTTGAATAACCCTCAGTATCGGTTATATTCGGGTGAATATACGAATGCGGCCCATAATGAAATACTACAGGCGTGGGCTGAAACCGGTATCGTGGGCGTTTTATTACTTTTATTGATTGTTGGATACGTTATCTCTTTGTATGTAAAAGCATTGAAAGGGAAGCTATTACCAGACCAACGCGTATTGATAATAGGTTGCCTGAGTGGTGGAATTGCCTTAGGTTTGTATGGAATGATGAGTTATCCGCTACATCTGCCTTCAGCGGTGTTAGTAGCCATTGTTTATGCTTTTGTTCCAACACTCTGGCTGGGCAGGGCGATACCTCAGAATAATATAGACCAACAGAGTCAGCCGTCCTGGTTCAGGATTATCAGAACTGTTTTTATATCTGTTTTGTTATTAACTGGATTGATTTGGATTAATCTCCCGTTATTGGCAGAAATTCGATATAAGCAAGGTGAAATATTGTCAGCATCAGGGCAAAAAGAAGAAGCTTTTGACTATTATGACCAAGCGGCGATAATGGCTGATCATGCCGATGCTCAATACAAACTGGGTCGCCTGTTGATTGAACGTGGACAATTGACTGAAGGCATAAAAATATTGGAACGATGTGCACAAAAAAGAGGCGACAAGCATATACGATATGACCTGGCAACTCTGTATTATCTGAATGGTCAGGTATCAAAATCAATTCCGTTATTAGAGAATTTAGTCCATAATAATCCCGATGATGCGACCTATTGGCGTTTGATGTGGCTGGCCCAATTAAAAACGGGACACAAAGAAGCCGCAGAACAAGCAATGTTGCAGTGGAAAAAGCTGGAAGATAAATCTGACATATTGCAGTATTCACCAGAGAGGAAGTAACAAATAATGTTGATGAGCATCAAAGAATTAAATAAGAAATATCCTATGGATCAAGGAGAACTTCACATCTTAAAAGGGGTGAATTTATCAGTTGAGCCAGGGGAATTTGTCGCGATTATGGGGCCTTCTGGTTCTGGTAAATCTACTCTGATGCACATTCTGGGATTACTGGACCAACCGACTTCTGGAGAATACCTTTTTGATGGATATCCTGTACATAGTTTGAATGATACGGAATTGTCCCGAGTCAGAAATAAAGAAATCGGATACGTCTTTCAATTCCATAACTTACTTCCTCAATTAACCCTTCTTGAAAATGTTGAAATGCCTATGGTCTATTCAAATGTGTCACGAAAAGAACGAGTCAGGCGTGCTACTGAATTAATTGAAGCCGTTGGATTGGGACATCGACTTAATCATGTATCGACCCGGTTATCCGGTGGAGAAAGTCAGCGGGGTGCCATTGCTCGCGCTTTAGCTAATAATCCAAAACTGATTCTGGCAGATGAACCGACAGGAAACCTTGATACTAAAAGTGGTAATCAGATCATGGCCATATTCCAAAAAATGAATGATCGTGGCATGACCATTGTCTTAGTGACCCATGAGCCAGACATCGCCAAATTTGCGAAAAGATCTCTGCATGTCCGTGATGGCGTGATTGAGCGGGATGAGCCTATTTTAAACCGGACAATACTTACCACGGATGTCCTATAGAATGGATGGACCTTTAGATGAAATCTGATATTGAAATTGCACAAAATACGGTTCTCAAGCCTATTGTAGAAATTGCGGAAAAGGCAGGTATTCCAGAGGATGCGCTGGAATATTATGGTCGATATAAATCGAAGGTCAGTCTGAATTTATTAGAAGAGCTCAAAGATAATCCGGATGGAAAGTTGATTCTGGTAACGGCTATGACAGCTACCCCGGCCGGAGATGGAAAGACCTGTACAGCCGTGGGGTTGACTCAGGCTTTGGGACAGCTGGGTCAGAAAGTCATTCTGTGTTTACGCGAGCCGTCTTTGGGGCCTACATTTGGACTTAAAGGGGGTGCCACAGGGGGTGGACATTCCCAGGTTCTCCCTATGGAAGATATTAATCTTCATTTTACGGGAGATATTCACGCTGTTGGAACGGCTCATAATTTACTTTCTGCCATGGTGGATAATCACCTGACCCAGGGAAATGAATTGGATATTGATCCATTAACCGTGACTTGGAAACGGGTTGTGGATATGAATGACAGGGCACTGCGAAATATCATTGTTGGGCTGGGAGGGCGCAGAAATGGTGGAGTCCCCCGGGAAAGTGGATTTGATATTACTGTTGCCTCTGAAGTGATGGCCATCTTGGCGCTGGCCTCAGATTTACAGGATTTGAAGAAACGGCTGGCAAAGATAGTCATTGGGTATAACTATTCAGGAAAAGCCGTAACAGCCGGGGATATTAAGGCAGAAGGTGCAATGGCTCTACTGTTGAAAGAAGCTATTAAGCCGAATCTGGTTCAAACTATGGAAGGTCAGGCTGCTTTTGTGCATTGTGGGCCTTTTGGAAATATTGCACATGGGACAAACAGTATCCTGGCAACCCGTATGGCCCTGAAACTGGGGGATTATGTGGTAACTGAGGCTGGATTTGCAACCGATCTGGGAGCTGAGAAATTCTGTCATATTGTCTGTAATGCTGGAGGATTTCAACCAGCCGTTGCTGTTTTGGTGGCAACTCTTAGAGCATTAAAAATGCATGGGGGAGCCGCAAAAAATAAATATGATCAACCTAATTCTGAAGCGGTAACCAAAGGTCTGGATAATTTGGATAAACACATCGAAAACCTGGCCCATTTTGGTCTGGCTACTGTGGTGGCCTTGAATAAGTTCCCTGATGATCCTGACAACGAAATTAAACTTGTGCAGGATTATTGTAATGCCCGGAAGATACCTTTTGCGGTGTCGGATGTTGTTTCCAGTGGTGGAAAGGGTGGGCTGGAACTGGCAGAAATCGTAAAGCAGGCGGCTGACAGTGGATTAACTCGATATCGGACAGTGTATTCTATTGAAGAACATTTACGGGAAAAAATACGGAAAGTGGCCCGTGAGATATACGGAGCAGATGATGTCGTTTACACTGCCCGTGCTGAAAAGGATTTGGAATCTCTCGAAGTAAATGGATTTGCCACCCTTCCTTTATGTATGGCGAAAACACAATATTCTTTATCGGATGACCCTCTGAAATTAAACCGACCTACGGGCTGGAAACTGACTGTCAGGGAATTGAAACCTTCTATCGGTGCGGGTTTTATTGTGGTTTATACGGGTGAGGTAATGACGATGCCCGGATTACCCGTACACCCGGCGGCAGAACAGATTGATATCGATGCTACGGGAAAAATTACGGGACTATCCTGATTTAACGTAAATCGGCGGTTTTATTCTAAAGAGGTAATTGCACTTCTGTCCAAAAGTCACTATAATTTTATAGTACGCTTTTGCGGAGAGATGTCCGAGTGGTTGAAGGTGCACGCTTGGAAAGCGTGTGTGCCGGAAACGGTACCCAGGGTTCGAATCCCTGTCTCTCCGCCATTTTATTTCCCTCCTTATTTCCTCTAAATCACCTCTAGTCTTCTGAATGCTTGACAGTTACCTTGTTCTCATATAATCTAAACCTGTGATTAACCTATGTGCATCATGGATCGGGATTCTATTGGGATGTCTGGCGGGTGCCACGACAGGGTTATTCTTTCATCAGGAAAATTGGCTGCACGGATATAACTCCTGGGAACGCCGCATGACTCGGTTAGCCCATATCTCATTTTTTGGATTGGGCTTCATCAATTTTATGTATGGCATGACCTGTCTGTATTTGAATTTGAAATTTACGCCTGATTATTCTGCTTACCTTCTTATCTGTGGTGCGATTACGATGCCCATAGTATGTTATCTCTCCGCATTTCGTAAATTCTTCCGTCACTTATTCTTTATCCCGGTGGTTTCAATACTATCCGGGATATTATTCTTTTTCTGGCAGGTGGGAAAACTATGAAAATTGGATTAATTGCAATGAGTGGTGTCAGGTGTTGTGACCCTGAATTATTATCATTGGGGCTGACTCTACCGGGATTTGTGGAGCGAAGTAAGACTATTGCCTCATTACCCAGCCTGGGATTGTTAATTCTGGCGGGAATGACGGATTCACGGCATCAGGTGGAATATATTGAAGTCCCGGATTTGGGATGTTGGGATAGTCTTCCAAGAGATTTTGACTTGGTAGCTATCTCCACTTATACCGCCCAGGCTGCTGAAGCCTATGATCTGGCCTCACGGTTCCGTGGTTTAAATATTCCCGTTGTTATGGGGGGACCGCATGTGACAGCTGTTCCCGATGAAGCGCTCAAGTATTGCGATGCGGTGGCTGTCGGAGAAGGTGAAATATCCTGGAACAAGATTCTCGAAGATACCGAAGCGGGAAAACTCAATGGGAAATATGGCCATGTGAATGGTGGTTGTGATTTCAATCATCCAGTGATGCCTGCCTTCGAAAAACTGGACATCAGCCGTTATAATCGGTTAACGGTACAAACCAGTCGGGGATGTCCTCATCAATGTGAGTTCTGTGCCAGTTCAGTGATTATCTCTCATCATTACAAACAAAAACCTGTCAGTAGTGTTTTAGCCGAAATTGAGAAAATCCAGACAATATGGACTCATCCCTTCCTGGAATTTGCAGATGATAATGCCATGGTCAATAAGGCGTATTGGCGTGAGCTGTTAGCAGAACTGGGGAAAAAGAAGATCCGTTGGTTTGCGGAAACGGATTTATCTATTAGTGAAGATGATGAATTACTGGAACAAATGCGAGAGTCTGGATGTGCCCAGGTTTTGATAGGACTGGAAAGTCCCGTACAATCGGCACTGATGGGTGTTGAACTCCATAATAACTGGAAATATAAACGATTTGATGATTACAAACAGGCGATCCGAAATATCCAATCCCATGGCATTACTGTGAACGGCTGTTTTATTTTAGGCTTGGATGGGCACAAGACGGATATCTTTGATAAGGTCTTTGAATTTGTGAAAGAAACGGAGTTGTATGAGGTGCAGATTACTTATATGACTCCTTTCCCGGGGACGCCTCTTTATGCCCGATTGTTAAAGGAAGACCGATTATTGGAGCCGGAGAACTGGGCAAAGTGTACCCTGTTTGATGTGAATTATAAACCCGCTCAGATGTCCGTAGAAGAACTTCAGAATGGATTCAGGGATTTGGCTGTTAAGATATATTCAGATGACTTTACGAAATGGCGCCGGGATACTTTTAAGAAATATTTAAAGGAACATCACCAAAGGACACATTAATGTTTGTACACAGACTTTTATTTGGACTGAGTGCTGTTTATGACGGGGTCTTGGCATTGATGTTTATATTGTTCGGTCCTGCCTTATTTCGGTTTTATCAGGTGACACCTCCGAACCACTGGGGATACATCCTTTTTCCGGGTCTGATGTTATTCATCTTCAGTGTGATGTTTTTTCAAATTGCACGGGAACCCGTAAAGAACCGGAATCTGATACCTTACGGGATTATGTTGAAAGCCGCCTATTGTGGCTGTGTATTTTATTACTGGGTGACCAGTGGGATCCCGGGGATGTGGAAACCGTTTGCGGTTTATGATTTCATCTTTGGGATTCTGTTTACAGTTAGTTATGTACAATTAGGAAAAATCAAAAATATCTAATATCCATCCCTGACAGGATTGCCGGGGTGTTGGATTGATTGAAAGCATACAAATGTCTGAAAAACAAAGATCGTACTGGGAATTAACCGGTTTAGTTTTGACCGGTTTTTTTCATATAGTGATTGAACAAATCAGTATTTACCTGAATTATTCGGGGCCCCGATTGTACGGCCCGGATTATATTTACAATATGATGGCGGTTGTGGCCTGGGTAGGGTATGTCACTTATCGGACAAAAAAGGACCGGACTCTTTGGAAACAATGGGGATTTCGTCTGGACAATATCAAGCCTGCTGCATTGTGGTCGCTGGGGTTTGCGGTTATTGCCGGGTGTCTGTTGGGTGGATATGGTTATGTGATTAAGGGATACCGGTATCCTTTCCTTTCACTCATGGTTATCTTTTCCCTGTATCCTCTATGGGGACTGGCTCAACAATTCGCGCTTCAGGTGTTTGCTAACCGGAACTTAAGAACTGTTGGATTATATACAGGTGTCCGAATCTTATTCGTTGCCTGTCTGTTCAGTATCTCTCATTTCCCGAATTATCCATTGATGGGCCTGGTTTTCCTGTTAGGATTGTTTGCTACCGTGTTATATGACCGGTATCCGAATTTCTGGGTCTTATCTGTTCTCCATGGGTTTTTGGGTGGGATGGCTTACTTCTTTATCTTGGGAGAAGACCCTGCTGCACCGATTATAGCGGCATTATCTCGATTCTTTGGGTAATAACAGACGTTATCTGACCGTAAAGTGAATCATCCGCAATGTTATACTACAGACAATAGATACTAAATGGTCTGGATAATATTGCATGGCTCATAAAACTCTAAAATCTACTTACCAGTCCCTTGAAGAACGAATAAACCGATTTCCACTGGGAGCAGCTCCTTCTGATTTACTTCACAAAATACTGGCTCTCCTCATGTCTGAAAAAGAGGCGGGTCTGGTCTCTCTCTTACCGATAAAACCTTTCACGGTCAAACAAGCCAGTCAGTTATGGAAATTAGATGAAAATGTAACCTTGAAGATTTTGGATTCACTGGCGGATCGAGCCTTGATTCTGGACCTTCCCAAAGAAGGACAGGAAACCCGATATGTATTACCGCCTCCGATGGCGGGATTTTTTGAGTTTTCGCTGATGAGGATACGAGGTGACATTGACCAGAAATACCTGAGTGAACTTTATGATGAATACATCACTCGTCAGGATGACTTCTTAAAAGGATTGTTTGCGGGCGGTGAAATGCAATTAGGCCGGACCTATGTCAATGAAGATGCGTTGCCGGAAAATGATAACTTGTTGGTTCTTGATTATGAGAGGTCCAGTCATCTTATTAAAACAGCTTCTCATGTTGGGGTAGGGATGTGTTATTGCCGCCATAAGAAACAGCATCTGGGGACTGCCTGTGATGCTCCGATGGATATCTGTATGACCTTGAACAGTACCGCAGATTCTTTGATTCGGCATGGGCATGCCCGGCGGGTAGATAACATGGAAGCCCTTGATTTACTTCAACTGGCCCGGGATAAGGGATTGGTTCAGTTTGGTGAAAATGCTCAGGAAAATATCAGTTTTATCTGTCATTGTTGTGGATGTTGTTGTGAGGCGCTCCATGCTGTGAAAAAGTTTGGTTCATTAAACCCCATCCATACGACAAACTTTATATTATCTGTGGAGGATTCAGCCTGTACCGGATGTGGGGCCTGTGTCAGGGCTTGTCCTGTGGAGGCTCTGTCTCTGGTCAACTCTGAACAGGGCCGGAAAAAAGCTGTTTTAGATGGGTCAACATGTCTGGGGTGTGGAGTCTGTGTGAAATCCTGTCCCCGGAAATCTCTTAAACTGGTTCCGCGGAAACTCCGGGTCATGACTCCGGTTAATTCGGCCTATCGAATCGTTCTGATGGCTCTGGAACGGGGAAAACTTCAACATCTGATATTTGATACTCCCGCATTGGTCAGTCATCGTGTGATGGGGAATATCCTGGGAGCGCTTTTGAAACTGACACCCTCACTGCGGCTAAAGGCCAGCCGGCAATTACAGTCCCGGTATATCGAATCCATGTTTGCTAAAATTAAAAACTAATTTACATTTAATTTAGGAGACTTTGGGATGATGGAAGCAAAAGAGTTTGCAAACGAGTGGATCAATGCCTGGAACGCCCATGATTTAGACCGGATCATGGATCATTATTCGGAGGATATTGTTTTTACTTCTCCCTTTATCCAAAAGGTACTGGGGATAACGGATGGCACTCTCCGGGACAAAGCGTCATTAAAGAATTATTTTTCTAAAGGGTTGTCGTTAATCCCTGACCTGAAATTTACCTTGGAACAGGTCGTGGTGGGTGTGAATAGTATGGCCATTGTTTATAAGAATACTTCAGGAATCCTTTCTGTTGAAGTTGTGGAATTGAATGACCAGGGGAAAATTGTCCGTTCCCTGGCGCATTATGCTCAATAGAAAATAAAACATGGGAGAAATAGAATGAAACATTTTATTATTGAAATTAATTACACCGAACCCTGGGAGAAGATTGAACCTGTCGTACCGGAACACCGGTTATTTCTACAGGGATATTATGACAAGGGAATGTTACTGATGTCCGGACCTCAAAACCCCAAAGTGGGTGGGATACTGGTGGCAAAAGCGGAATCCCTGCAACAAATAGAGGCGATGATAGCCGAAGATCCCTACAACAAACATACGATAGCTACTTACCGAATTGTGGAGTTTAACCCAGTCAAATATCAGGATTGGATGAAATCCTGGGTTGAATAAACAATCAATGAATATGACTCAACAGAGGGTTTTCACGAGTTGTGAAAGCCCTCTTTTTTTATGTTTATTTTATTTCGTGAGATAATAGGTATCTTCACTACCGCATTATTTTACTGGTAAAAAGGCAGCCGCAGTTCTGCTGTTTGAAAACAGACTTCATGTTTCAATTTAATTAAACCCGGAAAAATAGTAATGCATATTACAATCATTCATCTGGTCAGTTTGGTCCTTACCTTAATCTCAATTGTCATCTTGGGAATCTACGCTTCTCGAAAAGTAAAATCGGCTGAGGATTTTTGTGTCGGTGGCCGGTCTTCCAGTGCGTCCATGGTGGCCGGTACAATTGCTGGCACGACGATTGGAGGCGCTTCCACGATTGGAACGGCTCAGCTGGCATATTCTATCGGATTATCTGCCTGGTGGTTTACTCTGGGGATGGGACTGGGATGTTTATTGATGGTCTTCTTCTATGCCAAACCCCTCCGGAAATCTAAACTGGATACCGTTCCGCAATATCTGGTATTACATTATGGAAAAGCGGCAGGACCTTTCAGCAGTATTTCCGCTTCCCTGGGAATATTTTTCAGTGTGGTCGCCAGTACCCTGTCAGCTGTTCATTTACTCTCGACGGTGTTCAACCTTTCTCCGGCAGTATCCTCCATTATCACCGTATTAATCACAGTATCTTATGTGTTTTTTGGGGGAGTCTGGGGAACGGGAATCATCGGAGTTGTGAAAATAGCCATTATTTACCTGACATTATTAGTGGGTAGTTTGCTTGCTTTTCATGGTCTGGGTGGGTTAAAGGGACTCCATACTACTTTCCCGGCTTATCCCTGGTTCAGTATGATGGGAAGAGGGTTTTGGGTGGATGCCGGGAGTTTACTTTCTTTGATTGTGGGGATGCTTTCAACACAGACCTATATTCAGGCCTTGTATGCCGCAAAGGATGTTAATACAGCTCGCAACGGGGCTTTAATAGCAACTATCATGACTATCCCGGTGGGATTATTGGTTGTTTTGGTGGGATTATTCATGTATGTGAAAGAACCGGGAATAGCTCCGATTGATGCCCTTCCGTTATTCTTTATCCATTACCTTCCTGACTGGCTGGGCGGAATCGCTATCGGAGGATTATTATTATCCTGTGTTGGGTCAGCGGCAGGTTTAGCCTTAGGAATCGGTACTATGGTGTCTCATGATTTAGTAACGGATATTTTCGGGTGCAGGGACAGTAAATCACTCTTGATGATCAATCGGGGTGTCGTTTTACTGGTTACCATCGGGGCGGCCCTCTTTTCTTTTGTGAATTTGAAATCACAAGTTCTTCAATGGAATTACCTGTCCATGGGGTTACGGGGGGCAGGAATCTGTATTCCTTTTTCACTGGCAGTTTTGTATCCCGGACACCTTTCTCCCCGGTGGGCGATAGGTGCCATTGTCGCCGGAACAGTCATTACCGTAGGTTGGAAATTCCTGACATCCAGTTCCCTGGATCCTTTATTCCCTGGATTACTTTGCAGTGCCTGTGTCGTCGGAGTGGGCATGATTTATCCGAAATTTGGGAACAGGGATTAATGGAGTGATTTACAGATTACCCAGATGTGGGGCTCCTGCCAAAATTAATTGACGGGGGGACTTGTTGAGTCCTAGGATGAGGTCAGAAGGATAAGTTACCAGATATTCATTATGTATCCGCAGGAGGTCTATCATGATGACGCAACATCTAGCGACTTTCAAGCGGCAATTACAGGCAGGAACACGAACCTATCATTTTGAACTCCTGAAAGGGATTGATGGGACTCGGCAAATGGTCATCAAGGAAATCCTCAATTCTTCTTCTGGAGGACACTCCAGTCAAATCGTAATATCGGAACATCACTGGGATCAGTTCTGTAAGGAAATAGAATTTATCCGGGGAAAGATGTGATTCGATATTGAGTTCTTAGAGGTCAGCGACCAGTTGTAACCTGTAACCGGTGGGGGTGGTGTCGAGCCGTAACTGGTGGTAAGTGACGGCTTTGATTTCCTGGTAAGACTCATCCCGATCGGGATCAAAAGTATCCCCTTCCAATACAGCATCTAAATTATCAGCCTCCGATTCCCGGAGGTTGTATTTTATCGGGACAAATCCACTGATAACAAACTGAAGTAATAACTGATTCAGGAATTGAACGGCGCGATCCTCGGGAGTGTCTGACTGGACTTTGAGATGAATCGTCTGGGTACAGGACATTTTTTCGGAGGAACAGATTTGATTAAACAAAGCACGGGCGGCATATTCTACTGTTTCCGGGTAGGTGGATCCTTCGCTGATAATGCCTAAATCTGCAGTATGTTCAAAATATTCGTAATGGCCCATGAAGTGATTACTCCTCACCGAATTATATCATTGGGTTAAGATAAACAAGAGGTTTTACATTGAATGAATTATTAAGGGAGTCATATCATGCCCATGAAAATGAAAAATTCCAGTCAGTTATTCAAGACCGCCCGGGAAGTTCTGGTCGGGGGTGTCAACAGTCCTGTCCGTGCCTTTCGGGGGGTTGGAGGAGATCCCTTTTTTGTCCGGTGTGGTAAGGGAGCTCGTATCTATGATGCTGACGGGAATGAACTGATTGATTATGTCATGTCCTGGGGTCCCCTGATTTACGGACACAGTCATCCTAAAATTGTGAAGGCCATCAAAACTGCGGCGATTAAAGGGACCAGTTTTGGTATTCCAACTGAGGGTGAGATTCACCTGGCCCGATTCATTAGAAAACTGGTGCCGTCCATGGAACTGGTTCGTCTGGTAACTTCGGGGACAGAAGCCACTATGAGTGCGCTTCGTCTGGCTCGGGGTTATACGGGCAGGAATATTATTCTGAAATTTGACGGGTGTTATCACGGACATGGAGATTCTCTGCTGGTACAGGCAGGGTCGGGAGCTTTGACTCTGGGGCATCCGGATTCAGCCGGTGTGCCGGAGGATTTTGCCCGGAATACTCTGTCTATTCCCTATAACAACATCCAGGCCCTGGAAGACACGGTGAAGAAGTACCCAGGGAAAATTGCCGCGGTGATTATCGAACCCGTAGCCGGAAATATGGGATGTGTTCCTCCCTCTGAAGGGTATCTCCAGAAAGTCCGGGAGATTTGTACTCAGGATGGAATTGTCCTGATATTTGATGAAGTCATGACCGGGTTTCGGGTGGCATTGGGGGGCGCTCAACAACGATATGGAGTGACTCCCGATTTAACGACTCTGGCGAAGATTGTCGGAGGCGGAATGCCGCTGGCGGCGTATGGCGGGAAAAAGGAAATCATGGAAAAGGTATCTCCCCTGGGTCCTGTGTATCAGGCGGGAACCTTGAGTGGAAATCCTGTCTCTGTGGCGGCTGGCCAGGCCATGTTACGCTTAGTCCATCAACCCAAGACCTATAAGACTCTGGAAGAAAAGGCCCAATATCTTGAGATGGGAATTAAGGAGCTGGCGGCAAAATATAACCAGTCTGTTACCCTTAATCGGGTCGGGTCCATGTTTACCCTGTTTTTTAACCCGGGTCCAGTGACGGATTATGCGAGTGCCAAAAAGTCTGATACTGAGAAATATGCCAAATTCTTCCATCTCATGTTGGAAGGCGGGGTTTATCTGGCTCCGTCTCAGTTTGAATGTGGTTTTATTTCTACGGCACACGGCCGTAAAGAGTTAAATAAAACTTTGAAGGCTGTGGAAAAGGCCTTTAAACAGATTTAATGCCTCTGAAAGTGGTAACTTGCCAGTAAATTGTGTAAAATAACCCTACAGGAATGAACATTCATTCCTGTAGGGTTTTTGTTTATATGAAGTCTGGAGAATTAATTGACTGAGAATCGACAGGACAAACGGGCGGCGGCGTTACAGGCCACTTTGGAATTGATATCGGAACAGGGGTTCCAGGGAACTCCCATGTCTCAGATTGCGGAGAGGGCAAATATCGGAGTGGGGACAATTTACCGTTATTTTGCCAGCAAGGATGAACTGATCAATGCCTTGTATGTCGATGTGAAATCCAGAATGGCTCACTATCTTTTCAAAGATTATTCTGAGGATAAACCGGCTGATGAAACCTTCATGACCTTCACCCGTAACATGGTCGATTATTTCACTCAGAACCCCAAAGTATTATTGTTTATTGAACAATATGCCAACTCACCCTTGATTACCACAGACTCCCATGAAGAAGGATTACGGTCTTTTGAACCGGCGAAAGCCCTGTTTAAAAAGGCAAAAGAAGATGGGTTGATGAAAGATTTACCTTTGGAAATGATTTGTTCTCTGGTGTTCGGATCGACTTTATCACTGGTGAAACTTTCCTTATTCGGGAAGGATAAACTCAGTGTCGAAGATTTGGATAAAGGGTTACAGGCTGTATGGGATGCGGTGAAAAAATAGGCGGCTATTTTTTTGTGATAAATGTGGAGTGAACATTCATTCCGCTTCAAATAAAGAGAAGAAAGATAACGATGACGATTAAGTCTGGAGGAATCAGATGTTATACCGAAAACTAGGAAAAACGAATGAGGATGTATCCATTTTAGGATTTGGGACGATGCGGTTACCGATTATTGGGACGAATCCTACAAATATTGATGAGGGGAAAGCCATCGACATGATGAGGCAGGCCATTGATTTGGGTGTGAATTATGTGGATACTGCCTACCCCTATCACGGGACTGGATTCACCCAACCGGGGCAAAGTGAATTACTGGTGGCCAAGGCATTAAAAGATGGATACCGGGAAAAAGTGAAAGTGGCTACAAAACTACCGAGCTGGCTGGTTCAGAAAAGGGACGACATGGACCGGCTTTTGGATGAACAGTTGAAACGGCTTGAGGTAGATTCTATTGATTTTTATCTGATCCATTCCCTGAACCGTCCCTTCTGGGAGGGTGTGAAGAAGGCGGATGTCCGGGATTTTATGGATAAGGCACTCAGTGACGGACGAATCAAGTATGCAGGATTTTCATTCCACGACAAGCTCGATTTATTCAAAGAAATTGTAGATTATTATGACTGGTCCTTCTGTCAGATCCAATATAACTATCTGGATGAAACCTTCCAGGCAGGTACGGAGGGGATGAAATATGCAGCCGACAGGGGACTGGGTATTGTCGTCATGGAACCGTTACGGGGAGGGAACCTGGCAGATCTTCCAGAGGGAGCACAGTCCATCCTGAAACAGGCGGATGCGTTAAAGAGTCCGGCGGAATGGGGACTCCGCTGGGTGTGGGACCATCCGGAAGTGTCGGTGGTATTAAGTGGAATGACGACGATTGAACAGGCGATGGAAAATATTAAAGTGGCGGATAATGCGCGTCCAAATTCATTAACCGAGATGGAACTGGGTTATATCAAGGATGTGAAGAAATTCCTGGAACAACGGATGAAAGTGAATTGTACGGCGTGTTCTTATTGTATGCCCTGTCCTTCGGGAATTAATATTCCGGGGAATTTTGAGGCTTATAATAACCACTGGATATTTGATGGGAATCCTACGGCGAAACAGTATTACGGGATACTCCAGAAGATATCGGCACCCATATCTAATTGTACGGAATGTGGTGTTTGTATGACTCATTGTCCTCAGAGTATTCAGATTCCCGATGAATTAAAGAAGGTTGTGGCATTATTTGAAGCGTAATAAATCATTCAATGTTATCGTTGCATCCACGGAGTTGGTCCGAGCAGCTCCGTGGATGTTTCGTTTTGAGGGTAGGGATGGAGGGGAGACATTACAGGTCCGGGACTCACCACCTCACCATTACAGGGTCCCCCCTCCTTGAAAAGTCGGGGAGTTTGAAAAGCCAGCACTGTATCCGGTCCGGATACTTGAGTTTATTCTCAATATGTCTGAAGCTCCTTAATTTTTTCGGGTAGTTAGTTCCTGCCTCGTTGTTTCTGATAGGGAAGATTTGATTGAAACAGGTCTTCTGGATTCCTGCTAAGCCCATGCAGGAATGACATGAAGGTGTTCCGCGAATTAATCAATTTATACCCTCATAGTGTTCATGCCATTCTAAGCGGTCCTGAAACTCCCCGCCTTTTCAAGGAGGGGTCCGGCTTGCCGGGGGGTGGTTAGTCCTTGATCTATTCATCGCATGAAATCATAAGCATATTTAATAAGCCTTTATACAGCCCTTAGTCAATATGCAAACACTGCCTCATGATTTTCCAGTGGTCCTCCAGTGCTCCTTCGTCAGTTCAACCCGGGATAGTTAAACAAGGTAAGAAACAGTTTGAAATCAATGATATATAATTAACCCCATCTTAAACTAGAGGAATTAAATGCCCCAGATTGATCCTTACAATAAATGTCCAGTGTATGAAACAGAAAAGTTTATACTTCGACTTGTAAATGAAGGTGATGTGGTAGACTTACTTGAATGTTATTCCAATCCCCAGGCGCAACAGTTTTTTAACAGTGATAATTGTTGTTTTGGATTTGAGTATCACACCTTGGAGAGTATGGAGAATTGTATCCAAAGTTGGATTGAGGCATATAAAAGTCGAGGATTTATCCGGTTTTCTATTGTCAACAAGAAACTGTCAAAGGTGATCGGAACTATTGAGATGTTCGCCCGGTTTGGTGATGATTCAGAATACAATCCAGTAGGGGTTCTTCGTATAGATTTGTTTCCAGACTATGAAACTCAGAGTGATATTAGTCAATTATTGCAAATTTCAAATGAACATTTCTTTGATGACTTTGATGTTGACCATATCATCACAAAAGCCATTCCTGAAGCCACAGAACGGGTACAAACATTGATGTTAAACGGATTTACCCGGCTGGAAGATTTTAGGATCATGGCATATCCGGATTATTATATTCAACATCGAGGATGAATTCTGACGGGTGATTTACTTTCATTATTTTGACTGAAAATCAAACATCTTGTGGGGAGTGTAATTGTTTATTAAGAATTCTGTCAGGGATGACCTAATATGTCATTCTCCATTTATAGAATTAACAAAAGTAAGTGATTGGTGTATTCTTGAGACGAAGATATTGCAGAAGAGAATGAGGGTAAATATGCAGGTTCTTAATAAACCAATGTATAACATTTTTATGGAGATGGTGACTCAATCAAATCACTCCATCCAGATATGTTCTCCATTTATTAAGAAAGAAATTGTTTCGGATTTATACCAAAACAAAAAAGATGGTGTCCGTATATCAGTTGTTACTAATATAAACTTAAAAAGTATCTGTAAGAAATCAACAGATATTGAGGCCCTCACACAAATCATTGAACAACGAGACCCCTTATATAATTTCCAACGGTTACATGCAAAGTTTTATATTTTTGATAAGCAACGGCTAGTCATTACCTCTGCCAATCTGACACCCTCAGGGATGAAACGAAATTATGAATATGGTTTATTGATAAGCGATGCCTCTATCGTAGGACAAGCTTGCAGTGATTTTAAATCACTATGTACTGATGAATCTTCCGGAAGAATTACGAGTAAACATATTTCCAAAATATCGGATATTATTCAATCTATTCCAAAACCCGAAGAAGTAAAAATACCTCGACTCGTTCTTGATTATGTAGATACTGAAGATGTATTTGAAGATGATGTTTTGGTGATTTCTAGGAAACTCACTGGCTGGAAGAAATCCCTGTTTGATGTATTAAATGATTTTGAAAAACCAGTTTTTACAACAACAGATTTTAAACAGTTCAGTACTGTTCTTGGTACGAAGTATCCAGGCAATAATAATATTGATGCGAAAATTAGACAGCAATTGCAAGAGTTGAGAGATTTGGGTCTGATTAAATTTGTTGACCGTGGCATATATAAGAAATTATGGAAATAAACCATTACATATTTCTGACCAATGAAGGGTTTACCTATCAGCCGGTGATAGATGGCACCTTGGACGATGATGAGAACAGGGTTGAGAACACTCAGGTATTGGGGTATGCTTCGGGGGTAAGTCCTGAGGATGCCTTTAATCATTTATTAGAGGAATCCCCCTGGATAAAAGAAACAACTTTTCATGAGGTATTCTCTGTTCCCTTAAGTTCTTCTTTCCCTGAAAATATTACTTACCATTTATTACGGTAATCTGTTTCTCATTTCCCTATCCAGCCCTTAATCAGATATGATGATTATTTGCGGTTTTATTTAATATTATTGAGGTGATAAGGAATGGCTATACGCGTATCGGAAGGGAAACAGATTTTTTCAGTGGACACCTGCGGGATGTCCTATGTCTTTACCTTGGATGTTACAGGGTTATTGAGACATCTGTATTGGGGGAAAAAGTTAAATGATCCGGAAGAGTTTATCATCCATCCTGTTCCGGAGATTTCTTCGAATGACTTGCCTGTGGACCAGACCTGGGAAGAATATACTCCCTGGGGCGGTCTCCGGTTCAAAGAGTCCTCATTGAAAGCCTCCTTCAGTGATGGGGTTCGTGATGTTGTCTTGAAATATGATGGCTATTCTGTGGAAGGTGACCATCTGGTCATCCGAATGAAGGATGCCTGTTATCCCTTGAAGGTGGATCTTCATTACCGTGCCTGGCCGGAATCTGATTTGATTGAACGGTGGGTGGTTCTCGCAAATACCGGTACCGATCCCATTCTCCTGGAGAATGTCCAGTCCGGTGAATTTAATCTTCCCGGGACGGGATACCATTTGACGAATGTCAGCGGCCACTGGGGTGTTGAACAACAGACCTTCCGTGAACCCATGCTGCCCGGGAAAAAGATACTGGAAAGCCGCCGGGGAACGACAGGCCATAACCATAGTCCTTATTTTGTCATGGATAAATCGGCAGATGATGATCAGGGTGAAGTCTGGTTTGGTGTGCTTGCCTATTCTGGGAATTTCCGGATTACTGTAGAAGCCACTCCCTACCACACGACTCGAATTCAAGCCGGTATCAATAACTTCGATTTTTCCTGGAAACTTAAAGGCGGAGAGATTTTTCAGACTCCTTCCGTATTTGCAGGATATACGACCGGGGGATTTGGTGAGATGTCCCGAACCCTTCACCGGTTTGCCCGAACCAACATCCTGCCTGCTGGATTCCGGGATAAGATCCGTCCTGTCCTTTATAACTCATGGGAAGCAACCGCCTTCGACATCGATTGTGAATCCCAGATGAAACTGGCCGAAATGGCTGCTGAGATGGGTGTTGAACAATTCGTCATTGATGATGGATGGTTTGGGGCCCGCAACACCGATAAAGCAGGGTTGGGAGACTGGTTCATCAATAAACAGAAGTTCCCTGACGGATTGACACCCCTGATCAATAAAGTGAGATCTCTGGGTATGGAGTTTGGTATCTGGATTGAACCAGAGATGGTCAATCCAGACAGTGATTTATACCGAAACCATCCCGACTGGTGTTTTCATTTCTCCACCCGGGAACGCACTCCGTCACGGAAACAACTGGTTTTGAATATGACCCGTCCTGAGGTTCAGGAATATCTGTTCTCTGTCCTCAATGATTTACTGAGCCAAAACAATATTGATTTTGTGAAGTGGGATATGAACCGCCCCATTTCTGAACCAGGAGCTGATAATCTGGAGTCCGATGACCGGAAATCTGTCTGGCACCGATACTCCCTGGCAGTTATAAATCTTTGTGACCGTCTCCGTCAACAACATCCTGCTGTCAGTATTGAAGCCTGTGCCTCCGGCGGCGGCCGGGTTGACTGGGGATCCTTGAGTCATTTTGACCAGGTCTGGACCAGTGATAATACGGAAGCACCTGACCGGATATTAATTCAGGAAGGATTCAGCCTCATTTATCCGGCTAAAGCCATGCGTGCCTGGGTGACAGATTCACCCTATTATGTCAGTAAGAAAGTCATTCCTCTGGAATTCCGGATTAATGTCCCCATGTCCGGTTCTCTGGGTATTGGTGGAAATCTTCCCCATTGGACTCCGGAAATGCGGGCTCTTGCCAAAGAACAGGTGACTTTGTATAAATCAATCCGTCACATTATTCAGGAAGGTGATTTGTACCGTTTGAACTCTCTCCGAAAAGGGGATGGATTCCAGGCCCTCCAATATGTCAAAGACCAGAAAGAATCGGTGGTGTTCTTTTATCTCCTGGGGAACAGTCTGTTAAAGACGGTTTTCCATCTGAATCTTAAAGGTCTTAATCCCGAGAAACGGTATAAATTGACTGTCGATGGGAATGAACTTGTGAAATCCGGCGATTATCTGATGTATGTGGGATTTGACCTCAAGGTCCAGGGTGATTATCAGTCCCGAGTGATTCACTTGTCAGTTGTGGATTAGAATCCGGTCGTGTTAGTCAAAATGGCGAAAATGACCCTGTCATTTTGTCATAATGGCAAACATGAAAGAGACAATTGCAAGTAAAGAAAAAAATAAAAAATAAATAATCATTGAAAATAAAAGAGTTAGGCGTAGTTTGTCAGAGTGATTCGGATTTCGGCACACTGATTGCATTTATATATCTCCGGTTGATGAATTGGCCAGGTTGGAGTATCGGCTGAGGAAGTTAATCTGTTCTTTTTATAAGGCACTCAAGCGGGGCAACCCCCTGGAATGTCAATACAAAATTCTAAACGAACATAAACACAGAAAGGAGTCCCAAAAGGTATGAAAATCAGACCGTTAGGAGACCGTATCCTGGTGAAACGAGTCCAGGAGGAAGAAAAGAGCAAAGGCGGAATCATTATTCCCGATACCGCAAAAGAAAAACCACAGCAGGGCATCGTTGAAGCTGTTGGCGCAGGCCGTCATGACGAAAGCGGCAAACTCATCCCGATGGAAGTTAAGAAGGGTGACAAAATTTTGTTCGGTAAATATTCCGGCAACGAAGTCAAAATGGGCGATGCTGAAATGCTCATTATGCGTGAAGAAGAAATCCTCGGCATCATCGAGTAATTCTATCTAAACACAGAACAAAGAAATAATTTAGGAGGAAAATAAAGATTATGGCTGCCAAACAACTGCTTTATAGCGATGAAGCACGCCGCGCATTACTGCGGGGCGTTGATAAACTGGCTAACGCTGTCAAAACTACATTAGGCCCCAAGGGCCGTGTTGTCGTTCTCGACAAAAAATTCGGTTCCCCGACTGTTACCAAAGACGGTGTGACTGTTGCTAAAGAAATTGAATTAGAAGACCCCTTTGAAGATATGGGTGCCCAGATGGTTAAGGAAGTTGCTTCCAAGACTTCTGATACCGCTGGTGATGGTACTACTACCGCCACCATTCTGGCTCAGGCCATCTATCGTGAAGGTATGAAAAATGTTACCGCCGGTGCCAATCCAATGGCCCTCAAACGCGGTATCGACAAAGCCGTGGATGCCATCGTGGAAGAACTCCACAAAATCTCCATCCAGACCAAAGGCAAAAAAGAAATCACTCAGGTTGCCTCTATCTCCGCTAACAATGATTCCGAAATTGGTGAACTGATTGCCAATGCCATGGAAAAAGTTGGTAAAGATGGCGTCATCACCATTGAAGAAGCCAAGAGCCGTGAAACCAGCATGGAAGTGGTCGAAGGTATGCAGTTTGACCGCGGTTATATGTCTCCGTACTTCGTCACCAATGCCGAACGGATGGAAGTTCAGTTTGAAGATGCTTACATCCTGATTTATGAGAAAAAGATCTCTGCGATGAAAGATCTGCTCCCGGTTCTCGAAAAAGTTGCCCAGCGTGGTCGTCCTCTCCTCATTATTGCTGAGGAAGTGGAAGGTGAAGCTCTGGCCACTCTCGTCGTCAACAAGATTCGTGGTACCCTCAATGTTGCCGCTGTGAAAGCCCCTGGTTTTGGTGATCGCCGGAAAGCCATGCTCGAAGATATCGCTATCCTGACCGGTGGCCAATATATCTCTGAAGATCTCGGCATGAAACTCGAAGCCGTGACCCTCGAACAGCTCGGCCGTGCAAAACAAGTCAAAGTTGATAAAGATAACACCACCATCGTTCAGGGTGCAGGCAAGAAGGCTGATATCGAAGGCCGCATTGCTGTCATCCGTGCCCAGATTACTGAAACCAAATCTGATTACGATCGTGAAAAACTCCAGGAACGTCTGGCCAAACTGGCCGGTGGCGTGGCTGTTGTGAATGTGGGTGCTGCCACTGAATCCGAAATGAAAGAAAAGAAAGCCCGTGTTGAAGATGCTCTCCATGCCGTTCGTGCGGCCGTGGAAGAAGGTATCGTCCCGGGTGGTGGAGTTGCCCTGATTCGTGCACTCAGTGCTCTCGACAAACTGAAAGTTAAAGGCGATGAAAAAGTCGGTTCCGAGATTATCCGTCGTGCCGTCGAAGAACCTCTCCGTCAGCTGGCTGCCAATGCCGGTCTGGAAGGTTCCGTTATCGTCCAGAAAGTTATGTCTGAAACTGGTAATATCGGTTTCAATGTGGCCACCAATGTCTATGAAGACATGGTTGAAGCCGGTGTCATTGATCCGACCAAAGTGTCCCGTTCTGCTCTGCAGAATGCCGCTTCTATCTCCGGTCTGTTACTGACCACTGAATGTTTGGTCACTGATGTTCCGGAAAAAGAAAAACCGGCTATGCCAGCCGGCGGCCCGGGCGGTTACGGTCCCGATATGTACTAAACCGGTAACCGGTTGATAATGTACTACCTCATAGGGGATGGTGGCTTCGGTCACCATCCCTTATTTATTGCCTCTTTGTTAAGTTTAAAATCTCTATTGAGTCAGAACCTATCGGATAAAAAGTCCCGGAAATATGGCATGGCGTTTGCATTACATATCAACAGGAAATCACTTAAAAAGGAAAAGTGGTAGAATATAAAGACTAAGTGAGGTGTAAATAAACATGCCAACCTACGAATATTACTGTGCCAAATGTGACAAAACCTTTGATGTATTTCAATCTATATCTGATGAACCCGTAAAGAAATGTCCGGACTGTAACGGGAAAGTAGAACGGCTTATTTCTGGTGGAGCCGGGCTTATTTTTAAAGGTTCAGGGTTTTACATCAATGATTATGGCCGGTCCAGTGAATACAAACAGAAATCCCAGGCCGATAAATCTGGAGGAAGTTCCGGATGTGGGTCCTGTTCGGATAAAAAGACCTGTCCCAACGCTAAATAAGACATAATTGAAAAAAAAGTTTACGCCGGTGTCCAAATTGTGGACACCGGTTTTTCTTTTTAGAGCGATAATGGAAGAAATAAGCGTTTTATTCGTATAACCAATGGGGCTGGTATATTTCTTGACAGGTTATTTGCCTCATGGTAATTTCAGCCCATCAGCCGATGGTTTGAATGAAGGAGTTCTAATTGTATGAGCGGTGAAATTATTGTGGTGACTTTAGCCTTCAAGGCTTTAGAGATGGTAGGGGTAAATATAGCGGTCAGTAGTTGTTCAATGACTCTCCATGCCAAAATCAAGGAGAGTATCCAGAACGCCATGGATAAAATGGAAAAACAGGACGTATTGAAAACCGAGTGGTTAAAAGAGCGAAATAATAAAAACCAAAATATTGATCACCTCAGAAAACAGCAGCAGGAACTTCAGCAGATAATGTCTAGTGTTCGATTACAGGAAATTGAGAACCTGGGGCTTGATACCAGCTGGATGAATCAGGTTGCAACTTATTTTATTCTTAAAAAAGAATTTAATTTACAAGCGGCCAGCCACCTGATTGGATTAAACAAAGAACTAAAAGTCTTGAGTGAAAAATATGGTGAATCCGCAACCTCACCCATACCGGCATTGAGTAAACGATTAGTTCAGCTTGTGGAGAAGACCAAGACCCAAAATGGATTAATGCCAGAGGAGATTTATCAATTCCGGTCCTGGATGGGGACCAGTATCCAGCATTGGCTGGATGAATTGGAAAACTTGGAACATCGTCAGGTGGAATTGATGAATGAGAGTGTTCTTCTGATGCAAGATGTTTTGTTATGGAAATCTATTTCGGAGAATACTCCTTTATGGGAACAATGGAATTCCTTATGGGAAAATCTTGAGATTTGGAATAATCAACCTGTTTTATCCGGGGCAAAATTTTCGGAATACCGGGACAGCTACGAGCAGCTGAAACAAAAACAACAGGATTGGTTGAATGCAGAATCTCAGGAATGGGTGGTTGCTGATTTTCTTAAAATGCATCTGGCAGAACTGGGATATTTCTGTCACACGGATTTCCCGGCCCGATTAAATAGTGATAAGATGTCGGCTCGATTCCTGATTCCCGGAGGAGAGTATCTGGATGTTAATTTATATGCCACGGGTCAGATGGGTTTCCAGGTAAAACATGCTGGGGATAAACCGGAATCAGAACTGGATTCAGAATCTCTGGATAAATTTCGCCGGCAGGAAAATAAATGGTGTGAGGATGCCAGGGAATTATTCCGCCTGATGGCTGAGGAAGGTATCCATTGTGAAATAACCCTGGAACAAAATGTGCCGCAATCAAGTATCCCTATTGTAATTGTAGAAACAGCAGATGAACTGGCGGAAGAAGAAGCAGCCCGCAGGTCCGAATTGAAACAGAGGAAAATGACATGATACATACCGGACAGGAAGCTCCACGATGGATCCGGGAATTAGCCCGGTTTTTACCATTAAAAAATCTGATATTTATTCATGGGAATATTTATGACCTGATTAATTATCCTGTGGAGAAACCTTCCGGTGAGGTGTATTGGACTGAGAGTACCCATCTGGAGCATTTTCTGGAGCGGTACTTGATGGACTGTGGGTATGAAATGGTAGGTATTGGAGACACTATTGATGGAATCTATTTCCCAAAGAATGAAATGCGGGATACCTATCGGAAATTAACAATGGGGAAAACTGTTGTTACCGGGACACAGGACAAACCCTTACAGGAACCTGAATCGGACAAGAAAGTCAGCCAGAAAAGACTGTTTCCCAACGACCCTTTGGTATTGATGGATGGGGTTAAGAAGTGTATGGAAAATACGACAGTCCCTTGTGCCTTTGTGATCAATTATGCATCACGTCTGGTATCTGATTCGAGTCATTTATCTACTCCGGAACGGCAGTTGATGGCACGGATACAAAAGGCGATGATGCAAAGCCGGATTGTGATTCGGGAAAATCAACGGTGGAGTAATGTCCTGATTTTAATCGTTGATAAACTGAACGATATCCCGCCCTTTTTATATTTAAATAACCCCCGAGGCCGTTCTGTTTTTATCAATCAGCCTGATTATTTGGAACGGCAACGGTTTATTCGCCGGAACTATCCCTATTTTTATCAGGCTAAACCAGAGGGGCCTAACCCTGAGACATTGTCACTTTTTCCAATCCTAACTGAGGGTTTGTCTTTGTATGAGATGAAATCATTAATTCATCTTTCCATGTGTGAAAAGATTCCGATTGAAGACCCAATAACTCATAATCCACGAATTAATAATATTTGTGAGATGTACAAGTATGGAATCATTGAAAGTGAATGGGACAAAATTGATCGACAACGGCTAGAACAGGCGGACAGTTTTATACATCAGAGAATCAAAGGTCAGGAATCGGCTGTTCATCGAGTCTTGGACATCATAAAACGTGCCCGTATTGGGTTGGCTGCTGGTTCCAGTACCAAACAAAACCGGCCTAAAGGTGTTTTGTTTTTTGCGGGACCTACCGGTGTTGGAAAAACAGAAATGGCAAAAACATTGGCGACCCTTTTATTTGGGGATGAAGACCGATGTATCCGATTTGATATGAGTGAGTATTCTGCCGAACAGTCTGATCAAAGATTATTAGGTGCACCTCCGGGGTATGTGGGGTATGAGGAAGGGGGACAATTAACCAATCTGGTTAAAAATAACCCATTCTCTGTTCTTTTGTTTGATGAAATTGAAAAAGCTCATCGTCATATTCTGGATAAATTTCTTCAGATTCTGGAAGATGGACGACTGACTGATGGAAAAGGAGAAACTGTTTATTTTTCTGAATCCATCATCATTTTTACCAGTAATCTGGGGACTGTCAGCCGACCCAGCATGAATCAATCCGGAGTTCCTCTGGTGAACCCTGAAATGGATTATTCTGAGATTCAGAACAGAATACTGGAATCAATCCGGGAACATTTTATCTTTGAACTGGGTCGTCCTGAAATACTAAATCGAATGGGTGATAACTTTGTCGTATTTGACTATATCCGGCCGCCCGTGGACCAGGAAATTATTGATTTATTCCTCCAACGGTTAGCTGCAAGCATGGAGAGCATCCTTCAATTACAAATTGTGGTGATGAATCCTGTCAAAGAACGTTTAACCGCATTATGTCAGGTGGAACTTCAATATGGTGGCCGGGGTATTCGAAATGTGTTTGACAGTGTGTTGGTGAATCCTTTGAACCGATTTGTATTTGATACCAGTCCTGCTAAGGGGAGTACTCTTGTCCTTCAGCAGTTGCTGGATAGCGGCACTCCGAATACTAAAGAATATTCTCTGGATATACATGTTGATCCGGTATGAACCTTCGACTTTTTTCCATAGCTTATCCTGTGACTGCTCTTGGACCCGGGCGGCGGTTAGCGATTTGGGTGACCGGGTGTAAGAAAAGATGTCAGGGATGTATCAGTGTGGAAATGCAACCTTTTGATGCTGGACGGGATATTGATATACGGTATCTGGTTGATAAAATCATAAATCTTTCCTGTTCACTGGAGGGAATTACTATCTCTGGAGGAGAGCCTTTTTTACAGGCAAAAGCATTAGCCTATTTGCTCCGATTAATTAAAAGAGCCTATCCGAACTGGTCTGTTATTGTCTACAGTGGGTACACTCTGCGGACACTCCAAAAACGGTATGAGGTGCATAATTTTATTAAAGAGATTGATGTTTTGATTGATGGGCCTTATCGGGAAGGTATTGCATCAAATCATCCTTTGGCAGGATCTGGGAACCAAAAGGTGCATGCTTTGTCTGCCAAAGGTCAAAATATGATAAAGAGTTTAAATACACTTCCTCATGGGGTTGTTAATCTCGGTGTCACAAAAGACCATTGGAATATGTTGATAGGGATTCCTTCTTCTTCCGGTCGTGGTAAAATCCATCAAGAATTGTTTGTTGGGAAGGATTGAATTTGGCGGAATATGTAAAAATATGTCCGGTCTGTGGGTATAAGAATTCTGAAGATTCTGATGTTTGTATTCAGGATAAAGTATATCTGGGAATGGTTCCAACTGTTCGTGAGGAGGATATTGATTCCATACCAGAGTCTGTTGCCAAAGAATTAGTCGATAATTCTGAACAGCCAGCAGCTTTGCCAACGATGCCAGAACCTGATAGTAAAATTCAATTCAAGATACCTGCTGTGTTATATCTTGAGATAGATGGGATGAAACAGGTTTTTCCGGTTAAGCCAGGGGATATTGCTGGACAGGCCTATCCGGGAAACACAGCTTCCATCCAAATTAGTGATGTGCCTTTTGTAAAGTATGTGCATCGTCAACATTGCCAGTTTGATGTACAAAATAGCGAGTGGACAGTGACAGCATTGGATCAAGGTCGATTTGGAAAAGACTTTACAAATCCAACCCGACTTAATGGGGAACTCTTAAAATTAGGGACCCCATATCCTTTGAAACAGGGAGACCAGTTGGTACTTGGGAAGCTTACCTTGAACCTCCGACTGATAAAGGATGAATAAATATTTAATCTATGGACATTCAGAAACGGGGAATGTCCGGCCAAATAATGAAGACCATATCTTGTTGGGATGTTGTGTGCAAAATGATGGTTTTATCACGGTTGATTTCTCTTTATATGATGAAATGTATCAAGAACATGGACTTTTATTTGCTGTTGCCGATGGTATTGGTGGTGCCCAGGGTGGGGAAGTCGCTAGCCGCACAGCGTTAACTGAATTTTCAGATTTTTATTATTCAATGACTAAGAATATCCATTCAGCCAAGGAATGTTGCCTGGCAATAAGTCAGGCAGCAGATCATGCGAATCATGTTCTTATGAATATGGCCAGTAATGATCCTTCTTTACATGGTATGGGATGTACTTTGTCGGGAGTATGTTTGACTCCAAAAGGCTACTATCTTTACAACGCAGGAGACAGTAGAGTCTATCGGTATCGTGAGCAGTTTTTGCGTCATATGACAAATGATGATACCTTGACTAGTTTTGCTTTAAAAAATGGGCTTATTTCTGACACGGAAGCTTTAACCCATGATGGCCGTCATGTCTTAACAAATTGTCTAGGTATTCAATCCTTCAAGCTTGATGTACATAAAGGACCTGAATGGAATGCTTCAGACATCTTACTCGTTTGTTCGGATGGATTACATGGGATGGTGAGCCACGATTGGATGGAAGCTATTTTGCAAAAAGAATTTACCTTTCAGGAAAAAGGCGAACAGCTCGTAACGGCTGCTTTAGTTGCTGGCGGTAAAGATAACATCTCAATTATCCTGATAAAACCCTTATATGATGAATGAGGTGTCCGATGGATAAGGATCAATTCCGGGGACCCATTACACATAAACTTTCTGATGGTACTGGTCTCACCCAGCGGATGGATGATGCAATAAAACCAGATGCTTCATTAGAGGATGTCCTGAAGCCGAGTGATAAGATTGATAACCGTTATTCAGTCCTGTCAGGTCCTTTGGGTGGTAAAACAGGCGAAGCTGAAGTCTATCAATGTCGTGATGAAGACAGTGGCTCTATAGTTGCTGTAAAGCTGTATAGGAATACATCGAAACCCCGACAGGAAGTTATTGATCAATTACTAAACCTCAAGCATCCTCATCTGGTAGAACTGAAGAGCGCTTCCATTTGGCAGGGACGATTTTATGAGGTTATGGAATTTTGCTCAGGTGGAGTTTTGGCTGAGCATCTTCCTTTATCTGAATCTATATTGAGAGAATTATTGCCAGACATATTATCTGGATTGGAATATTGCCATGACCAGGGAATTGTTCACAGGGATATTAAACCTGGGAATTTGTATTATCGGGATGAGGACAAACAAGAAATAATCATCGGTGATTTTGGGATCAGTTCATATCTTTCAGAAGATCATTCCCACCGAACGCAGTCCTATATGAACTTAACATTGGATTATGCTGCTCCTGAATTATTGAATCGGGAGGAAGTCAGTCCAGCAACAGATTTTTATGCATTGGGTATTACTCTTCTGCATTCTTTGCTGGGAGCTTCTCCATTTGCTGAGGTGAATAATCCAAATGCAATATTGTCTGCACACCTAATGGGGCGAGTTCCCCGAGGTGATAAGATCAGTACTTCTTTTAATCAATTGATTGACGGATTATTGCAGGTAAGGCCTGAAAATCGCTGGGGTGCTATTCAGGTTAGGCAGTGGCTTCAGAATGAACCTATTCTAACTTCTCAAGGAACACAATGGCATGCTGAATTTACTACAGGATTAGAAGTTCCTTTTCCTGGATTTCCTGAGGCCTGCACACCTCAGGAATTAGCCCAGAATTTGGACCGGTTTAATGCTGAGAGACATTTGTTCCGAGGAGATATCTATCGTTGGGTGTTTGACTATTTTGATTCGCGGATGGCGGAACAAATTCAATCACTTGAAGAAGTTTATGCCGAAAATCATCATGTTGGAGTTTTTAAGCTGCGCTATATTTTGGACCCAACATACCCTTTGGAGATTGAAGGCTTAACAATTAAAAATGCTGAGGATTTATATGATTTGCTGGCTCATGAATTAGATGCCATTACTGAAACCCGCCTGGCATATATTTTATACAGTGGGTTGCTCGAAGCTTGGTTGACGGCGACTCAACCTCTGGAATGGGTGAATTCCATATTACCTGGTATTCATAATATTATTGAAAACCAACCTGACAAGAAACTGGGATTATTTCAGTTCCGATATTTAATTAATCCAGCTTTGGGTTTTTCTGTTAATGAGTCTATTGTTTTACGGAAGCCAGAAGATTTAACAGAGTTGGGAGTATCTAATCCAGAGTATATGGATATAATTTGTGAGCATTACAAGTCTGGTCGGTATGTGGCCTGGTTACAAATAGCATTCCCGGGTCGAAGTGATTTAATTGAAAAGATCTCTCAATTAAAGAAAGATTTTGTGGCCAAAATGTTTGCTCAGGAGTTTTTTGCCTTCCTTTGCCTTATTGATTCGGCATACCCTTTTCCCTTTCTGAATTCATTCTGTCGTACTCCTGAGGAGCTGGCCCATAGTATTGATGTTTCAACTGAGGCAACACAGGAAGGTATACGGTTAATGAACGAAGACTGGATTCGGGTCTGGCTTGTATATACAGGGCGATTGGTTAATTTAAACTCTTTTCAACAGATCATGAATTGTTCTTCTAAAAATGATGAAGAAAAAATGGAAAATCTACTGCATGTATTAGACCCTGTTTTGGTATGGCCAGAATTAGTGGTAAATACTGATTTTGTCGATTTTGGTAAGGTTTTCACAAATGAAACATATACTCGAGAGATTGTTATTAGAAATCGTGGTCGTGGATATTTGTCTGGATTATCGTTTATTCAACAGGATGATGAGCAGGCTTTAAGTATTGAGCCTGATCAGCTGTTGGGTAATTATGTGGTCATGAAGATTACTTTGAATACCGTAGGATTGCCTGTTAGTCCCAAGCACCGTGTTTTGTTAATAATTGAAACTAATGGTGGTAATTTAGCTATTCCTATAACATACCAGACCAAAGTGCATTATTTTCCAGTTTTAGGAAAAGTACTGTTAGTAGGATTATTGGTTGGTGCCACTTTGGGATTATATCGATATTTGATTTTAATTTCGGCTCCCGGGATGGTGTTTTCTTTTCCACCACAATTTCCAGACAATTTAGTAACCACCTTAGGAATGATGTCGAGATTATCGTTATTTAACTCTGTGCCCATGTTTCTCTTTTGGATGAACTTTCTTGTTATTCTTTTGATCCAGTTATTTTATACCTTTTATCAGTTGGGACTGAACATGCTTTGTTATATGGATCGAAAAAGAAATAATAGGGATATTATTGAAGAACAAGGGTTAGATTAAATATGAGATATTATCTGATAATCTTGGGAAGCATGGCCTTAATGCTGTTAGGATTTTGGTGGATTGTCTCTTTGACCCCAGGATTTTACTATATTGCTCTTGGATCAGTTCGGTTATACGGGTATCTTTTATCAGCTCTTGATGGATTGTTGGGATGTGTCAGATACGTCCCGATATATGTATCTTGGGGCATTATAGGGATGATGGGAACCTTTCTGATATATGGAGGGTGGGTTGTAAGAAATGAAATGCATCTAAGTAAATTGGGTATCATTCTCAACTTGGCGGCATTTCTATTTTTTGCCATATTAGTTGCATGGGGATTGGTGATTGGATAAAAAAAAGAAACCCACGACAATGTCGAGGGTTTTAGTGGGCAAAAATGGTGGAGACGACGGGGGTCGAACCCGTGACCTTCAGACTGCCAGCCTGACGCTCTCCCAATTGAGCTACGTCCCCACTGGTGCAATGAATTAATTTTACCAAGATTTGGTTGACCTGCGCAAGTAGCAAATCGTCAATCTGTTAAAAAACTTTCATAATACACTGATTATTTGATTAAATGAGTGCCAAAATTCGTTTTAAGAGTGAAATGTTTGGCAGATTTAGATTTATGTTGTTACAGATAGTAATCTAAGTGAGCGTTTGAGTGGTACTTTATGATAGAGGAACCGTTTAATATGTAATCCTCTGGTTCTGGAGGCTTATCAGTTCAAATGTTGGATCGTTGAAGTCAACTCGTAAGGGTATATGGTGATATAATTCATAGGACTTGGGCTTACAGGCCTGAATGTCATATTTTTATTGAAAATAAACAGGTTAATGCATGATTCGTAAAGGTAAAAAATTACTGGGTGAGATGTTATTAGAAAAAGGTCTCATTCAACAGGACCAATTGGAAGAAGCTCTTCGCCAGGCAAAACAATCTGGAGCACGGGTTGGTGAAGCCTTAGTGAAGTTGGAGTATGTTACTGAGGAAGAAGTCCTTATGGCCCTGGCTGAACAGCTAGGGTTAAAATTTCTTAAGTTAAAAAATTACAATATCCCTCCCCAAGTTATTCAAAAGATTCCCGCCAAACATATTCTTCATTACAATGTCATCCCTGTCAAAGAAGACCGGGGTGTTCTCTATCTTGCTATGAACGATCCACTAAATATCAGTATTCTGGATGATATCCGATTACTGGTAGGGGAAGATGTTGAACCTGTGGTGGCTACTGATGAAGAAATTGAGGATGCCATTAAAAAGTACTATGGTATCGGTGCTGCCACTATGCAGCAGATGGATGCTCAAGATACTCAGACCGCCGAAAAAATACGAAGTTTGGAAATGGTGGGAAGTGAAGATACTGAAATATCTTCGACAGGAGATATGTCTGAAGATGCTTCCATCATTTCTTTTGTGAATCAGATATTTGCTGAAGCTTTTGATGGTAAGGCGACGGATATCCATATCGAACCCTTTGAAAAAGATTTGAGAGTAAGGTATCGAATTGATGGTTTACTGTACGAAGTCCCTGTACCCGCTGCCATTAAGCGATATCAAGCAGCGATTACATCCCGTATCAAGATTATGTCCAACCTGAATATTGCAGAACGACGGTTACCTCAGGATGGTCGTATAGAATTGCGGATGAGCGGAATGGCCTACGATCTTCGAGTTTCTACGATTCCAACCGCATATGGTGAGTCTATCGCCATTCGTATCTTGGATAGAAGCAGTGTGCTTTTGTCTCTGGAACACCTTGGATTGTCTGATGAAGGTTTGCAGAAATTCAATGTTATGTTGAAACGCCCCCATGGAATTATTCTGGTAACGGGACCGACTGGTTCAGGTAAGACGACTACTTTGTATGCCTGTCTTAATAAAATCAACTCCATAGATAAGATGATTATTTCTATTGAAGATCCTATTGAGTATGAATTACACGGCATAAATCAGATTCAGGTCCAGGATAAAATTGATTTGAGCTTTGCCAGATGCCTGCGCGCTATATTACGGCATGACCCTAATATCATTCTCGTTGGAGAAATTCGTGACCATGAGACCGCTGAAATTGCTATTCAAACGGCATTAACAGGGCACTTGGTTTTCTCTACACTCCATACAAATGATGCTGCAGGAGCTGTTACCCGCCTTTTGGAAATGGGAATTGAGCCCTACTTAATTTCTTCATCAGTAGAAGGAATGGTGGCTCAGCGTCTGGTTCGATTAATTTGTGAAAACTGCAAAAAAGAATATACACCCGATCCCGGTACTGTCGAAATGATAATGAATGCACTCCCCGAAAATGACCGGCCCAAAGGTGATATTAAACTTTATCGAGGCGCGGGATGTGAAGCTTGTCGGTTTACTGGATTTAAGGGCCGTACAGCAATCTATGAAATCATACTATTGAATGAAAAGATCAAAACTCTCATTATGCAGCAAGCTAATGCTGGGCGCATCAAACAACAAGCTGTTGAACAGGGGATGAGAACTTTGCGCCAAGATGGTATGCTGCGAGCCCTGGCCGGAAAAACAACCGTTGATGAAGTCCTTCGTGTTGCCCAGGAAGAAGAAGTTATAGACGAGTAGAATTAAAACACTATGCCAAAGTATTTTTACAACGCCCGAGATAAAAACGGAAAAATGGTTACTGGAAACATGGATGCACCGACCCGTGACCAGTTTATTTCTCGTCTTCAGACGATGGGGCTTTTCCCAATATCCATTTCGGATGATGAATCTCAAATGGATCGGTCTCTGTTAAAAAAGATAGGTAGCCAGGAAGCTGTCGTTACTGTCCGGGGCCGGGTAAAGACCCGGGATGTAACTCGTTTTACCCGACAATTATCTGATCTTCTGGCATCAGGTCTAACACTTACCAGTGCTCTCCGGATTCTTACCAATCAGACAGAAAACCCAAGACTAAAAGAAGTTCTGAAGATTGTCGGCAGCGATGTGCAAGGCGGTAGTACACTAGCAGAAGCCATGGGAAGACATCCCAGAGTGTTTTCAAGATTATTTGTCAGTATGATTCGTGCCGGAGAAATAGGAGGCCTGCTGGAGAATGTTTTAATCCGGTTGGCTGATTTTCTTGAAAAAGAAGATGAATTAAAAGGAAAGATTCTCTCCGCGCTTGCTTATCCAATGGTTATGCTGTTTGTGGGTTTCTCGGCCATCTTATTGTTGATTACATATGTTATCCCACGATTTGTAAAAATGTTTGATGAGCTAGGTGCTGATTTACCCTTACCCACCAAGATATTGATCGGCATTAGTGGTTTCTTCCAGAGCTACTGGTTATTTATTTTAGTCGGGTTAGTTGTCTTCGGAATAATCGTCCAGAGGACACTGAAGACTACGGAAGGTCGCCGAATGTTGCATCTATGGCAATTAAAGATCCCTCTAATTGGTGACTTGATATTAAAACGCGAAATTGCCCAGTTTGCGAGGACATTTGGTGAGTTGTTGCGTAATGGGGTGAATATTCTTCAAGCGTTGCAGATATCGTCCGATACGATGAACAACCAGATTATGGCAGAGGAAATTTCTAAAATCAGAACCAATATCAGCGAAGGTGAAAAAGTATCCGATCCCTTAAAAAACAGTGCTTATTTCCCTCCGGTTGTGGTAAACATGATTGCCGTAGGGGAAGAGTCAGGGCATCTGGAAAATGTACTAACCAAAATCGCGGTTTCCTATGAGAACGAAGTGGATCGTTCCATCAAAACGGTTACTTCATTATTTGAGCCAGCCATTATTCTGGTCATGGGTGTGATAGTTGGAGCTATTGCGATTAGTATGTTGTTGCCGGTATTTACCTTGAACCTTTCAATGACCAAATAAGTCAGGATGTCAGATAATGGCATGTAATTCTACCCATCATAAATCAAGTTCCGGTTTTACATTATTGGAAATTCTGATTGTCGTTGTTATCGTTGGGATTATGGTGACAGCGGCAGCCCCATCATTCCGTGCTTTCTATTTACAGTCCATAGAGAAGGATGGAGTGACTACTCTTGTTACTACACTTCGAACGGCACAAAACCTGGCTATTATAAACCGAGTGGATATAAAGGTTGAGTTTGAACCCGATAAACGCCGTTACCGGATAATCCCAGATGCCTCAATGCTTAAATCATACCGGGATGAACAGATTCCCAAATACGCAAGATTCCATTATTTACCTGAAGGGATGGCTTTTGGAGAGTTGGATTTTACAAATTCTGAGCAGGATGATCCGACTATAAAGGCGAAGTCTTTTTACTTCTATCCCAATGGTTCCAGTGATGGGGGGAAGATTTCATTAAGTGGTCACCAATTGGGCAGTACGAAAATTGAGATTCGGAAAACATCGGGGATGGTAGAAATTAAAGATAGCACTGAATGAGTTAATGATAATAAAAGCGGTTCTGAAGAAAAAATCTTCAGAACCGCTTTTTTTGTTTAAAGACGTTTGCCTATGGACCCGAAATAACGATGTTTCCACGGCTGATGGTTCCATTCGATGGGTCATAAACCCATACATAAGGCATATCAACTTCCAAGGCTCCGGGGTAAGTATTTTGTGCAAAATGCCGGTCAGGGCCTTTGGAAATCAATACCCACATGGCAGGATTGCCTTGTGTTTGTCCGTTTGGATAGATGAGCCAGCTCCAGGCCTGACTTTTTATGTCAGTCCGGTCATAGTATCTTTTAGTTGCATACCAGTAGTTATTTGTGACACCCCAGGCTGTATAGGGATCTGTAGGTGCTACCTCTCCAAAGGGGTCTTTGGCAAGACTGGTGATATAGGCAATCGGTGTGGTGATTCCTGTATCCAGTTCCCATTCTGTGACAGAACCGTCATAACCGCCGTTCAATTGGATCATACGCTTTTCATGAGACACCAGAGGATAGTCATTATTATCAACGAAATAGGACTCAATGGCGACCGCTGTGGAGCGCATATCCGATTTGGTTCGTGATACTTTTGCTCGAATTTGAGCGGCCAGAAAGTTTGGAATGGCTATCGCAGCGAGAATAGCGATGATGGCAACAACAATTAATAACTCAATTAATGTAAATCCTTTTTTCATGTAATATCAACTCCTCTCATTTATGGTATTTAGCAATCAACCGCAACTTTATCACAATTAGACACCCGTGTGAACAGAAATATTACTGTCTCGGCAGGGGGGTAAAATAAACCCGCTGAAGAATGCTTTATGTTATTGATTTATGAAGATTAATAATGAATTAGGTGTTGATAAAAAAAACGAACCCCGCATAATCAGTTTACACAGGGTTCGCTTTTAAGTTTGTAGATTTCTATGGACCAGAAATAACGATATTGCCACGGCTGATGGTTCCATTGGTTGGGTCATAAGCCCAGACATAAGGCTCGTTTGTTTCCATGGTTCCTGGATAGGATGCCTGAGCCCAACACATATCCGGACCCTTGGACATCAAGACCCATTTAGAGACATTCCCAGAACGATAGCCTGCCGGATAAACATTCCAGGTAAAGTTCCGCGAAGGACTTTGAGCATATTCCTGGGTGGCATACCAATAATCATTTGTGGTCCACCAGTTATTACTGGCAAGATTAAAGACATCATACGCTGCAGATTTGCCGAAGGGATCTTTTCCGGAAGAAGAAATATAGGCTATTGGAGTGGACAGCCCCATCGGGAAGCTATAACCAGCCCCAACTTCGGGGTAATCATTATTATCAACATAATAACTCTCAATCCCTGTGGCAATAGTTCTCATATCAGCCTTGGTACGGGATACTTTGGATCTGACTTGGGCGGCGAGGAAGTTGGGAATGGCAATGGCGGCCAGAATGGCGATGATGGCAACGACAATTAATAATTCTATTAAGGTGAATCCTTTGGATTTCATTGTTGAAAATTCTCTTTCGTGGTGTCTAAAAAAAGAACCTGTCCTGTTGAAGGACAGGTTCTTTTTTTTACACATAAATACTATGGACCTGCAATAACGATATTGCCACGGCTGACGGTTCCATTGGTAGGATCATAAAGCCAGTCAAACGGCTCATCGACCTCGAGAGTTCCGGGGTAACTTGACTGAGCCCAACACATATCTGGGCCTTTTGATTGTAATACCCATTTAGCAGTATTTCCTGAACGATGGCCTCCTGGATATACATACCAACCAAAATTGTAGCGAATAAAATACTCTTCTGAGGCATACCAGTAATCTTCTGTTGTGCGCCAAGTGTTACTGGCTTGGTTATAAATATCGTAACCTGCAGATTTACCGAAGGGATCTTTTCCTGCCGAGGTAATATAAGCTATTGGAGTTGATAAGCCTTTGGGAAATCCCATATCGTTTTCCACTAAAGGATATGAATTACTGTCAACATAATAACTCTCAATACCTGTGGCAACGGCCCGCATGTCGGCCTTAGTACGGGATACTTTGGACCTGACCTGGGCGGCGAGGAAGTTGGGAATGGCTATCGCAGCGAGAATTGCGATGATGGCAACGACAATTAATAATTCTATTAAGGTGAACCCTTTATGTTTCATTACTCATAACCCTTTCTTAATTTATTTAAAAAAAGAACCTGCCCTGTCAAAGAGCAGGTTCTTTTAAAATCAAATAATTCTATGGGCCAGAAACGATGATATTACCTCTACTGATAGTTCCATTGGTTGGATCGTACATCCAACGATATGGAACATCAACTTCAGCAGCACCACCAGTACCATCTTCCATAGCGATATTTTGTGCCTGAACGCGGTCTGGACCACGACTCATCAAGCACCATTTAGTTCTTTCGCTAGAAGTTCCACCACTCGGGTCAACTGCCCATGGATTAGCGGATAATCCCCACAATGTATATTTTCTTTCAAAATAATCCCAAGTGGAATACCAGTATGTTGAACCACGACTGTAAACATCGGTAGCCGGGCTAGGTCCAAATGGATCGAGAGGAATGGAGGAAATATAAGCAATTGGGGTGGACAGTGTAATCGGTAACGAATAACCTAATCCAGCTATTGCTACGATTTCTGGATAAGCTGTATTGTCTACATAGTATGATTCCACTGCAGTTTGCACTGTCCTCATATCAGCTTTGGTTCGGGATACTTTAGAGCGGACTTGAGCGGCCAGAAAATTAGGAATGGCAATAGCTGCCAAAATAGCAATAATTGCTACGACAATTAAAAGTTCGATAAGGGTAAAGCCTTTTTTCATTTATAGTTCACCTGCCTTTCTTAATCAGAATATTATTCTATCCATGAAAAATATCACAAAAGTAGACACCCGTGTGAAAAATTTAATATAAAAACGATTTATTTGAGATAGAACCGAAATATAGTTTAAAAATGACGGGATTGATGGTTTAAGCTAATATATTGATATGAAAAAGGTTTTAATATTCGGCTCTGGAGCGATAGGCTCGGTGATCGGTGGTTTTTTAGCTCTAAGTGGTGAAGCTGTAACGCTTTACGGGCGTAAAGACCATATTGAGGCTATTCGTGCTGATGGACTTCAGATCAAAGGTATCTGGGGTGACCATTGTGTGAAGAATATTAAAGCGGAACATGAAATCGGTTCGTTGCAAGGGCAGGGATACGACCTGATTCTTTTGACTGTCCGAGCTTATGATTTGGAACAAGTCTTACCTGATGTCCAAAAAATAGCCAATGCAACGACCATCCTGGTATCCATGCAAAACGGCTTGGGAAATATTGAGAAAATAAGTCGTTTCTTTCCAAAAAATAATATCCTGGGCAGTCGAGTTATTTTTGGAGCAAAGAAAGTTAAGGCGGGGACGGTGGAAGTCACGGTGTATGCTGAGGAAGTGATGCTGGGTCCTGTGCAAGGCACCCCTGCTGATGCCTTCGAAAAATTGTACACTGTCGCCGAGGACCTTGCCGGAAGACTGTCAAAAGCTGGAGTTCCTTCTTTACCCACTTGGGAAGTGGAAAAATATATCTGGGCCAAAGTGCTTTATAATGCGGCTTTGAATCCTCTCTCAGCTCTTTTGTCTGCCACTTATGGGAACCTCTCCGATAATCCTCATACTCGAGCGATGATGAAAGAAATTATCCAGGAAATTTTTTCAGTCGCTCAGGCGAAACAGATTCCCATGTTTTGGGACAGTCCTGATGGGTATTGGAAAAAGTTTATTGAACAGGAAGTCCCCGCAACCAAAGCGCATCGTTCTTCCATGCTGCAGGCGATTGAAGCCGGTAAGCCCGTTGAAATTGATGCGTTGAATGGTGCTGTCGTTGAAATGGCTCGGGAGATGGCTATCTCCGTCCCCGTCAATGATTTACTTGTTCGATTAATACGCGCCAAACAATATCACAGAGTCCATTTTCCAATTTAGAATTACTTCTTTCAGAATCCGTTATTTATCTTCCCTTCAAAATCCGTTAAAATTATATTTTTAACCAAGTGTGGACCGATGACAAAATTACCTATTGCTGAATTAGCGAAAACTCATGGAACTCCTCTGTTTGTGATAAACAAGAGTCGATTGAAACACAGTGTACAGAGATTGAAACAAACGCTTCCCCGCGTAACGCCTTATTACGCCATCAAGGCAAATCCACATCCTGAGATAATTTCCTATTTTGCCCGTGAATGCCAACTGGGTTTTGATGTGGCATCTAAGGGTGAAATGGAGTTAGCTCTCAGAAATGGTGCTGACCCCAAGAAGATGATCTTTGCCAATACCATCAAACTTCCCGAAGCCATGCAGTTTGCCATGAGCAAAGGAATCGATTTGATGACCTTTGATGATTATCCTGAATTGGAAAAGATTGCTCATTACGCACCCGGAGCCCGGGTGATGGCCCGTATCAAGGTTCCTAATGTGGGTTCGGTCGTTGAACTTTCCATTAAGTTCGGTGCTGACCCGTCTGACGCTCTCCCCTTATTAATAAAAGCCCATCAACTAGGTTTACAACCTGAAGGCATCAGTTTTCATGTAGGTTCCCAGTGTACCCATCAAGAGAACTTCCTGGATGCCTTTGAGCTGGCATCTATTATTGTCCGCGATGCCCTGTTAAAACAAATCCCCTTGAAAATGGTTGATATCGGTGGTGGATTCCCGATCACTCATTTTGATGGAGAAGAAGACCATTTTTCTAAAATTGGGCCCTTCCTCCGGGATGAATTGGACCGCCTGTTACCATCCAATATTCAACTGATTTCTGAGCCAGGTCGATTCCTGGCAGGTCCTGCGGGGACTTTGATTATGTCCGTTATTGGAAAATCGGTTCGGGAAGGCAAGAAATGGTACTATCTCAATGATGGTGTTTATGGTGATTTATCCGGTCAGATTTTTGACCATTGTAAATACCAGTTCCATGTCCTGAAAAAAGGGCCGACGGAAATGGTTGCATTAGCCGGTCCGACCTGTGACTCACTGGATGTTATTTCTTACAGTGAACATCTCCCTGAACTGGAAATTGGGGATTTGGTTTATGTAGAAAATATCGGGGCATACTCATACGCCAGTGCGACGCATTTCAATTTTATTGATACGGCCAAAGCAATCGTAGTTGAATAAATTTCTCAAATGTCTTATAACCAATAAGACAGAGTATATATCCTTCGATATTCTCGTTGATAAAATACCGATAGGATATCTCTGTCATCAGACCTAAAGATGAAGGTAGGATTGTAATGAAACAAGACCCGGCAAAGAAAGGAGCCTCCTGCGCCATGAAACGATCAAGTCTCAGACACAGTGTGAAAGATGAAACTCCCGAGTGGATGAAAAACAAGAAACATCCTCATAAGCATAAGTTTATGTCTGGCCGTGCTATTGCACCCAAGGGGATCACCGGTAAAGAGTCACTGACAAAATTGGTGAGTGAAACCTTCCTGGCCTACAATGCAGCGCGCCTGCGTGAAGCCTGTGAATTATATACACAGAAAATGCTTGAACCGGATGTGACAATCGGGATGTCTCTGGCAGGTGCGCTTACTCCAGCCGGTATTGGCTGTTCCTGTGTTATCCCGTTGATTGAATCCGGTTTCGTTGACTGGATAGTCGCGACCGGTGCCAATATGTACCATGATATGCATTTCGCCTTGAATTTATTCCCGCGGGTTGGGTCATTCCAGGCTGACGATGTCTTATTACGAGAAAATGATGTCGTTCGAATTTACGACATATTCCTGGGTTATACCGATGGTTTGATGGCCACGGATGATATCCTCCGTATGATCATTAAGCAGCCAGAATTCCAGAAGGAAATGGGCACGGCTGAGTTCTATCACCTCCTGGGAAAATACTTGAATGAATACGAAAAGAAAAATAAAGTGGGTAAAGTCTCTGTCCTGGCTGCTGCCTATCGTTCCGGTGTGCCTGTTTTTACTTCCTCCCCTGGCGATTCTACGATTGGGATGAATATGGCAGGTGTTGAGCTGGAAGGGTATAAGTGCCGAATCAATCCTTCAATTGATGTGAATGAGACCACCTCCATTGTTTTACATGCCAAACGCTCTGGTGGTAAATCTGGAGTGGTTTTGGTGGGTGGAGGTAGTCCTAAAAACTTTATGCTCCAGACAGAGCCTCAGATCCAGGAAGTTCTTCGGATCAAGGAAGTCGGACAGGATTATTTCCTTCAGTTTACGGATGCTCGGCCCGATACAGGTGGATTATCCGGAGCCACCCCCAGTGAAGCCGTATCTTGGGGTAAAGTAGATCCCAATCGTTTACCTGATGCGATTGTCTGTTACCTGGATTCTACGGTAGCTCTTCCCATCATGGTTCATTATGCCATGGAGAACCGAAAGAAACGGCCTCTGAAACGGCTCTATGAAAAACGCGAAGAGATGCTTAAAAACCTGGTGGTTGAGTATTTTGCTCATAACAAAATTACTCATCTGAGCCATAAATAATCAGAGATTCAGTAAACAACGACAACCGGCAGGTTCAGTAATGAGCCTGCCGGTTTTTTTATTGATTTATGAATTGTGCCGGATGTGTTGATTACCTTCTTTTAATGATGTGGGAGTATGATAAATATGAGGAAGAAATGTTGATTTTAAGGTGTTCGTTACGATGAAAGAATCATTTTACATTTTTATCGGCGGTGGATTAGGGAGTGTCAGCCGGTATTGGTTATCCAAAGGTGTAAATAGCCTGTATCTTGGAAGTTTCCCGGCAGGAACTCTGGTCTGTAATCTGGTGGGTTGTTTTCTCATTGGATTATGGATGGTAATGATGGCGCAGCGGTTTTTGATCAATCCCTACTTACGGATGTTTTTGTGTATTGGTTTTCTGGGAGGACTGACGACATTTTCAACTTTCAGTTATGAGACATTAAGTTTGTTTGAAGGGCGCAGTTATTTATGGGCGGGATTAAATATTCTGGCCAGCCTGGTGGGTTGTTTGACGGCTGTTTACCTGGGTAGTTTGCTGGCAAAGGCTTAGTTTCTTCATAAGGAGGAGCAAGAAGATGCATCTACAGGGCGAAGGTAAATTACTAAGGATTTTTATTGGCGAATCGGATCATCTGAAGCATGAACCCCTTTATTCCGTGATTGTGAATTTGGCACGAAAGGAAGGGCTGGCAGGAGTGACTGTTTTACGGGGACTGATGGGATATGGAGCTAACACCCGAATCCATCGGGCAAACCTCCTGGATTTGTCTTCCGACTTACCCATTGTCGTAGAAATAGTCGATACAGAAGAAAAACTAACCACCTTCTTTCCCAAATTGAATCAGGTACTGGAAGAAACAAATTGCGGTGGAATGGTGACCCTGGAACGGGCCGATATTATCCGTTATTTCCACGAAAAAAAGTCCTGGTAAATCAACCGTCTGAACGAATCACCCACGGACTTGCTCGGAGCAGCTCCGTGAATGCTTCGAATGTTTCAGGGGTAAGTGTTTGGGATGAAGAAAGATAAAATTAAAAAGCCCGGGTATTGGATACCCGGGCTTTATTTATACTCTTGAGGATTACCGGCGGCGGGCCACTCCGGTTTTACGGGCTGTTTCCGCAACTACCTCAGATACCTTGGCGGTTACTTTCCGATTAAACACAGACGGGATGATATAGTCTTCATTCAGTTCATCGGGGGTGACGATACCCGCGATAGCTCTGGCGGCGGCCAGACACATTTCCTGATTAATATCGGTGGCGCGTACATCCAAAGCCCCACGGAACAGGCCTGGGAAGGCCAACACATTGTTGATTTGATTAGGATAGTCTGAACGCCCAGTGGCAACGATTCGTGCGTGCTTTTCAGCAATTTCCGGCATTATTTCGGGAGTGGGATTTGCCAGCGCGAAGATAATGGAATCTTTGGCCATTTTCATAATATCTTCTTCCGTCACAATGCCCGGCCCTGAAACACCGACGAATACATCAGCATCGACTAATGCATCGGAAACTGTTCCTTTGAAACCGTGGGGATTGGTATTATCGGCAAACCATTCTTTCAACAGGTTCATGTGTTCAGTCCGTCCCTTGTAGATAATTCCGGATCGGTCACAAACGATAATATTTTTAACGCCCATTCCCTGCAGCATCTTTGTACAGGCAATACCGGCAGCTCCGGCACCCACGATAACCAGTTTGATATCTTCAAAATTTTTCTTCACTACTTTAAGTGCGTTGATCATGGCGGCCGTTACGACTGTGGCGGTTCCATGTTGGTCATCATGAAATACAGGAATATCTAATTCCTGTTTTAATCTCTGTTCAATCTCGACACACCGAGGAGCCGAGATGTCTTCAAGATTGATTCCACCAAACCCCGGGGCGATATTTTTCACAGTCCGAATAATTTCTTCTGTATCTTTGGTATCCAGACAAATCGGGTAGGCATCAATATCAGCAAATTCCTTAAACAACATGGCTTTGCCTTCCATGACGGGCATGGCAGCAAAAGGTCCAATATCACCTAAACCCAGAACCGCCGTTCCATCAGATACGACAGCGACTGAATTTTTCTTAATGGTCAGTGTCCATGCTTTTTGCGGTTCATCGTGGATAGCCGTACATACTCGGGCCACCCCGGGTGTATAAGCTCGGGATAAGGCATCACGGGTATTGACCGGGACTTTGTTTTGAATGTGGATTTTTCCGCCCAGGTGCATGAGGAATACGATGTCTGTCATGTGGATGATTTTGACATCTTCAATCTGGGCTACTAAATCAGAGATGGTTTTGGCATGTTGTGAATTTCGTGAATGAATGGTGATATCCCGAATGGTGGAATTTTTACCACCCTGTACAAGGTCAATCGCGTCAATATAGGCTTCGGCATCTCCGATGACTGTGAGTACTTTTCCCAGTGTGGCATGTGAGTTGGGGACCTCCAGTCTCAGGGTAAAACTATACTGCGCACTTGTTGTAGGCATGACTTTTTGCTCCAATGTGATAGGTTTGGCGTATTACCGACTCTTTATTTATTCTAATACGAAAAACTTTATTTCTCGGAAAATAACGGGTCATGACATTATTCGAAATGAATTTCCAATCCCTTTTAAGGCAACAATAAACTCAATGTTGATTTTAATAATTCAGGAGTAGATGCAACCGCCAGGTCATACGTTTTATGAATGTTATCCTCAAAATCCAGAGGTTTATCGGTGAGGGAAGCAATCGCCGCTCCTGCGCATTGGGCTATCGCCAAACTGGAATAACATTCCGTGATTCCCTCTCCCCGGGCCAGATATAAATCAACGGTTCCCCGGGCAACATCCGTGAATCCTCCAGGGCCTCCATTGGGTAAAACAAATTTACATTGTTCCAGGACTTTTTGATATTGATGAGTGCCGGCATACAAGGCGTGAGGTTTCATTAAGTAGGTTTCAACATAGGATTCATTCAGCTGTGTTGTGCCGGATAATTTCATCGGTTGATAGGTAAAGCGGTCTTGATTATTGAAGGATCCTGTATAGGATTTATTCTGATTGATGAAATCTATCTGGCCGGTGATGAGATTGACGACGAATGAACCCAGAGGAGTATTCCCCTCCCACAAACCCATGGCAGACAGCCAGAAAGCAGGGATTTGACGGCGATACAGAGCGCTGCCGTCCAGAGGATCCACCACTGCATAGAAGGGAGATGTCAATCCAGGATTCAATTCTACTCGGCCTTTTTCTTCGGTTAATACCACCCATGAATGACGGGTGGATTCAAGCCGATTCAAAATCAGGTCTTCCAGGATTTTATCCATCCCAATAATATCTGGATCCGTTTCCCGATATCCTGATTCACGGTGGGCAATGACTTCCGTTCCCACGCCAGTTGTTTGACTGACTTGTTGGTAAATTTGTTCTGCTGTATTCAAGCAAAACAACGGCCATCCTTCAAAATCACTGAAACGATTCATGGGTTACTCCGAGATTAATAAAAGGGACAGATACTGTCATATCTGTCCCCTGGGATTATTCTTTAATTTTCTTAAGCTGTGTTTTTAATGCTTTCATTTTTCCGGTTGATGAGAGATCCTTATCCCGCCGTTCATCAATCAGTATGGTTGTGGAAACCCGTTGAATCTCTTTGGAAAAGACCGCATTGTGCGCTTTAGTGATGGCGGCCATCACGTCGCGCATTTCACCTTCTACGGTGGTTGACCCTGAACCCAGTGAAACGGTTATTTTGGGTTGAGATTGAAGTGTTTTAACAGCCTTGGCCACATGGGCACTCACACTGGGTGTCCCCGTTCCAAGAGGAACTATTTTAACTTCTGCAACAACTTTTCCCATGATTATCATTCTCCTTTAAGAGAATCTTTAAGCATTATTCAATACCGGGATAACGCGCCAGTTTCACCGGAAGTCCTGTCTTATTGGATTCATATGCCGCAAGTACTCCCGCCACAGCTGAGAATCCCATCTCCGGTGTAACACTGGGTTCTCGTTCTTCCTTGATGGCGGCGGCAAATTCTTTGAGCTCCGCCGTCAGTCCATATTCACCTTCGGCCTTAATTTCCTGCCATTCCTTTTCACCTACAAGGGCACACTTTACCACAGGCATGAAAGCGGGTATTTCAAGTGCACCTTTGGTCCCCAGGATTCTGGCGACAGCCTGACCCGCGGGCTGAGGTGTGCTCCAACTGATTTCGGAAAAAGCGGTTGCCTTATTTTCAAGGGTCATGAACATGAGTCCATTGTCTTCAACATCAATATCAAAATGATAAGTTCCACAACGGGCTGTAATGGTGTCCACCAATGAGCCTGACCAATACTGGACTCGATCAATACTGTGGACCCCATTGTTCATTAATATCCCGCCACCTGACAAAACTTTTTTACCCATCCACTGCGGATATCCTGCTTGTAATCCAAGCATATTGATTTTGTCCACAATATAGACAACATCTCCGATTTTCCCTGAATCAATGATTTTTTTAGCCATCACATTCTCAGGATAAAAACGATGTGTATGTCCCGGCATCACGATCACTTTGTTTTTATGAGCGGCCCGGTATATGTCCATGATGTTTTCCAGACTGACTTCTACCGGTTTTTCGCACAGGATGTGTTTGCCGGCATTTGCTGCGGCAACAGCACAGTCTCGGTGCAGGGTATGCGGCAGGCAGATTGAAACAGCCTGAATGTCCGTCTGGCCCAGCAGGTCCTGATAGTTAGAATAGGAATGAATTCCATATTCTTTGCTGAAAGCATCCGCTCTTGTCGCGTCATTGTCAGCCACAGCCACGACTTTAAATCCATCAATGGCATTAAAAATATCCGTATGGTACTTGCCCATGCGGCCAGCACCAATAATTCCAATTCCGATGTAACTCATAGTTAAATCCTTTGCTGATTTGATAATAGTTCCTTTTTTATACTATCAAAAACCGGGTTATGTAGTATTAAACACCCATTTTATATGAATATTTGGTATAATTTTATATTTAACCGGGCCGAGTGGTCCCAATTTATCTGGCCCACCCATTTCAATAGTGCAAGGTGACGAATATGACCCCGAAAAATATTGCTGTCGCAGGTGCGACAGGCGCCGTTGGCGCAGAATTCGTAAGTGTTTTAGAAAAGCGCAATTTCCCCGTTAAAAACATCAAATTCTTAGCGTCTGCTCGGTCTGTGGGTAAGAAAATCACCTTCAAAGGCGAAGAATTTGCGGTCGAAGAAATGACCAAAGATTCATTTAAGGGAATGGATGTCGCCTTATTCTCTGCCGGTGGTTCACAATCCAAAATCTATGCTCAATCTTGTGTGGATGCGGGTTGTGTCATGGTAGATAATTCTTCTGCATTCCGCATGACTCCTGATGTTCCTCTGGTCATTCCTGAAATTAATCCCGAAGATGTGAAATGGCACAAAGGGATCATTGCCAATCCGAATTGCTCTACCATTATCATGTTGATGGCCGTTTATCCCATCTATCAACTTTCCAAAGTTAAACGCGTGATTGTTTCGACTTATCAGGCGGCCAGTGGTGCTGGTGCTAAAGCTATGAAGGAACTGGAAGATCAGGCACGCGACTTTCTGGATGGAAAGCCCGTTAAAAAGGAAGTCCTTCCTTATCAAATCGCTTTCAATCTTTTCAGCCATAACACCAAAATCGGCGATGATGGATACAATGAAGAAGAAGTCAAGATGATTAAAGAGACTAATAAAATCCTTCACGACGAAAACATTAAAGTCACACCAACTTGTGTCCGCGTTCCTGTCTTACGGGCTCATTCAGAATCTATCGTGGTGGAAACAGAACAAAAGCTGAGTCTTGATGCTGTGCGGTCAGCCATTGCGAAGTTCCCCGGCTGTCAGTTGGTAGATGATCGTGAAAAGAATTACTTCCCCATGCCGTTGGAAGTGTCTGGTGAGTATGATTGTAAAGTGGGTCGTATTCGTTACGATTATACTTTTGATAATGGAATTGCTTTATTCGTCTGTGGTGACCAGCTTCTAAAGGGTGCTGCATTAAACGCTGTACAGATTGCAGAATTACTCTAATCCGATTTATGGATTATGGAGACTTAATATTATGACTTCTCATGTTAATTTCAAAGGATGGCTTATCGCCATCCTTTTTTTATTTACCGGATACATGGTTATGGCAAAACAACCTATAGCTGTTTCACAGGACTGGAGTTCTCCCCAGATGGGTGTTCTGTTGCAGTCCGATTCCAAAGGCGAAGTATGGCGTGCAGAGAAAACAACTCAGGACAACATTGACCGTATGGTGTTGAGATGCCCCATTACACGGAAACTCACCCCAGAATTACCAATGACTTTTCGGTATCGGATTCAGACCTTGCGTGAAGTGTTAGATTTTCGTATCAACCTGATTGACAAGTCGGGTACACGATATTCGTACCTCATTACCAAACCTTCTCCGGATGTCTGGCAATCCGATTCTTCACCCGTAAATGAACTGAGAGACGACAAATACCGGAGACTCTGGAATCCACAGAACATCACTACATTGGAATATGAAGTTCTGACCCGGGGTAAATCTGGAGAAAAAGTGATTCTGGATTTTGAACCTGTTGTCTATGAAGCAAATACTACCGTGTCAGAAGAAAATTCGTTTTTTACATATCCCAAACGGGGTGTTTTTGCCAGTGCCAATCCTCCTTTCATCAGTTGGAGTCTGGTCACGGGTGCCACTCAATACAGAGTAACTTTGTCCCAGGACAGTCTGATGAAATATCAGAATGCTATCGACTACCAATCTGACTGGATAACGACTAACTTTCACACCCCAACCAGGATTATTGAGGATGGTAACTGGTATGCTCGTGTTGAGTATAAGACGGCTGACGGGATTAAAGTCAGTCCGATAACCCGTTTTCTGATTTCCGAGAAATCTAAGAAATTCCTAGTACCCTCTGTCCCAGATAAATTGAAATCAGTTCATCCCTACTTGATGGTCAATCCGACTATCTTACAAAGATTGCGCAATGAAATTACCAATTCCAAACAAAATACCTGGATAGAACTGACCACTTGGCTATATACCACCTCTTTACAGTATCAGCCAGAAGAACCTCCTGTATTTAAAGATGGTGTGTGGGATTATGAAACCTGGCGGACCATTGATAATAAAGCGGGTGCGGCACAAACCAATATTCTGCAATCTGCATTAATCTATATGGTCTCTCATGATACTGTGGCCGCTGAGAATGCCCGAAGGGTCATGCTTGATGTGGCTCGTTGGAAGGTTGATGGGTCCACAGGAATAAATAGTGTGGACCACGCTGCTCAAGGACTGCTGTACAGTATGAGCCTTGGATATGACTGGTTAAATGATTACCTGTCAGACGCTGATAAGAAAGTAGTCAGAGAGTGCATCCGGCAACGTGCCGACCTGATGTATAAGTTCCTGAATCCACTCCGTTCAGATCCTGCAAACAATCACCCATGGTTCTGTACTTCCGCATTGGGGATTGGTGGTCTTGCTCTTTATAATGAAGTCCCGGAAGCTAAAGACTGGGTAGATTATGCTGTGCAGCTTTATTGTGGACAGTATTTATCATTAGGCGGTCCTGACGGTGAATGGCATGAAGGTATTGCTTATTGGTCTTATACATTGTTCTTTGTGTTTCAGTTCACCGACAGTTTGTATGAAGCCACGGGTGTGGATCTTTACCAATACCCATGGTTAAAGAAAACAGCCAGCTACAAAATCAATGCGCAACCCCCCGTGAGTTTCGGTGTTCCCTTTGGTGATTCGAAACCGCTGCTTCCCTCAGCTTTTGATGCATTGATTATGTCTCGATTTGCCAGCCGATATAAGGATGGTTTAGCACAGTGGTATTGTACTCAGATTCCGGCACTTGGTAAATCATATTTGCCTTATTACATGTTATGGTTTGATTCAAATTTGAAACCGGCAGTCGTGGATAATCAGCCCGCATCAGCTATGTGGAAGGAGTGGGGTGTTGCTGTACATCATTCTAGCCTGGTAGGTGCAGATAATAATATGGTTGCTATCAAGTCCGGTGATTACCTGGGGCGGCGTTGGAGTCATTCTCACCCAGACCTGAACAGTTTTGTGTTGTATGGCAAAGGTGAACCGTTGCTCTGTGATTCCGGATACTATGATCCATCGGGTGGCGTGCCTTATGGTGGAGACCATCATATCGAGTGGTCTCTACAATCCAAGGCCCATAATCTGCCTTTAGTGAATGGAAATGGACAGTCCATCTTTACACCGGGCGCAGATGGTGAGATCAGCAAATATCTGGCACTGAAGGATATGCTTTATGTGTGTGCGGATGCTTCCAACCCGATGATTTATAATTGGCAGCTGGACCAGTATAAGCGGCATTTGTTTGCTTTGGACAGTGAGACCTATTTGACTTGGGATGAGATTGCTGCACCGGAGCCGGCTCGTTACGACTGGCTCTATCATTCGGCCTTCCCCATGACAGTCAACCCAGAACAACGGATGATTTCCATTACGGGTAAAAAATCACGACTGGAAATGCGTTTCCTGAATCCGCTGAAACTAAGTTACAGCTTGTCTTCAGGATTCACCATTGTTCCTGCCCGGAAAACACCCACTTCATTCCCGGATCAGTATCATGTGGCCATCTATCCGGCTACAACAACTCGGGTGGACTGGGTTCCAATCAAAGACTATGCTGAGCCGTCATCAATTGATAGTCAGCCTGGAGTTAAATTAAAACAGACCGGATTTGGCGTTCTTTATTCGCTGTCTAATGCCAGTGGAAAGAGACCTGTGAGTTGTTCTCCACTGTCTGTTCCTTATGCAGATGCCGGAAAGATATACTTAGGGAACACCCACTATTATTATTTATTTAATCGGACGAATACTTCTTTACCCTTAACTGTATCTGCAAATGTAGATCAGGTAACAGACAATCCATTGGTTATGTTGTTGAGTAGCATTGTCTCCTTTGAAGCTGAATTCCGAGGTAAGGGATTAATTCTGGGTACGGATCAAGATAAACATATTAAGCGTTTAATTCTGGTGGATGCCCTTTCAGTGAAAGCTCTGGGAATGACTTGGTTCCAATCTGAGAAACCTGTATCTGCTCTGGTAGATGTTCAGAAAACGGGGGTATTGATTCAGGCTGAGGTCAAAGAAACAACCAAAATTTCTCTTTCCATAGATAAAGCACCTAAGCAAGTTTATGTGGATGGAGTGTTGATTCCAGCTGGTGCATTGTGGAAATATGATAACAGGGCAGGGAAACTGATTGTTCAGGTTGAACCCGGTAAACACTTGGTTCGAGCGATTACGAAGTAATCTATATAGACCCTGTTTTTGATGTAAAAGGCGGCTTGTTATTACAAGCCGCCTTTTTTTATTATTAGGTGTTGTTTGTTCACATTGTCAATGACTTATGGTAATATCTCAGTTGACGGCAGGTGTGTCGAGGTAGATTACCAACAGATTGCCGCGGAAAGGTAAGCCAGGTTCTGGTCATCAAAACCGATGTGGCTTTTAGATATGAAGCAGCAGAGAAAGTTTGACTGCCGGATAATATCAAATAGTTTAATCTATAAGTGTCTTTACATACAGCTCGATGGAATTGGGTATTTCCGTCGAGCTGTTTTATTTTATTAACATTCTCGACTGGAGTCTGTATCTGGTCGGAAAAAGTTGAGGATAGAATACATGAATGGTCTAGTCTTTAGAATTGGCGGTGAGGGCGGTGAAGGTGTCATCAGTACTGGAGAATTGTTGACGCTTGCCTGTGCCCGTGCGGGATATGAAATCTATGCTTACAAGACTTATCCTGCCGAAATCAAGGGTGGCTATGCCATGTGGCAGGTCCGTGTGAAAGATGAAATACTCCTGTCGCAAGGCGATAAAGTCGATGTCCTGATTTGTTTTAATCAAGAATCTTATGATCGGGATATAAGAGACATTTCAGATAATGGAGTGCTTTTATACGATGTTGACCAATGCCCCAATGTGAAGGATGAGGGTAGTTATCAAAAAATTGGGATTGCCTTCAACAAACTGGCTGTTGAAAAAGTGGGATCCAAGCGATCAAAGAATGTTCTGATTCTGGGTATCATTGCCGGGTTGTTTAAGTTCCCAGAGGACATCCTGATTGGTATGGTTCGGCACAAATGGGCTCACAAAGGGGAAACGATCGTCCAGAAAAATGTGGAAGCTTTGCAAGTTGGGATTGAGTATGTCCACGAAAATTTGAATATTGATCTGAAGTTAAGCCTTCCCAAAATAGATAAAGAGCCCACCTTAGTTTTGTCTGGAAATGAAGCGTTATCTCTGGGTGCCATAGCCGCAGGAATTAAGTTCTATGGTGGTTATCCTATTACACCGGCCTCTGACATTATGGAATTTCTGGCGGAACACCTTCCCAAATTGGGTGGGACTGTTATCCAGACAGAAGATGAAATATCCGCATTAGCTTCGGTCCTGGGCGCTTCTTATGCCGGAGCAAAATCCATGACAGCTACTTCCGGTCCTGGTCTGTCTTTAATGTGTGAATTAATTGGACTGAGCTCGATGGCTGAGATTCCCTGTGTTGTTGTGGATGTGCAGCGAGGTGGCCCTTCCACAGGGTTGCCGACCAAAGTGGAACAGTCTGATTTGAACTTAGCCCTATACGGAGCACATGGGGATTCTCCCCGTGTCGTCATGGCTTTATCTAGTGTGGAAGATGCTTTTTATGGGATGATTCGTGCTTTTAATATTGCGGAACGAGTCCAGATGCCGGTTATTGTGTTAAGTGATCAATACCTGGCTCAGCGAAAGGCGAGTGTAAGAATTCCTGACATTACCCGTATTAAACCCGAAAATCGTTTGCAGCCAGATCCTGCAACTCAAACATCGGATTATAAGCGTTATGAAATGACGGAGTCAGGAATATCGCCCATGGCAATACCCGGACTGCACCCCTATGGATATGTGGCAACAGGTATTGAGCACCATGAAAATGCAAAACCAGGATATAGTCCCAAACTCCATGATTCCATGACACGAAAACGGTTTGCTAAATTAGCGAGTGTCCATGATGATTCCAACGAATATGTGAAATATTATGGTGATGAAAATCCGGAAGTGGGAATTATCGGGTGGGGGTCGTCCGAAGGTGTAATTCGGGAAGCTGTAAAAATGGCGAACGCCAAAGGTATGAAGGTGGCGGCTCTCCATCCCAAGATAATCAGCCCCTTGCCTTATCAGGCGATTGACAAATTTCTCAGTAAAACAAAACGGATCATTGTGCCGGAGATGAACTATATCGGCCAATTTGCAAATTATCTGACAGCCTGGCACGACTTCAGGCCGATTCGGTTAAACAAATATCAGGGAATGCCTTTTACCCCGGATGATATATATTCCAAGATTGAAGAAGTATATGGTAACAAAGATATTGAACATACCCATTCACCGATTTATGAAGCCCCGGTTTCACCCCGGGGCGGGAGGTCATAAACCATGTCCGTGCCAGATAAAGTAGAAACTCCAGAGCCGTTGGTTCGTACGGCGAAAGACTATAAATCCGGGAATGATCCAATTTGGTGTCCCGGGTGTGGTGATTATGGAGTATTAGCTTCACTCTATGATATGTTGGTTACTCATAATTATGATCCCAAAGATGTCGTGGTTGTTTCTGGAATTGGATGTTCTTCTCGACTGCCCGGATTCCTGACTACCTACGGATTTCATGGTGTACATGGCAGAGCCCTTCCGATTGCCATGGGAGTTAAACTGGCTAATCCTCAGCTATCTGTCATAGTTACCGGTGGAGATGGTGATGGATTTGCCATTGGCGGTGGTCATATACCTCATATGTGCCGGCGAAATGCGGATTTAACCTATATTGTGATGGATAATGAAATTTACGGATTAACAAAAGGTCAAATATCACCCACCAGTCCTATTGGTCTGGACACGGGAACAACACCTCTGGGTTCAATCGAAAGACCTATTAATCCAATTGCCATGACCCTGATTTACGGTGCTACCTTTGTGGCGAGGACCTATTCCGGTAAAAGACCGGATATGACCAAGATATTCATCAAGGGAATTGACCATAAAGGGTTCTCATTCATTGACGTATATAGTCCATGTATTACCTTCTATGATACCTACAAGACATGGCCGCAAAAGATTGCTCCTATCCCAGAAGACCACGATGTGACGGATTTACAGGCCGCATTAAAACTGGCTATGGACACCGAAAAAATGTATGTGGGTATTTTTTATCAGAAAGAAGAACCTACTCTGGAGCAACAGCAGGAGCAAATGCATTCAGAATCAATGAAGTACGGTGTTCCCACTATGGAAAATTTCTACGAGATGTTCCGGTAGTAATCCCTCTTTAAATCATGACTCCAAAGGGTCGGTTGAACTAGCCGGCCCTTTCTCATTTCTATTCGAAGAATCCACGGAGCTACTCGGAACAACTCCGTGGATTCTACCGTCTAAAAATAAATGTGACATTTTAAATCTTGAGATATACTATGCAACTGAAGAGTCGGTTATTGAGGTAATTAAGAACGTTTTCCAAGAGAATTATTTGTATTATTCATTTTGGGGAGGTATTGTATGTTGTTGAGCAAAGTGTTTCCGCCACTGAATCGTGAGGATCGGACCTTTTTGGCAGTTATTTGCCGACTGGTAAACTATGGCTTTGCGTTTATGCTGGGGGCCTGTATTGCCATGGGTGCGTGGGTTGTAGGGCAGTACATCATGATTATTGTTGGTTTTTGTCTGGTGTTGGATATGCTGTTTATCAAGATGAATGCTCGAAATATCGTCGCTTTAGTCTTGCTTCAGGTGTTTTTTCTGACGTGTTCCTTGGGACTTGGTTTTCGCATGGGATATGAAAATTCAGACAAATCGGTTTATACTCAGGTGGCAAATAGAACAACTAATGAAAAAGCCATGGAATCAAAATAATCCCAGGGCGTATAAATTTAATTTATTTATCTAATTTAGCAACTGGGCCTACAACACTCCAGGCCATTCGTTCGGGTTGCAGCAGGGTTTTGGATATTCTCTGTACATCTTCGATCGTAACACTGTCAATCTTGGTTAATATGTCATCAATACTTAAGTAAGTCTGATAGTAAATCTCTTGTTCAGCCAGTCGATTCATCCTGCTATTAGTACTTTCCAATCCAAGAACCAGGTGACCTTTGATTTGTTCGCGGGCTTCCATAAATTCCTGTTCAGGTACAGCTTCATTTCCAACCTTTGCAAGTTCAACAAAAATCAGGTCCTTTACCTGTTTGAAATATTCTGGGGATGTACCGCCATAAATCCCAAATATCCCTGTATCCCGGTAGGATTGACCAAAAGTACCGATGCCATAAACAAGTCCTCGTTTCTCACGAATTTCCTGGAACAACCGGGAACTCATTCCACCACCTAAAATCGTACTCAAGACTGTTAATGCATAACGGTCCCGATGGTCTCGGGCATAACTATCCGTTGCCATGGAGAAATGTATCTGTTCCACTGGTTTTTCATAATACATCTCTGGATAGGCGGATGGAGGTGTTGGAGGTATTTCGATGGGATGGTCCGAACCCGGGAGATGGTCGAAATGAGTTTTAACTAAATCGACTAATTGTTGATGGTCAACATCTCCGGCGGCTGAAACAATCAAATTGTGAAATACATAATTTCGTTTTCGGTATGCATCTACAAATTCCTTATTGAAGGAATTAACTGTTTCCCGGAATCCAATGGTGGGTCTTCCTAATGAACTTCCTGGCCATAACCCTTCGGTCAGTTTATCAATAGAGACTTCGTCAGGATCGTCTTCATACATGCTGATTTCTTCCAGGATAACTTTCTTTTCTTTCTCCATTTCATCGGCTGGATAAGTAGAATTCAACACGATATCGGAAAGGAGATTGACAGCACGGTCCAAATGAGTGCCGAGGATTTTGCAATAAAAACAGCAGGTTTCTTTGTCCGTCATCGCATTCAATATGCCGCCAACGGATTCAACTTCCCGTGCTATTTCCTGGGGATTTCGAGTCGTGGTTCCTTTGAAGGTCGTATGTTCTATAAAATGGGCCAAACCGGCTTCTTCCGGTGTTTCCTGTCGACTTCCGGCGGCCACCCAGATTCCAATACTGACGGATCGATAGGAATCCATTTTTTCACTGATTATTGTGAGCCCGTTATCCAATACTGTCTTGTTATACATACGGAAATTAGTCCTCCGGTTGGGTAATAAAAAAAGTCGGGGTTGTTATTACCCCGACTTTAATCTTATCTAAAAATTAAGGTTTTGGATATTAGCGGCGAGGCCCACGACGATCTCGGTCTCCGCCACGGTGATCATGTCCACCTGGACGAGGTCCACGATTTTCACGGGGACGACGGGGTGGTTCATTAGGATCTACTTCGGGTAAACCAGCCATTTCACGCATGGCGCGTTTACGGGAGAGATTCAACCGGCCTTTGTCATCAATTTCGAAGGCTTTCACGAAAATCATGTCGCCTTCTTTGACGACATCTTCAACCTTGGCAACTCGTTGCATATCAAGTTCAGAGATATGGACCAGTCCTTCTTTGCCGGGAATTATCTCGACAAAAGCACCGAACTCCATTAACCGGGTAACCTTACCATGATAAGTCTTACCGACTTCAACTTCCTGAACCATGGACTTGATCATGTTCTCGGCTTTAGCTGCAGCTGCGGCATCTGTGGTAGCGATAACAACCTTACCATCATCGTCGATGTCAATCTTCACACCTGTTTCTTCAATGATGCTCTTGATCTTCTTACCGCCGGGCCCAATGACATCGCCAATCTTGGTCTTATCAATCATAAAGACGGTCAGACGAGGTGCATACGGACTCAGTTCAGGACGTGGCTCGGTGAGGGCTTTACCCATTTCACCCAGAATATGCATACGGCCTTCCTTAGCTTGCGCCAAAGCTTTGGCCATTGTATCAATAGTGATACCATCGCACTTCAGGTCTAACTGAAATGCTGTAATTCCAGTGGATGTTCCAGCAACCTTAAAGTCCATATCACCCAGGTGATCTTCCATACCCATGATGTCGGACAGAATTGCGAACTTCTCACCATCGGTGATTAATCCCATGGCGATACCCGCAACAGGTGCTTTTATTGGAACACCGGCATCCATCAGTGAAAGGCTGCCGCCACACACTGAAGCCATTGAAGAAGAACCATTGGATTCAAGGATGTCTGAGACAATTCTGATGGTGTAGGGGAATGACATCGCATCTGGAAGAACTGCCGTTAAGGCTCTTTCTGCCAGCATGCCGTGTCCAATTTCTCTGCGGCCTGGTCCAGATATTCTCCGAACTTCACCCACAGAGAAAGGCGGGAAGTTATAGTGCAGCATGAACCGTTTACTGGTTTCGCCCAGCATAGTGTCCACGATTTGTTCATCACTTCCAGAACCCAGTGTCGTTGCCGCAAGAGCCTGAGTTTGACCCCGAGTGAATAACGCTGACCCGTGAGTTCTTGCCAAGACGCCTACTTCAGCAACAATGTTTCTGATTTGAGTATAGGTACGACCATCAGCACGGACACCTTCATTCAAAATCATCTGACGGACCATGGTATATTCCATGTTTTCCATGATGGCTTTGATGGTGTTTTTCTGGTCAGGGTAGGACTCTTCGAAATTCAGAAGGGTTGCATCTTTGGCTTCACTTAAAGCTTTTTCGCGGGCTTCCTTGTCAGCAATGCGAATGGCCTGATTAATCTTCTCTCTGACAAAGCTTTCAACAGCTTCCTTCAGTGTAGCATCAACCTCTTTGGCCACGACTTCCCGTTTAGGTTTCCCACAAAGAGCTATTAACTCTTCCTGGGCACCGATGATTTTCTTAATGTTATCATGGGCGACCTGTAAAGCTTCGAGCATCTCTTCTTCCGAGATTTCTTTGGCAGAACCTTCTACCATAACTACAGCATCTTTGGTCCCGGCAACAACCAAATCTATGGTGCATTCGGGTAATTGACTGTAGGTGGGGTTAACAATGATTTCTCCGTTTATCTTTCCGATTTTTACACCGGCAATTAATTTAGTCAACGGAATATCAGAGATACCCAATGCGGCAGAGGCTGCGGAAATACCCATTACACCCGCATCATTTTCCAAATCAGATGAAAGAACCAACACCATTACCTGTGTTTCATTGAAGAAACCTTCAGGGAACAGTGGGCGAATGGGTCTGTCAATCAGTCGGGATGATAGAATTTCGTTATCAGACGGACGTCCTTCTCTCTTGATAAATCCTCCCGGGAAACGGCCTGAAGCATATAACCGTTCACGGAATTCAATAGTCAGAGGAAAGAAGTCCTGATTCTCGGAGGGCTTATCCGCCGCAACAGCGGCCGCAATGATCTGGGTATCGCCGTATATAGCATGGATAGAACCATCTGCCTGGCGAGCCATTTTACCCGTTTCCAGGCGGAGTGTTCTCCCGCCGATTTCTACTTCTACTGAATACATGCTTTAACTCCTTGTTTGTGCAGTGTTCCTGAAGTTGTTACTTTTCCAGGAATTGACGCTGAGATGGTCAGGAACTACTTGCGGAGCCCAAGCTTCTCAATCAGTTTCAGATACCGATCGGCATCTGCTTTTTTCAGATAATCCAGTAATCTACGACGTTGTCCTACCATTTTCAGCAGACCGCGACGTGATGCATGGTCTTTCTTGTGGCTATCAAAATGGGCTGACAGGCTGTTGATACGTTCGGTCAAAAGTGCAATTTGCACTTCCGGTGAACCGGTATCTCCTTCATGAGTTTTGTTCATGGAGATAACCTTGTCTTTTTTGTCTTTGGTCAAAGGCATTTGACCTTCCTCCTTAGTGTTTTATGCCTTGTTCCCAGAAACTCGTCGCCAGCGTGGCCCCGAGAGCAAGGTCTGTTCTGCCCGGAATACCGGGTCAGTTCTTTAAAATTCAAATTATACTAATCTTCGGATGAATCATCTGTTTCACTGCTGTTATCCAGTGAGGATTCTTGTTCCGGAGCTTGTGTGTTCAGATTGATCTTGTATTCCATCATGATTTTAGGAAGACCATGAAGGTGTTGTGCAATCTTCTCACGGTTAACCAGTGTTTCGATGTTCCGTGATCTGTCCACCTCGAAACTACCTACACTCATCCGGTCCAATAATAGGAGATGACCACCACAACCGAGTTTCTTCCCAATATCTTCGCACAGAGTCCGAATGTAAGTTCCAGAGGAAACGCGACATTTAAATGTAATGACGGGAGATTCCCAGTCGAGTAACTCAATATCATAGATATTGATGCGAGAGGGTTTTCTTTCTACTTCAATTCCCTTACGAGCCAGTTTATATAACCTTTGTCCTTGATGTCGTTTAGCTGACATCATGGGTGGAATCTGTTCCTGCTCACCAATAAAAGACTTCAAGCACTCTAAAATCTGGTCTTTGGATAGTTCTGGAACATCCTTCTTTTCCAAAACCTGTCCTTGCGCATCCTGTGTGTCAGTTGATACACCCAACACACATTGTGCCCAGTAAGTCTTTTCTAATCCAAGGAAATGCTGAGATAATTTGGTACCTTTACCAATACAAATCAAAAGGACTCCCGTGGCTTGAGGATCCAGAGTACCACAGTGTCCGACTTTTTCATGTTTAAGTATCTTCCGGATTTTCTGAACAACATCGTGTGAAGTCATTCCGGAGGGTTTATTTACATTCAGGATTCCATCCATTGAATCACCTTTTGTATCGTTGAATCCACAATTTCACATAGCGGTTTATTAACCAAAGCACCCGCGGCCATGGAGTGACCTCCTCCGCCGAATTCTCTGGCCAACATGGAAACATCATATTTGCCCATAGACCGGAAACTGATTTTAGTTTTCTCATCCTTTGTTTCCTGGAAAAGAATGGCAATATCAATGCCTTCCACGGCTCTTACAGGAGTGATAAAACCTTCTGTTTCTGCAGGCTCACACTGGTACTTGTTAAACAATTCCCAAGGGAGAGCTGCATAGGCAACCTTACCGTCACCAACAGTTCTGATATTTGCCATCATATCGCCCATTAGTCGAGTCAGATTCAAGGGGCGGGTGTGGTAAACACGCCGGGCAACATCCCATCCATCGACACCTTTTTCCAGTAAATCCGCAGAAATCCTGAGGGTTTTTCCGGTTGTGTTGGAGTAATGGAATCCGCCGGTATCTGTCAGTAACCCGGTATAAAGACAAAGGGCTGTTTCATAGTCAATACCCTCTGGATTTATACTTATCATTATCTCATAAACCAGCTCAGCCAGGGCGGCGGCATTTGCATCCAGCCAGCAGACATCACCATACAGCTGATTATCTTTATGGTGGTCAATATTGATCATCCGATAACCTTGCTCAACATGAGTGAGGGCTTTACCCATCCGCTCCAGTGAAGGACATTCGCAAGCAATGACTAAATCAACAGGTTTTCCAACCTGTTCCGGTGAAATAATATCAGTTACACCGGGTAAAAAACGATAAGCAGGAGGGATAGTGCCGTCCTGTACACATTGTACAGTTTTCCCCATTTTTCTCAGGAACCGAGTGAGTGAAAGCATGCAGCCTAAACTGTCCCCATCCGGATAAATATGTCCGGTGACAAGGATGTTCTGGCTATCATGGATTAATTTAACTATTTTCTGTATCAGACTCATTCTTTTCCATTTGTTGTTTTGACTTAATTAACAGTTCGTTAATATGAGCCGCGTGTTCGATAGATTCGTCAAAGGCAAAATGAAGGTCTGGTGTGAACTTTAGTTCTATCCGATGACCTATTTCATGACGAATATATGATTTTGCTTTTTCAAAGGCGACTTTTGCGTTGGCAATATCCGTTTCATCGCCTAAGACGGAATAATATATGCTTGCATTACGGATGTCATGTGAAACAGTGACCCCCGTAATAGTGACTCTGGCTAATCTGGGGTCACGTAAATCTTTGGTTACAATTTCTCCAACTTCATGTTGAATTAATGATTGGATACGTTGAATTCTAAATGACATAATGTGACTCCTTTCATAACATTTCGATCTGGTTTTCGGTGAGCACTGCATCAGGCAAATCATCTGCCATGCGGAGAACCGTATCCAGAACCTGATGGACTCGGGCCTGTTCATTACTAACCGTTACGATTGCCAGTACAGCTTCCTGCCAAGAATCCAGCTGGTCAACTTCCGCAATGGATACATTGGTCTTTTGCCGGACTCGTTCTTTCAGGCTTTGTACGACCTGCCGTTTTCCTTTTAGGGATGTATTTCCCGGCAGGTGAAGACGAATCCTTAATAAACCAATATGCATGCTGATTTGCCTTAACGAATAACCTGTTTATAAGGTGGCGGCCACTTCTTCCATAACATAGACCTCAATAATGTCACCTTCGCGCAGGTCATTGTAGTTTTCGATAGTCAGACCGCATTCATATCCTTCAAGGACTTCCTTGGCATCATCCTTAAACCGCTTCAAGGAACCCAGCATATTCTCATAGACAACTTTGTTGTCCCTGAGGAGACGCACTTTGCTGTTTCGTGTAATCTTGCCAGACTGGACATAACATCCGGCAATACTCCCAACCTTTGCGGATTTAAAGACCTGGCGGACTACCACCCGGCCAATAACATTTTCCTTGAATGAAGGACCTAACAGACCGGCCATGGCGGCTCGTACTTCATTGACCGCATCATAAATGACGCGATAAAGCCGAACATCAACGCCTTCTTTTTTGGCCATTTCCATCGCATTAGGTTCAGGGCGGACGTGGAATCCGATAATGATGGCATTTGATGCAGAGGCCAACAAGATATCTGATTCTGTAATAGCGCCGACACCGGTATGAATCGCGATGAGTTTAACTTTTTCAGTACTTTGTTTTTGTAAGGATTCAGTAAGTGCTTCAATAGAACCCTGTACGTCACCTTTAATGATGATGGGTAATTCTTTAACTTCACCGGATGCCACCTTGGTAGACAGCTCATCCAATGAAAGGTGATGCCGGGTTATCAAATCTTCCTCGCGTTTAAGCATCTCACGCTTGTATGCGGTTTCACGGGCTATTTTTTCAGACACAGTGACAATGAATTTGTCACCAGCTTCTGGCACAGATGAGAATCCGATTAATTCTACAGCAACACCCGGTCCGACACTGTCCAACTGTTCGGCCCGGTCGTTGAACATGGCACGAATACGACCATGTGTTATACCGCAAACGAAGGGATCTCCTGTTTTAAGGGTACCCTGCTGAACAAGGATGGTAGAGACTGGACCACGGCCACGATCCAGTTTTGCCTCAACGACAGTTCCCTGTGCCGGCAATCTTGGATTAGCCTTGAGTTCCATTAAGTCCGCCTGTAAAAGGACGAGTTCCAGCAAGTTTTCCAAGCCGGTCCGTTTTTTAGCGGATACTTCAGCATAAATGGTCTTTCCACCCCAGTCTTCTGGAACCAGCCCGTGTTGAGCTAATTGTTGTTTTACATTATCCGGGTTTGCACCGGCAACATCCATCTTATTGATGGCAACAATCAAAGGAACACCTGCGGCTTTGGAGTGGTTGATGGCTTCAACTGTTTGTGGCATCATTCCATCTACTGCGGAAACAACGAGAATAACAATATCGGTTACCTTGGCACCACGGGCACGCATGGCAGTAAATGCTTCGTGACCAGGAGTGTCCAGGAAAACGATGGACCGATTATTGATAGTGACATTATATGCACCGATGTGCTGAGTGATACCGCCGAACTCCCCAGACTGAACATGGGTATGACGAATGGCATCCAATAGAGATGTCTTACCATGATCAACATGTCCCATGATGGTTACAACCGGACTTCTGGGTTCAGTATAATTTTTATCTTCTTCAGACACTTCAAATGTAGGGTTGCTTTCATCAAAAGTATCTTCAATAAATTCGACATCCGCATTATATTCTGCAGCTAGTAAAAATACGGTTTCTTCATCCAGTCTTTGGTTAATGGTTACCATCTTGCCAAGGAGCATGGCTTTTTTTATCAAGTCCGCTGCTGAAACACCCAAACTAGCTGACAGTGACTGAATATTTTGAACGCCAATAAGTTTTACTTCCCTTGGCTCCATATTGTTTGGAGTAATTACGGGTGTCTCAATATGTTCAATGGCTGATATTTGTTCACGCCGTTTATTACGGTGATTTGTTTTTTTCTTCTGTGGTTTACCAAACCTCTGAGAACCGGGTGAAGTTCGTGTGTTATGAAGAGTCCTTCCACCTGGTGCTGGAGTTAAGGATGGAGGTCCGGAGCGTAAGCCCTGTGGTCTCTGACCGCCACCTGGACGTTGTCCGCCGCCTGGACGGCCTGGACCTGAATTCTGTCCTGGACGACCGGCACCCTGAGGACGATTGCCCTGATAAGGAGGACGCTGACCGGAAGACTGATTGGGTCCACCAGTTTGTGGTCGGTTGCCTTGATAGGGTGGACGTTGTCCTGAAGGTCCACCAGATGAGGGCCGATTGCCCTGATAAGGAGGACGCTGACCGGAAGACTGATTGGGTCCACCGGTTTGTGGTCGGTTACCCTGATAGGGTGGTCTCTGTCCTGAAGGTCCACCAGATGAGGGACGATTGCCCTGATAAGGAGGACGCTGACCGGAAGACTGATTGGGTCCACCACCTTGGGGTCTATTACCTTGATAGGGTGGTCTTTGTCCTGAAGGTCCACCAGATGAGGAACGATTACCCTGATAGGGAGGCCGTTGTCCAGATTGATTTTGTCCACTTGTTTGTGGGCGTGGAGCACGATTATCTCCGGCAGGTCTCGGTCTGTCTTGGGACATAGGCCTGGTTCCGGGGCGATTATTGGTACCAGATTCTTGAGGACGGCTTGTCGTCTGAGGCGGACGAGACTGACCCTGTTGTGGGGCCGGTCTGGCAGCCTGAGGTTGTGGCTGTGCCTGCTGTTGAACTGGAGCTGCAGGTTTCGCCGTGGGAGCTTGAGGGGCAGCAGGTGTTGCTTTGGGTACAGCTGGAGCTGCCTTCGGAGCCGGAGGAACTGAAGGAGCGGCTTTAGGTGCCGCAGGGGTGGCTGCCGTTTTTTTATAGGCTGCCCTTATTTTCTCGGCTGTATCAACCTCGAGTGTGCTTGAATGGGATTTGGCTTCAATCCCTTTCTGATGACAATGATCTAACAACTCGGTGTTTGCGACACCCAGTTCTTTAGCCAGTTGATATATTCTGATTTTTTCCGCCATGTACGATTAATCCTTCTCCTCTTTGTTCTCGACATCATCAGTTGTTTCTTCTATCTGATCGAGAAACTCGGTTTCCGTCTCCTCAACAAAATCCGGGGAATCCGCCGGGAGAGTAATGCTGTCATCTATTTGATTCGAATTGGTTTCTTCAATTATTGGCTCATCAAGAGTGAGCTCTGTTTCATTATCTGTTGCTTCTTCTGAAGTATCTTCCGTTTGTTCAGCGATAATATCCAAGTTCCATCCTGTCAGTTTGGATGCGAGTTTGGCGTTCTGTCCGTGTTTTCCAATAGCCAGGGATAACTGGTTTTCTTCAACCGTTACCGTAGCTTTTGAGTTTTCCGGGTCTAACTCTGCATACAATATCTTGGCTGGATTTAAAGCATTCGCAATATATTGCTGCGCGTCTTCACTCCAGGGCACGATATCAACCTTTTCGCCCTTTAGTTCACGCACGACAATCTGGACTCGGGAACCCTTCATACCCACACAGGCACCCACAGGGTCCACATTACGGTCTGAACAGGATACGGCTATTTTAGCTCTGTCACCGGGTTCTCGGGAAACTGACTGAATGGTTACAACACCATCAGCGATTTCTGGAACTTCCTGCTCAAAAAGCAGACGAACGAGGTCCGGGTGCGTACGGGATAAGATGATTTGGGGGCCTTTGGCTGAAGATTTTACTTCCATACACAGGCACTTAATCAGGTCACCCTGGTGTAATCCATGATTCTTGGGTAATTCCCGATAAGGTATCAGAGCTTCTGTCTGCTCGACATCGGCAATGACCCCTTCTTTGTCAAATCGTTGAACTCGGCCGGTGATGAGATGGCCTTCTTTATGTTTAAACTGATCAAAAATATTTGTGCGTTGGGCATCGCGGATTTTTTGATGAATAATTTGTTTAACTGTCTGGGCAGCAATACGACCCAAGTCCTGAGCAGGGATTTCATCCTCAACCAGGGCACCAATAGCAATATTTTCATCCACTCGTTTACGGGCAGATTTTAAATCCATCTCATTTTCCGGGTCTGCAACAGCCTTTACGACAGTCTTAATCGCATATAAATGAATTTCACCGGTTTTCCGGTCGATTTCGACGCGCAGTTCATTCACAGTCGGACGGTATTTTTTAGCAGCTTGAAGCAGGGCCTGTTCTATTGCTACAAACAGAGTTTCCGGATCTACACCACGGTCGGCGCAAATCTGTCTAATGATGTGACTCAGTTCGTTTGCCATCGTAACCCCTCGTCTCCCGCCTCTGTGACCGATTTTCGGTCTTTCAGTGTCAGTTTCGGGATGGTTAGTCCCGCCATTGACTCGGCGTTTATAATTATTTCGTTGGTTTCTTTTTTTTCTTTTTGGGATGGTGGTTGGTTCCGCCAAACATGGCATCCCAATCAACATCCAAATGACAGACAGCGATCTCTTCCAGCTGGATATGCCGGTGAGGTTCTCCTTCGGTTTCTTCTAACAGGAGATACCCACCTTCCGGAGATTCCGGTTCGAACTTATCCAGCAGACCTACATAGACATTCTGTCCGTCTATCGGGGTACGGGTGACAACTTTGACCCGCTTCCCTAAATTTCGTTGGTAATCCCGCTCTTTCTTAAAGGGGCGATCCAGTCCCGGCGAAGAGACTTCCAGTGAATAAGTACCGGGAATCATGTTCTCCTGTTCATCCAGGAATTCACTCAATCGCCGACTTACTTTTTCACAATGACTGACCTCAACACCATCCGGATGATCAATGATGAACCGGATGACACGACGTCTGCCCTCAGTGCTGAATTCAATGTCCACAAGTTCTACACCGACCTCTTCCGTGATCGGAAGGGCCATTTCTTCCAACTTATGGAGCAGAAGCGGATGATTCAGCATAAAAATTTATTTATTCAGTTCCTTAAAATAAAAAAGTCTCGAACTGTCGAGACTCCTCTTCTCAGTACAATATTATACTCCCTAAGGCCTTGATTTTGCAAGTCAAAATCCACCTAACTCAAAACAAGTCAAGTCTGGGGATTAAAACCATTCGGCCCCTCTGGTGTAAACTTATCCATACAGTTGATTCATATCAGGGAGGTTGAGTATGAGTACTGTTTTATATATAGTGGCGAATCCGAAGACCAGCCAGGAATCTTTTAGTCAAAAAGTAGGAGATTATTTCCTTCAGGAATATCGAAAACAACATCCGGATTCAAAAATCACCGTTCTGGATTTGTACTCGACTTCCGTCCCCTTTTTGGATGAAGACCACTTTACCGGCTGGAAACTGATGGAACAAGGGATTCCTTTGGACCAGATGCCAGAACCCGTTCGGGGAAAAATGACGGTTGCTATGTCCTTCATTGATGCATTGATTGAACATGACCATTATATCATGGTGACACCCTTCTGGAATTTGGGGATTCCCGGAATATTAAAGTCATTCATTGATTTGATTGTAGTTGCAGGAAAAACCTTCAAGTTTACTGAGAAGGGTTCAGAAGGATTGTTGACAGGTAAAAAAGCTCTCCATATCCAATCTCGGGGAGGGACCTTTTCCGAAGGACCTTATCAGGATTTTGAATATGGTGACCGATATCTTCGGACCCTGTTTGGATTTCTGGGGGTTCGGGATTTTCAATCACTCATTATTGAGGGAACCAGTCAGTTTCCAGAGAAAACCGATCTCATTGTTGCTGATGCACTCGAGAAGGCTCGTAAGCTGGCAGTTATATTTTAATCTTCAATCTATAAATTAACAGTATAAATCTAAAATCAATTAAATCAATATTTTATAGTTTATACTATTAGCATGATGGAACGAAGCAGAAACGAAGCACCTACGGAGCTGTTCCGAGCAAGTCCGTGGGTGCTTCGAAAGACTCTTATTTCTGAGTGGGTTTATATTCTGAGAGATATTTCAAGATACTGGGGTCAATCCCACCCAGTCTCCAAAAAGTGATTCCCCCCAGTTGGTATTTATTGGCCATCTCCCACCGTGATTCAAAGACTCGGAGATCATGATACCAGACGGTTCTTTGGGAGTAGGTGGAGGGGTCTTGATAGGTGAACCACCATTCCTGAGCGGTGGTATCCCAGGTGGGGGTAATATTATTTTCTTTTATCAATTTAGTCGCTGTGGTCCACATGGCTTCCTTTTCTTTGGGTGCACCCCAATCCAGACCATAAGTGGCTACTCCCATGTACAGCTTTTCAGGAGGAATGACCGTTACGGCAAACTGGGTGATTTTTTCAACCCAGTCCACGGGAGCAATACATCCCGGGGCTCCTCCGGAATAATGATGGTCATAAGCCATGATCCGAACCCTGTCACACACTTTACCTAAGGCGACATAATTGTGGGCAATCTGGGAATCCCAGTCTCCCGGTTCGGAAAATTTGGCATGGACAGCCACAGAAAGCAGTTTTCCTTTTTTATGGAGAGCCGTGCTTAACTCGGTCATGAAAAGAGAGAAGGCATCCCGGTCTTCTCTTTTCAATCCCTCATAATCAATATCTACACCATCATAGTTATACTTTTGGGTAAGACTCACCAGGTTTTTAACATGTCTTTTTCGGAGAACCGGATTATTGACAACCTGGGAGACTCTCTCTGATTGAAAAGCATTACTAATGAGCGGAATCACCTTGATTCCATTTTTATGACAATACTGAACAAATTTCCGATGACTAAATTTAAGTTTTTTGGCTTTGAGCATTTCGGGGATTCCCTGGGCAGATTTCAGATTCCCTGTGGAATCCATGTCATACCAGAAGGGAAGTACCTCGGTGAACAATCCCGGATAAGTGGTCATTTCAGTGAAGGATCTGTCCCAGTCCCAAAATGCCATCCAGGTCGTTACCTGGGGGCGGTGAGGGGATTGGGCGGAGCTGATAGAGAATAAAAGAGTAAAAAAGAGTAATAGGGTTAGTTGGGGGATAAGTTTTGTTTTCATGGCAACATTATAACCAGAATCTGTTAAATATGTCCCGGTAAGATGTTAAAATGATTGTCGTAACAATGAAAATTGACGGGTCTTTTATTGACTTCAATGAGGGGCTCGTTTAAGATGATTATTCTATTACCGGGGGAAAGACTTCCTGGTTCCCAGCCTGCCGTGCTGGAGTGAATGATGATAGCAAGGTCCCGTGCGACAGATGCCTTCGAAATTTGTCAGGTCCGGAAGGAAGCAGCAATAAGGAGATACATCTGGGTGCCGCGGGTTTCCGGGTTATTAAAGTTCCTTCTCACGGTGGGTTGGGTACCAGGAGGTCCCCATCCGGAACATCAGGGTCAAAAATGGCCGTCTTATCCATAGTTTCGAGGTGGAGATGAGTTATCAAGTCATAGCTCGCCGATATCGTCCGCAGACCTTCAAAGAAGTCATTGGACAGGATCATGTGAGCGAATCGCTGGCCAAGTCTATTGTTCAGAACCGCGTGGCGCATGCCTATTTATTTTGTGGTCCACGGGGTTGTGGTAAGACGACGACTGCCCGTATTCTGGCAAAGGCTCTGAATTGCCTCAAAGGACCTACCCCTACGCCCTGTAATGAATGTGACAACTGTCGCAGTATTACAGATGGTTCCAATGTCGATGTGATTGAAATCGATGCTGCCTCCAACAACGGCGTAGATGATGTCCGTCAATTACGGGAATATGTCCAGCTGGCCCCCAGTGGAATGAGCAAGTACCGGGTTTATGTCATTGACGAAGTTCACATGCTCTCCACATCCGCCTTCAATGCGTTATTAAAAACCATCGAAGAACCGCCGTCTCATGCTATTTTCATCCTGGCGACAACAGAGAAACATAAAGTCCCCGTCACCATCGTTTCCCGGTGTCAGCAATATGATTTCAAGATGATGACCCTGAAAGATTTGGTGAATCAGTTAGCTTTTATTGCGGACCATGAGGAAGGATTGAAGATTGTTCCTGAAGAACGGGATGCCATCATGGGAATGTTGGCGAAAGCGGGCCGTGGTTCCATGCGGGATGCTGAATCTTTGTTGGAACAATTGATTGCCTTTAGTGGTGGTGAATTGACTCTGGAGAAAACAAAATCTCTATTAGGGTCTCTTCCCAGTGAAATCGTTTCTTTGTATGTGGATGCCATACTTGTGGAGGATAATCGAGAAGCGATCATCAAGATGTCCTCCCTGTTAGATCAGGGCATTGAATATGAACAGGTCTGTAAAGAATTATTAGAATATTACCGGTCATTGGCACTTCTGCGAGTGTTGGGTCCGGAAAATCATGGATTAGATTTAACGGTGGATGAAGTCCAAAGACGGATGCCCCAGTCACAGGTGTTGGAAAATGCCCAGCTGATCCAGTTGATGAAATTATGTACTCATGCCATTGAACAGTTACGGAAAACGGTTCCCGGTAAAGTGGTTCTGGATTTATTGACTCTTGATTCTATTCAGGTGAAGCAGACAATGTCTTTACCTGAAATCGTGGATCAAATCCGGGCAATTCAAAAGGGACTGACTCCAACAACCCGGGCCCAGGTGGCATATGTTCCTCCGGCGTCTTATACAACCACTCCCCGGAAAAACTATTCAAGTCAATCGTTGAATCTGGAATTACCGTCTGTTAAATTACCGTCAATGTTGGATTCCACAGATGAGGTTTCCTCATCAGAAAATAATGAACCGGATGTTGTAGTGACTGCCGGGTCCAATCCAGTATTGGACCAGGTGATTGAAATCGTCCAAAATGAAAATCCTGCCGTAGGTGCCGCATTACGGAGGGTTACGGTATTAAATGAATCTTCAGACCAGATGGTATTAGGGATTGATTCGTCTCTCGAATTTCAAATTTCCAGTCTGGAACGGCCTGAAATTAAACACCTGCTTGATGTTACACTGGCTAAAATCAAAGGTGCTCCATGCCGGTTTACTTTGGAAAAAGTAGCTGGGCTGGAGGCTCGACTGGGTAAGAAAAAGCCGGCTAAAGCTCAGGTACGAAAAAATGAGTTTATTAAAAACAGTGGTATTGAAATGGAATTAAAAAAGGATCCGATGGTCCTTAAAGTGATTGAACTTTTTGGAGCGGCCCACTTCGACTATACAGCGCTGGTGGTGCCTGCCGAAACGGAAAACTCCCAGGAGGAAAAAGAATGAATCTGCATAAATTAATGAAACAGGCGCAGCAAATGCAAAACAAGATTGCCAGCGTTCAGGAAGAAGTGGCAAAGAAAACTGTGGAAGGTGCTGCAGGCGGCGGTACGGTCAAATGTGTCGCCAGCGGTGATGGAAAACTGGTTTCCATCGAAATCTCCCCGGAAGTCATTTCTGCGGATGACCGCGATATGCTGCAGGACCTCGTTTTAGCGGCAGTGAACAATGCTCTGGAAAATGCCAAAGCCATGTCTCAGGAAGAGATGAAGAAAGTGGCCGGCGGCATGAACATCCCGGGCATGGACGGCCTGTTTTAATTTATCCTGAATTATTGTGTTATACACTCCTGTCATAGAGCGTCTGGTTAATGAACTTCGACAACTGCCTGGAATCGGTCCGAAATCAGCGCAGCGGTTAACCTATTATTTGCTCAAGCAGGATTCAACCCGGGTACAGGCATTGGCGGATTCCATTCAGGGAATCATCGGGAAAATTAAGTATTGTGAGATATGCTGCAATATCACCGAAGATGACCAGTGTTCCATCTGTCGGGATGCCTCTCGGAATCAGTCCACTATTTTAGTTGTTGAACAGCCCTTTGATATCCTGGCCTTTGAACGGACGGGAGTATTCAAAGGGCTGTATCATTGTCTTCTGGGTTCACTCTCTCCCATGGATGGGATCACACCGGATCAGTTACGAATCCAGCCCTTAATCAAAAGAGTGGAGTCAGGGACGATCACGGAAGTCATTATTGGGACAAATCCCACCTCTGAAGGGGAAGCTACCGGAGTGTATCTTCTCAATCGCCTCAAACCTTATGGTATTACAATCTCCCGGATTGGTGTCGGTATCCCTATGGGGGGAGATTTGGAATATACCGATCAGCAAACTCTTTCCCGCGCCTTCGAAGGCCGCCATATCCTTCGCTAATTTCTGCGATGGGATTAATGAATCCCTCTCTTTATAAAACAACCCATGAAAAGGGGTTTATTAGTAATTATTTATTTTAATGATAGGATGTGTCTGCACTAAGCTATATTTTGAAACACCTAAATCATCTAAAATGCTATACAATACAGCAAAAGACAACGGGGATCTAAATTCTCTCCCCATCTAACATGATTTTAATAGGAAATATTTATGAGTATACCTCACGAATTAATTGATTTAGTCGATCGCTTTGATCGGAATAAAGAAGATTATAAGTCCAGTGGATATAATGAGACTCAAATTCGCCGTGAATTTATTGATCCATTATTTATTTTAATGGGTTGGGATGTTAATAATAAAAATGGATATGGGGAAGCTTATAAAGATGTTATTCATGAGGACTCAATAAAAATTGGTGGAGAAGTGAAGGCTCCAGACTATTGTTTCCGTATTGGGGGGACACGTAAATTCTTCTTAGAAGCCAAGAAACCATTTGTCAATATAAAGCAGGATATTGGTCCTGCATTCCAATTACGTAGATATGGTTGGTCAGCGAAACTGCCAGTTAGTATATTGACCGATTTTGAAGAATTTGCAGTCTATGATTGCAGGATAAAGCCACAGAAAAACGATAAATCATCCGTTGCAAGGATCATGTATTTTACCTATGACCAATATGTTAATAACTGGGAAGAGTTGAATGGTATCTTTTCTAAAGATGCGGTATTAAAAGGGTCTTTTGATAGATTTGTGGAATCCAAGAAACAGAAAAAAGGAACAATGGGCGTAGATGATGAGTTTTTATTAGAAATTGAGTCATGGCGAGATGTTCTTGCAAGGAATTTGGCAGTCAGAAATCCAAATCTTACTACCAGAGACTTGAACTTTGCTGTTCATCGTATCATTGATCGATTTATCTTTTTAAGGATTTGTGAGGACCGAGGAATTGAGAATTATGGTCGCCTTAGAGGGCTCTTAAATGGAGATAGGGTTTATCCACGGTTATGCCAATTTTTCACAGAAGCCGATGACCGGTATAATTCAGGTCTTTTTCACTTCAATACAGAAAGAGGTAGGGATGAAGTACCTGATAATCTAACCTTGACACTAAATATAGATGACAAGATATTTAAAGACATTATTCGGAGTACTTATTATCCGGATAGTCCTTATGAATTTTCTGTATTACCTGCAGATATCCTTGGACAAATTTATGAACAGTTTTTAGGAAAGGTTATCCGATTAACTGAAGGACATCAGGCAAAAGTCGAAGAAAAACCAGATGTTCGAAAAGCTGGGGGTGTTTATTACACTCCGACATTTATTGTGGATTATATTGTAAAAAATACTTTGGGTGAATTGGTTAAAGATAAAACTCCTCAGCAAGTATCTAAATTGAAAATATTAGACCCAGCTTGCGGGTCTGGATCTTTCCTCATTGGAGCCTACCAGTTTTTATTAGATTGGCATAGGGATTGGTATTTCCAGAACAATCCTGAAAAACATCAAAAGGAAATATATAAGGTCGGATTAAATGACTGGAGATTAACTACCAAGGAAAGAAAAAGAATACTTCTGAATAATATCTTTGGTGTAGATATAGATTCACAAGCTGTCGAAGTAACTAAGCTGTCGCTTCTTCTGAAGGTCCTTGAAGGAGAAAATGAACAATCAATCAATAAACAGCTCGAATTATTTCATGAACGGGCACTTCCTGATCTCGGGAATAATATTAAATGTGGAAATTCATTGATTGGGCCCGACTTCTATGACCAGCAAGAGTTTTTATTTTTGTCTGAAGAAGAAAAATATAGGATAAATGTGTTTGATTGGAATAAAGAGTTTGAGAATATTATGAGTAATGGGGGATTTGATGCGATTATTGGAAATCCACCATATATACCAATTGAAACTATGTTTGATTATGAAAGAAACTATTACCAGCATTTAGTGAATTCTTTGGAAAGAAAGTATGATTCTTCGGTGATTTTTATTGCAGTTTTGGCTCAAAAAGTCGCTAAGAATGGTTTTCTTGGATTTATATCTTCGCTAACATGGTGGACTGGTGAAAACTATTCCTTGCTAAGGAAATTCTTACTTGAAAAAATTGGTTTTTTGAAGTTTATAGATTTACCATTTAATGTGTTTAAAAATGCATATGTTGACACAGGGATATATATATTAACGAAGAAGTCGGTTAAAGAGTATTCGATATATAGATTTAAGAAGAAAGATAAAATTGACAATTTAGACAATATAAGGTTTGTGTCTATTCCAATCGATTCTATTTCCGCTCCAGATTATAAAATCGTTTTAAACTCTTTGGCTAAACAAATCATAACTCGTTGTGCTAGTGATAATAAGTTCGTACCTCTTGGTCGCATATCTATCTCTACACAAGGATTAACCGGAAGTAAGTATAAAAAGTATGATGTAAAAAATGGGGACGAATATTTTGAATATCTAGAAAAAGGTCAGGTTTATCGCTATTGCCAAGAAATTAAAACAATAAAATATGTAAATATGGAAACACATAAATCACTTATAAAGTATTATCTTGGTGTACCGAAAATATTAATACGCAGACTTGTCAATAGACAAGACCGAATAATGGCTACATATACTACTGATACAATGGTATTCACAAAAGATATAAATCCTTTCTTAATAACTGACAAAAGACATGATACCAAGTGTATTTTAGGTATCCTGAATAGTAAACTGATATCCTATTTGTATGTAAATTCATCATCCATTGCTACTAAAGACGATTTTAGACAGACGACTTTAGCTGAACTTAGAAACATTCCTATCCCCCAGAATAGTGATGATAAAAGATGCGATTCAATAGTCCAGTTGGTAGATAATATGCTAGAGCTAAACAATAAGCTTCATCGGTTTACCACTCCCCATGAATTAAATACAATTAAAAGGCTTATGAAAATTACTGATGAGCAAATAGATATGCTTGTTTATGAGTTGTATGGGCTTACTGAGGAAGAAATCAATATTGTTGAAAACCAGTAATATATGAATTATCAAATTTGATTTGACGGTTTTAAATCTATGATATTGCAATCCATGATGCTTTTCTTGGACAGATTAATATAAACTCTCACAGGTCAATTCAGGTATGTTAATATGAGCAGAATCGGTGAGGTCATCGGTTGATAAGAAATTCCCCGGATAATAGGGTATAAAAACTATGAAAAAGACAGTTAAACTTCTGAATTACACCATCTTATTAAGTGTTTTGACATTGACGTGGTCCTATGGAGATATGGTTACCCTGGTCTCGGGTAATGAGATATTTGGACAGGTGATTTCTGAGGGAGTTGTTGTGAAACTTCGGACACCAACAGGTTCAATGGATATTCCTAAAAACCGGATCGCCAAAATTGTCCGGGAAAAACCTGATGTAACCTATGCCAAATTTGGGAAGAACCTTTTTGACCGTAAGAATTATGTTTTAGCGTTGGATTACTATAAATTAGCTCTTGAACAGGCACCTGGGAATGAGCAATACCAATCCATGGTTGCCCTGTGCGAGAAAAGTCTTGCTGATACCAAGACGGCAGAAGTTGAAGGATATATGGCCACCGCTCAGCGCTATATTGAGCAGAACCGTTTAATGGATGCATTGGATACTTATGACTCCGTAACTGCCATGGGGTTAGGGGAAGCGTGGGACACCCGCGCCAAACAGGGCATGTCAAAAGTTTATTTATTACAAACACAGGGATTTCTGGAACCCGCTGATCGCGAAGCCCTGGTCGAGAAAGCGCTTAATGCAGACCCTACAAACCCTGAAGCTCATTACGAAAAAGGAATGGTCTTATTACAGAAGAAACAGCGGACGGATGCCCTTGAATCTTTTGAGCTGTCTGTCAATCTCGACCCGAATTTTGCCAAGGGTTTTAAAATGCTTGGGACTCTATATTTTGAGGATAAGAATTATCTAAAGGCCTCAGAAAATCTTGAGAAACTGAAAGCACTTTCTAAGGATTTATTCTCCAGCATGAAAGTGGCTTTGGTGACTTGTTATACAGAACTGGGGACTAAATCCTTCCAGGCTCAGAATTATGATGAAGCAAATCTCTGGCTTGAAAAAGCTATTGAGCTGGATCCTAACCAGAACTGGCCTGTGTTATGGCAGACCAAATATCAACTTCGAAAAGCGGAAACCAGTCCTGATAATGCGGAAGACCAATTCAGCCTGGGGTTGTGGTGTTTGGATAAGAAGATGGACCAGGAAGCTCTGGAACATTTTAAAACTGCATATGCCGTTCAACCGGGGATGTATAAAGCTCGCCAGAAAATCCGTGAAATCACAGACAAATTTGCTTCAAGCCTTTATCAAAGTGCCGTTGCAAATTTGAACAGTCGAAATTATCAAGGTGCCATTACCGGATTCCAGCAATTAGCTCAGCAGTATCCGGACAGTTCTTATACACCGGATGCAAAACGGCTGGTGACTGCCACTCGGGAACAATGGGCGGAAATCATCTTCCGGGATTCCAAAGCTGCCTATGATGCAAAATATTATGATCGTGCATTGATAGGTTTCAAGAGAATCGTTGATGAGTTCTCTGATACAAACCGGTTTGTGGATGCCCAACGATTCCTCTCCCGTACTCGGACTTTAGTAAAAGAAACCGATACAGAAGTGGGTGAGCGCCAGCAACAAATGACTAATATTGATGAGATGATAGCCTCTTCCTATGGCAATGACAGTATTGCCTGGACCCAGATTAAAGGCTTATCCAATCTCACTAATCAGGCCTTGGAACGGGCACTGATGAACAGGACCCCACTGGAAAAGAGATTAATGAGAGACAATCTCGATAAAGTGATTTACCTGTTTTATGATACCGACAGAGGCATTGATCGGTTGCGGCCCATTGCTATCCGGAATCGGCTTCCCGTAGGAGACCGTTCTAAAGTCCGGAATGATTCTGACTACCAGAAAATTCTTAAGTTGACGCTGATGATTCTCTTATCAACCGGTGAGGATTACCAGAATGCCTGGTTGGAATTGGCCCCATATTTTGGAACAAGCCGCAGTGAAGTAGAAGATAATCGGAGCCGATTTGGTGAAGAAACCCGTCGACTTCTGGATGATAACGCCGGAGAAGTTTATCAATTATTAAATTTACGCCGTTAGTTTGATTCTGTGATACAATCCTGTCCAATAAGATATCTATCTTCGAAATCAGAAAAAGGTTGCGTTGATGGAAACAACTGACACGACAAGATTCGTAAACTTGAATACGTATGCTGAAAGTCGCCCTGTTGAGGGTGATATAGTGATGGTATTGGATGGTCGTCATGAACAGCGTGGTATTAAACTCATCTCCTCTTACAGCCGTGCCATTCCCCGGTATTCAATTCATGAATTAATTGCCACCGATGAACGGGATAAAAAACCGGGTGATACCCTGGACCGTATTTCGTATTTAGCTTTTTTTGAAGTAGTTGCTGGAGGATGTTTACTGGTGGGGCAAACTGTCAACATCGGGGGGCTCCCTGTGGGACATATTATTGGTTTTGATGAAACCCATGAACCGAATCATCTGAATATCATTATTTCAGTGTCAGAAAGAAAGACCGGACGAGAATTAGATCTCCATCCAGGATTTGGCGTCCGTTTTGAACTGCAGCGATAACCCTCAATAATTATTGGGGATAACGGGCCCCAGGATTACCTGTCCCGTAAATCGTGATAGAAGAAAGGGTTGTATTTATGTCGTTCAAATATCGGTTTCAGATGTACAAAGAGTTACACAAAAATCTACCATCCATTTATGCGGATGCCCGGAAGTATGCGGATGAAATTGGAATCACCCCGGAGATGAAGGGGAAAGTTGGATTAACTGGAGCTGTTTCCAGTTGTCATGCCTTATTATCCAAAGAAGTAAGTCAGGCGATGGATGATGCATCCCGGAAAGTTATTGAGAACAAATTTCTCGTCGAAGACATTCGGGAAATTGTGAAAGATGTTTACGGGGATGAATATGATGCTGCCCCCGTCAATACCTGTGAAGCGGCATTATGGGTCAGTTTTGATTGTCTATTTTCACCTCCTATGCAAGGCCGTGGCGATAGTTATCGTGCCCGGTATATTGCTCCCTATGAACGGCATTTACATCATCAAGGTTCTTATGGACGGCCTTTCCCGGGCAGATATAAAGACTTATTTGCCGACAGAGGTGTGACTGCGGGTGAATTAGGTTTTAATGGAAAACGATTGGATCATGTGGATTCTGTGTTTGTAAAGATGGCTGGTGCTGATTATACAAATCATGGTATCAAAGGCCATCCTGCTGTTCTTCTGGGTGGACATAAATGCAAGGAGACATTGGAATCCATTGAGAAAACTGCAGAACGTCATGCTGACTCTTTGACTGGATTTACTTCTCTGGCTTATGACACCAAAGGGTATGGTTATGGTGAGAAAGATGCCAATAATACTCCCTTATTCCAACAGGGTATTGCGGCTATTGCAAAAGAATATGGTGTTCCCTATGTTGTCGATAATGCCTGGGGTACTCCTTTTACCGGAACAGACCCGCGCAAGATTGGTGCAGATGTGGTTTGTTATTCTATGGATAAGAGTGCGGGTGCGCCGACGGTTGGTTTGATTATTGGTAAGGAAGATGCTTTAGTCCCAATTCGTCGTGCATTAGGGTATCACTCAGACCGTTCTGGTGCAGGATTTTCTTATGGTAAGGCAGCATTTGTAGCCAATGATCCTGGTAAGGAAGCACTGGTAGGTTTGATTGCTGCGCTGAAAGTGTTGAAAGATAACCCCACGAAGATGCTGAAGCCGGTTGAACAGATGGCTCAAATTTGTCGTGAAGAATTTAAAAATCTCCCGGCCCGGTTTGTAAATGATATTGATATCAGTGTCAGTCAGAACTCACTGGCTGTTGAAGTCAATTATGAACGAACTTGGAAAAATGGACAGATGGGTATTCCTATTTTTGCTATTGAAGATATGTATTCCGGAACGAATATTTTCCAGGCGGGTATGATGCAAATGGGTATTATTCCTACGATTGCATATGATGCCAATATTTACATTTCTCTCGGATTGGGTACACTTGATGAAGACGGTAATTTGATTGAAGATGTGGCTCGTAAAATCGTCAAAGCCCAGGTCGGATTAATGAATATAACCTGCAAGTATGCCGGTGTTATCTAATCAGGAGGATTGTAGTTTATGACGACTAAACGTGTGATTGATACAGAAAAAGCTCCCAGTGCTATCGGTCCATATTCACAGGCAATTAAGGCCGGGGGATGGATTTATACTGCAGGCGTTATTCCTCTTGATCCTGCCACGGGTCAAATGGTTGAAGGCGATATTCAGGTTAAGGCTCACAGAGTCTTGGACAGTTTGAAAGCAATTATTGAATCTGCTGGTGCCAGTATGTCTGATGTGGTTAAAACAACCATATTTCTTAAGGACTTGAAGGATTTTGTGGCGGTGAATGAAGTCTATAGCCAGTATTTTTCTGCTCCTTTTCCTGCACGATCTACGGTTCAGGTTGCCATGCTGCCTAAAGACGCTGAAGTTGAAATTGAAGCCATCGTTTATCACCCTGAATAATCTGTTTACACCTCCTTTGGGGGAAGAATATGTCCAGTGCTAAAGACCGGATAATGGATGCGATAGACATCCAGAGTTTTTTGTTCTGTAACAGTGAAAAAGAAGCTCGAACCCTCATCGACAGTCTGATGCAGGAACTGGGTTTGGGACGATATGTTATTGTTTCGTTGGAATTTAATGGCCCGGGTGCTAATTTTCACGCCCGGGCCTATCTTAATAAACCCGGGGACACTTATTCCTGGTTGAAAGGGGGAATAGTATGAAGATACTTCTGGCCCCTTTAGATCCTGTCCATGATGCCGGGTTAAAACTCATAAAACGGAAATTGGAAAAGCTGGGATATGAGTGTTTGTTGTTGCCACCCGATATTACAGTTGAGGAAATTGGTGAGACAGCTATTCATGAAAATGTAGATTTGATTTTTATCAGCCGAACTGTTGGATATGGGGTGGAACAGTTATTTGCCCGAGTTCGACAGGTTTTGGAGCAGCAGGGTATCTTTGGCAAAATTCGAATTGCCATAGGTGGAATGGCCGTAACGGATGAGTTGGCTAAATCTCTTGGATTTGAAGCGGGTTTTGGGCAAAATACCCGTGTTGAAGAAATTCATGCCTTTATTGAACAAAATCCAGATTTGGCGATATCTGTTACCAGTCCTGTAAAAAATAAACCTGAATTTCCCTCGAAATTTACCAACAAGATAAAGGATTCCACGACACAAAAGTATCTAGACATCATTGTTGATGGAATATTAGAGTGGTCTTTACGGAAGGTTTCTCCTGGGACTCGGAGAGCTAGGATAACCGAAAGGCAGCTTCAGGAAGTAAAAGGTTCAGTTGAAGAATATACAGCAATGCCGTTTACCCGAGAATATTTGTCTCAGTGTGATGAAACCGTTGCTGACTTTTTTCAAAAGGGTGATTACCCTGCTTATGTTCGATTGATTAAGCGAGAAGAAATATTTTCGCTTCAGGAAAAAATAGCTGAATCAAAAGTTCATCTTCGGCCAAGGTCGTTGCAACATATCCGTAAAAAGCCACTAGTATTCTGTCAGTACGGGACAGGGTGTCCTATGATGGATGCTCTTCATATTAAAGTTTGTGAAAGCTGGGGTGCTGATGGTGTTCTCCATTTTGACCCGGCCTGGGGTGCACGTACTGAAGGTTTATTGGATGGCCTACTGACAAATTCTACCGATGGTACTCCAGTGACCTATGCGAATTTATCTTTGATAAAAAGTGCCTTGGAAGATTCTACACTTTGGTCTGTACGTTCTCATCGGGGATTAAATACTCCCGAAATTACAGTGTTGGCCGGGTTCTTGGGTGCTGATCTAACTAAAATAAATATTCCATATGGTTCTCTGGCGGGTGGAACCGATCCTGCAAGATTGACTATTGATGGTGTGGAATCTATCAAAATTGCTGCGCGATATCGGATGCCATTTGATATTCCAACAAATGAAGAATTGGCTGGAGTTCCTCCATATAAAGCTTTTGCCAGCATGCTTATTATGGCTTGGTTGGGTGTAAAGTTGGGGGCACAGCCCATCTTGAAACCACTGGTATGTCATGGTCCGTATATTATGGTTCAGGGATACATGGAGCAGGATTATGTGGACTATAACGTAGCTAAAATAACGGCATTACAACAGCTGGCTGATTTTCCAATTTGGCCGGGTGAGCCTATTGGTTTTATGACACACACCGAGGAAAAAACGCAATCAGCTACGGCAACAGCCTTTCATGTGGCTTTATGCAGTAGCCTAAATTTGGAAGCGGTAACGATTGCTTCAACAGATGAAGCTTTTTCTCGCGGATCAATTACTGCTGGAGCCAGAGCCAGTTCTTTAAAAGCAATTGAAGAGTCATTCCGAGTTTTAGGGCTGTCAAGTATTAATCCTGGCCCAATGGCCTCTGTATGGAAAAATGAATTGGTTGAGAAAATCAATGAAACGCTTAAGGACGTAGCTGAATCCCCTTCTTTTGTGGATGCATTGTATCAGGGATTGTTGGGTAGTAAAGAAGATGGTGTTTATCCTGGCAGAGCAGGCCGAAACAGCGTCGAAGAGGTGACTGATTAATAGATAATTTGAATCTTTAGTATGATTAATCTGGTATTTTTCTTGTCAGCTGTTGGATTTGTTCCAATAGCTGACAGTTTTATAAGAATAGCGTGTTTACCTTTTGTGCCTAATTGGTGGACACCCCTGATCTAAAAGGTGATTTATTATCACTTATGAAGGTAGAAATTTTTACTAACAATATATAAGCTTTGTTAAACTTGAAAATATGAATATTCATGTTGAGCCAAGTATGTGGTTATTGTTATTGAAATTATCAGCGTTATCGGGTTTATTAATGCTTGATGCCGCAATGGTAGGGCAATGGATGTTGGCATACCCTATTTTTGCTGCACCTTTGATAGGGTTTTTATTCGGACAACCTTATGCAGGTTTTATTATAGGGATACTCTTTCAGCTGTTTTGGTCCAACAAATTACCGGTTGGAGTGTCTTCTCCACCGGAGACTCCTTTGCTGGCGATTGTGGCCATTGTTTGTTATGTGTTGTCCTCTCATTTGGGTGCAATGAGCTTATATTCTCCATGGATATTGCCCCTATTGTTAATCAGTCTATCTGGAGGAGTGCTAGGTGGTTATTTAACAGTCTGGATTCGGACTTTTAATAATCATTTAGCAGCCTGGGCAGATAAACAGGCTGATGCTCTGAATGTGATGGCATTGAATGTCATGCCCCTGGGTGCTCTTATCATGGGATGGGTCTTATATGGAGGACTTGTATTTCTTCTGGGAGGAGTATTCCTTTTACTCAGGACCTATGTTTCTTTAGATGTATTGTCATTGCACTATACCCGTCTATATGTCTGGATTTTGGCTGCATTAGGATTTGCTGCGATAGTGGAATTATTTGAAGTAACCAAAAGATACCGTTGGTTGTTTTTTGGATTAGGTGCAGGGTTAATTGTAGGATTATTGGCTCGCTGGTTGCGGGGATGAAAAATGACTAAAATATCCAAATTTACATTATTCCGGGTAGCATTTAGAACACATCTAATGTTATCTATGATGAACTACCAGCGGATGTTAAATTTGAGTTTTTTGTGGGCTTTATTACCAGTCTTTCAGAGATTTAATTTATCCCATGATCGCTATAAGGAAGTTCTTAAACGACACTTGAATTTTTTTAATGCGCATCCCTATATGTCTGGAATTGTGTTGGGTATTATGGCTGCCCATGAAGAAAAGTGGGTTCAGGAAATTGACCCTGAAAATCAAAAGAGAATTGCATCCGTAACGGAATCTCTTAGAAAAGGGTTTATGGGACCTATGGGCGCTTTAGGCGATTCCTTCTTTTGGCAAAGTTGGCGTCCGTTTTGCGGGATTATTGCTATTTTGCTGAGTGTATTACTCTTGCCGGATGTGTATACGGCTGGAGTTGGCATCCTTTTTTCTCTTTTACTGTATAATGTAATTCACGAATATGTTATATTTCGTGGCGTATTTTCGGGTTATCGTTTGTCAGATGAAATGATTCGCACGATTCAACAATACAATATCCCGAAACTTAACGATAAGATAAAAAATGCCGGCACTTTTATGGGCGGCATGGTGATAGGAGTGTTATCTTTGGCCACTTGGCTGGGTCCTGTATGGATACCTACTTCACTCATTATGAATTCATTAGCCCGTATTAGTGTACTTGGACTAGCATCTATCGCATTTATTTTTGGGATGCATAAAGGTTGGTCTATGACCCAATTATTCTTAGTTGTGTTGGGTGGAATGGCATTAATTGATTTGATTCTCTGGTTTTGAAAGGGTAATTATGGCATCGGCAGAGAAAAACCTCACTATTATCAATGAACTAGGGTTGCATGTGCGACCTGCAGGGATGATGGTGAAGGTTGCCAATCGGTTTAAATCAAAAATTGTTTTAGAAAAAGATGAAGATAAGGTGGATGCTAAATCTATCATGGGTGTTATGATGTTGGGGGCATCCAAAGGAAGTATAATCAGAGTGCATGCTGAAGGTGAGGATGCCGAAGAAGCAGTGCGAGCTCTGGAAGAGTTGTTTGAAAATGGTTTTGGTGAGTTGGAAAGTTGCGGGGGATAAACCGTGAGTGTCCAGGGTATTGGAGTATCTCAAGGAATCATCGTAGGTCGTGTTTTTTTACTTGAAAGAGAAGGTCTTAACACGGTTAGGCGGGATATACCTGCAGATAAAGTGAATTCAGAAGTTCTTCGATTTCAACATGCCATACAGAAAACTAAGAATCAGTTAAAGAAGTTTCGCGACAAAATAAAAAGTGAGTTAGGGGATTCTCACGCTACCTTATTCGACAGTCATGCCTTAATCTTGGATGATCCAATGTTTTTGGATCCTACTATCCAGATGATTAAAAATGAGAAAATAAATCCTGAACATGCTGTCCATATCGTCTTTCTTGATTATATTGAAAAACTGGAAAAGTTTAATGATCCCTATCTGAAGGCCAGAATAGCTGATTTTCGTGATGTGGGTCGCCGATTGTTGTTAAACTTGGCTGGGATCGAGAAAAATCCACTTGCTAAACTGGAAGAAAAAGTCATCGTTGTTTCATTTGATTTATCACCTTCAGAAACAGCTGCCATGGATAAAACAAAAGTGATTGGGTTTGTTACTGAGTCTGGCAGCAGGACATCTCACACAGCTATTATGGCAAAAGCACTAGAAATTCCAGCTGTTGTCGGTGCTCAGGGTATAACAAAAACAGTCCGAAATGGTGATGTGATTATTCTTGATGGGACGCATGGAACGGTAATTATTAATCCAGACAGAGAGACTCTCAAAGAATATCTTGCTGCGCAGAAAAAGAGTACTGTTACTGATAAGGAATTGGATAATCTAAGGAAACTCTCAGCCCAAACCACCGATGGAATTCAAATACAATTGGCAGCTAATATCGAATTGCCTGATGAAGTGGAACATGTGAAACAGTATGGTGGAAAAGGAGTTGGGCTTTTTCGAACAGAATTTCTTTATTTATATAACACCACGTTGCCTTCAGAAGAGTTCTCCTTTAAATCGTATAAGCAGGTTGTAAAGAGTTTTGCTCCAGAGCCAGTAACAATCCGAACTTTAGATATTGGTGGAGATAAGTTTGTTTCTCAGTTGAATTTGCCCTCGGAATTAAATCCATTTCTAGGCTTACGTGCGATTCGTTTGTGTTTGCAAAGGCCTGAGTTGTTTAAAACTCAGTTAAGAGCCATCTTGCGTGCCAGTATATTCGGAAATGTGAAATTGATGTATCCAATGATTTCTGGCTTAGATGAGTTACGCCAAGCAAATGCTATTTTGGAAGAAACAAAAGCAGAATTGAGACAACAAGGAGTTCCTTTTAAAGAAGATATTCCTGTAGGAATAATGATCGAAATCCCCTCTGCTGCGATAATTTCAGATGTGTTAGCCAAAGAAGTAGATTTTTTTAGTATTGGTACAAATGATTTAATTCAATACACTTTGGCTGTAGATCGTGGGAACGAGAACGTTGCCTATCTCTATGAACCTTTACATCCATCTATTCTTCGACTTTTAAAACTAATTATTGAGTCAGCACATCGAGGAGGAGCTCGAGTAAGTCTGTGTGGTGAAATGGCTGGAGACCCTGATTTTACCCCAATACTACTGGGTTTGGGTATTGATGAACTCAGTATGGCCCCTCCTGCTATTCGTGGTGTGAAGATGAAAATACGATCCATATCCATGGCGGATGCGCATCAACTATCTAATGAAATCATGGAATTGAATTCAACGGACGAAATTCGTCAGCATTTAAATCAGTTTCATTCAAAGAATATCCGGAAGTAGATCTGGACCGGATACCAAGAAAATAATATATAGAGGTTTATCTATGAAAAATAAGCTCTGGGAGGGTCGTTTCTCCAAACCTGCAGATCCTCAAGTGGAGAGATTCACCGCATCTATTGGCTTTGATAAGCGGCTTTATCCTTATGATATTGAAGGTAGCATGGCTCATGTTCAGATGCTGGCCAAGCAAGAGATCATTAAACAGTCCGAATGTAAACAAATTTTAAAAGGGTTGACTCAGATTTTGAAAGAATTGGATAAAGGTCAATTCCAGTTTATTCATAATGATGAAGATATCCATATGGCAATTGAACGTCGTTTGCATGAAATTATTGGTGCTGTGGCTGGCAAGATGCATACAGCTAGAAGCCGCAATGATCAAGTGATTTTGGATGTTCGATTATTTCTGCGTGATATAACCGCACAGGTTATTCAGCATATCAGTGTCTTACAGATGGCGCTTGTTGACCAGGCTGAAAAAAACAAGAAGGTTATAGCTCCTGGTTTTACTCACATGCAGCATGCACAGCCCATCATGTTATCCCATCATTTCATGGCCTACTTTCAGATGTTAGAACGAGATTATGAGCGATTTTCTCAAGCCTATGAACGTATAAATGTGCTGCCGTTAGGTGCCGGTGCTATGGCTGGGACGACTTTCTCTATTGATCGGCATTATGTTGCAAAGTTGTTGAGTTTTCCTAAGGTTAGTGAAAACAGTATGGATACTGTTTCTGACCGTGATTTCGTTCTGGATTTCCTATCCGCCGCTGCAGTTTTACAGATGCATTTATCTCGAATGGCTGAAGAACTAGTATATTGGTCAACGATGGAGTTCCGGTTTATCAAGTTGCCCGACGAATTTTGTACAGGCAGCTCCATAATGCCACAGAAAAAGAATCCTGACGTAGCTGAATTAACTCGTGGTAAAACCGGTCGTATCTATGGAAATCTAATATCAGTCCTCACCACAATGAAGGGATTACCTCTTACATATAACAGTGATATGCAGGAAGACAAACCTCCTCTCTTTGATACTATTGATAATATTCTCCCCTGTTTAGCTGTTGTTGCAGGGTTAATCAAGGGATTAACTGTTCGTGAAGATATTGTGAAGAAATCTGCCAAAATGGGATATATTACGGCTACAAATCTGGCAAATTATTTAGCAGAACGAGGCATTCCTTTCCGTGAAGCACATTTCATAGTGGGGTCTATTGTGAAACATTGTGAAGATAAAGGCATTGAGTTGGAAGAATTGGATTTAGCTGGATATCAAGCCTTCTCGAACAAATTTGAAAAAAATCTCTATGATGTATTAACCTTGGATTACAGTGTGAAGTCCATACGGTCATATGGTGGAGCAAGTCCGGACTCAGTACAAAAGCAAATCAAAACTGCTCGTGAGATTCTAAAAAAACGGTAAAGATATACAGATAAAGAAAAGCCCTCTGATCAGTGATGACCAGAGGGCTTTTTTGTGAGTTGGTTTATACGAATGGAAGTTGGATGGGTTTACCTGTCTCAGCAGATTTATATGCGCCAAGAGCTAATTCCATGGCAGCCATACCATCTTCTCCTGAGATGAAAACGGGTTTATCGTTTTCAACAGAATCAATGAAAGAGGCTACGAGACCTGCATCCGTGTTGGAACCCCAGTATTGATAACGCATGGAGGTATCCTTAATACTGTAAAGGTTAAACTTCTGGTTAAACATATCAACATTTACAGCACCTTTGGTTCCTAGAATACGCATGGTGACATCACCCCACGTTGGGTAATATTTGGGGTTGCGTGACCAACTGGGATCCAGAGAGCATATGATATTCTTTTCCATTTTCATGGAAAGAGTACCACAGTCGTCACATTCAAGTTCCGGATGGAATTTTTTGTCAATCTCAGCATATACTTCAGTGAAATTGGCTCCTGTGAACCAGCGAATCAAATCAGCAACATGGACGGTATGGTCCATGACTGCACCACCACCCGATAATGCTTTATCAACAAACCAGCCACCTGGCATAGAACCACGGTTTGTACCTGCAATAGCAATAATGTCTCCCAGTTTGCCATCAGCCACTAATTGCTGGGCACGCATAACGGCAGGGGAGAACCGACAGGGAAATGCGGTCATCAATTTAACATTATTTTTCTTACAGACATCAATCATGTCTTGTGCGTCTTCCATGCTGACTGATATGGGTTTTTCACACATGACATGCTTTTTTGCATTAGCTGCTTTGATAGTGACTTCTTTGTGATGAACATTTGCTGTGGTGACAACCACGGCATCTACTTTGGACAGAAGCTCATCTATATCACGGAACCAAGGTTTCTGAATGATTTCAGAGACTTTTTTTGCGCGTTCTTCGTTATCATCCCAGAAGCCGACAAAATCAACATTTTTCAAGAGTTTCAGGCCATGAGCATAACCACCTGCATGCATATGGGCGAAACTTAATACACCTGCTTTGACCATTGTCAGAATCTCCTCTCGTTAGTCAATATTGACTGGTTGGCCAGTTTGGATGGATTCAAGAGCGGCAAGGCCGACCTTGATGGCATAGATGCCGTCATCTACTGTAACTCGTGGTGTTTTGTTTTCCTGGATACATTCAATAAAATGCCGAATTTCCGTTGTATATGGAGACTCACTTAAGGGAGATTCGGGAACCGCCACAGCGGGTTTAGATGTATCAGTCTGTTTCAGGTTAACTTGTAAAGGAGATTCACTGTTTGTAGATTCAATGATACCTTCAGAGCCTGAAACTTCACATTTCACAGTAAAACCAGAAGGTTCAGCCCAGCTTCCTTCAACATGAGCAATAACACCGCTTTCATAGCGGATCATAACCTGGGCATAATCCATGGGTTCTGCTAACTTTTGACCAAATAACCCACGGGCAAATACCCGTTTTGGTTTACCAAAGAACCAGTTGAGATAGTCAAAATCATGAATAATTAAGTCCAGTACGCATCCGCCGCTCATCTGCATATTTTCATACCATTCACGAATACCATGAGGCATGGGAGCAAGACGGCAAGTACGGGCAATTGCTGGTGTTCCAATCTGTCCGGACTCAATCAAATGTTTCATATGAGAAAAATCAGGGAAGAATCGAACGACATGACCGACCATGAATTTCTTGTCAGAAGCTTCGACTGCTTTCTTGACTTCATAAGCATCTTCGAGGGTTCGGGCAACCGGTTTCTCACAAAACACATGTTTTCCGGCTTTTAGTGCTTTTATTGCGTATTCTTTGTGGAACGGGGTTGGCAAACAGATATCTATGATATCTATTGCCGGGTCATTAATGACCTGATCGTATGACTTAACCGCTTTAGCGCCAAAACTTGCGGCAACGGATTCAAGCGGACCGGGCAATTCATCGGCAAAATACACGATTTCCACACCCTCAATTGCCTTGTAACCCGGGGCGTGAGTTCGTGCCATTGTGCCTGTACCCAGAATGGCAACTTTCAGCATGATGCTACTCCTTGACTGAGAAAAATATTTTGTTCAGGGGTTGAAATAGTATAACAAAAAAAAGACTATATTCCCTATTTACATAAGAAAAAAACAATGATTTTAGGGTTTTTGTATAAGAATGGTGAATATTGTACATAACTATCTGATGATAAGTGTAATGGGAACATTTATGAAGTGTTTGTCCAGCATAACCTTTAACAATTTGAAAGGAATTGGGACTCCAGCAGGTCCATTCAGAGCCTTTTGGAGAGACGATGGCTGTAATAACGAGTCCGTCGTATCTATGGACAGGGGTGGTCCCATTTGAAGTCCGTTTAAATCCGATCCAGGGATATAGTCAACACCAGCAGTCTGCAGGAATCGGTCTGAGATGATTGGATTCGTTTCTTCAAACAGCTGGGCTTCGATTCCGGTTTTCCATGCTTCCTGATGGAGAAGGTTATTAAGTTGGTTGAGGATGGACAGGCCTGATTGTAACTGACCTTCGAGAGACAAGTCTCCTGTCGAATGGAGTTGATTTACGGTCCTGTTCAATAAGGAAATCCCCAGCCTTAAACACGGCCGAGAGGATTTGCTGTTGGGTGACATATCTAATAGTGAGGTCATCATTGACAGGGGATTGTCAGGATTATTGCTGATGATTTCATTCATAAAATTATTTTTTGCTTCAAAGGCTCTGAAAGCCATCCTGATTTGCCGTTGTATCAGCGAATAAAATATTTCCGTATTTCCCTCGGATTCCTGGGCAGCCTGAATTGAATTTAAACTGACTTTCATTGATACACAGGGGCATTCGGGATGAAGTGGATGCTTATAAATATTTAGGAGAAAAGGTCTTTCCTCAGCAATCAATTCGTCCATACTGGCACGAAAGACTGGCCATTCCGGATGTTCGGTAAAATTAACGGGAATCTGAAGATTTAATTGTATATTCGGGTAGGGTCTTCCGGTATCATCCCCCAGAGCTATCCAGTGAATAATCTTACTGGCGAGCTGAACTTCCATGGATGAACCCTTACTTGAGAGTACTAAATGAATTATTTGTGGAGTCTCTTGGGAACCAGATTCAAGTCGTTCCAGAAATGAATGGAGTTCTTGTTCCATTAAATCCGGATTTTCCTCCGAGTAATAGGAAGAAAGTATCTGATTCAGGGCTGTCCAATGAACTTCATCTCCAAAACACTTTACAGCTGTTATTCCAAAACAGGAAAACTGATTGAGTAAATCCGAGAGTGTTGCCGCCGGCTTAAAATAAAGGCCTTTTCCGGGAAGGGTCAGTCCATTATTCTTTATTTTATCCAGAGGGATATTTCCTGAAACCCATTTCATCAAAGAATCCAGACCATATAAATGAATCTGTCCCTGAGTATGCGCTTCAACAACATCAGCGGGATATAAGGTATTTAATGCATATTTTCTGGACATTCGACCCGCAACAGCAGAATCTCCTCCCGGACGAGTGTATCCCTTGTAATACTGTTCCAAATCAAATACGGGGAGTCCCAGCCGGATATGTTTACGGTGTTCCTCAATCAATCCATGATGCAGAAGACGGGCATTTACCAGTTCTCGAATGATACCTACCGTAACCATGGGTAATCGTGCCATGACGACTTGGGATTCTACTTCCTTGGCAATAATATCTGCTGTCTCTTTGTTTAAGCCTGTTTCTCGAACCAGGGCATCTACTATTTTCTGGCGGTTCCAGGCCTTCAATGTCTGGTCGGCTCGTTGAACTCGAACCTGGGTTTTATCCTGGGATAAATCTACATTGGGAAGGGCATCAACAGGGCCGCGCATTTTTCTCAGGCGAGCCCGGTTTTCTCTCATCAGAATAAAGGATTTTGACGTCTGAGCGTGTCCATTCTCAATCAAGACTTTTTCGACAGCATCTTCAATTTGTTCCACATTTAAAATACTGTCTTCATAATTCCGAGCCATATAAAGAATAACCAGGTCGGCGGTATGGTCTGCCAATGGATAATCTTTACCCCCCACAGAACGGGCGGCTTCCCAGATACAGTTTGTGATTTCCTGTTTATCAAAATCTACCAGGGCCCCGTCCCGTTTCTGAACTCGTTGAAACATGACACGGGGATGTGACACCGCATCAATGACAGGCTGCGGGAAAAGAAATTCTGGTGGATTATTATGTATAGGTTGCTCAGGCATAAGTTTTCTATATCTATTATCCCAGAAAAAGAGATAAGTTATCATGACCCTCCATATGGGTCAATGCTGTATATCTCTATTATTGAAATTATTACACAATAAAAAAGTTTAGGGCCATGATATCTCTTCTGCAAACGAAGAATCCACGGAGTTGTTCTGAGCTGGTCCGTGGATTCTTCGGACCGGAGGGATAATAATGTCAGAATGGCATTATAATAAAGGGATAGTAAAGAGGAATAAATTATTATGTGTCCCCAGTCATCCCGCAGTCATTTTCGGGTTGTTTATAAGGCACCCGACACTCCTGATAATCCCCTGATGGGGATTCCCCCTCGGGTATGTTATGTCGGTCGTCATGAATTAAATGGAGAGTGGCAGGTCAAACCCCAGTTTTCGGACGAGTACAGTCTGAGTTATATCCAGGAGGGGAAAGCCGTTATTACTGTCCGCGGCATTGAATATTCGGCGGAGGAGGGGGACATCCTCCTTTATCGTCCCCATGAAATCCACTGGGGGAAAGCGTTTGAAAACTATCCCTATAAAACGGTCATCCTCCGTGTTGATTTTGCGGATCCAAATCGGTTTGCGGGAGAGGCCATCGCTTCACTGGATTACATCAGCCTGTTTCCAGCATCTCGAAACTGGAAACTCCGGACTTTGCTGGATGCTTTGATTCGCGAATACGCAAAACCTGAGAAAGAGCAAGACCCTTTATTCATTAAAACCCATTTACTGGAAGTGTTCCAGGTCATACAGGAATATACACGGAATCAGTCTGACAAAGATGTTGAATCTGGGGTGAGTAAAAACCGGCGGTCTGATCATGTGGTGTTGAAAGTGAAATCCTACATTGAAAAGAATTATCATCGTCGGTTGACCTTGGAAGAACTGGCAGAGACTGTGGCATTAAGCCCCTCCCGTTTCAGTCATCTATTTAAGGAAAATACAGGATATTCTCCCATTGATTATCTGATTCGGGTTCGAATCGATATGGTTCGGAAATTACTTCTTGAGACAGATCGAAATGTTGCGGAAATTGCTGCTGATTGTGGGTTTACCAATTTGAGTTTTTTCATTCGGACCTTTAAGAAAGCCGAAGGGCTTTCTCCCTCCCAATTCCGGAAAAAGATAGCAAGATAGTACAATTATTCAGCAAGTCATGACCTCCCTGCCGCCCTTCAGATTCCCTAAGATTGTATTATAAAACGGGTACAACTAAAGGAGTAACTTAGGGTATGTCAGATTTAACAAAGGCACTAATTGAAGGTGCACAAGGATGGGGCGCTGACTTAGTCGGAATAGCACCCATTGAGCGATTCAAAGATGTTGCTGCTGAAAACCATCCAAGCACTATTTTCCCGGAATGTAAGTCGGTGATTGTCTTAGGCCGCCGTATTACCCGGGGAACTCTTCGGGGTATTGAAGAAGGAACACAGTTCGACCTGTATCGTCAGTATGGTTATCAGTGGTTGGAAGACCGTTTCCTCTCTTTATTGACCTTCAAGGTTTCTGAATTGCTTGAAGACAATCGGTGGGAAGCCGTTCCCCTGTTCCATCTCCCCACACAAATCCCTCCCATGGGAATTCCAGTTCGTGAGAATCAGCCTGCCCCCAATGTCCTGATTGATTTTGATGCGGCAGCTGTTCGCGCAGGATTAGGCGAGATTTCTTATCTGCGGGTATTTGTATCCAAGGAGTTTGGTCCCCGTCAGCGGTTCCAGGTCATTCTGACCGATGCCGAACTTGAAGGCACTGAAATGGTGAAAGAGCCCATTTGTCCTGCGGATCCCCGGTTAGCTGGATTATGTCCCCTGGATGCCATTGATGCTTCTAAAGAAGAAATGATTGAAATTGCAGGCAAAAAGATGACTGTTGCGGCTGTCGATTATAAGAAATGTAAGACCTGTAAGAATGGTGCTTTTGCCAATCGTTATTATGATGCTGCTCCGCCTGATCGGTTGGGTGCATTATGTATTCGTTCATTAGTGGATTATCTGGATAAACACGACCATACAACCAATAAATTTAAAACACCGTTCCGGAAACGGACTCCATGGATTATAAAATCCGAATCCCATACCTTCCTTCAGGAAGGTAGTGAAATTGAATAAGGATCCCGGAGCAAAAACCATGAAAACAGTCACTAAAGAACAGTTGCGAGAGTTTGCTCTCAAACAGGGTCTGGATTTTCTGGGTGTGGCAAACATTGAACGGTTTGCCGGTGCTCCTCCGCGGATGCACCCCTCCAGTATTTTACCGGAAGCTAAATCCGTCATTGTTGTTGGAAAAAGGATTGTCCGAGGCGGATGGCGTGGTATTGAAGAAGGAACCCATTGGCCCAATTACACCTATTTTGATTATCACGGTCAGTTAAACAGTTATTTTATCCATCTTCCGATGTATGAAGTTGCCTGTTTGATTGAGGACTGTGGTTTTGAAGCCGTTCCCTATTATCCTGGACCTCCTGAGGGGCAGGGTATTGATGAACCTATTCGTCCGGGGTCTGTTGCACCGAATGTCCATCTGGCTATCCGTATCGCCGGTGTAGCGGCGGGACTGGGTGAGATGGGCTGGTCTAAAGTCTTTTTAACGGAAAAGTTTGGCCCCAGAGTTCGTTTGGCCTGTATTATTACAGACATGGAACTCGAACCGGATCCTCTGGTTCCTCCAGGTACTATCTGTGATAAATGTATGGAGTGTGTCAAAGGATGTTCGGCCTGTGCTATTCCGCATTTCAAAGAACATAAGACCATTAAAATCAAAATCGAAGATTATGAATATGAATGGGCGGATGTCCATATGGGCCGTTGTACCATGAGCTATCATGGTGGCGATGCCATGATGTCTCCCTTTATTCATAAATCTTTCCCGGGTTGGCATTTCGATGTCCGGGAACAGGATATCAGTGAAGAAGCCGCCTATAAATTAGTCTGGACTTTATCCACTACCGAGTGGCGTAAAACCGCTGAATTCCCCTCTGGATACATCATTGAGGGTCATGCCTATACCTTCAAGTGGGGTGAGGCAGGCAGTTACGGGATTGAAGGTTCCCGCGGATGTATGCGGAGTTGTTTCAATCACCTTGAGAAACGTAAGAAAATCGAACAAACCTTTGAAGGCGGGGAATTCATCAAACGACCTCGCTGGATACTCCCTCCCAAGGTCAGCCGTTAATCAAACCGGGAAACTCGAGTCAGTCGGGTTTCCCGGTTTTTATAATTCCATAGACCTCCAGTAATGCTTGCCTGTAGGGTTGAATCCTGATTCGGCTTGTTTTGAGGTTTACTTATTTATTTAAATATATTTTTACATTCAATAGAATATATGTATGTATGAGCACCTGATAAAAAAACTAAAAACAGATACTGCTCACTGGGATTATGTGAAAACCTTATTCCATGAGAAAAAAATAGAGGCTAAGACTACTCTACTAAATGAAGGTGAGGTATCTAAAACTCTCTATTTTATAAAAAAGGGTTGTTTACGGCTGTGGTTTAATAATGAGGGAAAAGACATAACATTTCAGTTCTTTTTTGAAAATCAGGCCGTATCTTCATTTGAGAGTTTTTTTTCAAAGCAGCCCAGCCAGTTCAATTTAGAAAGTATTGAGCCGAGTGTTGTTGTTGCCATTAGTCGTAAGGGATTTGATACATTGTTAAGTAGATATCCTGATCTTAAAGAAGGGTTCCAGTCCATTATTATCCAACGGTTGGCAAACTATGCGAACCTATTTTTGTCTCGAATCAAAGACTCTCCTCAAAAACGATATCATGATTTTCTTAAGAACCATCCTGAAATAATTCAGCGTGTTCCGCAACATTATATTGCTTCCTATTTGGGAATAACTCCCATTTCCCTAAGCCGTATCAGAAACCGGAGATAATCCGTTTTTAACAATTGTTATCGTTGAACTCTACTGGGTATTGTTATCTTTGTAATTAAAGAGAACCCATGCAAAGGAAGGGTATTTAATCTATTTATTCAACGAATGATGGAGGTTTTAAATATGGCCGTTATCACTCAATCCAAGAATAGTTCACATGAAGTAGTAAAAAAGGGGTTTAATTTCCGGGCATTTGCCTCTGTGGGAATGTGCATGTCCCTACTGTTTCTATCCGTGTCAGGTATTATGAATCACCAATTACAGTTCAATACCTTAACAGTGGACAGGCATTTCTGGATGTCTGTCCATAATATGGCAGCGTCGCTGTTTATTCTATTCATAGTTATCCATTTGGTATATAACTGGCGGTTATTAATACATTATGTAGAAAAAATACAGGGAATACGCATCCGCAAAGAAGCTGTCCTGGCTATTTTACTGGTTCTGGTGATTGTTGGTGTGTTCTCTTCGCATGTTTTTCATATCAGGCAATAAATCAGGGGTGTTACACCTGGTTCCAACCGGTGGACACCCCTGATTATTTTTGTATGTGAGGATGATGTTACTGCTGGCAAAGAGCCAGAATGTTTTTTGACAATTGAATCTCTTTATTTAACCTGATAGGTCATTCCAAAGATATATCGGGTAGATTGTCCCGGTTGAAGTGTTATTTCAGCTTGGCAGTCTTCTCGATTAAAAGCATTCGTGGGACATTGCATCGGTTCAATGGCAACGGAATTACGCGGTCGATATTTGAGTGTATCTCCGGTGAACAGGACAACAAATCCAGATTCCTGAAACATGGAAATCTGAATGCCTGTATCCGGTGCAAACAACCTGCAGGTTGACCAACCTTCATGGTCCTTGTCCAAATGTCCGTAACACAAATCAAAAGCCTGCTTGTTGATTTTACGGAAGGGAACTTTTCGGAAATCCTTATCTGGGAAATGATCTACTGGAACATAGGCCTCATTCCCTGGTAAAGGGATTTCGTTTGAATCAGCCTTAATTAAGGTTTGTGCGGGAAGAGATAATTCCAAATCATCGACACCATTGGGTGAGGGTTTGAAATAAGCATGCCAACCTACCCAGAAGGGCAGGGGTTTGTCTCCGGCATTTAATCCACCCACCTCGATAGTGAGTTTTTTGCCGGACCAAATATATCTGACAAATACATCCAGTGAATATGGATATCCTGGGAATTTTCCCGGTCTAATATCGCTGGATGTGAATTCAATGACAAAAGAATGGTTGAATTCTTTCGCCACCGAGAGATTGAACTCAATATCTTTCAGGAAACCATGACGAACTTTTTGATAAAGTGGATTGACTGGAACAATCGTATGTGTTTCTCCATTGAAGGTGTAAGTCCCTTCGGGGATACGATTGGCAAAGGGCGCCATAATGACCATCCGGGCACCTCCTTGCGTCTCCAGTTCTTCTGGAGTTGCGAATCCATCAATGATGTCGTATAGCTTTTCTTTGAGAGGGATCCAGTAATTTAATAATAGAGCGCCTTGATGAGAAAACCGAAGTTCCGCACCCGTCTGAGTATCTTTGACACTGGTTATAGGAAATTTTCCAAATGTGGATTGTTCAACTTGATAATGCATTGCAAGCTCCTTCCATAAAAAACGCCCCGCAGGTCATGATAATCTGCAGGGCGTTTGTGTTCTCATCATTTGACCTGGTTATTTGATTTGCTCTAAAACGTTTTCTAATGCTTTTCCAAAGGTTTCCAAGTCTTTCATGTAATTTTTACCCAGTTCAATTCGTAATGTTCTGCAATTAGCTTCCTGTAAGGCCTGGTAATCACCCACAGCCTGGGCATACTTTAATTGTCCGAAAGTGTAAACTTCTCCGGGAACCTGAAGGTCTTTGTCATTCTGTACCACAAACTCAATAAACAGACCCCGGTTGGGTCCACCTTTGTGGAGTTGCCCAATAGAGTGTAAATATCTTGGACCATATCCATGCAGTGTCGTGATTCTGAGTTTATAGGTAATCATCTTCCGCCATTCATCAAAAAGACCTTGAACAGCTTCTGATTTAGCCATAAAAGACAGGAAAGAGAGGTAATCTCCAGGAGTTACTGTACCCAGGTAAGCTTTTAACACATCTTCCAGAGATTTTGCGGTCTTGAGAGATTTCCCTGCATCCCATATCTTGGGATTCGTATAAACAGACATTCCTTTGGAGGTTACAACCGGCTCTTCAGTCGGGAATTTACCTTTTTCCTGGAAGTTTGCTAATAATTTATTGGTCAGAGTTTTTGCTGATTGAACATTGGGCTGGTCAAACGGGTCAATACCAAATACCACACCCATTGCTGCCGTGGCTATTTCCCATCGGTAAAATTCACCCGCCAGGTCATAAACATTACTCACCTTGATGACGATAACCGGCATACCGGCTTTCTTTAACTCGTTCACTTTTTTGGAGAATAATTTCCGGAACTGACTTTTCAGTCCAATTGCCACAAATACACGGTCTGAACTGTAATTACGGAGGGCAGCGACAGGTTCCCCTTCCACGGGGATAATACCTTTTTCTTCTTTTCCAGTAGATTCTGCGACTAATTGTTCAATCCAGTAACCCAGAGGATAGAACTTTCCGGGAATCAGGAGTGTCATTTTATCAATACCATCTTTGGCCAGTTCAGCCAGAACCAAACCTGGATAAATGGCGGGATTTTCTTTCAGATCTTCAGTCTCAATAATGGCTTTTCTCATTTTGATTGCTGACCGGAGGAATTTTTTCAGGTCAACACCCATTAATGCGGCGGGAACCATCCCAAAGAAAGAAAGAACAGAGAACCGTCCTCCGATATCTGATGGGTTTACGAAGATTTTACGGAATCCCTTTTCTTGAGCTAACCGCTGAAGAGATGTTCCATCATCGGTAATGGCTACAAAGTGCGCGCCTATGCCGGTTTTTTTGATTTTACTTAATTGGTCATAGAAATATTTGAATTGTGAATTAGTTTCTACCGTTCCACCGGATTTGGAGGACATAATGAATAAGGTGGAGGAAAGCTTGATTTGTTTTTCGATATTGGCAACGGCCTCAGGATCTGTTGCATCCAGCATATAGAAATTGGGGTAATACTGTTTGACACCCAGGGTGATACTCATTACCTCGGGGGCGAGACTGGAGCCACCCATTCCCAACAGGACAATATCCGTGAACTTATCTTTACGGACAGCCGCTACAAATTGCATGATTTCTTTTACTTTACTGAGTGACCATTCAGGCAGGTTTAACCAGCCCAATCTGTCCACTATCATCTGATGGCGTTCAGCCGGACCTTCAATCCACAAAGAAGGGTCTTTGTCGAAAAGTCGTTTGGCAAGATTTTGGGACTCATAGGATGCAAGGCGGGATGCCAGAATATCGCCTTTGTCACCCAAATAATATTTGATCATACAATGTCTCCCTGGAAATATTTAATTACCGAAAACGCTGTTTATATTATAACAAGACCTAAAAAGCGTTTAGAAATCTTCTTTCAATGTTTTTTCTAAAAACCGAATTATTCGTGCATTATCTTCGGGAGTGATTTTGTGATTCTCTCGATTTGTCATACCGATTCGATGTGAATAACCCATTACTTGATAAACTTCGCCTACACGGTTCAATGGTCTCCATTGGCGAGGTTTGTCACAACTTCCCCCAGATACCAGGAAGGGTCTGGGGGCCATTAATGCCAATAATTCATGTAAATCATGGTTTTCTTCCCACAGTTTTTTATATGCACTAAACCGCTTTATTTCAGGAGTAATTCTTTTATTTGCTTCCTCATTTCGTCCCGGTTCCCATCCTAAATACCAGGATTCCCAGTAATTTGTATCTGGATGCGATTCATCCCAGACAATCCCTGGGTCGGACCATACACCGGTGGCAAATTTGTCATTCAGACATGCTGAGAACATAGCCCATTTCCCTCCCATTGAGTGGCCAACGACGCCGATTCGGTTTGACTTGACCTGGGGCATTTGTCTTAACAGTGTATTCATATTTGCAGAAATATATGCCATAAAATTCAAAGGTTGAAGAGTAGGGTGTTCTCTGTCTGGGTACAGGATGTTTTCTCTGATGTCCTGAGGTGTCCCGATACACAAGGCTACTATGCCTCTTTGTGCTAGTTGATAGCCAAAATCAATTTCATTACGGCGTGATTCATCCAGTCCTGCTCCCGGTTCAGGACGATAGTATAAATCCAAAACTGCAGGGAAGGGTCCTTTTCCCTGTGGAACTAATAGATAGGCCTCCATAAAAAGACCTGGCGCATATTCAACCTGAATCTTATTACGGGTGAAGGATTCTGTTGTTTCACTGGACAGTATCTTCCACTCGGGGTGGTCAATCAATTGAGGCCATTCACCCATAACCCTCATCCAATATTGACGGATGTCCTGTCGTTTTCTCTCCCATTCTTCAGAGGTTGTGATAAGTGTCCCGTCAGATTTTTTTAACAAGGAGGAGTAATCACCAAAATCACCTGAATATTCGGGGATAGGAGAAAAGTAGTTAAATACATCGTCCATATAAGTTACCTGTTTCGTTGAAGATTGAATCCAGAGAGTCGTTTCCTGGGTTGTATTTTTGTGTTGAATATTAGTTTGCTGAGCTTCAGTACAGGGATAGTCCATTTTTATCTTTTCTTGGGTTTATTTATTAAAGATTTCTTCCATATATCGCGAATATAGATTGCGAGCTGCCTGATAACATGAATTAGGACTCATGAAGTGAGAAAACTCGAAAGTGATTTGTTTCTCAACATATGGATCGGCAATTTCCATTTTCTTCTTTAATAGTCGCCAATCCATGGGGGGGAACTTGATATGACACTCTCTCCAGAAACATTCTACATTATTCCATTGCGTTCTCTTCAGGTCTTTCAGAAGTGCATGGGTGGTTTTAATGTATTCCTCTAATTCGAAAAGAGGATATCCTGGTTGTGTGAAATTACATGACCCATCTTGAAATGCCACAATATCAATACCTGGTGATTGGCTGAGAATTTTATACCAATCATCGCTAAATTTTTTCATTCGGTCCGATGGGGTGTCACTGGAATAATTCCATGATGGATAATAAGGTGAAATAAGAACTGGTTTTTGCGGTGTCAGCTCTTTCATTCGGTCACTTAGCCGTTTAAATATTTCGACATAACAAGGCGCTGCCACAGGACCTTCCGGTGCGACATACCATCCTTTAAAGGCAGGGTGAGAACCGTAGCGATTCATTAACTCATTAAGGACTTTCTGATTAATGTCCCAGTCGTGTTTATAATCTCCTGTGCGGTCCAGAAGTCCAGAATCATAACAACCCAGGTAAAAATCAATGTTGCGTTTAGCTGATTCCTCCAGGAATAACTGGATAAGGTCAGGAGTGCATCCTTTAAAAGGAGTCTCTGCCACCTCGGTGGGGTAGGCCCACATCTCCCGGTATCCGCATCGGATGAGAATAAGAGTATCAATTCCAGAGGCTGAGAATGTATCAAATTCTTTTTTCCACTCGGAGATTCCCCAATTCTGGGAAGGAATATCACAGGTGATTTCATCAATAAACGTTCCAGAAATAGGCTTCATATAGTGTCCCTCACGCCTTAATAAAATAAAAGCGCCTCTCATGAGAAAGGCGCTTTCAGGATTAACTTAGTTTAGAGAACACCCCAGTCTAGTACAAATCCTAGAGCAGGTTTTCCATTCACTACCTGGTCATAAGCTTCAGTGGCTTTATCAATAGGATAACGACCAGAAACCAGCTTCGACAAATTTAATTTACCTGAGGCGATTAACCGGAGAGACTCCTCCACATTTCTTCCTTCGGTCCAACGGATATACTGGTAGGGATAATCATACCCGTCCTTCTCATAGCCAGGGTCATATCGACCAGGGCCACCTGCACGCGAAATCGTGACCGTAGCCTCTTTCATGAAGAAGGGTTCTCTTGAAATGTGAATGTCTAAAACACCGACTACAATAATTTGTCCCCCGCGGCGGACTTGCTGGAGAGCTTGTTCCATTGGATCTGCAGAACGAGTACTCATACATAAATAAACCTTATCAGCACCAATATTATGAGTTATATCTGCAACTGCCTCGTTTAATTGGTCTGGACTGACTGCCAGATAATCAGCATTTTCTGGGACAGACTCTTTAAACAGGTTTAGTCTGGATGCCTCGAAATCTGAGACAATGACTCTGCATCCAGTCAGCAATGCCATCTGTGCACAGAGATTTCCAATCAAACCCATACCTGAAACAACACATATTTCACCAAGTGTGGGATGTCCTTGCCGAAGCCCGTGCATGGCAATTGCACCTAAACCACAGAATGTGGCTGACTCATTACTGCAATTATCCGGGATCGGGTAAATTAAATGCTTAGGGACACAAAGATACTCACTGTGTGAGACATAGGGAGCACCATAAAAAGCGACTCTTTGTCCTTTGGATAAACCCAGGTCTCCATTTACATCTTCGACAATACCTGCTCCTGTATATCCAAGACGGTTATTGGCTTGTTGAATCTGCTCCCTGGATTTACCTTTACAGGCCAAGATAATACCTCGTTCTGTCCCAGCACTGATGATTCCATGCGTCACTCTGCATAGAGCTGCATCTTTAAATAATTCTGGTTTTGCCACTTCGGGGAAAAAAACTGAATCTGCCCCGTCCGGCATTATCGTTTTCATGACATAAGTCCTTGTTATTTATTTAGTTTGTTTAAAAAGGTCTAAGCCTTCTTTAGAATCCATCATCCAGTCATAACAGAAGATACTGAATCCCGGGATTCCTTTTCTTGTCATTAATTCCTGTTGTTCTATTACGGGAGGATGACCTGTGCCCGCATATTGGTCTGCACCCAGTTTTTGAATGGCCAATACCGGTTCTACTTTTACTTTAGATCCTTTGGGGACCGCTACCAGAACATTATCGACTTCTTTTTCAATCCCACTTATACCGTAGGCATAACTCATGGGGATGATAGTGTCCAGGAGATCGCGTTTCATCATCTCCCGCCAATTTTGGAAATGGGAATCCAGGGTGTATCGAGCTTCTGCTGGACCTGGGAAGATGGCAGCGGACAAAACAGCCTTTGGACGAGCATTATCACGGGCTTTCTTAATTAATGCTACTGTTTTCAAAACCTGTTCTTCACGATACTCAACCCATTTTTGCCACTTGGCATCCTTCGAATTGATTGCTACAGAGCGTGGGTCATATTTATGGATTTTTTGGAAGGCCTTGAGAGTTGCAGGATCATAGCCCCCGTCCTGGAATCCTATGGGGTATCTCACATAATCCAAATTAATTCCATCGAGAGGATATTTAGTAAGCATTTCTTTTACATACGCAGCAAGGAATTTCTGGACTTCCGGATTGGCCGGATTGGCGAAGATATGGGCTTTTTCATCTTTTTCTGAAGTCTTCCCATTCCGCATAATTAATCGCCAGCTTGGGTGTTTTGTAAACAGAGGGGTTTTCGGAAATTGTGGATAGTCTTTTGTATCCACTTCCCAGTAAAACACTTCAATCCATGCATGGACTTCAATTCCCCGTTTGTGAGCTTCTTCTATGTAGAAACGGAGATAATCAGTCTCATTCATTTCGGGCCGAATAGGTACATAACGGCTATTCGGATAGATTGTGAACCCATGGTAAAAGGTTTCCAGATAAATGGCGTTGAAACCCGCTTTTGCAATATTATCTATTTGGATTTTGGCCGAATCAAGAGAGGCTACGGGGCGAACCCAAACACCTCTCAAAGTTTTATCTCCAAAGGTTCTACATGAGTCTGACGCAGATGTGGTGGCACTGGCCAGGCTGATTAGGCATGACAAGGCCAAAAGGATAGCAATGGTTTTAGCTAGTAATTTCATGGGATGACTCCTTCTGGTTTGATTGTGTCTGGATACTAGATTTCTCATTAAGTTAACAAAGCCTGACAATTTTCTCAATCGAAAAGATATTACAAATCAATGATGAAAATTGCATGAACCAAGGTATCTAGTTATTTTTTCCAATCAGACATGTTTTGTTTGATGAAATCATCATCCGTTAACCATGAATGTTCTCTGTAAATTCGGTCGATTTCTTCAGATTGTCCTGGAGAAAGAACCTCATCCGGATTTAAACAATAGTTGGTCGGCAGGAGTCCCTGACGGCGTAGTACTTCATTGATGCCGGGAATACACCCTTTGAAACTATGCGCTGCATCAAAGACTACGGCATTTGCATCCGTATAAGCAGCATTTCTTTCCAGCCATTCAACAGGGATATCACGTCCTGTTTCCGTAAGCTGGTGAATGGCTGACAATAGTTCCACAGCAGTTCTTGTCCATACTGCCCACTGCCCCAGTAGTCCGCCTTTAATTCGCAATACTTTCAATCCAAGAGGTGTATCAATCCTGTAAGGAGTTAACAGGTCCATGATAATGTTGTCGTCATTCCCTGTATAAAGGGTGATATCTTCTTCTCGGCCAGACATAGCAACAGCGCGGACAACATCAAGTGTCTGATAACGATTAAAAGGAGCCATTTTAATCGCTACTACATTTTCGATTTCTGAGAATTGACGCCAGAATTCATAGGGGAGTATCCGCCCACCCACTGCTGGTTGGAGATAAAAACCAATTAAAGGCATAACATTGGATACTTCTTTGCAGTGCTGAATCAGTGTTGCATCGTCGGCATTTTTTAATGCCGCCAGACTCAGAAGGACGACATCATAACCTAGCTCTTTAGCTATTTGAGCTTCTTTGACGGCTTGTTCAGTTTTGCCGCAGACACCCACAACTTTTATGATAGGTCGATTGTATTGATTCTCGAGTTCTTTTAATTCAATTGCTGCCAGTTCAAGTAAAGGTTGGAATAAACCATGTTTACTGTCACGGATCTCAAACTGAGTTGTGTGAACTCCGACAGCAACACCACCCGCTCCGGCTGCTACATAATAACGATAAACAAGTTTCTGATATTCGATATCCCATTGACGGTTTGCATTCAGAGCCAATGGTGATGCTGGGATAGCTGTGCCTTCTCTGAGAAGAGTGAGTTTATCGGATGATGGCATGATAAATGACATTTATGTCTCCTGTTAATCTAAGAACTGACCATTAGTGACTTCAAAATGGGTAGGCTTGTCTAACAAATTTCCACCTTGATTGATCCAATCGGCCACCCATTGAATCATTTGTTCGGGTTTGATTTTTGGGAGACCGTATAATTCTATAGAGCGGGAAGCGTTGCTCAGGTAATATGCCCCATTGTCTTTTCCTGTGAAATGGACTTCCTTACCCAGGAGTTTCCCAAATTGTTCAGCAATATCCTTTATATGTAACAGTTCTGGCCCCGTGATGTTTAAAATTGTGGCTGGAGTTCCTGTATGTTCAAGGCCTAACAATGCACGATTACAAGCATCCCCCTGCCAAATAATATTGACATAACTGACACCCAAGTCGATTGGCTGGTTTGATATAATTTTTCGTGCGACATCAACGAGTACTCCATATCGGCAATCAATTGAATAATTCAGTCGATATAATTGTACTTTGGTCCCATGTTTTTCTGAATAATACTGGAAGATTCTTTCCCGTCCCAGACAGGAATTAGCATACTCTCCCACAGGTTCTGGAAAGTCAGATTCTTTGCTTCCACCCGATTCTGGTGTGGAAAGTGAGTAAACACATCCCGTGGAGAATACCAGTAGATTACTCTTCTGATATCGTTCTGCAACGATGCCGGGTACAATAACATTCATCATCCATGTAAGGGGTTCAGAGCCCACAGAACCAAATTTTCTGCCTGCCATAAATATAACATTCTCAGCATCAGGAAGGGCCTGTACTTGTTGAGGGTCCATTAAATCGCAGCGGATCGTTTCAATGCCTGCATGATTTAGTTTCTCTCTGATTCCTGTTTCTGAAAAACGGGCAACCCCAATAATGCATTGGTGTGTCCCTGCTTCTTCCACGGCTCGTTTAGCCATCATGGCTAAAGAAGGGCCCATCTTACCACCCACGCCAAGAATAAGGATGTCTCCCTTTAACCGTTTCATCATAGCAACGGTCTCAGGGTAAGGTTGAGACAAAGCGATATCTAACTCTTCTTCAGTACGAAAACTCATGACTTTTTACCTTTTTGTAATTCGATGGCTTTTTTAGCTTTTTTCCAACCGGTCCAGATCATCATCAATGCAAAGAAGATAATGAATCCGGCGACAAAAAGAATATGCTGTCGTCCGGCCCAGGTGTTTGGCAAAAGTAATAATAACAACAGGAATAAACCAATAGGAAGCGATACCCAGCCAACGAACTGCAGTTGTTTGGGGTCATTGGCATGGCCCACTTCTTTTTCGAAATCAACAGGTGTATGCATTCTCTTATAGAATACATCGATTTCCGTCTTATCTGTTTCCGTTGTATCTTTCCAGAAGAGCATGCTGAATAAATACCCCAGGATTCCCATGATGGTAATAATAAATACCGTTTTAGGGTAAGGCCACTCCGTAACAAATTTTATAACACGGGGGTCGATGGTATAACCCATAATCGTATCCTGGAAGGGCCATTTTTTCATGAATGCCATAACAGAAATGGGGATAGAGAACGCCATGGAACTGATAGCGGCCCAACGGGGAGCTTTTCTTACAAAGAGCATCATAAACAGTGGGATTGTCGTTGGTGTTCCAAAGATACTTCCATATTGGAGCATCTTGTCGAACAAGCCTGTTCCTTGTTGTTTAGAAAAATATAGAGCGAAGGCGATATAAGCAAATCCAATAAAGAAACTGGTAATCTGTCCTACAAGGAAGATTTCTTTTTCATCAGATTTGGGACGGATAAAAGGCTTATAAAAATCCTGGGTCATAATGGCGGCAAACTGATTCAGGCCGGGAGCCAGAGAACTCATTGTGGCTGAGAACATGGCAATGACCAACATCCCGGTTAACCCCACCGGTAAAAGTTTCATAGCCAAGATGGCATAAGATGCTTCCGCTGAATTTTTAATGCCGATGAAATGAGAACTGTCCACTATGCCTGCCATTTTTAAGCGGGCTACCATTGGAGGAATGAACCATAAGGCGGCACCAGCAAACATTAGAATACAGGCCAGGAATGCAGCCTTGCGGGCTTCTTTTCCATCTTTGCAGGCAAAGTATTTAGTTGCGGAGCCGGCAGAATTGTAGGCCATCAAAACAAAGACAAACATGGCCAATGCCCACGGAAAGGTAAACTGTGAATTGGGAGTGTGACGGTCAATCATGTTCAATAAATCGGGTAAATTCTGACGGTGGATTTCCATAACTAATCCACTCCATCCACCAATCAATTGAAGGCTAAGCCAGGTGACCAGAATACTCATGGGAATCAGGATCAATGCCTGAAGGAAGTCGTTTGCCATAACGCTCCAACTTCCACCCAGTACGGAATAAATCATAACGACTAAGCCAATGATGATAATCAGGGTTTGAAGGTTATAGCCAAAGACTGCAGAAGTAAACAATGCCGTGGACCATAAAGTAAGGCTGGCGGTCATAATGCCGGGAATCATACCTACCCAGACATAGAATTGCTGGGTAAAGGTATTAAACCTCTGCCGGATAATCTCAGGTCCAGTGGTGGCGCGCATTTGCCGAAATATAGGCGCCGTAACTAAGGCATTGATTAAGTAACCTGTGGCATTAGCTAAAAATATAATGGCGACACTAATACCGGAGGTGTAGGCTGCCCCAGCCGCACCTGTGAAAGACCATGCTGTAAATGAGGCCATGAAAACACTGGCACCCACCATCCACCAGGTACCACGACAACCACTGCGGAAATAATCACTGAAATTACGATTGAAGCGCCGAAACAAGACCCCTGTTGCAATCATGAAAACAAAATAGAGCAGAATAACAATGTACTCAATGTAGGAAGTGTGCATAAACTAACTGTCCTTGAATATGGTTTTACTGGTCATGAAGATAATTGTGTTGTCTTTTAGACTTCACTAAATTAACCTTATGACTCAGTTACTCCCGTGACAGCCAGTACTAAGAGGGCTGTTTCGGTATTCTCCGATTGAAATACCAATTCACTGATTCGTTTGGAGCTATGCGGTAAATAACAAATCCATTCATTCAATGCCGCTAATTGGCCGGACTGTGTCTTACCTGTCCAGGCTAACCGGGTATTTCTTGAACAGCGAATGTCACTAAACGCAAAAACATCCTTCCCGTAAATCAGGGGATGCAGGTATTCCGTCCCGTCACAATATCTAAACAATACACTTGCGACCTTACGATTATCCCCAGCAGGGAAACTACAGGTCAGCAGAAAATGCCATTCCTGGCAATAAATACCATTTAATTTTAATATAACTTGCCCCGGATAGTCTCCTTTTGGATTAAATTGACCTTCCAACATGATTGCTGCCGGGAGTCCATTCAGTTCTGAAATCCGAAAAAGGGTCTCACTCTCCAGGTCTGAAGAGCCATTAAAATGCCTTAAATCCAATTCAGGCCCTAATCCTACCCACTGATTTTGTTGTATTGTATCCTGTAAAGGTGTATTTACCAGTGGATCCAAATTTATATGAAATCCGGGCTGACTTTGGCGTAATACTGGTTTTTCAAACCATTGGTCGAGGAATAATTGCCGAGCATTATAGGGTAATTCCTGTGGTATTTCTCTTCTGCCGGACCAGGCATAATCAGCGGCCCATATATAAGCCCAGTATTGGTTCCAAGCCTTTTCGTTGCTTTCGACACTGAAAGTGAACCCAGCCCATGTGGTCTGGATGAATCCAAGAGCTTTGTTTTGGATACAGGCGAGGGCCAGATTCCGAATGTTCCCGGGTTGGTCCCATGCCGCGCCGATGACAGGAAATCCTTCCTTTTTCAAAATACCGATTGATGAATATTTTTCAGGTTCCACCGTAGCATAATGCCAATCCGTAGCAATGATATCCTTGGGTAATTTCTTCCGTCGATAAAGGGCTTCTTCCATAGACGGTGCATTGGTGGCATCGGGGGCCTCACCCCGCATAATATACATATCAAACCACATCATGATTTGAACTTGATGGGATTTAAACCAGTTGTAAAGGATTTCGATATCACCGAGGACTAATTCCGTGATTGATTTGCCAGTATCTTTGCTTCGCCAGGGAAATCGTCCCTCTGTGGTTACTTCATCGTGTCCAATATGGAAATATCGTGGTTTAAAGAGGTCCAGGGCTTCTCGATAGACTTCAAAAATAAAGTCATAAGATTTTGGGTTTGTAGGATTATATGCATATGGATGCTCAGGATCTTCGGCCAAATCCAGATTATATCCATTACTGAAAATCCATTCTGAATGTCCCAGAGATTGAACCAGGGGGACTATTTCTACTTGATTATGTTGACAGGTCTGGATCACCTGTTGAGCGTCCTTTTTTGTCATGGCATACTCTGGATGCGCTAATTCTGGATGGCAGTCCCAGACCAGATATTCACACTCCCAGATGAGGGTATTTATTTTGTATCTGGCCAAAACATTTCTGACCATATGTGTTATTTCACTTGGATTATCCTTGCCTGTAAATAAATGAACCCCTCTGAAATCCAATGAAGGCCAATCATTAATAACAACCCCTTTGTAGTAACATCGAACAAGATCGATCTTGTTCGATTGTGCCAGGGTGGTGATTCCATAGAAAAAACCTTTTGGATGATTCGCTTTTAGTTTTACGGCAAGAGTGTCTGTTAATAAACTGTATCCTTCCTTATGATTTTGTATTTCAGGGAGTTGGATGGAGTTTATTGATTGCTTATCCGTAATAACCATTGTCCAGGGTGGAAGCTCATTGTGCCCGCAGATGGGTAATGTTTTTCCGTAGTATTTACTCAACTCTTGATTAAGGAAATCCAAAGAGGACTTAATGTCTTTATTATCAGGATCTTTGACCCAAATTAGGGAATTATCTCCAATCGGGTAATCTTCTCCGGTAAATTTCCATTGTTTGGGTTCCGGAATAAAATACTGGGGATCATGTCGAGGAACTCTGGCTGTTGGAGTGTAGATAATTTCTTCATCTGATTCCCATGTTGGGTGGACAGTCATATCCTGTTTTATGGATTGTGTAAACTGGATTGAAAGGCTATATCTAAAGGGTTGATTGCCAGGTAGGGGTGTTTCCGTCATTCCCAGCCAGAATACAGGTTTTCCTTCAACAGCCCACTGATTCTTTCGAAAATCAAAGAAGATGAGGTTGGGATTGAGAGATGATTCGATTGTTATTTCGCCCAGGCGGGAATCTGTCCTGATGGTTTGGAAACCTTTGGCAAAAGTAGATTCATTGACGGAGCTTCCTCTCGCATTTAATGGGAACTCTATCGAACTTCCCGAGCCGTCTGGGTATTGTACCTGGGCGTTTTTATTAAGAAATAGATATGGATTCAGACCTCCGACCAACCATTCCATTACAAAAGCGGGTCGGTTTTTGACCTGACCTTCCAATGTGATACGATAGGATGAGTTGGGCCTGAGTTGATATACTTCTTTTCCGGTAAAGGGGCTTTCGTTAACAGGGTTTGTATGATGGTGGATGATTAAATCATATCCGCCATCCACAGTTAAAATCTCTGCATCTTCCAGTAAACCAGGCCGGTCTGGTACCCCATAAATTCGGCTTACCCAACCGGGATTCATTATCCATAATGAAGACCCCTGAAGGACCGGGATTCCCTTATAAAACAGTTCTACCCCACCATTTACCCGATAAGTAAACTGGAGGTCTCCACAATGTAGAATAATCTCTGTTTTATGTGCAGATTTATCTGTTGGCATGATTCATTATTATATAAAGAAAAAGACCGTTCATTTGAATGAACGGTCTTTTTATGTCGTAATGTTTGAAGGTTATGGGCAGTGAACCCAGATATCACCTGTACTAACGGTACCATTAGATGGGTCGTAATTGTAACTTCCACCAATGAAACCCCAAGCTGTTGGAGGATTATAAATGGGGCGGATTTCTTCTTCATTTTCTAGTACTTTGCGGGGTAAATAGTACCAGATGGAATGGTAAGTATCCGGACCATTGGACCAAATTAAACAGTTTTGAGGCAATTTACCCGAAGTTAGATTACCATCAGAATAGGTAATATACCAACCTTCACCACCAAAGGAAGTTCCACCAGCCCAACTTCCTCCCTTATATTTAAACGGATCGCGGGGAATGCTGCTGACATAAGCAATCGGAGTGCTTAAACGAGCAAGATTCAAATTTCCCCAGTTACCCGCATTCCAAATAGGATAACAATTCTCATCCACAAAATAGGACTCACAGCCGGCGTTAAGCGTGCGCAGTTCACTCTTTGCGCGGGAGACTTTTGCTCTTACTTGGGCAGCCAGGAAATTTGGGATAGCTATGGCGGCCAGGATGGCGATAATAGCGACAACGATCAATAACTCAATTAATGTAAACCCTTTTTTCATAACCCTTCCTTTTCTTTCATAAGATTAAAAAAATAAACATTACAGGTAAATAATATAAAAAAATAACAGAACTATCAATTATCTTTTTATAATGGTCCATAAAATAAGAAAACTCCCTATCCAGTGAAGGTAAGGGAGTTTTTGTTACTGAAATTTAGTTAGTTGCTGCTACCACCGGGTAAGAGTCTATAAATATAACCAGCAGATACTGTTCCGTTGGTTGGGTCATAAGTCCCAAAGCCTACACCATTGGTGCCTGAAACTGTTCTGTATGAGGGCCCAATGGAGATCAAAATGGCAGACCATTCACCCCAATACCAAGGATCCCAACCATAGTTCTTTAGATTGATTGGATTACCATATCGAGCTTGCCAGTTGTAATACCAATAATATGGATTATTAACATAGCTTGTGCCATCGCGCATTCCTGATTTGAAAGGATCAACCGGAATGGATGTCATGTAGCCAATAGGTGTGGTTAGTTGTTCGTAAACTTTTGCTTCCCGGGTCTGTTCATCGGGATAGACTCCCAAGAATTCGTAAGGATAAGCATTATTATCGACATAATAACTTTCCATACCATTATTGATCATCCGTAACTCACCTTTGACTCGGGAGACTTTTGCACGGACTTGGGCCGCCAGGAAATTGGGAATGGCGATAGCGGCCAGAATAGCAATAATTGCGACAACAATTAACAATTCGATTAATGTAAAACCTTTTTTCATGCGAAAATTCACCTCCAGTATTTAAAATAGTATTATTTGTGTATCAATAAGTTCTTCAATAATAATATTAGTTTATAAATAAGAAATCAAGCCATAAAATAGTGCTAATACAGTATTAAAACAATAGTAATTATATAAAACTACATTCTTAAAGTATTATAATTGTATATAGACTGGATTTATATTTGAATAAAAAAGACCCTTGATGGGAGCTTCTTCTTTTGTATAGATTAATAAACGCCTGTAATCGCGTAAAAGACAGGAGTGGAATCTGCTTTTGAAGAAATCAGTTCAATTGATTTGACAGGTTTATTGGGAGTTGGATTTTTCCAGATGATATCCCAGACGGCAATTGGATTTTGTGCGGAATTTTTACCCTTCCAGGCGATAACTGTAGAGTCACCATTTCGCAGGTCTTTATAATAAAAGATGTTATTTCCATAATTGAGCGTTTGGGTTATAGAAGAACCATCTTTGTAATGAATCATAATGGATCCAATTTCCTGATCTTCCTTGCCAGGAAGGGTTGCATTGGCCAGGAAATGTAATTCTCTGACCTTTTGAGGCGGAAATTTTAAATGCACATTTGCAGGGTAATTACCGGTAGGATTCAGTTTTCCATAAAGTGCAAGAGCCCTTTCACCGGAACTCTTTTCCGTCAAATTATAATGACACTCATTTAGTATAAGACTTCCAACGGGAAGAGATGCTATATCATCTTGAGGATCAAAACTGATCCAGCCTGTATTATCTGCGGTGGCTTTTATATTTTGATTCAATACTGGAGTGAGATTGACTTGAAATCCGGAAGATTCCCCTTGATGCGGATATCGGTCAAACCAGTATTCCAGGAAAACTTGTTTAGCTTCAAAGGGAAGCTGGTCTAATTCTGTGGGTTTGCCAGACCATGAATATTCCGCAGCCAGGATGTAGGCCCAGTAATGTTTCCATAAATCCTTATTATTGTTGATTCTGAAATTAAACCCGGCCCAAGTTGTCTGGAGATATCCATCAGCTCCATAACGAGCTGCCGCTGTAGCATGGGTGCGAATATTTTGTGGGACATCCCATCCAGCACCTACGACTTGATGTCCGCCATCTTTCCATATTTTTAGGGAAGGATAGTCGGCCTTCTTATCTGTTGTGTAGTGCCAGTCTGTGATAAAGATGTCACTGGGTAACATGGCACGGCGTTCCTGAGATTCTGCTGTAGAGGCAGCAAAGGCAGCATCAGGAGCCTCAGGACGGTGCAAGAACATATCACCCCACATCATGACTTTTACATTGCGTTCTTTGAACCAGGCATGGAGTTTATGAATATCACTTAGAATTAATTGTGTCGTTGTAAGCCCACTATCTTTGCTTCGGTAGGGGTAACGAGCTGCAGTATTAGCATTCACTTCATCATGGCCAATATGGAAATACCTGGGATGGAATAAATCCAAGGCTTCCTGATAGACGGAAAAGATGAAGTCATAAGTTCGAGGATTGGTGACCATGTAGGCATAGGGTTTGTCAGGGTCTTCTGCGAGGTCCATATTATGGCCGTTTTGGAATATCCAGGCAGAATGTCCTAATGACTGCACCAGAGGGGTTATCTCAATAAAGTTTTCCTGAGCCGTCTTGATGACCTTTCGGGCTTCATTCTTAGTCATCCCGTATTCAGGGTGTTCCAGTTCTTTGTGACCATCCCAGATGATATATTCACATTCCCATACCATGTTGTTCATCTTGAACCGGGCCATCAGGTCACGGATCCCTTTAGAGATTTCTCCACTACCATCTTTTGAGGTCAGGCAATGGACCCCTCTAAAACCAACAGCCGGATAGTCTCGAATCTTGACGCCCTTAAATGCCATTTGATTGGGGATGATTTTGACTGTCTGAACGAGACTGGTAAATCCATAATACAAACCCTGTTCGGTAGAAGCTGTAACATAGGTATTCTTTCCATCAGTATAGAGGCAATATCCTTCCGGATTGTCAGGGAGTGATAGACCTGCTTCGGAGCAAGCTTTTGCGGCTTGGGGATAGACCGTATTGGTTCCGGCAAGAATTGCACCTGTAGCATCCTTTGGGGCCTCTTGTTTAATGACTTGAACATTAATTCCATACCGAGAGGACATGTCGTTTACCAGGAAGTTAACTGCCTTTTGAGTGTCAGCCGTTGGATTTGCCCCTAAATAAAGATTGATTGATTTATTCAATATCACAGGCGTATTCGTCCATTGCAGACTTTTGGGAGTGGGAATGATATAGTCCCGATCTCTCCAGGGAGAAATGGCATTTTTTATTGGCAGGATTTTCGAATCCAGTGTTATAGGTTTAGAAACCTTCGAATCAAAATTCACTTTTTTAGGAAAACAAAGGGTAATACTGACGGTCTCTTTTTTCCCTTTAACCAGATTCCTTTCTGCAGTGCCCAACCAAAAAAGAGGATTCGATGTATCAGCCCAGCGGTTTCCACGGTAATCATATAAAATCAGGTCATCTTTTGGATCAGCTTTGAATTGGATGGGGCCCAGTTTGGAATTGATAGTAATTTCTTTGAAGCCCCGGGCAACTTGGGATTCATCAGATGTGATACCCATGGGTTGAATTGGAATAACTCCATTGATTGTCTGATTGTTGCCCGTAATGGCTGTATAACTTTGATTGATTATCAGATTTGAATTGAATCGGCCTAAAGTCAGTTCAACAAAGCCAGGAGAATCAACGGACCATGTGTATTCAAGAGAGTTTATATAAGTATTGTTGGGAAGGAGAATAAATGACTCTGTTCCTGAAAACCAGCTTGTTCCCTTGGGTCCTTCATGGATCAGAGTGATTATTTTTCCACCTTTATAGGAAATGATTTTAGCTGTTTTTACAATGTCAGCATTCATCTGATTCCCATAATACTGTCCATTGTATTGAGGCCTCACAGCCCAGAGAGAGCTTCCTTTTAGTACCGTCACTCCATGGACATTTAATTGGATACCTTTAAGATGAGTATATTCAAAGGTCATGTCCCCAACTTCCTCATAAATACGGGCAGGGGCCTTGGTGGCAGCTAAACTTATACTCAATAACAGTATCCATAACCCAAATATCAATACAATACGCTTCATTAAAATACCCTTTCGTACAAGAATTTATGGATTAAATTATAACTCTGTATAAATAAAAAAATGGAGACCACTTATTCATGTGATCTCCATTTTGTTTAGTTCAGCTTATTTACCGAACACCCGTGATTGCATAGAAAATAGGGCTGGTTTCCGTTTTATTAGAAATCAGTTCCATAGACTTGATAAGTTTATCTGGATTTGGATTCTTCCAGACAAAATCCCAGACTGCGACAGGATTTCCTTTTGAATTTTTACCTTTCCATGCAATCGAAGCAATATCACTGTTTCGAAGATCATTGAAACTGAATATTTGCGTCCCATAAACAAGGGGCTGTGTGACAGACGATCCATCAGTATAGTGCACTTTGATAGAGCCGACTTGAGCACCTTCGCGAGCCCGGAAAGAGGCATTTAAAAGGAAGTGCACTTCCTCAGCAGATTGAGGTTTCAGATCAATAATTGCCGATACAGGATAACTACCGGCTGGATTAAAGGTGCTGTACAGGACAAGTGCTCCTTCACCGGTATCTTTTCGTGTCAAATCAAAAGTACATTCATTAAACATGGCTTTCCCGGTAGGGAAGCTTGCCATATCATCATAGGGATCAAAACCAACCCAACCTTGTTGTGGGCCGGAGGCCTTGAGATTTCTATTAAATTGAGAGGATAGATTGATCTGGAATCCTGGGGCATCCTGCTTTCTGGGATAATGATCAAACCAGTATTCCAGGAAAACTTGCTTAGCTTCAAAGGGGAGTTTATCTAACTCTGTGGAATCTCCAGACCAAGCATATTCTGCTGCCAGAATATAGGCCCAATACTGATGCCAGGCTTCGCGATTATTATTGATCTTGAAATTGAAGCCAGCCCAGGTGGTCTGGAGATAACCATTTACTCCATACCGAGCTGCCGCTGCAGCATGGGTGCGAATATTTTCAGGACGATACCATCCAGCACCTACAACATCAAAACCAGCGTCTTTCCATGTCTTCAGTGAAGGATAGCTAGATGCCTTATCCGCGACATAATGCCAATCTGTGATGAAAATATCTTTGGGCAATAAATCCCGCCGTTCTTTTGCTTCAGTGGTTGATGAAGCAAACGCAGCATCGGGAGCTTCTGAGAGATGTAGGAACATATCACCCCACATCATGACTCGGACGTTGCGTTCTTTGAACCAGGCATGGAGTTTATTAATATCACCCATAATCAATTCGGTTTCTGAAAGGCCGCTAGCTTTGCTTCGATAGGGGTATCTTGCTCCGGCATCCGTATTTACTTCATCGTGTCCAATATGGAAGTACTTGGGATGGAATAAATCCAAGGCTTCCTGATAGACCGAAAAGATGAAGTCATAAGTTCGAGGATTGGTGACCATGTAGGCATAGGGTTTATCCGGATCTTCTGCAAGGTCCATATTATGGCCGTTTTGGAATATCCAGGCCGAATGTCCTAATGACTGCACCAGAGGGGTTATCTCAATAAAGTTTTCCTGAGCCGTCTTGATGACCTTTCGGGCTTCATTCTTAGTCATCCCGTATTCAGGGTGTTCCAGTTCTTTGTGACCATCCCAGATGATATATTCACATTCCCATACCATGTTGTTCATCTTGAACCGGGCCATCAGGTCACGGACACCCTTTGAAATCTCATCACCGCCATTTTTCGCAGAAAGACAATGAACGCCTCGGAATGGCATGGCGGGGTAATCTTGAATTTTGACGCCCTTAAATGCCATTTGATTGGGAGTGATTTTGACTGTCTGTACGAGACTGGTAAATCCATAATACAAGCCCTGTTCGGTAGAAGCGGCTACATAGGTGTTCTTTCCATCAGTATAGAGGCAATATCCTTCCGGATTGTCAGGAAGTGATACACCTGCTTCCGTACAAACTCGGGTGGCCCGTGGATAAACAGTATTAACCCCTGCAATAATAGCCCCCTGTACGTTAATTGGGGCTTCCTGCTGTATCACCTTTACAGTAATTCCATACCGAACAGATAAATCTTTTACCAGGAAGTTGACTGCTTTCAGTGTGTCTGCAGTTACCTTTTTTCCCAGATAAAGATCAATAGATTTATTGAGGGGAATTGATGCGTCTGTCCATTGAAGGCTCTTGGGGGTAGGAATGATATAGTTTCTATCTCTCCAAGGAGTCAGGGCATCCTTGATTATTTGAGGTTCGGTTTTTAGAATTACAGGTTCGGAAATTTTGGCCTGGGGATTTATCTTTTTGGGAAAAGATATTGTTATGCTCAGGGTTTCCTTTTTATTCTTGATCAGAGGGCGTTCTAAAGCACCTAGCCAGAAAAAAGGGTTGTTTTCATCTGCCCAGCGGTTGCCTCGGTAATCAAACATGATTAATTTATCTTTGGGATTAGCCGTTAACTTGATTGGGCCGAGCTTGGAATTTAATGAAATCTCTTTGAAGTCTCGGGCAACTTTGGATTCATCATAAGTGACACCCATGGGTTTCATAGAGATGTTGCCCTTGATAGTTTGGTTGCCGTTAGTAATGGCAGAATAGGTTTGATTCAATATCAGATAGGGATTAAATTCTCCCATTGTCCATTCGATTGAAGCGGGTACATCGCTTGTCCATACATACTCAAGGCTGTTTGTGTAGGTATTATCAGGAAGTAATATAAAGGTTTCAACTCCATGAAACGACTGGTTTCCCTTTGAATTCTTATGTACCAAAGTTATTTTCTTTCCGCCTTTATAAGAAACTACTTTAGATGACAGAAGGAGGTCTGGATTATTTTGATTTCCATAAAATTGTCCAATGAAGTTGGGTTTAACAGCCCAAAGGGCACTTCCTTTTAAGGCCGTGGCGCCATGAACATTCAATACAACCCCTTTTTTGGGGGTATATTCAAAGGTCATATTTCCGACTTTTTCGTAAATGCGAGTGGGTGCTTCAGCGGCCCAGGTGATGCCTAAGCAAAGTAAACACAACCACAATGTCCATAGTACGCGTTTCATAATGATAAATTCCTTCCGTGTGCTAAATAATTGGTTTTCATTATATCTTGATTTAAGGATTATTTGTTTATCAGTAATATTTATAAACAAAAAAACTCCCTGATTAGATAATCAGGGAGTTGATAAGTAAATCTTATAATTTATATCTGGGGACCACTTGGGAACAGACGGTTGATATAACCAGGAGAAACTGTTCCATTGGAAGGATCATAGGTTTCAAATCCACCGTATCCCTCACTGGCACCAAAAGTCTTAAAGCTGGGTCCGATAGAAATGGTAATTCCAGCCCATTCACCGCTAAACCATGGAGCCCAATTGGAGGCTTTTACAACATTAAATAACTGTCCGTACGGCTTATTTCCAATAACACGACCCTGCCAGTTGTAATACCAGTAATAAGGATTAGCCAGGTGGGATGACCCATCACGACCACCTTGTTTAAATGGATCCACTGGGATGGAGGTCAGGTAAGCAATCGGAGTTGTTAAAAGTTTGTAAGCATATTCATGGCGTTTATATTCAAAAGTACGGGTGTCGCTGGAGGGCCATGGATAAGGTTCAAATAAATACTCCAGAGGATAGTCATTATTATCTACATAATAACTTTCCAATCCAGTGTTGATTATGCGTAATTCACTTTTAACGCGTGAGACTTTGGATCTGACCTGTGCAGCCAGGAAGTTTGGTATGGCAATAGCAGCAAGAATAGCAATAATTGCGACAACGATTAATAACTCAATTAATGTAAACCCTTTTTTCATAAGAAAACTCCCTTATTCAATATAGAAATTAACTGATTAATAAAAAAAACTCCCCCGCCTTTTAAATGCGGGGGAGTTTGCTGAAGATTAATTACCAATTTGAGAACCAGGGAATGCACGGATAATGTATCCAATGGAGATTGTTCCATTCGTTGGATCGTAAGTGTCCCATCCATTTGTATGAGTTTCACCGAAAGGACCAACGGACATGACAATTCCTGACATATCCATATTCCACCAGGGACGACCGGCAGCAAAACTAAACAGTTGTGCTGGGTTGACCTGTTTTTGATACCGTTCATGCCAGTTATAATACCAATACATCGGTGGATCAGACCAACGACCACTTGTTTTAAAAGGATCACGAGGGAAAGAAGTGATGTATGCTACCGGAGTAGTTAAATGGGTATAGGCTTTGGCGATTCGAAGCATTTCAACACCAGGATTACCAGCTAACAAATATTCCGGGGGATATGCATTTTCATCAACATAATAGGTTTCTAAGCCTGTACCTAAAGTACGCAATTCACTTTTAACGCGTGAGACTTTAGCCCTGACTTGTGCAGCCAGGAAGTTTGGAATGGCAATAGCTGCAAGAATAGCAATAATTGCGACAACGATTAATAATTCGATAAGAGTAAACCCTTTTTTCATTTCGAAAATCACCTTCTTTCCTGTTGAAAATATGTTTTACACAATATAAGAAAATACACTCATAGAAACCCTAATCAATTAAACATCACAATACAATTTAAACTGTATTTTAATGGAGATAATACAGTATTGCAACAAATAAGTAATAGATATGTATTATTTGGCTGTCCAAAATACAAATAATCGGGATATGAATGTTGTTTGTATTGGTTTTCCTATAATACATGTGAACACGGGTGCAACTATTGTATTGGTATAAAAAGGATGTCTAGTAGCGAAAAAATCAACAAAAATTGACTCAGGTATATCATTCAAAATGGGATATCTAACTGAATATAACGGGCAGATTTAATAAAGCCAGGATGCTTTATATTTTTTTATCAAGAAGCCGGTCATAAGTATATTTCCATGCGCCTTTATGAAAGACATACCACAATCCACCGGCACGAGCCATCCAATCTAAGGTGGTTGCCCACCAGACACCCGGTAACCCCCAATTGAAGACAACAGCAAATAAATACACCACACCAAACCGGAAAACAGCCAGACATATCAACATGACATAGAGTGGACTGCGAGTATCACCCGCACCCCGAAGACATCCGGACAAAACCGCAAAAAAGGCAATAAAGGGGAACTCTACAGCGGCTATTTTTAATACAATGCCGGCTTGCCGTAATACCTCTGGAGTAGCACCGAAGATTTGTACAAATTGATGTGAGAACAGAAGGAAAGCGACGGATAGAAAAGCCATCCCAATTCCTATCCACTGAAGTCCTTTTTTTACTGTGAGTTCGGCAAATTGAGTTTGGCGTGCACCCAAGGCCTGTCCCACAATGGTTGCGACCGCTACATTGACACCCCAGGGTGGTTGGAAGGCGATGGATTCTACTCGCAGGGCAACATTATGGGCTGCCAGGGCGGTTGTTCCCAACCGGGTGATGATGCCATAGAAAACAACCTGAGCACTGGTAGTAATAAATCGTTCAATCATCACTGGATAAGCAATGATCCAAATTTGATAAATAATACTCTTGTTCCATGTAAAGAGGCCCCATATTGGGATTCGAAGATTGGACCATCCCTGGACAAGAATAGTCAGGGCAATCATACCCCCCACAGATTGGGCAATCATTGTCCCCCAAGCCACACCCATAAGCCCCATTTTGGGGAAAGGTCCAATTCCAAAAGCAAGGACCCAGCTGATGAGAACATTAAGGACATTTATAATCCCGGTAATGTACATAGGGGTTCGTGTATCACCTGATCCGCGAAATATTCCACTGCAGATAAACATGGGGATTTGAAATGGTAGAGACAGAATGATGATACGCATAAAACTTCCGCCGGCTTGAATGACATCCGGAGCGGCTTTCATCCAGTGAATCATTTGAAAGGCAAACAGGAAACCCACGATTGCCAGTACCAGAGATAAAATCCAGGCGATGGATATAGATTGTCGGGCATATCGGCGCGCTTTGGAGATATCTTGTTCTCCCCAGGAACGTGCCACCAGTGAGATAGTTGCCACCCCCATTGCTTGAAAGGGCGTTTGAATCAACATCATGATAGTCCCGGATAGTACGGTACCTGCCAATGCGCTCTCACTATGGAGGTGTCCGACTAAAATGGCATCAATAATATAGACAGACAGGGACAATATGTTTTCCACTACTGCCGGCAGGGCAAGAGTGAAGAGGGTCCGGGAAAGCCGGGTTTGGTCAAAATTTATAGTCCGGTGACTGGTTTTCTTCTCCGGCTGAGGTGATGAATTATTTTTTGAAGTGGTATTACTCATACTTTATTTAGTCCTGTCTTTCTTGATACACCGGCATGACTAATGCTTACTATTTCTTTGAGATTCTATTCTCTACTGTTCTTTGCTTTTTGGATTCCTGCTTTCGCAGGAATGACACATTGGGGACTAGTTTTATAAATTCTGACTTTGTTTCTTGGAAACGCATCTCTTTATTTTCAATATAGAGTTTATTTATCTACATAAATTTTACTTTCTGGCAATGAAACTGTGATTATAGGACTTTAACTAATTATCTATTTAAAAACAGTAGTATATGTATAATTTTCTGGATAAAGTTTTCTTTTCTATGCTGTCATTCCTGCGAAAGCAGGAATCCATGTATTAATCCTGTCCGCCCAATTGATAATATAAATCTGTCCATTCCGGGTTTGAGTCCTCAATGAGTTTTATTTTCCAAGCTCTCTTCCATTTTTTAAGTTGTTTTTCTTTCTCAATGGCCGATTGTATGTTGGGGGTTGTTTCATAATAAACTAATTGTTTAATACCATATCGTTTTGTGAAACCAACGATAAGGCCTTTTTTATGTTGATGTACTCTTCTTAGCAAATCGTTTGTGACACCAATATAAAGAGTCCCATTCTTATGGCTGGCCATGATGTATACATAATATTCTCGAATCATAATATTTCAGGTTTCCTGGTTTATCAGGAATGACGGTTCATAGATCGTGATATTTCAGAACATAAATATTCTTAGACTGATTATGAAAGAACAGACCTGAAATCCCCTGATGAAGAAAAAACAATAAAGTATAAAGAAATTAAACAATACATCAATTATAAACGAGACGGGTAAAAGTTTAGAGCATGTTAGAATTGACACCAGACTCATGCGTACCGATAACACCGACATATTTCGTTCTGTCAGTTCTGAAGGGATAGAAATCAATCCTCAGTTTCAGACGGCTCTGGATATCCTGGAAAATTCTCGTCACCATCTTCTGGTGACGGGAAAGGCTGGAACTGGGAAATCTACTTTCTTGGATTATTTTCGGAAAAAAACGGATAAGAATGTCGCGGTACTGGCACCGACGGGTGTTGCCGCAGTCAATGTGCGTGGTGAGACGATTCATTCCTTCTTCCGATTTCGTCCTGATATCACTCCTGAGAAAGTCAAACGACTCCGATTCAAAGATCCTATGGTGGAAAACATCTATAAATTGGTGGATGTTATTGTCATTGATGAGATATCTATGGTTCGTGCCGATTTATTGGATTGTGTAGACAGGGCGTTAAGATTATATCGAGGACGGAGAACGATTCCCTTTGGTGGATGTCAGATGGTGTTTATTGGAGACCTCCATCAATTACCACCGGTTGTGGCGAATGACGAGCGACAGATATTCTCAACACGATACAGTAGTGAATATTTCTTCTCTGCTGATGTGATGACTCAGATAAATCTGGATTTTGTTGAATTGGACCGAGTCTATCGTCAAACCGATGAAACTTTTATCCAGTTATTAAATGGTATCAGGAACAATTGTCTGACTGAAAATGAACTGGAACGAATCAACGCCCGATACCAGCCGGGTCTGGGAGACCTGTCCGGTTCGTGGAATATTCATCTCACAACCACCAATATTCATGCACAAAATATAAATAATCGCAGGTTAGTTGAGTTGAAAGGGACTACTCAATCTTTTCCGGGTGAGGTCGAAGGTGATTTTAATGCCAAAGCACTTCCCACGGAAACCATGTTGTATTTGAAAGAGGGAGCGCAGGTCATGCTCCTCAACAATGATATTTCAGGGCGTTGGGTGAATGGTACTTTGGGCCGAGTCCATGGGTATGATAAAGAAGATATCCTTATTCAATTGTCCAATGGGTCTTTATATTCTGTTGCACCTCATACCTGGGAATTATTCCGATTTAAGTGGAATCAGGAAGAAGAAAAACTCGAATCGGAATCCGTAGGGAAGTTTAAACAATACCCCCTTAGATTAGCTTGGGCTGTTACGGTTCATAAAGCCCAGGGGAAAACTTTTGATCAGGTTGTCATTGATTTGACGGGAGGGGTGTTTGCTCCCGGACAAGCCTATGTAGCATTTTCTCGATGCCGAAGCCTGGAAGGTATTCACTTGAAGAAGCCACTACGATATCATCATATTATGGTGGATGACAGAATTAATGAATTTATGCGGGAAGCCAGAACTGGCGGACTTAAGGGTAAATCCCTTTTTATGATGGAGTAAATGATGGGAGTCGCCTTATTTTTCCTCTTATTTTTTACCACTATCTTTGCTTTTATTGATTATCCATAACATTCTTAATATTATCTTTCTCTCCCTTGAAACAGCCTTATCCTCTCTGTATAGAAAACTCCTTAAAATAATAGATACAACTTATTATTTATCAATTGGATATGTTGTTGGTAAACGAATCATCCACGGAGCTGTTCCGAGCTGCTCCGTGGATGATTCGTTATAGAGACAGATTAGGGGGAAGCTGGACTCAGGAGTAAATCACTGTAGGAAACAGTAATTAAGTCACTTTCAGAAATCTTGAGTTGGGACTGATAGTAACGGCATTGGACCAGAAGTTGGTCCCGGGTCAGAGTTCCATCATGACAAGTGGCCTCTATTTCCATAAAAGAACCTAATCCGTTTACCTGGTCAATGTGAAATTTAACATTATTGATGTAATAAATCTCCCGAACCTTGTCCACAACAATTAATATTCCAATGGCCTCCGTCAGAAGGGTTTTAAGACTACTATCTTTATCAACAGGATGAAGGATATACTCACAAGTCTTGGGGCCTGCTTGATCGGGACGGCGGTAATAAATCAGATTATTTTCAATCCAGCCTTCTCTTAATTTCAAACGCCCCTGAGGTACCCGAAAATAAGTATCAACCTGATGATCCACCCCTTTGAAAGAAGCCCCATTATCTTGTAGATATTTACGGATGGGTTCCGGGTCTGAACAATGGGCTTTAATTTCTACATTGATTAAGGGTAATCCTGCCGTTTCTGCCATGAAATAAACTCTCTCATTTATTTAGATTTTCGTGTCATACTGCGGATAACGGACATAAATATCCTGTCGGGTAATAAGCGGCGTAAGATAAGTGACATCTTTGCCATCGGATCGGCTGGATATCTTAAACGATTGGAGTTATCGGTAGCTGCCTTATAGATAACTTTAGCGACTATTTCGGGAGGATATCCGTTCTGAGCGGTTGCCATAATTGTTTTATTCACCCGATTTACATAGTCGAAGTAAGGGCTGTCACTGGGCACTTGGGGTGAATCCATGGATCGGTCATAGAAGTCAGTTTTGATGGGGCCTGGTTCAATGAGTTTGACTCGAATGTTAAAGGGTTCTAGTTCATAACTGAGAGATTCTGTAAAACCTTCGACTGCCCATTTGGTTGCATGATAGGGGCTGTATGTTGGGATGGCGGTTCGGCCTGCTACAGAGGCAAGATTGACAATGACTCCACCCCCTTGAAATCTGAAATGGGGGAGAATGGCTCTGGTGACTGCCATTAATCCAAAGACATTGGTTTCAAATTGGCGGCGGATTTGGGCTTCACTCATTTCCTCAAAGGGACCGGTGAGAGCATATCCCGCATTGTTGACGAGAACATCAATCTTGCCAAAGTCAGCAATCGCCTTATCCAGGGCAGATTGAATGGAAGCCGGGTCGGTAACATCGAGTTTATATAACTTTACTTTGTCCCATTCGTTTAGTTCTGTTTCTTTTTCAGGTGTGCGCATGGTGGCAGCGACCTGCCATCCATGTTCCAGAAAGATTCGGGCTGTGGCTTTCCCAATTCCGCTTGAAGTTCCTGTGATAAATACCGTAGGTTCCATCATAATTCTCCAGTTGTCAGGGTTTGCGTAATTTGAAAATCATAAATAAAGGAATATGTCTGGTTCTGTTCCAGAAATCCGGAAATTTGGTTCGGCAGGCGGGAACAGGTTGGGGTTCAACAAAGTCTTCAATCATCATCCCGGATTCCCTGATTTCCCGAAGAATCACTTCAAGAGGTTTGTGCCAGTATCTGACAGTGAAATCCCCAAACCAGAGGTCCGTCTGTTTCCGGATTTTAAAGTAATCTCCATAGATTTTGGGTGGTTGTCCCTCAGAACCGTTGATATATCCCATCAGCCAGGATTTACGGCCATGAATCATGACCATATTCGTACCCCAATGGAGAGGGTGATGCGTAGAGAAAAGGAAAGTCCCTTTCTTTTTAAGGACTCGTTTGACTTCTTGGAGTGGTTTGGACCAGTCCTTAATGTAATGAAGAACCAGACTGGAATAAACCAGGTCAAAACTACTATCAGGATAATTCAGGGATTCCATACTCATAATCTGGAAATCAATATGGGGGTATTCTTTTTTGGCTTCTGTAATCATCCCTTTGGAGACATCCATACCTAAGACTTCTTTGGCACCCCGGTCCAGGATAGACTGACATTCTTCACCTGTCCCACAACCTAAACATAAAACTCGTTTCCCTTTCAGGTCAGGAAGAAGTTTATACATGGCCGGCTTCTCTAGATATTCATGGGCGGCATTATTTCCAGATCGCATACCTTCCGCCCATCGTTGGGCGTACTGGTTATAGGATTGCAGAGTCTTCTTATCTGTGGTCATATTTCATCATCACATTCATTGAAATAGGAGCAGAAGAATCACTCCTTCTGATTTCATTATCTATCGGAGAGAATTTAATCGCAATCGGTGGTAGGGTCAATCGGTTCCAGTTTTAGCAGGGTATCGTCATAAGTCGGAGAAATCTTATACCCGGGAGGGACAGTGATAAAGCGGTCATCATCCCAGTGTCCGCATAGAAAATCTTTCATTAATTGGGTGTCACCGACTTGGGATAAAAATTTCCATCCAAAATCCTGGGCTGTTTTACGGGTAAATTCTTTATAGGACTCGACAAAATCCATACCCCAATCAATCCAGATGGCCTGATTGTAATTTCTGAGTCCCTGCCATTCCATATCCATCAGGTAGTCAGCATTATCTTTTCCGAACTTCTCCAGGAAATCTTTTCTTTTTTGTTCCATCGCCTCAAGGGAGGGGACATATCCAGTCTCTATCCAGCCAGGACTATACCAGTAAGTTCCAGGATTCTTCTCAAAAATATCCAAATACTGTTGGTGGGAACCCAGAAGAAAGGTAATACAGTCATGTCCCCGCATCAGGACCAGGGGAATTGACCGTGATTCAATACCCAGAATTCCGTTACTGCATAATCCATATCCAATCAGAATGGCATCATAATCTTCAGAGACCGTATCAATGGTTTCCTGGACTTTTTTCCGCAGAACCTCTGGGGTATTGTGAAGTCCTTGAGGTAAGAAGGTGAAATTATAAATATTGGATTGTTGGCTGGCCAGCGCCGTTAACTCACGCCATAGTACATGGCAGGCTATGATGTAATACTTTTTCATGCTTATTATTTTACAGGAATCAGCATTCCTGCATCTTCAGGTAATAGTACGGCCCTTCTTTTTCAAGGCAAACGGGAAGTCCAAAGAGTGTTTCCAGATTCGATGAATTCAGAACTTCTTCCTTGGGTCCATCGGAAAAAATCCGGCCGTCTTTAATAAGTAATACCCGGTTGATTTCGGGAATAATATCCAGAAGATTATGAGTTACCAGAATAACGCTTTTCCCGGATTGGGCGATTTTTTGTACTGTCGCCCGGAATTGATGTACGGCTCTGAAATCCAGGCTGTTGGTGGGTTCGTCTAATATCATGGCCTCGGGGTTATGTATGAGGGCTTTCCCAATCATGACCAACCGTTCTTCTCCGGCAGACAAGGTGACCATGGTTTTCTTTTCCAGGTGAGAGATTCCTAAAAAATCCATGATTTCATCCGTTTTGATTTCCATTTCCGGAGTTACTAAATGATTTCTGAAAAGTCCTACGGACTGGAAGAAGCCAGATAAGATAATTTCACGAACAGTGATATTTCGATGCAGGAAGTTTTGCATATCAGCGGAGACAATCCCCAGTTTGGAACGGAGTGAAAAAACATTCCAGTTTGCCTGGCCAAAGATTTTTACAGGGTCGCGGTCAAAATTCTGATTCGGATAATAATCCCGGGTGATCGTTTTGATAATGGAAGATTTTCCTGAGCCATTGGGTCCAAGTAAGGCCACATTTTCTCCTGGCCGAATGGTGAAGGTGATATCATCCAGAACTTTGGCATCTCCTTTGATGACAGTAGCCCGGTCAAATTCAACTAAATATGAATATTCAGAATGGTTTGGGTTGGAATACGGCATGATTCTTCTCTTAAAGTACTTTTTAATTGGATCAATAATTTACAGAACTGTTCTTGATATTATAGCGATTTTTTCAGGTTGAGCAGGTGTTGATATTGCCAATGCTGTTCTGTATCAGCGTTAATATCCACTTCTGCAAGGCTGGAAACGGCTCGAATGGCTTTGATGGCGTATCTAGAGGCATGGACAGCATGACCTGCAACATGAGCTGTTCCCAATGCCTGGCCCGCAGCACGCGCAGCAAAACAAGCCTCTGGAATATTTCCGGCACTTCGGGCCGCGGCATGAGCTGCCAGTGCAATTTTGCGAACTTCTGGAATCTTTATTTTTCCACACAGCCAGTCATTCACAGCCTCAATTGCCATACGGGGACGATTATCTTCCGGAAACTGGTTTTCAAAACAGGGGAGTACTCGACGGGCACAGTCAGCTGCCCAGACAGCCAATGTCCTCTGGTCGCTCATTACCGTCAATTCTTTGATTAACAGGTCGATTTTATGATGGTCTAGTTGTGATCTTTTCATATGGAAATTATTCGGCTGTTTATTAGTTCTTATTGCTACATGTATAAAAGCTAGTTATGTTATATGTTCTGCGAGTTTCAAGATTAACAGGCTTCTGAATGTTAAATCATAAGTTTTTGCTTCTTTACATTTCCAATTATTTTCTAATGCCAATCCATGATACTGAGTCCATTTGTTGAAATAGAAATGGGATAGTGGCAAAGTGAATTTATACTCATTCTGCAAGATAATGATGTAGATAGTCAATTTGTTGTTTTAAAGAAGCAATATTATTTGCGATTCCGAGGCGTGTTATCATTTCCGTTCTGTGGAACCACATCATCCATTCTTTTGCAGTAAGTTCTTCCATATTCTTTGAGAAATTATTCATAAAAGCTGATGCTGGAGATATTATTTGATTTGCATACAGAAGCTTTATGGGTGGTATTGGGGATAAATTAAATAGTTTGTTGAAAGCTGAAGATAGCATTTTTATTGTGTTGCTATTTTTCCAACTCTTAGTATGTGCTAATAACCTTAAATGATAAATGCTTGGCCATTTTGTACCATCATTAAAGACATTAACTGTGTTTTTATGCACATGGTATATATCATTAAGATCATTAATGCTCAATAAATATTCAAAACCTGAAAGAGCTTCAATTATTTGTTTTTTTATAAAGTCATACTCTTCATGTCCAGCATATGCAAAAACGCAAGCTTTTATCATTTGCGATCCGCCCATGTGGCAAAAATCAAGAGGTTTTCCTACATTTTCCATACTTCCTTTATCAAAGGCATCTCCACGATTGATTAACGCGTTTAAAGCTCCAATAATTGTGGGGTTATTACCTTCAATACCCTTTTCACACAAATACCTTATTCCACTTTCAGGTTCCTTGTTACCATGAAAGTACCCACCAAGCCAACCATCTTCCTGACACCATGAAAAGACTTCCATTACTTTATCATCTTGAAGAATCATCTCCTGCAGATCCTGCATGAATTGACTGGTAATAGATTCGCCTAATATTTCTTTTCTTGTTCTATATTGAATTGAAGGGCAAGCATTGTTTTTGAGTAGTTCAATTGTGGAATTTATACTCATGATTTTACTATCCCAATATGGAGATTTTGATTAACATAATATTATTCCATATAAAAAAAACGCATACAGGCTATTATTCCCTGTATGCGTTTTTTAATAATGGCGGAGAGGGTGGGATTCGAACCCACGAAGCCGTTTCCAGCTTACACGCTTTCGAGGCGCGCTCCTTCAACCAACTCGGACACCTCTCCGTGAAATAGCAGATTAGAATATATATTATACGGAAGATTGGGAGATTCGTCAGTCGGAAGGTTTACGGCGGGCCTGAAAAAAGACCTGCAGTTGATGACGAGTCTCCTCTTCCAGAACTCCGGAAACCACTTCCATCTGGTGATTAAAGGCTTTGTTTTGGACCAGATTTTCCACTGTTCCTGCACAACCCATTTTTATATCTGAACACCCATAAACAAGTCTTTCAATATGAGCCAGGACTAATGCTCCGGCACACATCGGGCAGGGTTCTTTGGTGACATAAATCCATGCACCATCCAACCGTTTTACATTTAATATTTCACAGGCCTTTCTCAGACAGAGTATTTCCGCATGAGCTGTCGTGTCTTTTAAGCTGATATTTCGATTATGATTTTGAGTGATAATCTGACCGTTATAGACTAAAACCGCACCGACCGGAACTTCTTCTTCCTGTGCGGCCATGGCAGCTTCGTTTAATGCCAGTCGCATTATTTGTTCATCGAAAGTGGTATATTGTGGCATTTGAATATTATACCTGTATAAGGAAATATCCTGGTTTTTGTGAGAGTCACACTCCCGTTAACCCTGTTGGCCGTGTTATTATTTGATGATTATTATGAGTAAAAAACGAATAGCCATCTTAGGTTCCTCGGGAACTATTGGTGTAAACACCCTAAAAGTATGTAAACATTTATCTTCTGAGTTGGAAGTTGTTGGACTTTCTGTCCGTAATTCAATCAATATTTTGGAAGATCAGATTCGTCGTTTTCATCCAAAAGTAGTCTCTGTAGCTGACGTTGAATCCGCGGAAGTTCTTCGTTCTGCACTGGCGGATATGGTTAATCCTCCTGAAATATTGTCAGGTTCGCAGGGACTGGTGAATGTTGCCATCCATCCGGATGTTGATATTGTTGTTGTCGCCACCGTAGGGTCTATTGGATTATTGCCTACACTGGAGGCAATACGGGCAGGTAAAACTATTGCACTGGCCAATAAAGAAGTCTTGGTAATGGCCGGTGAGCTTGTAATGCAAGCCGCCTATGATAATAAAACGGTCATTTTGCCGGTTGACAGCGAACATAATGCTATCTTCCAGTGTTTATCCAATCAACTTGATAAACGTGTTCGGCGCATATTATTAACGGCTTCTGGTGGGCCTTTTAGAACTTATATGGGTGATTTTAAGGATATTACTCTTGAAATGGCTTTAAAGCATCCTACCTGGACCATGGGCAAGAAGATAACCATTGACTCGGCCACCCTCATGAATAAAGGTTTTGAACTGATTGAGGCAACGCATTTGTTTGATGTTACAGCCGATATGATTGAAGTCGTTATCCATCCACAAAGTATTGTTCATTCATTAGTGGAGTTTGTAGATGGGTCTATCCTCGCTCAAATGGGGATTACAGATATGTTTATGCCCATCCAGTATGCTCTGACGTATCCGAAACGAATGGAAACTCCTTTTCCTCCCCTGGATTTGACCTCCAAAGGCCAGTTAACATTTGAAAAGCCAAACTTGGATAAATTTCCTTGCCTTCGATTTGCCTATGAGGTTAGTCAGGCAGGTGGCACTTTCCCCGCAGTTTTGAATGCTGCCAATGAAGTAGCAGTCGCTCGTTTACTTGACCAAACTTTGAAGTTTTATCAAGTTCCGGCTGTGATTGAGGAGACCTTACAACAACATTTATCCGTCATGAGTCCTCAACTGGATACAATCCTTGACGCTGATAAATGGGCACGCCGGACTGCCCAATCTATTGTGGAGAAATTCCTGAGATAACCTATGAAAGGTTTTCTTAAGAGCAGCTTTGGAATTTGGTTAATCTCAACTCTTGCTTTTATCATCACCCGTGGAATTACCCTTACTCTTCGAATGACCATTCGAGGTGAAGATAAGGTCCATGATGTTGTTATGTCAGGGACTCCTGTTATCCTTTCTCTCTGGCATGGTCGAATGTTTATCCTGATTGATAAACTTCGGCTGAATTATCCTGATCGGTTAAAAGTTGCCACTATTGCCAGTCAAAGCCAGGATGGGGAACTTATTAGTCAAACACTGCATAAACTGGGTTTCTATGTTGCTCGGGGTTCATCCACTCGCGGTGGTATCAGAGCATCATTACAACTGTTAAAGGTAATGAAAGATGGATACAATATTGCGATAACTGTGGATGGTCCAAAGGGTCCTCGATACGAAGTTAAGCCTGGAATTATTTTATTGGCTAAGAAAACTGGATATCCCATTCTACCTGTTTCAGCCAGTGCCTATCATGCATGGGTATTTAAGTCATGGGATCGGTTTCTTCTTCCGAAACCTTTCTCAAAAGTGGTGGTCACAGCAGGTTCTCCCCTTTTTATTCCCTCTGATGCAACGTCTGAAGAATTAGAAGGTTACAGGAATACTCTTGAAAAAGAAATGAATGAAATAACATTAGAAGCTGACAAACAGTGTCATTTTCGGTTAAATTAATGGCATGACGTATCAGGATGGTGGAGAGACCAAATATCCAACTGCAGTACAAGCAGCTGCGGGTAATTATCAAAAAGCCTTGTTTCTTAAAAGCAAAAGGCAATATTCTGAGGCTATTGATTATCTTCGGCTTGCCATCAAACTGAATCCCTGGGATGTTAAATATCCAATCGAAATTGCCTATTGTTATTTACACTTAAAACAACCCCGAGAAGCTTTAGATATTCTTGCTCCGCTTTATAAAAAAAATCCGCAAGATTCCAATATATTGAAACCCTATTGTTATGCTCTGTTGGAATTGGGGCGATTGTTTGAAGTCAACAATTTATTGGAATCTTCTGCACCACTGATTGAAAAAGATATCGTCTTACAGCAGTTAAAAGAAAAAGTGAAAAGCCTGATTTGATTATTCCTGCCCCGAAGGCCTGATTCCCGTTTTTCGATAATTCAAATAATCCAAAATGATATTTCTGTGGTCGAATGCTATTTGTTCTGGGAGGTTGTTTTCCTGGAAAACCCCAATTTCTGCGGCATCATCTGCAGCATGTGGAATCCCTTTTGCTTTTGCGATAAATACTGTGGATATAGTGTGGAGTCGAGCATCTCGTCTGGGGTCTGAATAAGTGTGAAACTGTTCCAATAAAATGACATCCAATGAAGTTTCCTCTTTTGCTTCCCGTATGGCAGCCTGTTCAAGGGTTTCTCCATAATCAACAAATCCTCCAGGGATTGCCCATCCAGGAGGAGGGTTCTTCCGAAGGATTAGAACGAGACCTTCAGTGTTTTCTAATTCAATTAGAATATCTACAGTTGGGACAGGGTTTCGCCATGTCTGTGTCATTTTATTTAACTCGTTCTCCTACTAATGAATGAGTTTTTGCTTTAGTGATTTTTACAGGAATAGTATCACCTGGTTTGAGGTCAGAATCTTTATGGAAAGCGATATGATGATTACTTCGTGATCGTCCTACCCATTGATTGTCTCGGAGTCCAGAAGGGCCATCAATCATGACATCAAATACTTTACCCACCTGTTCTTTCATTCGTTCAAACATAATCTTGTTTTGAAGGTCAATTAATTCCGCAATTCTTCTTTGACGAGTTTCCAGCGGCAGCTGATTTTTCATCGTTGCTGCCTCGGTACCCGTCCGTGGAGAAAACATGAAACAATAGGCATTATCAAACCGCAAATCTTGAACAAGATGTAATGTTTCTTGGAAATCCTCTTCAGTTTCACCTGGGAATCCAACGACAAAATCTGTGGTTATACCGGCTTCTGGCCAATGAGATCTTATTTGTGCCACTAGTTCTCTAAAGGCTTCTTTTGTATAAACTCTTTTCATTAATTTGAGAATCCGATTTGAACCAGATTGTACTGGAAGATGAAACCATTCACAGACCTTTTGGGCATTTTTTATGGATTCAATCACTTTGGGACTGATGTGGCTGGGGTGAGGGCTGGTAAATCGTATCCGTTCTATCCCATCTAATTCATTGATTTGACATAATAAATCACCGAAATGTTCTTTTTGTTGACGCCATGCATCCACATTCTGGCCCAGAAGAGTTATCTCTTTATATCCTTTATCAGCCAGTTTCCGGCATTGTTCAACAATCTCAGAAGAAGGTCTATTTACTTGTGGACCCCTTGTTAATGGGACAATACAGAAAGAACAATGATGATTGCACCCCTCCATGATACTGACATAAGCTCGAACCGTATCTTTTCTCAGGACCACATCTTCATGGGTATAGGGGTCATCGAAACCTGTTTTTACGAGAGGTTTTTTTGTTTGTTGGATAGTATGTATGAAAGATCCAATCTCAGGAATTTGCCTTGGCCCCATAACTAAATCCAGATAGGGAACTTTTTTTAAAAAAGCCTGCCCATGCTGTTGCCCCATGCATCCACATATACCAATAATTAAATTGGGATTTTGTTTTTTTATGGGTTTGAGTTTGGACAGATGCCCCATTAAACGAGTTTCTGCCGTCTCTCGTACTGAACAAGTGTTAAAAAGGACTATATCCGCGGCTTCCAACTCTTCAGTAAAAGCATAACCTTCACGTTCCAAAAAACCAGCCAAGCGCTGACTGTCATACTCATTCATTTGGCAACCAAAAGTAACAATGTGAACCAGAGGCATTAATGATGTCCTTAAAAATAATGGATTCTATTAAAATTGTAACTTACCGCTCTGACATGGACAATCTTGGTGGACCGGAATCAAGCCCAAATAGATAACCGGATTATTATCTAAAAAATTGATAATAATCCGGTTATGGTTCTTTTTGAAGGTAACTATTGAACGAGGGGGATATCCTTTGCTCCGATTAAAATGATTGAATTATTCTCTTCTCTCGGTTTTAATGTGATTTCACCAATATCAGCTGGAAGGATAACTGCATCTCCATCATGTATTGAGAATGACTCACCTTTGGCATGTAATATATATTGGCCTTCCATAGCAAAAAATACCTGAACTGACCGTGGATCAACCGTCCATTTATGAGCATCGATCAATGATAGTCGTTCAATACGATGGGATGACGTATTCACCAATAATTCGTGTTTTCCCCAAGAAGTATTGGTGGCATTTGTTTTGACTGGGCCGGGATTTGTATTATTAAATTTAATGGCCTTTCGGGATTCATCTAAATGAAGCATTCTTGGTTTTCCATTATTTCCTAACCGGTCATAGTCATAAATTCTGAATGTTGAATCAGAAGGTTCTTGAATCTCCAGAAGGAGGACTCCTTTACACAAAGCATGGACTGTTCCTGGCGGGATTCTATATACATCACCTGGCTGAACCGGATATCTTTGCAGGCAATCAAGAATGGTGCCATTTTTTAAAGACTGCTCATACTGTTCGGAAGTAATTTCTGGTTTAAATCCCTGCAGAATTGATCCTTCAGGATCTGATTGAATTATTATCCATGATTCGTCTTTAGAATGATCTTTTGGGAAGTATTGTTGGCATGCTTCATGGTCAGGATGAACTTGAACTGAAAGGTCATCTGTGGCGTCAAGAAGTTTTATTAATAACGGAAACTTGCCGGAAGTGTAATGTCCTTTCCAAGTCGTTCCAATCAACTGTTCTCCCATGATACGGGTCACATCAGTTAATGATCTTCCAGCATAAGGACCATTGCTGATTTTGGATGATCCTTCCGGCAAATCTGCCGTAATCCATGCTTCCCCAATTTTGATTCCGTGTGGTAATAAATAATCAAAATGCTCCTGCAGTTTACGCCCCCCCCATATTTTAGCTTTCATCAGGGGTTCACATAGTAAGGGATAGGATTCCGGCATAATCTGTTACTCCTTATAATTTTGATATTATCCAAACCTGATAGAGTAAGCTCCGTGGGTATTCACCGAAGTTGCACTCATTCTAAGTCAATTTAAGAAAAAATTAAACTAATTCATGTCATCGATAATGAGTCCATATTTTTAACTCAGTCATGTGACAGTGATAGAATATTCAAGATTTAGTTGGAACTCAATTGAAAAGACTGCTAAAAAAAATAGATATATGGACAAATCAGTATCCACAGACCCTTTATTGGGGGCCAGTGGTGTTTATCTGTATATTAATATTTTGGTTGTCGAACCAATCTAAATTACCTGATGTTCCTGTCCGTATTCCACATTTAGACAAAGTTGAGCATTTTCTTACATACAGTTTGTTGGGCTTTTTTGTGCGGCGTGCCTTTACCCACAGAACACCACATTGGAATTCTATTTTCTCTGCCATTGTATTTTGCCTTTTATTCGGAATATCAGATGAATTTCATCAAGTCTTTGTTCCTAACCGTCAAGCAGATATTTTTGATCTTTTTGCTGATATTCTGGGTGGGATTCATGGCCAATGGTGGTATGCTCAATGGGTGGAATATGCAAAGAAATGGTCATGGTATGAATAAGAAAATAATGAATAATCAAACATCTAATATTGAATCTGGCTGCAATGTGAAAGCTAAGTCTTTATTGACTGCTCTGATGTATGGTGGTTTTGCTGTTTTATTAGCCCTTGCACCTCTACTGATTTCTGCTTTATTTTACAGTGGTGCAGTAACGACTAAAATAATCTGGTGTAGATTGGGTGTGTCAGTTTTATTAGGGCTGTTTGGTGTTAACTTATTATTCTGCAAGAAAATCCAATATAACCGGTTTGGGATGACTCCTGCGTTTTTAGGATTGGCAATCTGGTGGATATTTACTTCTATGACTCATGGTGACGGGCTATGGGGCTGGACTGATGCCTTGAGTGGGCTGCTCTGGATTCTTGCCGCCTTAATTTTGGCTCAGCTTCCCTGTCATAAAAAAGGCATTATTTGGATTATATATGGGATTGTTTTAGGCGGTTTTCTTGCTGCTTTATATGGTCTTCTCCAGTACATGAATATGGATATCCTTAACCTGCAATGGTTTGGCCGGAAAATGGTCGGAAAAGATATTATGATATCCACTTTTGGCAATGCAAACTATTTTACATCTTACCTGCCCCCTATATTTATTCTAGTTTTATCGTGGATCATTATTACTGGAGCGAAAATATGGGAGAAAGTTGTTGGACTGGTAATTTTAGTTGTACTGAGTTGTTGTATTGCTCTTTCTGGAGTGCGAACCGTTTGGATAGCTTTGCCCATATCTTTGACAATATGGAGTTGCCTGGCATGGTTTATAAACAGGAAAAAGCAACATGATATCCACGAATCAGGTAAGACTCGTTCAATTATTTGGAAAAATCCTTGGATTTGGGGCAGTGTCGTTGGTGTAATTGTATTCATTTTTACACTTCAACAATTTAAAGCCTATGATTCCGACTGGCTACGATTGCGAATTAAATCACTCAGTAATATTCATGAATTGGAAGAACGCTTTTTGGTTTGGCAAGTAACAATGCAAATCATCAGAGACAATCCAATTCAAGGTATAGGTGCAGAACAGTTTCCTGCTTCCTATTTTCCTGAATTAGCAAAATTTCTTAGTAAAGAAAATGCCAATCAAGAATATAAAGCAGTCTTGACCTTTATCAATGGTCGCAATGCCAATCATACCCACAATGATTATTTGCAATTAGCTGCTGAAGGTGGGTTGGTTTATATCGCCATATTTTTCTGGTTGTTGGCATCGTTTTTTTATTTGAATATCAAGGCTTTGTTTATAAGTCAAAGCCGATTATGGCAAATACGGCATCTGGGATTGATTGTGGCTGTTATTCCATTTTTGTTTGATATGATGGTCAATTTTCCCCTGTATCTTCCCGCAAATAGCCTTCTTTTGGGGGCATTAATTGGAATTACTTTGCTTCATCTACGATATTCAGATATCGAAAGTATTGAAAAGGAGCTAGCTCTCAAACCTGCTTTAAGATGGGTAGTTATCACAATATTAACAGTTGTTGTGGGATTGGGATTATATGGTACAACACGATATGCCTTATCACAGTTCTATTTGAAACAAGGAATAACTGCAATGCAGTCATTAAAAGGATCAGAAGCCTTATATTCTCTGCAAAAGTCTATTTATTATGACAGAACAAACGCTCAAGCCCATATGATGATGGGAAAATTGCTTGGTGTTGCTGGGTATGTACAACCAGCTTTGGAAGAGTATATGTTGGCTGAAAAATATGGTGTTGATGATTTTGAAGTTTATTCAGACCAGGCAATATTTTTGTACCAACAACATAATTACCAAGCCGCAGTTAATTGTCTTCAAAAAATGGTTTTATACTCCCCTAATCATCCTCTTGCACATAAAATGCTGGCATTGATTTATTCTCAATACTTACCTGACAAAGACAAAGCCATTGTACACATTGAGAAATATCTTGCTTCAGGGCCTGATATTAAGGAAAAGAAATGGTTTCAGGACAAACTGACAGAACTGCAAGCCGCACCTTAGAATATATATATAAATCTATATTAGTATTTCTTCTGGTTGGGACACCCATGGTTATATATCGGCCTGTTTATTTAGCGCCGATTAATAGTAAGTTATTCTATTTATTGTTTGTTATTTTGCTTACATTTATTTTATGGTCTGGCAGAGCTTTGTGGAGAGGTTTACGTTTTCATTGGCATCCCATTCAATACCCAATAATAGGTTGGATTTTGTATCTATTGGGGAGGATTGTTACTCATCAATATCCTGATCTTGGGTTCAATCAAAGTTTCATGTGGCTTGTTCTTGGTTGTTGGGCACTTTTATTATCTTCGGTGCTAAAGGAATATAATCTAAAAAATTGGGTACTTAACTGTCTACTAGTTGGAAGTCTATTTGTTTCAATACATGCCATCCTTCAGTATTATGGATATGAATTTCCATTTCTTCCTTGGAAAGGTTTACCTCCGCAATTGAAAGTAATGGATACTATGGGGAATCCAAATTACTTGGCTGAGTTTCTTCTTATGATGGTTCCATTGGGATTTTTTTCAACGTTTTCATCCCATTCAAACTATACTCGATATTTGCATGGAATTATTACTGTCATAATGGCCTTTGCATTATGGTTAACTGGATCCTATGAAATATGGGTTGTAATACCTGTTCTGATTACGGGGGTAATCGTTGGCTTGTTTTTTCTGATTTATGTGGAATCTTCAAGGTGGATTACTCGTCTTAAAAAGAGTTGTTTTATATTTGGAGGCATAATCCTTCTGATTATTGCTGGAAATTTTGTTTCGAGATATTCCGATCAATGGCAGTACTTGAAACAACAACCGAAACTGACATTTGAGATGTCCCATTATCTTGAACGTTTTTTAATATGGGAAGTAGCACAATCAATGATTGTACAAAAACCGATTTTGGGGTGGGGTGCTGGTAGTTTTCGAACCCACTATTTTGACCAATTAGCTTTATTTATGCGAGACCCTTCTCACAATGCTTATCGAACTTCAGCTATCTCAACTGCCGGCAGTAATGCTAATCAAGCACATAATGATTATCTGCAAATTGCAGTGGATTGGGGATTAATAGGTTTTGGTCTTTATTTGATGATTTGGGTGGCTTGTTTTTATTACCTTATTTGTACATTGTGGAAATCTCAATCAATCGAGAAAAAAGGTTTAATTCTTGGACTCATGGTTTCTTTTTTGATGGTATTGTCTGATGGTATGGTGAATTTTCCTATATACCTTCCAACTAATGCTCTTTATATATGGACACTCATTGCATTAACTATGAATATAACAGCAGATGATGTTCCATTGTATTCAAGTAAGATGAATCCATATTTGGCTTTGGGAGTATTTGGGATCTCATTGTGGGCTGCCATTGTTTTTATTCCAAATTTATATAAAGCTAATGTTATTTATAAATCAGGGACAAAACTAATGGCCTCAGGCAAAATCAATGATGCCAGTCAACAATTTATAAAAGCATTAAGTTACGATCAAACTCTGGGTGTTGCTCACCTTCGATTAGCACAATGTCAACTCCAATTGAGGAAGCCCAATGAAGCTTTTCAGCAAGCCTTTCTCTCATTTCGCTATGGAAGTGATGATGTGGAACGATACTATACTGCCGCAGAATCCTGTCTGGCATTAGGTGAACCGCAACGCGCTTATGAAATACTGGATTCAGCTTTGATGATATATCCTCGTTATATTGAAGCGATACGGTTGCAGGCGGTGATTTTAACCGATTATTGGAGGCATCCTGACTGGGCAATTCAAAAATGGACAGAGTATCAACATGTTGCTGGTACGGATGAGGCAACATCTGAATCGTTGAACAATATCAAAACACTTCAGAAAATAAAATAAGAAGATTTACTTATTCCCTCTTCTTAAGTCTGTTTAATCCAACAATCACTGGTGCTGCAGAGCAGAATAAATTCAACAACACAAGCACAACCAATGGAAGAATAAAGCTTTTCCAGTTAGAAATGGTGATGATGCCTTTATTCATATAATAAGCAATCATTGGTTGAGCGGTCAGAACAACAGCAGCCAAAAGATATACCAGACCCGCAACAACGGTAATTATGGCTCCCGTTCCGGTAGCCAGTTGCATGGGATTTTCAACATTGAAGGTAGGAAACATTCCTCCAAAACCTGTTGCCATGGCTGTCAGTGATATGGCCATCATCAAAACAGAAATAAAAGTAATCCAACCTAAAAAACTGTCCACGACTAATAGATGATTTGCTAATAATATGAGACTGGTACCTACAGACAGCATTGTTATTAATGCTAGTCCAAATTTGGTCCAGAATAATTTATCCAGACTAAAGGGTGAACTTCTGATGACCCATATAATCCTGCCTTCCAAAGATATCATTGTGAATACAAACCTCATCGCCAAATTTGACAAGACGAACCCTACTAAAGCTAGATTAAATATTCCCAGCAAACATTTCAAGGGTAATCCAAATACTTCTTGCTTCATGAAGCCAGCAGCACCGTTGTTAATGATACTTCTTGTATTGTATAAATATATCCCGACAAGAGCTATTAATAATGTGAATTGTCCCCATTGGGTCAAGTCTCTCCAGAATATTTTAAAATCCTTTATGATTACAGAACGGACCGCAGGGCTGAAAAATCTTAGTGGAAAGAAAAGAATTTGATCATAATTAAACACCTTACGAGATATTGTACCTTGAACAGATTCGCAGGTTTTGGTCCATCCCGGGAAATAAAATACGGAAGCTAATTGGCAGGATAACTGAATCGTCAGTGCTGCTGTTGTGTATAAGAGTCCAAGATTGAATACCAAATCGGGAATATTCCTATTAACGGCAGCAATAAAAACCTGGTTAATCCAGTAATTTGGTAAATATGGATTTGTTGTTAATGTCAGATTAAACAATATTTTCTCAACACTCATCATGGTGGCATTCCATGTTAATCCAGATGTTTGCTGAATCATTTTTATGAAAAACATGATTCCAACGAAGGATAATCCATATAATGCCGCAATCATGGTCCTGGCCCTATTGGCGGGAAGAAAGTATGCCAGTATTTGTGTAATCAAAACTGCAGAAGCAGCACAGATTATTAAAAAAGGAATACTACTTATGATGACCAGCGGATAAAAATACCAAGGTGCTTTTAAAGCAGTCCCGTATGCAAAAAATATCGGCATACCAAAGACAATGACAGCCCATGACCCATAGTAAACGGTCAGGATAAATTTATCAAAGAATATGGATACAGGTGAAATTGGGCGAGCATGTAAACTGGGGAGATCTTTTGATAAATAAAGAGTGGATAATGCGGTTATTAAGTCACTAAATGTTGTTAACATGAAAAGAGCCAGGAATAAGAAAGCCATAATGCGTTGAATAAGGATAGTACCTACAGTTTCGATAGATAAAAAGAATCCTGCAAGATATCGGAAGAAATAATATCCACCTATCCAGAAAAAAAATAATAGGCCCAACATAAATATAAAAGAAAACCAGTTTTCGGATGTGAATGACTTAAACCAATTTCTCCAAATTCTAAATCGGATAAAGTGTAATGAAATAATGTTGGAGATGAGTGAAGATGAAATCATAATTCCGTTTCTTTCAATTCATGTTCTTCTTCAGTTAATTTCAGGAAGATGGATTCAAGTGAAACATTCTGTGCAGATTGAGATTTCTGCTTTATTTCATTCAAAGTTCCGGTAATAAGCAACTCACCCCGATGGATAATGCCAACACGATCACATAATTCTTCAGCAACACCCAGAATATGCGTGCAAAGAAATACAGTAACACCTTCTCTTGTTTTTTCTCTCATTAGATCTTTTACTTTACGGGTACTCTTAGGGTCTAATCCAACCATGGGTTCGTCAATAATCAGTAACTGTGGATGGTGTAACATCGATGCACTCATGACCAATTTCTGCTTGGTTCCATGCGAATATCCTTCTGTTAACCGGTCTATGAAGGATTCCATGGCAAAGAAGGTGGTCCAATATTCAATTTCCTGACTCAGGGTTTTCTCACTTAATCCATACAATCCCCCGACGAAATAAAGGAATTCTCTTCCCGTGAGTTTGTCATATATGAAGGCGTCTTCTGGAACATAACCGGTCATGGCTTTTGCTTCACGAGGTTGATGGGTGATATCATATCCACCAATCCGAACTTGGCCTGATGTCGGTTTTAATAGGCCATTCAAGATTTTAATGGTGGTTGTTTTTCCTGCACCGTTAGGTCCAAGGAATCCGAATATTTCTCCATTTTTAACTTCAAGATTGAGATCTAATACCGCCGCTTTTGTATCAAATTTTTTAGTCAAATGTTCTATCTCAATTACGGCCATGGGGAAGATCCTCTTTAGTTTCCAAGATGGTAATCTGCATTTTACCCAGATACTCGAATAATCTATTCATTTGGTCCAAATCACCTTCATACAGTTTTACATGAGTGGCATCCGCAACTTTTTGCCCAAAGGTGGGATCGACAGCAATCCAATGTCCTATCCACACTTCATTCCAGGCATGATAATAAAAACCATTATTAACATAAACGACTCCAATGGCGATGCGAGTTGGAATACCTAATGACCTTGCTAATCCTGCATAAAGAACGGCATGTTCATTACAGTCACCCTGACGAGTCTTAGCTACATCAATGGCTGTTGGCATTCCAACTACGTACTTTTTCTGAATGTTTTTGTAGAGCCAATCTGTTAATAAGTCTGCCTGCTTTGCTGGGGTTTTCTCGTTACCAGTAATCTGTCGAGCCAAATTCGTTATATCCTTAGCATCCACTTGCACCAGAATGCTGCCTGATGTGTAAATTGAGAGGTGACCCGAGGAATCAGATTCTTTAGGCTTATTCAAAGAATCAATTAGAAGCGTTGTTGTTAGCAGGTTTGGATTACGACTTAGTACGATTTGCCGTGGTTTGCTATCCTGGATTGTACTTGGATTTATCCCGGTTAATTGGAGTTTTAACAACCGAGTATTTCTTGGATAAGGAATTATCCCTGTAACACTAACTTTCGATTGATTAATTATGTCTGTATGTTTTTTGGACTTTTCATTTTTAAGGATGGCTGTTGCTTCAGATTCTGATTCACTCATAGATTCTAATTGGAGCCCTGCCAGATTGAAAGATTCCTTAAGTAATTCTCCCTTATCATTGATCCATGCTAACTGGGTATATCCAGCAAATCGTTCCTCAATTTTATAGGCTTCTTCTTTACGATTGCCAAAAGCAACACTTTCTTTACCGACAATCTCAATCTCCAAATCAGATAAGCTCATGGTACTGGGATCAAAAACGGGGACCCTGAAGATTTTCTTGACCGGAAACTTCTCCTGAAGTAGTAACAAATTAACAGCATTAGGTGAAAATGGGGGTTCTTTCAGGGTAATTGCTTGGTTTTGATTATTCAGTGCGCCCGATATATTAAGACGTAATAAATTCCTGTTATAGGTACCCACCAATTGAACAGAGCCGGAATTGGAATCCATTTTATACCGAATCAATACCACTCTCAGGTCTTTGTTTAAAATAGTCTGGTCGTTCACGAAAATACGTTGGACCGTTCCACCCATATTCAAATTTATAAATGCTTCACTGGTGATGTCATACTTGGTTTGGACATAATTGGCACCACTTTTGACCACTGTTCGTGAATATCCAATCTTTTCGCCATTCAGATATAATCCACGCCATTCTTCTCTAAGGATTACTTGAGAGGGATCTGTAATTGATATCTTGGGGTCCATCTCCAATATAGAACGGGAGGAATGCCGATAATACAGAATCCCCATGAGAGTCAGCCATATGGCTGGAATAATCAAACTGATTATTATGTAATGCCATTTTATTTTTCTCATATAAATGTGATCCGTTCGGCTCTGGAGTCTGATGGTGAGTATATCTGAATCCTAATTCATGAACAAGTGCCAAATCATAAATCAAAAACATCTATAATCTTAATAATAGGTTTTATATGAAATCGACTCCAAACATATTATTGATTAATCCCTGGATTTGTGACTTTGCTGCTTATGATCTGTGGATGAAACCCTTGGGGCTTCTGTATCTTGGCGGTCTGCTCATTAAAAATGGGTATTCGGTCCGGTTAGTCGACTGTCTTAACATGGATCATCCTGGGATGAAGAGTCAGGTGGCATATTCTTCTTCTTCAGAGCATGATTATTTTGGTGCACGGAAACTGTACAAAGAAATTCTCCCTGTTCCTTCCGTATATGGAAATATTCATCGTCATTTCGGTCGTTATGGAATTACTGAAAAAATATTCAGGGAGATGGTTGTTGATGGTCCTAAACCAAAAGTGATTCTAGTTACTTCAATGATGACTTACTGGTATCCAGGTGTATTTGATGCAATTCGGATTATAAAAGAAATCTGGCCGGATGTGCCTGTTGTTTTAGGAGGGATTTATGCCACACTGTGTTCTGAGCATGCAAAATCATATTCTGGTGCTGATCATGTAATAACAGGTGAAGGGGAAACACAGATTCTTACCTTGTGTGACCATATCACAGGACACATGTCATCCTGTTTTGTTGACCCGCAGGATTTGGAAAGTTTTCCAAGACCTGCCTGGGAATTAATGTCTCCATCAACTTATGCCTGCCTCTTAACCTCAAGAGGGTGTCCCTTCCATTGTAATTACTGTGCACATGATATGTTGGCGCCTGGATACAGGCGCCGCAGCTGGATGGATGTTTTTAATGAAATGGAATATTCCTATAAAAAGGGTATAAGGACCTTTGTTTTTTATGATGATGCACTTCTAATTACTCCAGAAAAGATGATTATCCCACTAATGGAGGAAGTGATAAAACGAAACTGGGAAATCACCTTCCATACACCCAATGGTCTCCATGTAAGGGAAATTACGCCTGATGTGGCGTCTCTGATGTATAGAAGTGGGTTTAAAACAATTCGGATCAGTCTTGAATCTAACAGGATAGATATTCAGAAGGCTTCCGACTTAAAAGCAACCAATACTCAATTTATCATGGCTTGCCAGGCTTTGCACCAGGCAGGCTTTTCCACAAAAGATATTGGTGTTTATCTGCTGGCAATGCTTCCGGGACAACATTTTCGTGAAGTAGAAGAAGCAATTCGATTTGTTATATCCAACGGTGCTTACCCCTATCTATGTGAATATACTCCCATACCGGGAACTCCCATGTTTAACGAGGCCTTAAAATATCAACCATTGCTTTCTGAGGAGCCTTTATTACAGAATAATTCTGCATTCCCGTGTTCCTGGGATTGTTTTACTAAAGAAGATTTGGACCGATTGAAACATCTAAGGAGAGACCTTATCAATGCCTGATATAACAAAACTGCCCCGTATGCTGATAATGCTGGTCCCGTTGTTGTTGGTTCTATGTTTTACCAAGTCGGATGTGGGCAGCCCTAATGATGCAGCGCGAATGGCTACTATTCAGGCACTAGGTGAACACTTTACCTTTAATCTGGACAATTCAATTCTGAAATATGATGTGGATATCCAGATGAGGAATGGGCATCGAATTTCTGATAAACCACCCATGCTCCAATTCCTGGGGGCTGTTTTGTATCGGCCTTTATATCTCATGGGGATTACTTTCAATCATCACTATTCGTGGGTTTATTGGATACTTACTTTTTTATTATCAGGCGTTCCTTTTATTTTTCTGTGTTATTTGATCAATAAATGGTTGGTATATTGTGGCTGTTTATCTGATAAATATATGCAATGGGTTGTGATTTGGTTAGGGACCTTGCTGCTTCCCTGGGCAGTAACTTTTAATAATCATGTACTGACAGCGACATTGATTGCCAGTGGACTTACTTTGTTTCTGTATGATGCAAAGGTAGAAAAGGTCAAAGATGTTCAGTTTCTATGGTCTGGATTCTTACTTGCATTTGCTATTACCTTAGAATTGCCAACAGGTGGATTATCCTGGTTTTGTGGTTTGCTTTGGTTAGGTGTTATGAATCGGCGGCGACTGGGATATTTCCTTGTGGGTTCATTGGTTCCTTTATTAATCCACGCTGCATTGAACATGACTCAAACAGGTGATTTGATTCCTGCCTATTTGCATAAAGAATATTATCAGTTTGCCGGATCGTATTGGGGTAGTCCACAAGCTTACCAGAGATTGTTTGGGAAGAACATCTTAACGCAGTATTTCCATATGTTATTTGGATATCGGGGTTTATTTTTATTTTGCCCGGTATTAATTTTAGGTGGAATTGAAATTATCAGGGCGTGGAGAAACCGGGATGTCTTCTGGAGTATTTGGGGAATAATAGCTGTTTTTACTTTGACAGGGACACTAACTTCTTATGCAATCCAAATCAGTGATTTTGGTGGAGGAAGTTATGGACTGCGTTGGGTGGTTGCTCTGATACCCTTATGGTTATTGCCTTCTCTTTGTTGGTTCTCGCGGCCGCATCAGAAAATTTACCAATCTGTTGCTTACGGTTTGGTGGGGCTCTCTATTTTCTTTTCTATGATTGGTCTGTATAATCCCTGGCCACAAAATGCTCTGACTCCCAGTCCAATTCTGGAAAATATTTCATATATGACTTTTGTTCCTAACAGTTCTATGCAGGGAATTGCAGAAGGAATCATTGAAACAACATCTCTGGATAAAGGCTTGGCCTATTACGAACTGGGTCGAGAATGTTGGAAAAGGGAAGAGTTTACAGAGGCTGTTCGTTATATGGATTTAGCCCTGATACATAAACCTGGAGACACCCAATATCTTTATCAATTGGGAATATTACTGGATATGAGTAGTCAATTCAATCGTGCCAGTGAGGTTTTTGAGGCCCTTTTGAAGAAGGAACCTGATAATGTGGGTGCCATGAATAATTATGCTGCTATGAAGATCAAACAGGGACAATATGATGAAGCTATCAAATTATATGAAAAAGCCTTGTCTTACGACCCGGAGCGTTTTGTCAGTTTGACGGGATTAGCCCAAATCTATTTGAAAATGAATCAGCCGGAGAAAGCCGCTCCTCTGATCCATAAAGCGGCCAGGCTCCGGCCTGATGATGCTCAAGCCCAGAGCCTGGATGTTTATCTTCAAAATACGGTTAAATAAAAGAACTTACAGATTAACACCTGTGAGTCCCAGTAGTACCGGAGCTGCCTCGGTATTGTAAGACTTAATGGTTACAGATTTTATGGGTTTTTCAGGGGAGGGATTTGTCCAGATTAACTCCCGAACACCTACCGGCATTCCAGCCCGACTGAATCCTTTCCATACCACTCGTGTATCTCTGCTTCCAAATACATCGTCGAAAGACCAGAGGTTTTCCCAGTAAATCAACTTTTTAACGGCACTGGAACCATCCTGATATTGAATTTGGATTTCACCGCATTCCTTATTTTTCTGAGTTGGATAAATAGAGTTGATCAGAAATCTGAGTTCAGAAGCTTTCTGGTTATTTAACGGAATATCGACTGTTGCCGGGAAGTTTCCCTTGGGGTTAAATAATCCGGACAATAAAACAGCGGATTGTCCTTTTTTATTTCTGGAAATCTTGAAGCAAGTTTCACCAAACCGATTTTGTTTAATGGGGAAAGCCGATAAATCATGTTGTGGTCCATAGCCAGCCCAACCTGACAGTTTTGTGTTATCTGCCAACGAACGATTCACCAGTGAGCTTAAATCCACCATAAAACCACTGTGTGTGTCTTGTCTCGGTTTTTTCTGGAACCAGACATCAATAAACTCCTGTGACGGAGTCCAGTCTAAATCTTTGATTTGCTTATCCTCACCTGTCCAGGCATAATGCCCGGCGATAATGAAATTCCACCACTGGTGCCAGGTACTTGGATATTTTTCCTGGAAGGTCAGGGAATGACCGGCCCAAGTACTCTGAAGATGTCCCATAGTATTGAAAATATAATTAGCACGGGCCAGATTCCGAATATCATTGGGCATGTACCATGAACATCCAATGACTCTGAAGCCTTCATTTTTCCAGACAGTTAATGAAGAATAGAGTTCAGGTTTAACCGGAGCATAATGCCAGTCGGTAATAATAATCTCTTTGGAAAGTCCATCCCGGCGTTTTTTCGATTCTTCAAGGGAGGGTGCATTGGCAGCATCTGGGGCTTCACCCTTAGCTAGAAAAACATCTGACCACATCATTGTTTCAATTCCGCGATCTTTCAGCCAGGCATGATAAGTACTGGCTTCACCTAAAATAATGTCGGTATCTGACTTGCCGGGTTGATGGCGGCAGAGAGGTCCACCACCTTTCAGTTCAATTTCATCCATATTGATGTGGAAATATTTAGGTTTGAATAGTTTGATGGCCTCATCCATGACGTTAAAGATAAACTCGTGTGCTTTAGGATTTGCAGCACAGTAGAGGTTGATATCTTTAACGGTTGAATCTTCAGCAAAATCCATATTTTGATTGTTTGTGAAAAGCCATTCTCCATGACCATAAGTTTGTAAACAGGGGATAATCTCGACAAAGTGTTTTTGTGCAACTTCGGCGACTGCCATACCCTCTTTCAACGCCATTGACTTCTCAGGATGGGCATTTGCTGTTGCAGAGTCCCATATCAGAAAATCTGTTTGCCATACCCAATAGTTGAGTTTATATCGACCCCAAATATCTTCAGCAAATTTCAACATTGCCTTGTTATCATCATGACTGGTGAAGGTGTGATATCCACGGAAATCCATTGAAGGGTAATCTGTAATTTCAGCTCCCTTAATAAAGGCACCCTTTGGATTGACTTTGATCATTTGAAGTAAGCTGGTCAAACCATAAAATACACCTTTACTGTCGTGCCCGCTGACTCGAACCAAGTTCTTCCCTGAAGATATGCGGTAACCTTCTTTATGGGGAGGAATTGGAACAGATGGTGGGTTCTCTAAAATAATGATGTTGTCTCGGGTCTTGAGAGGAGGGGTGTCCCAGACGACCTGAGGGGTGATGTTATAAATTGTGTTCAGGTCGCGTAGGAAAAAATTAACGGCATTTTCCATATTGGAGTCAGATTTTTTTCCAGCATAGATGACAGTTTTGGAATTAAGTGGAAATAAAGTTTGGGTCCATACTATCTTCTTGGGTGTAGGAACGATGGCTGATTTCTCATAATTGGGGGCCAATATGTCCGATTGGGTGGTTAGTTTTGTTTTTCCCGTTAAAGTGGATTGAGAGAGTTGGGTACTTAATTTCTCAGGAAATTGAATGGTCATCTTGTAGGAAAGATGTTTTCCTTCCTCAATATCTCTTTCCAGACGGCCTAACCAGAACCAGGGTTCCCCATATTGTGACCACTGGGCTTTCCGGTGATCAAAAAGAATAAAATCATCTTCCGTATCGGTTGATAGAGTGATTGGACCTAATGCTGAGTAAATAGTCATTGATTTAAAGGCTCGGCCATAAGTGCTTTCAGCAATATCAGCAATGCCACCTGGATCTTTACAGGGTGCATCTACGGGAATAATGCCATTAAAGGTGGATATCCCATCATAAACACTGTATTTCCGTCCGATAAATGCAATTGCATTTAAGCTTCCGATAGACCATTCATACACACCGGGATCACTTTTCGGGATGATGAACTCTAATTCAGTTCTGTAGGTATTGTTGGGAAGCAGGATAAATACTTCTGTTCCTTTGATATAGTCTTGTTTTGGACTGGGTAACTCATGATGCAGTGTGATTTTCTTACCGCCCTGATAGTCTTCAATCGTAGCGTTTTTTATTAAATCTGGCTGATAAATTGCTCCATAATGATGTCCGGCCCACATGGGTTTGGCAACCCAGAATGCGGAGTCCTTCATCATTGGAACTCCAAAAACAGTCAGACTGGCACCATTTTCTTTGGTGTAGACAAACTCCATTTGTCCTACTTTCTGGACAATTCGGTCATTTGCAGCATTCGCCAGGGTCAGGCAGCCCATTAATAAGAAAATTATAAGTACGCGCATGAAATCCTTCCCTTTCTTTTACCCATAACAGTTTGTTGTAGAAATTATAAATTACTTTGCACTCGAGTGCACTAAAATTAAAAGCTAGCAATGGGTGTTCATAAAACAGGGACGGAATATATCATTGAGGATACTGAAGTAAGGTAAAATCCTTTTCAGAAAAAGATTGTTATGATGACTCGTAAAAGGGTATGATTACTTTCATGGGTAAAAAAGCTATAAACATATTTGGATATGTCGTTCTTATTGTCAGTTGCATTGGTATTGCCATTGGAATGGTATTGGATTGGGAACGATGGGTATGGTGGACAAAACCATGGATTGCTCCCTCTATTATGTTGATTTTCTGGGCTGGGTGGAAACGATCCGAGGATTTGGTGTTTTGGCATATTATCATCGGACTGTTGTTTTCGTGGATGGGTGACTTATTCTTAATGATTCCAAAGGAATTCCTTAATGGGGAAATATTGGGAATCAGCAGTTTTAGTTTGGCCATGATAAATTACATTTCCGCCTTCTATTATGATGGAGGATATTGGGGGAAGGATTGTGTTCTCTATCGTCAACCCCAATGGTTGATTGGAGTTGTAACGGCTGTTATTGTTGGTATTTTCTTGATTAGTAAGCATTTTACCGGTTTACTGGGAATTCTGGTGCCGATGTATGCCGTTCTTTTACCCGGAATGATGTTGATTGCCGTTAATCGAAGGGGCAGGGTTCCTGATATCGGTTATTTTAGAGTGGCTCGAGGTGCGATGCTATTTGTTGTGGCGGATGTTTTTCTGGCTTTTCTGGAGATTTATTGTCCTATCCGATATGGGCATATACCCATGATGGCTGGTTATGTGGCGGCACAATATATGATTGCAACAGGTCTGTTAAAACGGTAATTATTTCCATTCAAACCCACCTGATTTACGAATCATCCACGGAGCTGTTCCGAGCAACTCCGTGGATGATTCGTTTTCGGATAGGACTCTTAAATTAATGGATATACAAAAAAAAGGCTGCCTGAAGGCAGCCTTTTCAATAATTTTTATAAATATCGGGGAATCTTATCGGGTTAATCCGGGAAGTAATGAGTGAGTTCTCTGGGTTCCCATCTCCACCCCGAGTAAATATGCGATTGATGGGGCGATATCTTCCATATTGACCGGTTCAGTCCGGATACTCTGGGAGATTCCATTTCCATAAAAGATAATTGGGATATGGGTATCATATGGATAAGGTGAACCATGTTCCGTCCCGCCTTTATCGTAATTTCCAAATGCCCAGTAAGGTTTAAGTTGCAAGTATAAATCTCCGGAATTACGAGGAAATATACTATGTTGGATTAGCTGGACTTTATCACCATCCGGATACTGATTATGAAGCAACCTGTTTACCACATAAGCTTTAGATATTCCCTGTACCGATTCCGCTGCAGATGAAGCGGTTTCCAGGACCTCATCAACATTAAGTTTTTTATCTTTTATTTTTTGAATATCCAGATAAATATAAGGTTGATTCAATGAAAGAACAACTGAATCGATATTGTAGGTTGTTTTAACCATTTCATTGATGCTATTGATAACGGCTTGTCCACTGACCCCTCCACCCAGGTCGTATTGAGCCATAAATCCGGGCATTGGAGGTGCACCGTGGTCAGCAGTATAAACAATGAGTGTATTGTTCAAACCGACCTCGGTATCAACAAATTTAAGGAAATCACTTAATGCCATGTCATATCGCATGACGGCATCCTGTGTGGCTTTTCCAAACGGTCCGTAGGTGTGTCCTATAACATCTGAAGGTGAAAAACTGACCATCAATAGGTCAGGAGTAGTGCTCTTACCTAACTTCTCATATCGGATACAAAATTTAGCCAATTCAAAGAGGTGGTCATTGGCATACGGTGTTCCCGCAAACTGTGCATAGAACTGACTATCGGGTTTACCCGAAGTGCTGGTCAATGTGACGGGAAAGGGTACTCCAAACCCAGTTTCTTCGGCGGTTCGTTCTGGATGCGATAGTTGATAGTTTTTCTCATCAAACAGTAAGGTCCATTTCAGTCCATAATACTGGTCAACGGGGTACTTCTCATTAAAACTGCTCACCCAATCAGGTAACGTTTTACCGTAGTAAGTGCTGGATGTAAATTTTCCACTCTTACTGTCATACCAGATTGATGCATTCGGCAGATTTCCCCCCATAAGAATAGCTGAACGGTCTTTAAAAGATAGAGAGTATGCTCGTGAATGAAAATTATTAGATATCCTGAGACTGTCAGCAAGCGTCGTTACCTGGAGTTTTTTGGGCGACCTGCCAGAACTCAGGTCTGCAGGTGTTAACTTTCGCCCCTCCGCATCCGCTTCCTGTAATCGGGCCAGGACGGGGTATCTGGAATCTTCGGCACAATATACAGATTTCTTTGCATTTCGGTCATACCAGTAATTGGCGACGATACCATGTTCATCAGGAGATTGTCCGGTTCCAATTGTGGCGTGTCCGACTCCTGTATGAGAGGTCCCATAATTCAGGTGGGCATTGGTATAGAAGGTCCCTTTAGTTGAAATGGTTTTGAGTCCGCCGGTCAATTGATTTTCATACCGGGTGAGATAGTCATAACGGAATTGGTCATTTACCAACACAATGACCAGGTTGGGGCGGGCTACAACCAGAGAGCAAATGAAAATAAACAACAGCATAAACATTAAACTCATTCTGGTTGACTTTGCAGAGTAGAAATGTGACATGGATAACCTCACTTATAGAAACAATAATTAAAGATATTGTAACCCTCTTTGAATCGATTATTATGACAATTCTTATCAATATAAATTACATTTCAATGAAATATCTGTATTTCTTGACTTGCCCGACACAATCGGTTATAGTCTCAAAAATATACATACCCTGTCAGTTTCTATGTGTATTTTTGTATTATTATTGACTGACAGTCAGAATATTTATTGATGTGGAGGATATAGATATGAGTGGAATAATTCCCTGTGTTTTTCTAGTCGCCCGGCCTGCCGCCGGTAAAAGTGAAGTGATTGATTATCTCAAAAAATCTTCAGATGAAGAACGATTAAGCCGGTTCCATATTGGGAAAGTTCAGGAAATTGATGACTTTCCGTATATTTGGGATTGGTTTGAAGAAGATGATATTCTCTCCAAACTTGGCAAGCCCCGTCTGCATAGTAAAGAAGACTATTACTTTATTGACGAGATCTACTGGGATGTTTGTCTTTATAAAATAAACAATGCCTTCCAGAAACTGCAACGAGATAACCCCAATTTAGGTGTAGATACTACGGCCGTTATCGAATTTGCCCGTGGGGGAGACAATGCTTTTGCCCATGCTTTCTCCATTATGGAAGACCAGATGTTGAAGATGGGTGGTATTTGTTATATCAAGGTCAGTTATGAAGAATCAAGCCGGAAGAACCAACGCCGCAAACGCAAAGGTTTAGAAGATTCCGTATTGTTCCATTCACTCCCACAGGAGAAAATGGATTATTATTACAAGACCAATGACTGGGATCAAATTGCCCCTGATTTGGATGGTTATTTGAATGTAAAAGGCATCAATGTCCCTTATGCGGTATTACCGAATGAACCTGAAGTGACCGATACTAAGGAAAAACTGGGACCCGCGCTTGAAGATGTTTTTACACGTTTGTATAAACGCTATTCAGAACGGTAAATATGATGAAATCGAATTTGATTCGTTTAACTTTATGTAGCCTCATCCTGGCAGCACTTGCCGGATGGGGCTTCACTTTCCAATCTGGTTCATTAGTTCTTGGTGAGTATACTGTCAACCGGGTCGTGGATGGTGATACTCTGGGTGTTGATGGTTTACCGAAAACTGTCCGTTTTCTTAACATTGATACCGAAGAATCCGAAAAGGGGCCTGATGCAGAGGCTCTGACTCAGGAAATTATTAAGAATTTTACTCAAATCATGGCGCAAGCTACCGCCAAAGATCCTTATCCGAAAACAAATACTCCCCTCGGTTGGGAAGGAACTCTATTTGCCAAAAAATGTTTTCCTGTTGGAAGTGTAGTGAAGATTGAGTTTGATGAGCCTGGTCGTGAGTGGGATTATTATGGTCGAGTCTTAGGGTATGTCTTTTATAAAAAAGATGGTAAATGGATAAACTATAATGTTGAGTGTGTCAGGCAGGGTATGAGCCCGTATTCCGATAAATATGGACCCTCCACACGATTCGAGTTGGCATTTCTGGAAGCAGAACGAGAAGCTCGCATCAATCAACGCGGTATTTGGGCTCCTGGAGCCATGGCTTATCCCGATTATGATGGGCGATTACGGTGGTGGAATCAACGAGGTAAAGCCTACAAGAATTTCCATACACAGTATAAAGGTAAACCTGGAGTCGTCGATATTCTCAATGATGTGGATTGGAATAAGATGGAGTCTCTCACAGGTACCGATGTGACTCTTTTTGGTTCTTTCAGTTTTTCTGGATATGATGGGTCCACGGCATGGTTGCAGTTGAATCATAATGACAAGCTGGCTATGGGAGTTTTTGTTGCTGACAGTGCTTTATGGGCGAAGGTGTCGCCTGATTTACGAGCGGCCGATGGTGAACTTGTTTATTTTAAAGGGAAGCTTCGTCCCGCTGTAGAATTGGGTCCCAAGAATTTCCTTTATACACTGTCCCTGGAATCCACCCCCCAATATTTCCATGATGTGTTTGTTCCTCGGAAAGCCAGAGAGTCCGGAGATATCCCCACAGTAAACACTTCCCGTAATGTGAAGCATCCTGAAGGAACTATTCCCTGGGAAGAAGCCACTAAATATATGGGTCAGGATGTTACTATTTCCGGTACAATTATTCTTACGAAAGATATTGGTTCCCGTACTTTCCTGAATTTTTCTAAGAATTTTCAGAATCAGATATCGCTTATGATTCCCAAAACTGCTTATGATAAATTCAAAGAATTACCCGCAACCCTTTTCTTAAATCGGACCGTGAAAGTCAAAGGGAAAGTCTCTGAATTCCAAGGGAAACCTCAAATTGTAGTGGAAGATTCATCTCAGATCGAAATTCTTGAATAACATATTGAGAAAGGCAGAGTAAAACAAATGGCTCAAAAACATGAAGAAGGAAGTACCGGGCAACTACTGAATTTGTGTTTCTGGTATTTTATCTTTTATATCCTTACGGGTATTTTTGTTAAGTTTTTTGTTCCCTTCAAGGTCAGTGAAATGGAATGGTTGGTATGGAGTACATTAGGTAGTAATGTGCTTTGTATCGGAGTCGTATTTGCTTTAGGGTGGTTTAAGCTGAAATCCAGCAACTTGATCACCTGGGGTGGTATTACATTCCCGAAAGAATACCTATATATCATTCCATCTGGTATTTGTACTGCTGTAGTCATCCCTACCACAACTCTGATGTATTCCTTGCCCATCACTGTCATGGTGGCAATGGTCATCATGCGGGGCAGTATCATTGTCCTTAGCCGGTTGATTGATGAAATACAGATTCGTCTGGGTATCCTGAAAAAGAAAGTCTATTGGCAAGAAAATGTAGGTGTTGTAATTGCCGTCCTGGCGGTCAGTACCCAATTGTTCCTGAATAAAAAGGTAGGAATGGACTTCTTTACATACGGACCTGCCATGGTTATTCTTTCCAGTTATCTGGTTGCTTACTTCATTCGAATCTACATCATGAATTATTACAAGAATACTCGGCCTAAAGGTGCTGTTTATGATACCAAGGGCTTTTTTGGTGTAGAACAGATATCCTCGACCATTACTATGATTACGGTATCTTTGCTGGTCTTCAATTTTGTAAATCCAGTTAAAGTTGTTACGGGAGCTCTTGATTGGAAAGAAGCTGGCAAACAAGTCAACCAAACTCAAACATTTATGGGTGAAGTCGTTGATATTAAAAAAACGGATGAGGGGACTTTTTTAACCTTTTCTAAAGAAGACTCAACGGCATTACGAATTATAATTCCCAAAGATCTGGATAAGAAGTTTACCGTGGACACTGAAAAACTGTTCAAAGGTAGAATTGTCAGTGTTACAGGTTCTGTAAATCAAGTCAATAATTCTCCTGAATTATTGGTGCAAACGAAAAACGATATCAAAATTCAGGATTTCAAACAGGTCCGCGATTTCAAGAAAGCCTTCACGGATACTCACTCTAACTGGCCCTGGCAAATGATTTTTGGTAGTTTCTTTGGAGCCGTTGCATTCTTCTCTGTATTTATCTTTATGTTTAAAGGGCGGACGGCGACTTTTGCCGGTTTAGTGAACCGGTTAACTTCATTAATAGCGGGTACTGTATCTACTTTGATTGTTTGGTTTGTCGCCAGTGGTAAGGTTCCGGCAATCACTCAGTGGTTATCCAATGTCAGTGGAGTTGAATATTCATTGCTTGTTGAAAAAGTGGCAAAATTTCCCAAAAACGCTGACTGGGTGACGCTGGTCCTGATTTTTGTTGCCGTCTGGTTCTTGGGACTTGCTGAAAACAGGCGAGTTGCTGAGTTAAAGAAAGAAAAAGAATTATAATTAAAAAGATAACCTTGATAGATAAAGAGCCTTTCTAATCAGAAAGGCTCTTTTTATTATGCATATTTTTCAGCCGCTTTACGGACAGCCTGACGTAAGGTGTCCCAAGCTAAATCAGGATCTCCACAGCGGGTGTAAGAGATATGATGGCAACAGTTATAACCCCAGAAAGAGATGTTTCGGATGCTAGATTGGATAGTCAGTTCAAGAGCCCTCTCCATTTCCCATTCTTGCCCTGAGGGTATCATCATTCCTTGTAGCCATATTTGTGGCTCCCAGTGGTTTCTATGGGCGATATCGAGGGTCTTTTGACTAAAGTCGGATACATAGGATTCCAAAGGTTGTTTGTCCCATATCCAATATGGATCCGTACCAAATACATCAACCTTTTTAATGTGATGAATATCCTCCCAGGGAATACTTCCTGCCTTACTGGGGTGATTGGGCAATAATATTAGGGCATTTTTCTTGTTTAATGTGGAATTTATCTGGCATAGGTCTGAAAGAAACTCTATCAATATGCTGGATTTCCAATGACTTATTTGGGGAAATGTGTGGAGGGGTAGGGTAACTCCATACTGATTAAGGTGATTTTGCTGGCATCGTGGACAATGGCATGCCCAAGTTCCTTTGGAGGGCGCAGCCCAACCGGGAATGTAAAAATGGGGTTCATCCCAAAGAACATAATCGGTTTCACTGTGCCCAACCCCATCAAGCCATTGATAGAGGTAATCTCTAAATCCAGTACTTAGTGGGCAGGCATGAGGAACTCGGGTCCCATCTTCCAGTATTTGACATTCAGAAGGGTATTTGGCGACAAACCAGGAGTACGCTTCTCCTCCAAATACTTTTCCAACACCCCAAGGGTCAGTGTATACTTCGAACCCGAAGTCTTTAGCCAGTGAAATAATATCGAATACGGTTTGTTTCCAGAATTGGAAATCATTTTCAGAAAGCGGGATGGTGAGGGTATTGAACCCATCCCGCTTCAACTCTTCAAAATCAGTTTTTACATGGCGGAGATGATAGTTACCAAAATAACTGCATCCCAGCTTTATGGACATTACTTCTCACCAAATACCTGAGGTTTGTAAAAATTTGCCAGAGCTGTGTAGCCAGCCTCAGTCAGATGTAATCCATCTTTACTATATTCCTCTTTCAACTCTCCCTTGGAATCTTTTAACTGGGAGTGGGCATCCAGATAGATTGCGTTATTACGCTTGGCTGCACGTTGAATGTGTTCATTGAGAATGATAATGTTTCTGTTTGCAAAGGCCCATTTATCTCGGGTCGGAAGCACTGAGACAAAAAATAACTTCTTATTTGGAAGCCCTTTGCGAATGGCATTTGCCAGATTGTCATATTGATCAAGTTTGGTTCGGAAGGTAGTGTCTTGACGGAAGTAGGAGAGGTCATTTATGCCAATCATCATGACTACTTGATCCGGGTTTAAGTTATAAACACAGGAAGAAAGACGATCATAACATCCACACCGAAGAGCTCCACCCAGAGTGTCACCACTCATTCCCCGATTGATAGCTTTTTTCCCCGGGAAATACTTGTTTAAATCAAAGCCTTCAGTGAGAGAGTCCCCCAGAAATACCGTTCCGTTCTGCAAACTGGCCAAATTCTCTTGATTAAAGGCGGCAATTCTATTTTTGTGAAATTCCGAAATTGGCATCTTCCGGATATCACCGACTTCTACTGTGGTGAAAGATTTCTTTTCGCTTGATGTGATTTGCTTTGAAGTCGTCACACAGCCAGAAATGACTAATGTTAATACGAGAAATATGATGGTTGTTTTGATTTTATTCATTTTATTTATTTCTTATTCAAGATTTCTTTGTTGTAAACGGTAGTAATAAGTTCATAGCCTTTGGGGCTGAGATGAATGTCATCTGCGGCCAAATCTTCTTTAAGCATACCCTTTTCATCTTTGAATAAATCATAGATATCAATATATTTGATGCCATATTTTTGAACGTGTGCTTTCATCCCAGCATTAAATTTGAGGGTTTGCTCATTGTATTTGGCATACTTTCCTTTGCAGGGAGTGCAAGAAACGACATAGATTTTGGTGTTGGGAAGGTTTTTTCGAAGAGTCCATAACAGGTAGTCATGACGGAGGATCTTATCTTCCACACTTTGAGAGGATACCCAGACAATATCATTTATTCCAATCATGAGGATAAGGGTTTTCGGATTTAAGTTATATACACAAGCATCCAGGCGGTCCATGAGCCCCCATCCGTTGGAGCCTCCCATGGTATCTCCACCGATTCCCCGGTTAGCAACTTTTTGACCCGGGAAATATTTCTCCACAGGAAAACGCTCAGTAATGGAGTCACCGACGAAAGCGATACAGCCCTGTAATTTTGCTACATCTTCTTTTTCAAACGCGGCCATACGCCCAGCAGCATAAGCACCCATCTTTCCTTTACCAGGCATTCCGACGGTTACAGGTTTAAAGTTTGGCTGTTCGGGAAGTGTAGCTTTGGAAAACTTAGTACTGGCACATCCGAGAGTGCCTAATATCATTGAGAGTGTTAAAACAATAGCTAGAAAACGAGTCATGGATGAATCCTCCGAATAAATTCTGTTGAACGGGATTCATTTTACCACAGGGATTTGGTGCTTGGAATTCTAAATCTAAAAGCAATTTAAATATCTGTGTTCAGTGCAAATAAAGCTTTGTCTACACCCGTTAGATTTATTTAACCTTAAAGATTTCCTTGTTGTAGATACGAGTTGTTAATTCGTAGCCTTTTTCAGTGAGATGAATATCATCAGAGGTTAACTCAGCTTTCAACAGGCCCTGTTCATCTGTGAATTGATCATACAAATCAACATATTTGAACCCATACTTGGGCGCATTTGTTTTTATCCCGTCATTAAATAACCGGATTTGCTCATTAAATTTGCCGTATTTCCCTCTGCAGGGTGTTGCGGAAACGGTGTAAATCTCAGTGTTGGGGAGATTCTTATGGAGGGTCCATAAGAGGTAATCATAACGTCGTATTTTAGATTCCAAATCTTCTGTGGTGATCCAGATAATATCGTTTACTCCAATACAAAGGATTATCATTTTGGGATGAAGATTATAAACAGAACTTTCCAGTCGATCCATCATTCCCCAAGGATACCAACCACCAATGGTATCTCCACCAATTCCACGATTAACTATTTTCAGATTAGGGAAAAACTTGCCGATAGGATATCTCTCCTCAATAGAGGCACCAAGAAGGACAATTGACCCTTGTAGTTTGGATACATCCTCTTTTTCAAAGGCTGCCATTCGGCCGGCGGCATAAGAGCAGATATTCCCTTTCCCAGGCATTCCGACAGTGATAGGTTTAAAATCAGGAGGTTCGGGAAGTGTTTTTTTTGAGTATTGGCTAGTGGTACATCCGATAGTACCAAGAATCATGGCTAGTGTTAGTATCATAATCAGTGCTCGCATCACGAAAAAATCTTTCAATTAAACTTTTCTGAATTGAATCAATTCTATCATATTGATTAGGGTTGTTTTTGATGTGATAAGGCTCAGAAATGGTTCTATTTCATACCAAAGATTTCTTTTTTATACACCCTGGTCATTATCTCGTAGCCAGCTGGTGTGAGATGGATATCATCAGCCGCTAATTCGGCTTTCAATTGCCCGTGTTCGTCTAAGAAAAGGTCATGTAAATCAATAAATGGAATACCGTATTTTTGAGCATTTGATTTAATTCCTGCATTGAACTTGAGTATTTGGTCGTTATACTTACCTAATTTCCCTCTGCAAGGGGTGCAAGAGACAACGTAAATCTGGGTATCCGGGAGGTCTTTCTTAAGCTTCCATAATAAATATTCATGACAGAGAATTTTATCTTCAGTACTTTGGGTGGTAATCCAGATGACATCATTGTTTCCGATTAAAAGCACCAGCTTTTTGGGATTTAAGTTATAGACAGAGCTTTCTAATCGATCTAATAGACCCCAGGAATACCATCCGCCCATAGAATCCCCACCTATTCCCCTGTTCACTGTTTTGATGCCAGGGAAATATATGTCCAAAGAATAACGCTCGGTGCCGGAGGCTCCAACAAAAACAGTACGCCCTTGTAGTTTAGAAATATCTTCCTTTGCAAAAGCAGCCATGCGACCTGCGGCATATGCGGGCATTTTACTTTTACCAGGCATGCCGAGTTTAACCGGTTCAAATTTTGGTTGTTCAGGGAGAGTCGTTTTGATGTGTTTAGTGCTGACACATCCAATGGATCCTAAAATTAGCGAACAGGAAAGTAGTACAAGTAGTGAGCCGTTCATTGTTAAATCCTTTAGTCAAAGTTGTCAAAATTGGGTTCATTCTAACACATGACTTTGAGATTAATTATCCTTCAGAGAGAGGGGGATTAGACCTCATGGCCTTCTTATCTGACTGATGCTTTTTATCCTGGAGGATTTTCTCTTTAGCTCTTTTGGATCTTTTGCGTTTTTGTCGCCGAATCTTTTCTATTTCCTGTTGTTTCCTGCTTTGTTCACCAAGAATCTCGGTTTCAATCTTTTCCACTAACAGGCGACGGGCATAGAACCTGTTCATAGCTTGAGACCGTTCAGTTTGATATTTCACCGTGGTGCCGGTGGGTCGGTGAACTAATTGAACACAGGTAGAGGTTTTATTGACATGTTGGCCCCCTTTACCAGAGGATCTAACATAAGATTCATCCAAATCTTCTTCGCGGATGTTGAGTTCTTCCATCCGTTGGAGAAGTTCCTGTTCTTTAGCCGGGGAGACGGGAAATCGGGGCATAAGAGTTAGACCTTATGATAAATCTCTCCGCCAGCATCCAGGAATTCCTGAGATTTTTTCTTCAGTCCTTCCTTGGCATACTCGCGGACTTCTTCGGTGATTTTCATGGCACAGAATTTGGGTCCGCACATGGAACAAAAATGAGCTTCTTTAGCGGCGTTGTCGGGAAGAGTTTCATCATGCATGGCACGGGCCGTTTCCGGATCCAGAGCCAGATTGAACTGGTCGTTCCATCGAAATTCAAACCGGGCTTTTGACATGGCATGGTCTCGCAAGACTGCCCCGGGATGGCCCTTGGCCACATCCGCTGCATGCGCAGCAATCCGGTAGGCGATAACACCAGCTTTCACATCTTCTTTGTCAGGGAGTCCCAGATGTTCTTTAGGGGTGACATAACAAAGCATTGCACAGCCATACCATCCAATCATGGCTGCTCCGATTGCGGAGGTGATATGGTCATAACCTGGAGCAATATCTGTTACGATGGGACCCAATGTATAGAAGGGGGCTTCATGACACCAGTCCAACTGGTTATCCATATTTTCTTTGATTTTGTTCAGAGGAACATGACCGGGTCCCTCATTCATAACCTGTACATCCTGATCCCAGGCCCGGGTAGTTAATTCACCCTGAGTCTTGAGTTCAGCAAATTGAGCTTCATCATTGGCATCCTGCATAGAGCCAGGCCGAAGTCCATCACCGATACTGAAAGCAACATCATAGTGTTTGAGGATTTCACAAATCTCATCCCAGTGGGTATATAGAAAATTTTCCTGATGATGTGCCAGGCACCACTTTGCCATTATTGAACCACCCCGGGAGACAATTCCTGTTAACCGGTTTGCTGTCAGAGGGACATGCCGCAATAATAGGCCGGCATGGATAGTGAAATAATCCACCCCCTGTTCACATTGTTCGACGAGTGTATCCCGGAAGATGTCCCACGTCAGTTCTTCAGGTGTGCCACCGACTTTTTCTAATGCTTCATAAATTGGAACCGTTCCTATTGGGACGGGTGAGTTACGAATAATCCATTCACGAGTGGCATAAATATCTTCTCCGGTAGAAAGGTCCATGGCTGTATCTGCACCCCATTGGATTGACCATCGGAGTTTTTCAACCTCTTCCTGGATTGAAGATGAAACAGCAGAATTGCCGAGATTTGCGTTAATCTTAACCAGAAATTTCCGGCCAATAATAACCGGTTCAAGTTCCGGATGATTGATGTTTGCGGGAATAATAGCTCGTCCGGCGGCGATTTCATCCCGAACCAGTTCTGGAGATACTCCTTCACGAATCGCGACAAATTCCATTTCAGGAGTAATCATGCCTTTCCGGGCATAATACATTTGAGTGACAGGACCTTTACCCCGGAATACTTTTTTTCGTTTTGGTTCAGGAATGTTTTTAGAGTTGGTTTTGAAAACAGGATTATAAGATGGGGTGACTTCTTCAACATCACCACGTTTGCGAATCCATGGTTCTCGTATCGCAGGAAGCCCTTCCCAGAGGTTGGATACTTCAGGTCCACTGGTATCATAAACTCTTAAAGGAGGATTGTCCTCAAGGGATCCATCCACTCTCTTGGTGGGAGATAGCACAATCTCACGGAAAGGGACACGTACTCCCTCGGAACCTTCGACATATATTTTTCTGTATGTAGAATCTATTTGATAGCCTTCAGGCTGTTTGATCATGGTAGAACTCCTTCATTGATACCCATGGCGTATTATCTTTTCTATTTTAGCCTAATAATTCAGAAATCAGAGTATTCCCTGACTTTAGGGAATGAAAAACCGGAAGGAGAATGAAACTCCCTCCGGTTGGAATAATTCTTCGGAAATTAGTTAGTTATTGGAGTTTGAGGTCTTTTCCCAGTTGGTAATATCATCTGCGGTATTTTCGACGCCATCTTTACCGAGGGACCAAATGTCATATTCATCAGGATTATGTTCACCAGGGCATTTGTATTTATATTCAAGCCCCCAGGGGTCCATGGGGATTTTCTTCAGATAAGGGCCATTCCAGTTCTTGGGGACAGGATTTGAACTGGGTTTTTCCATAAGAGCTTTGAGTCCCTGATCCGTAGAGGGGTAATCGTTATTTTGCATATAGTAGGTATCAAGCACATTACTGATAGTTGCAATATCAGATGTGGCACGGCGATTTTGAACAAAGGGTACTTGTTTGACTAACTTAGGCATGACCGCTGCGGCCAGGATACCGATGATGACAACGACCAACATGATTTCCATCAAGGTGAAACCCTGACGGTTGGTAAATGACTTTAAGTTCATAAAAACTCCTCAATGAGCAGATTCTCTTGAATTATATACCAGAATCTGATGGGGAAAGATGACAGTCCCCTGAATTGATTAAACAGTTCCTTTGATTTGCTCAATCAGTTGTTGTACAACGCGTTTGAAGTTGGCATCCATTTCCATGTCTTCATTGACCTTTTCACAGGCATGCATGATGGTGGTATGGTCACGGCCTCCAAAGGCTTCACCTATTTCCGGGAAGGACTTTTGAGTCATTTGTCTGGATAAGAACATGGCTACCTGCCGGGGTTCAACAACGCCTTTGGTTCTTCGTTTTCCCAGAAGGTCATCTTGTGAAATCTGGTAGTAAGTACAAACAGCATCCTGGATGTAGGAAATATCAATGACTTTTTCTTTACGCATTTCCATCAGGTCAGCCAGGACTCGTTTAGCCAGGTCCAGATTCATATGGCTTCCGGTCAGACTGGCGTGTGCTGCGACTCGAATCAAACTGCCTTCCAATTGTCGGATGTTGGACACAACATTATCAGCAATGAACATCATGACATCATGGGGAACCAGTAACTTTTCCTGCTCAGCTTTTTTCTGAAGGATGGCTATACGGGTTTCCAAATCAGGAGCCTGTATGTCAGCAATCAAACCCCATTCAAACCTGGATAGTAATCGCTCCTGTAAAGTAGGTATTTCTTTTGGAGGCCGATCAGAACTGACTACGATTTGTTTATGAGCCCCATGAAGAGCATTAAAGGTATGGAAGAATTCTTCTTGTGTTCCCTCTTTACCTGCGAGGAAATGGATATCATCAATCAGAAGAATATCAATGTTCCGATAAATGGCTTGGAAATCCTGTCTCCGGGAATGTGTTACCGCGGTAATAAAAGCATTCATAAACTGCTCTGCCGAAGTATAAAGAACTCGGGAGGCTTTTCCACTTTTCATGGCCCCGTGACAGATGGCATGGAGCAGGTGAGTTTTTCCCAGACCGACTCCTCCATAGAGGAATAACGGATTATAAGCTTTTGCCGGATTTTCAGATACAGCGAGTGATGCTGCGTGAGCCAGGCGATTATTGCCACCGACCACGAAGGTATCAAAGGTATATTTGGGATTCAGATTGTTGGCTGCCGGGATGAAACCTGCCAAAGGATCATTTGAAGTTACTTCAACAGCCGGTTTACGATTTGGAACGGGTGTTGGTGCTGGTGCCGGTTCTGTCTCTGAACGCAAGGTGATTTGGCAGGCGTCCCCTGTGACTTCTTCCATGGCACGGAGGATATCTTCCATAAAATGCGCCGAGATAAAATCCTTGAAATAACGGTTTGGAACATTGAGAACTAAACCTTTCTCAATGGTTCCTGACAGTTTTACCGGGCGTAACCATTCTTGTACCAGTTCACTACTCAAGCGATTTTCTAAAAGTGCTAGAGTTTGTATCCAGGCTTCTGTTTCATCAATAACACGGGTATTCATTTATCTTTATCCTTCAGGTCGTACGAACCGTTAGAGTCGAGATATCTCCCTGCTATTTAGCAGAAGAGACACCTTTACCCTCTTGGATAAGACGTTGGCAAATCGTGATTTAGCCCGTTTGGGGGCTGGGAGGTTGCACGTCAGCCGGTTTATTCGCAATTTATGTATGAAGACAGGTAACTCAAGGCTGTTTTCATCGTTCAACCAGTTCTGACCCCAACGCGGGTTATCAGAGTCTCGCATCTGATAACGCTATTCACGATATCCCAAAACCTTATCCAAGGTTGTAATGGGGAAGTCTAACATAGGAAAAATGGATATTTCAAGGTTTATTTTTCTGCAAAAGTGTGCTAATTCAGTTTCGAAAAATAAAAATATAACTATAATTATATCAATGATTTATAAAAATCCAACAAAAAATGAATGGTGGGGGGAGCGTGGGGAGTGATTCCCATCATCTGGGGATAGTGAAACACCGATTATTCAAGGATTTAAGAAACTGCGGAGTACCTTCTTGGCTTTGGGATGGGTGTTTGCCCTGCTATGCAAAGAAAACACTAGTAAACACTATAATTCCAGTCTCTTAAATTTGTTTTTTCCTTGATAAATCAACGAATAACTCACGGAGCTGCTCCGAGCAAGTCCGTAGCTGATTCGTTTCTTCTTCGTTCATTTGGGGGGTGAAATCAGTCAACGATACGGAATCGATCAAAGTGGCTGATGTAGTCATACCAGGGTTGTACCGGTTCTGGTTTTTGAATGAATTCAGCTGCCGCCTGACCCATGAGGATTGAGTGGTCCAGGTTGTTGTGATGATACAAACCCTGACGCCCTGTGGTGGTCAGATTATTGATGGTGCGCAGCCAGGAAAAAATCCGATTCAATCGATTACGATATTCGAGGTCATAGACGGGGTAGGCGTTAGGGACACGGTAAATGGCGTAATCTTCTAAATCAGTGATTTGAACTAAATCTGTAGTTAAGAGGTCATCCGACATCAGGTCATTTAATTCCAGGTCGGTAGATTTCCATCGGCCCTCCGCACCTGCGCAGGTTATCTCTGCCACAATGGACGATTTTCCCGGAGGACACATTGCGGGGCTGAAGTTACCCGGAAGATGAAGCCGGGTGAAATGATAAGACTCTTCCGGAAAATACAACCAGTGGTCATCACTGATGAAGGGTTTACGCAGCATATAACAACCCAGGATGAGATTTCGATGACGAAGATTTCTTGCGGATTGTATGATTTCATCATCATCTGGTTTCAAAAGTTTCACCAGTTCTGGGAGCGGAATAGTGGAAACAATCCGGTCTGGTGTAAAAGTCGTCGTTCCATTAGGGGTATCACAAATGACCTGACGAACATCTGTTCCATATAAAGTCCGGTCAATCACCATCTCGGTAACTCGACTATTTAGGTGGATTCTGACACCGGCTTTTTGAGCCTTTTCTGCAAGGGCTGTCGGGATAGCACCAATTCCATTTCGGGGATAATAAAAATCCGAGACATAATTTTTATCAGGTCCCTGACTATTTTTAATCAGGATGTTTTTTAATGTATCTTTCAGTCCCTTTTGCGAGATGCGAACTTTAACGATATCTGCAGAAATTTCCTGAGGGTCGATTCCCCAGACTTTTCGGGCATAGGGTAGAAAGAAAAAGTCACAGACCCCTTTTCCGAATTTTTGTTGGAGATAACCGGCATAGGAATTGATATCCGGGTTGTTCTTCCCCATATTCTTTGAGACAAATCCCCACATGAACTTAAACCAGAGCGACATGGGGAGACCTTTTAATAATTCGGAAGCCTGAAGAGGATATTGGAAATACCGGTTTTTGAGTCTCATCCGGCTTTGTCTGTGGACCAGATTGGATTCATCGCCACCCAGCTCCCGCATGAATTTCTCCACTTCTGGGAAATCTGAGTAGACTCGATGAGGGCCAATATCAAATGTGAAGCCATTTTTATGGAAATTCCGGGCTAATCCACCCGATTCCGGCAGGGCTTCAACGATATCAACTTGATAGTGATTTTGTGCCAGTTCCAGCCCGCAGGCCAGTCCCGCCACACCGCCACCTAAGATTAAAACTTGTTTCATAAGGAATTATTTATTATCGCTTGAAAACAAAGTGATTTGATATTCAAAATATCATTAATATTACAACGAAAGGGGGATAAAGGCGGATAATTACTTAATCTTTGAAACGATATTTCAAAAGGATACTGACGGCTTGAAAGAAATCCTTCCAGCCGATTTTTTTTCCTTCTTCAAAAGTACGCGCTGAATAGGTGACCGGGACTTCAATGATGTGATAGCCATTTTTCAGTATTTTCGCTGTCACTTCAGGGCAAAATTCAAATCGGGTGCAGGTGAGGGGAATGGATTTAATCACTTCGGTTCGGAAGGCTTTATATGCGGTTGCTTCATCGGTGATTTTCTGGCCATACAACAGACTGACCATGTGTGCTAAGAGAAAATTAGCGACTCGGTTTGGTAAACGCATTCCCGTGACTTTTCCCATGAACCGGGATCCAAAAGCCACTTGTGTTTCTCCCTTGAGAATGGGTTCCAGTACTTTGGGAATTTCATCACTGTTATATTCCAGGTCAGAATCCTGAATGATGACGATATCACCCGTCACTTCAGCCAGTCCCGTTCGGATACTGGCACCTTTTCCCTGATTGATTGAATGATATAGAACCTTTGTGTCCGGTTTTGCTTCTTCTTGTTTCAATATCGACAATGTTCCGTCTTTTGACCCATCATCTACCAGGATGAGTTCTTTATCCAAGGGTAATCGCCTCAGATTCTCCAACACCCGGGGTAATAGGATTTCTTCGTTATATATCGGAACAATGATAGATATTTTCATGTCTTATAAATATTAAAGTTATGTCATCCCTTTGTCAAAAGAACATTGGATTACAAAAGGCTGTATGTTCTATTTGATTCAGGATTGCTGTGGAACGTGGCTGATAAATGTAAATGATTTTAGAAAAAATGAGGCGCAATAGAGGTTATCTTTTTTTGATATCCGTTTGCCATTTCTGGATTTTCATTAAAGCTTCAACCGGGGGGAGAATTGTCAAATCCAGGTTTTTGATTTCCTCAACGATGGGGTCTGGAGCTGTTTCGAAGAAGGTCAACTGGACGGTGGAGACAGAAGGACGAACCTGGTCTGCCGCTGGAATGTGGGTTTTGGCCAGCTCACTCTGGGCAGATTGAGAATATTTCTCCAAATCTGCTAACACTTCCTTGGCGCGTTGAATTACGAGTTCAGGAAGTCCCGCCAATCGCCCGACAGCAATACCATAGGAACGGTCACAGGATCCTTCAATTATCTTGTGCAGGAAAATTACCTGGTCATTCCATTCCCGCACAGCAACATTAAAGTTTTTTATTCCGGTCAGGAACTCCGATAACTGGGTCAGTTCATGGTAATGAGTGGCAAACAGAGTACGGGCTTTAATTTTGTCATGAATAAATTCCGCGACAGCCCAGGCAATGGAGAGTCCATCAAAGGTTGATGTTCCTCGGCCTATCTCATCCAGTATTAAGAGAGATCTTTCTGTCGCATTATTCAGGATATTGGCCGTCTCATTCATTTCTACCATGAATGTCGATTGACCTCTTAACAGATTGTCTGAGGCACCGACACGAGTGAAGATTCTATCTATGATACCTACTTTGGCATATTCAGCGGGCACAAATGAACCTATCTGGGCCATCAGGGTGATTAATGCCACTTGCCGAATATATGTGGATTTACCTGCCATATTAGGCCCTGTAATCAGCAGTAATCGATTATCTGCTGTATCTGCCAGGGTGTCATTTGGTACGAATTTTCCTGTAAGGAGTACATTTTCAACGACAGGATGCCGACCATTTCGGATATCCAGGACTGGTTCATCTACTACTTCAGGCTTGATAAAATTTTGGTTCACTGCACATTCTGCCAGTGAGCAAAGGACATCTAATTGAGCGAGGGCATCCCCTGTTTTTTGGAGGGCGATTGTTTGTCCCGCTACTTGTTCACGGATTTGGCAGAATAATTGATATTCCAAATCAATAATTCGTTCTTCGGCGCCCAGGATTTTGGTTTCCCATTCTTTCAGTTCCGGGGTGATGAATCGTTCAGCGTTTGCCAAGGTCTGTTTTCGTTCATAATCTTCTGGCGTCTTATCCAGATTTGATTTGGTAATCTCAATGTAATAACCAAATACATTATTGAAACGGACTTTTAGAGACCCAATCCCTGTTCGATTCCTTTCTCTGGCTTCCAACTCCATGACAAATTGTTTGCCATTCCGCGTAATATGTCGAAGGTCATCCAATTCTGCTGAATAGCCATCTTTGATGATTCCGCCTTCTTTCAGGGAGATGGGAGGTTCTTCCACAATGGCTCTGCCAATAAGAACCCGTAATTCAGGCAAATCCTGCATCTGAAGTAATATGTCTGACAGTAATTCGCAGGGAGACTCTGATAATGACTGTGTCAATGTGTTTCGCAGCAGAGGGACTTTGTCTAATGTTCGACCTAAAGCCAACATATCCCGGGCATTTCCAACGCCGCAGCTCAGTCGCCCCAAGAGCCGTTCGAGATCGTAGACTTCATCCAGATGGTTCTGAATATCTTGTCTCAATCGATGTCGTTCCACCAGGGTCGATATCGAGTCTTGTCTTTTAAGCAGGGAACCCAAGTCTAATAAGGGTTGTGATAACCATGCTTTCAGTTTACGTCCACCCATCCCGGTTTGGGTCTTGTCTAATATAGCCAGGAGAGATCCCGTTCTGGTTTTATCTCGTTGATTTTCGAATACTTCTAAATTACTTATTGTTGCCGGGTCTAAAACCAGGTAGTCTTCAAGAGTATAAGTTCTGATTGATCTTAGATGGTCGAGATTGTTTTTTTGAGTATCATACAGATATTGAAGTGCAGCTCCAGCGGCTCCTATCGCAAGGGTCATGTGGTCGCACCCAAATCCATGGAGGGATGAAGTCCCAAATTGTTTGAGCAGGCTTCGGTAGGCAATATCCCGGTCATAGTGATACCCATTTACCGGGTTTACTGAGGCTCCGGGACATTCGGGTAACACTTGTTTAAGGGGTTGCCCATCCAGGCCTAAATCATTTGGAATGAGTAATTCCCGGGGGGAGATTCTTTGAAATTCTGTTGCAAGTCGGGTGAAGTGGCGAGTGTCATTAAACTCCGTAACTTGAAAGTCCCCCGTTGTTAAATCTACTATGGCTAGACCAATAAAAATCTGTTGGCCTTTGCCTGCATGAATGTTTAATGATGCCAGAAAGTTATTAGCTTTTTCATCTAACAGGGCTGTTTCCAAGACGGTCCCGGGAGTAATGACCCGAGTTACATCTCTTTTTACAATACCCTTGGTGAATCGTGGATCTTCCATTTGGTCACATATGGCAACTTTGTGTCCAGCCTGGATAAGTCGGGCCATATAGGTTTGAACAGCGTGATAAGGAACTCCTGCCAGAGGGACAGTGTTATCTTTACCCATATGTTTTTTGGTAAGAGTTAGTTTAAGGGTTTTGGCGCCGATGACGGCATCTTCTCCAAACATCTCATAGAAATCGCCGACTCGAAATAATAAAATCGAGTCAGGATATTGAGACTTAATGGATTTATATTGACTCATTAAGGGAGTCAGTGTGTCGGCCATAGTAAAGATTCCATACTTCCTTAAAGTTTACAAGTTATTGAATATTATCATATAAGATTTAAGGAACATTAGAAAAAAGATGTGTGGTTTGTGGCAGGATTTGAAATGGTCGGGGGCATTGTGAATCATCCGCATCCCCACTCACAATGCCCCAGAAACCAAATTCTTTTTACCCGTTTGGTTACCTTTGCCCTCCATCCCTGAAAGGCCAAACTGGTAATCTTGATTTATGAAACCATTTCAACATCAATTAGTTAGAGCAATAGTTGTGCCAACTTGTTTGTATGAGGTTGGTTAGAGATAACTTCTATAAAATCAATGTTCTATTTAAATAAAGGCTTTTTACTGGGTTGTTGTGTGTATAGTTAACGTAACACATATATGTTGTTTTGTATGTTTATTGGGCAACATAACCTATGGAAATGGAATCTAGCGGTTAGTTGGAGGTTAGTTTTTATCGCATGGATTGAAAAGAAGTGCATGATATAATTGCGACAGGACAGAAGGATTCTTATATGAAATGGTTAATAACGGGTGGATGTGGTTTTTTGGGTTCTAATTTCATACGTTATTGGTTAAGGCATCATCCCAATGATGTCATAGTAAATTATGACAAGTTGACCTATGCAGGGAATCTTGAGAATTTACGGGATATCGAAAATAATCCCCGGTATCAATTTGTTCATGGAGACATAGCCGATAAGAATTTGATTGAACAGTGGGTATCTGCTGTGGATGGGGTAGTGAATTTTGCTGCTGAAACGCATGTGGATCGTTCAATACAAAACCCTGAGGTTTTTATTCAAACTGATGTCATCGGTACTTACAATATTTTAGAAATATGCCGCAGAACAGGGAAACGTCTAATACAAATCAGCACCGATGAAGTTTATGGAACTTGTGATGCAGGTTCTTTCTCAGAAACCGCCTCTCTGTCACCCGGGAATCCATATTCAGCCAGCAAGGCGGGTGGAGACCTGCTTTGTATGTCCTATCAAAAAACCTATGGCATGAATCTTAATATTATCCGGTCCTGTAACGGGTATGGTCCTTTTCAATATCCAGAGAAGCTGATTCCCTTATTTATTACCCATCTTTTAGAAAAGAAAAAACTTCCGTTATATGGGGATGGAAGTCAGGTCCGGCAATGGATATTTGCAGAAGATTTTTGTTCCGCCCTGGAAATAATCATTCAAAAAGGGGTTCCGGGTGAAATCTATAACATCACCACAGGTGAGTCCTGTACGAATCTGGAAATGACCAGACGGCTGTTGGATTTAATGGGATTTGAAGAGGATTGGATAGAATCCGTTGTTGACCGGCCGGGTCATGATAAACGATATTCAATGACAGGCGATAAACTCCAAAGTTTGGGATGGAAACCCGTTTATACTTTGGATACAGGCCTCCCTTATACGGTTCGTTGGTATAGAGAGCATTCTGACTGGTGGAAAATACTTAAGAGTGGCGAATACTTGGAGTATTATCGTCGGCAATATATTGAACGAAATTAGATTTTTCATAAGCTTGAAATCGTTTTTAAAATGCAGGTTTTGGAGGGATGCTTCATGATGAATATTATGAAGATTGGAATATTGATTGTACTTATTACAGGAATGAATTTGAGTCTTGCCTGGGCATCCCCCTCTTGTAATAAATCCACAACGGGTGGAGTTCCAGACACAAAAATCCAGTCTGCAGTTTCCAATCCCGCATATACAAATTATGATATGTCTCCCAGGATTGTCCTGGCCAATAAAGAAACAGAGATAGTTATTACACCCCGAAGTAGTCAAAATTCTTTTAGCTCAATGAAAAACTATCGTATTACCTATGTTCCTATTCGCAACATAAATCTCAGCGGAAAGTGGAGTTGGGATCAGCGACAAAAAACACCAAAGCTGGTAAATGGTTCTCTCAAGCTTTATTTGTATTTTGAGGGTGAACAGGAACATATGCTTCGTTTGGAAGAAGTAAGTTTGTTGAGTACTAAACTTCTGGGGGATTTTCGAGTCTATTCTGTCTTTGATGATTTGTATGAAAAAACTCCACTGAAAGGTGAAATGCATAGCCATACCAATCGATCTGATGGAGTTGAGGAGCCCAAGATAGTGGCAGGTACTTATAGGAAGTATGGGTATGATTTCCTGGCTATTACAGACCATTATTTGTATGCACCTTCAATAGAAGCTATCAATTTCTACCAACCCTTGAATTTGGATTTCAAATTGTTTCCCGGTGAAGAAGTCCAACCACTGGAAATGTCATATGTGCATACCGTTAGTTTTGGAGCCAGTACTGGAATTGCAAATTTAATGTTAAATAGAACTCAGTATCTGAAGGAAGTAGATGCCATTCAAAGTATGCTTCCTGCCGCTCCGGCGGGGGTGAGTGCAAGAGATTATGCCATTCTTGCCTGGGTTTATACCAAAATCAGAGAAAATGGTGGGATGAGTATTTTGGCTCATCCCTACTGGCAATATAACTTTCAAAACTATCCTTCCGAACCTTTACTGGATTGTCTGCTTGAGCGCCGTCATTTTGATGCATATGAGATTATTAGTGGATATTCAGCCAGTGAACAAGAGTTTCAAAATTTACAAGTCACCCGTTATTATGAGGAATATTTTCAAGGCAGGAAACTCCCTGTTGTTGGTAATGGGGATACACATGGTGTAAATACCGGGACCCTTTTCAATTGGTATTTCAGTCTCGTATTTTCTCCTTCGGCAGATTTATCCGATATTATCCAAAGTGTGAAGAGCTTGAACTCGGTAGCCGTTACGCAAGTTAATGGAGCCAGCCCCACCATATATGGGCCTCATCGGTTAATAAAATATGGAAACTTCCTTTTGCGAGAAGTCTTCCCTGAGCACCATGTACTTTGCAATACTGAAGGCGATTTAATGTTGCAATATGCTAATGGAAACACTGCCGCTGGTACGCAATTACAAGCACTGAAAGGACAAACTTCCGCATACTGGAAACATATCAAGGGATTGGATGTTACCTCTGCTGGCAATCCAGATTTGATTTCTGATTTGGAATAGTAGCTCTATACTGTTTTGATGTAGTATAAGTCTGTTTTATAAACTTACTGAAAAGGGTATTTATATGTGGAAGAAGGTTTTATTTGGAATTTGGGTAATAACTTTTATTATGTGTTTGTCGGGGTGTTCGGGAAATCCAGATATTAAGGGGAAAACAAAGATATCTCTTATGTACTGGGGCAGTCCTGCTGAGAAGGCAGCGGTTGCAAGCTATGTAAAATCTTTTGAAAAAAAGTATCCACACATTTATGTTGAACTAATTCATAAACCCGGGTCGAATTATAATGATGTTCTTCAAACTATGATTGCTGGTAACAATCCTCCTGATGTGATGTATATGGGAATGGAAGATTTTCCATTCTTTGCTTCAAAAGGCGCTTTCCTGAATCTAGATTCATGTATGAGTGATGATACGACATTCAATAAAAGTGATTTTTATGAATTACTTATGAATGTGTTTAAATACAATGGTATTCAATATGGGATTCCCAAAGACTTTGCCACCTTAGTGCTTTATTACAATAAAGATCTTTTTGATAAGGCGGGTGTTGCATATCCGAATGATAACTGGACTTGGAAAGATTTTCGAAGTGCTGCTGAAAAACTTACACTAGATAAGGATGGAGATGGGAAACTTGATCAATATGGATTTGTCGTTGAACCAGGTCTTCATCATTGGCAGATGTGGGTGTGGCAGAATGGTGGCGAAGTGATGAGTCCTGATGGAAAACAGTGGTTATTGGGCGATCCGAAATATAAATCACAGAATATTGAAGCACTGAATTATCAATTAGAAATGATATATGGCCCCAAACCAATTGCCCCAACACGTGCAGTTACCGCAGACAGAAATACAGCCGAACTTTTTAAGACAGGTTGTTTGGCGATGTGTGCAACAGGACGCTGGATGTGTATGGATTATAAAGATATTAAACACTTTAAATGGAATATTGTTCCGTTGCCGCATAATAAAAAGCGTGCGGCTACTTTGTTGACAACCAGTTATGCGATTTCATCAACTACAAAACATCCCAAAGAAGCTTGGGAGCTAGTGAAGTTTCTAACAGGACCCGATGGGCAAATTGAAATTGCTGAATCTGGTCATGCTATTCCATCCATGATTAAATACGCAGAATCAGACCATTTCTTAAAATGTCCAGTATTGCCTTCTGACTTAAACAACAAGGCGAATTTGGATGTTGTAAATTATAGCCGCCCAACTCCTACCAGTCCGTGTTTTAATGAAATTGCAGATGTACTTGTAAGAGAAATGGATTTGGTTTGGAATAACAAGGAATCTCCCAAAGAGGCCATTGAAAAGCTACAACCTAAGATTGAGAAAATAATCAAAGATAATGAAACATCAAAGTAACCAAATACTATTAATAAAAAGCCGTCATGATAAATGACGGCTTTTTGTTTGCAATATTGGGTTTGTGACAAAAGTTGACAGAGTAGGGTAATATAAAGGTGTTTGGCTTTTTTATTTTATTCGAAGGAGTGTTTAGGGTATGAAAAAGTATATTTTGATCAGTATAGTGTTATTGTGTTTTTTTGTTCTATCTGGTTGTTCTGGAAATAAGGAAGCAGAGGGAAAAACAAAGATTACATTTATGTTCTGGGGTGCCCCCGGGGAAAAAACAGCTGTAGAAAATTATATTAAGATGTTCAGCAAAACTCACCCTGATGTCTATGTTGATATGATCCACAAGCCGGCGGGACAATATAGCGATGTGCTTCAAACTATGATTGCAGGAAATAATGCTCCGGATGTGATGTATGTGGGAATGGAGTATTTCCCGTTTTACACATCAAAAGGTGCTTTTTTAAATTTAGACCCAGTAATTGCAGCTGATACAGCTTTTAATATAAATGACTTCTATCCGGAAGTTGTGAAGCCATTCAAATACAAGGAAAATCTTTATGGAATACCCAAGGACTGTGCCACTTTAATGCTTTACTACAATAAAGATTTATTTGATAAAGCAGGTGTTGAATACCCAAATTCCAATTGGACCTGGAAAGATTTTAGAAATGCTGCAGAGAAACTCACTAAGGATAATAATGGCGATGGAAAGATTGATCAATACGGGTTTGTTGTGGAATCATGGATTGGTATGTGGCAGCCTTGGGTGTGGCAGAACGGTGGAGAAATAATGAACCAAGACAACACTAAATGGGTATTAGGTGATCCAAAATATATTAATCAAAATGTTGAAGCCCTACAATTTCTTTGGGATATGATATTTGGTGCTAAACCTGTTGCACCAGAACCATCGGTTACTGCTGATCGTTCTACGCCGGAGCTTTTTAAGACTGGAAATGTCGCTATGTGTGCCTATGGTCGTTGGATGTGCATGGATTTCAAGGATATTAAACATTTTAAATGGGATATGGCACCACTTCCTCAAAATAAGAAAAAAGCGACATCATTATTCACAGTCTGTTATGCTGTTTCTGCAAAAACAAAACACCAGAAAGAATCATGGGAACTAGTTAAATATCTGACAGGTCCAGATGGGCAAATTGCAATAGCTGAAGCTGGGCATGCTATCCCCTCTATGATTAAATATGGTGAGTCTGATCATTTCCTCAAAGCTCCAGTTCTTCCTACGAATTTAAACAATCGTGCAAACTTGGATGGGATTCCTTACGCAAGACCAATTCCATGTAATCCTGCTTTTAAAGAAATGGATGCAGTGATGACTCGGGATCTACAGTTGATGTGGAATGGAAAGATGAAACCGAGAGAAGCTGTCACAGCTCTTCAGCCCAAAATGGAGAAAATTCTTAAAGATAACAATATTCAGTAATCCTTTAAATTAGTTATAAGAAACAACCCCGACTCTTCTTATTCATGAAAGCCGGGGTTGTTTAATTAATAAACTAGTAATCTAAACAGTTGAAGATTTCATAAGAGTTACATTTTCTGTCCGTGCATTGAATTGACGCATAAATTCCTGCACACTCGGAGATATTGCAATCATCATTAACGACATTTCATTAGCCAAATCAATATCAGCAATATATGAGTGGGAGAAGGATCCTTGCATCACCGTATTAATTCTATGAATCGCTGGGGGTTGACTGCTTTTTAGGACATCGGCTGCTTTGGGAAGTTCTTGTTTAATCCATGACTCAAAAGCAGCCGGATCTTCAGTGGATTTTAGATTGAAAAGGATATACATACGCATAAAGAGTCTCCATATTTAAAATTATTACTTGATAACCATACCATATTATCTTACTCAAATTAAATGAATATGTGCTAAAATGCGCTCATCAACCATATCTAGGTATAGTCGGGTCGGAGGTGTTATCTATGCAAGAAGATTTAGGTCCCCACTTACGGCATCCAGCTGTTGCTGGCACATTCTATCCATCTGGACCTCAAGATTTGTCACAAATGGTTTGTCAGTTCATTGCGAAAGCTGTCGTTCCTGCTCCTGAGGGAGATGTTCTTAGTTTAATTGTTCCTCATGCCGGATATGTTTTTTCAGGTCAAGTTGCTGCTTTTGCATATCGTTTTATAGAAGATATTCGTTATGATTCTGTTATTTTAATTGGTTTGTGTCATCATGGACTAAAGGATGTGTCGATATTTAGTTCTGGCCAATTTATTACACCTTTAGGTGCAGTACCTGTTGATGAGGAGTTGGTTGGTGAGATTACAAATCACTGCCCACGTTTGATTACAGATAATCCCTTTTCACATCGTAATGAACATTCCTTAGAAGTCCAGATACCTTTTCTTCAAACAATATGGGCGCATCCTTTTTCTATTGTTCCCATATTGGTTGATGATGATTTATTTGTTGAACCACTTGCAGAGGCAGTATCTCATGCTGTGAAAAATACCTTAAAAAAAGTGTTAATCATTGCTAGCACGGATTTGAGTCATTACCCATCCTATGAAACAGCCGTTCAGGTAGATCGTGAATCCATTGAGGCAATCAAGAAAATGGATTTTGTAGAAATGGATCAGGTAGAACGAAAATGGTTAGGTAAGGGGATTATGAATTTGCATTGCACAGTTTGTAGCACTGCTGCAGTAAAAACTGTTTTGAAAGCATCACAACAATTAGGTGCAAAAACAGTGAAATTATTAGATTATGCTAATTCTGGTGATGTGCCGATTGGAGAAAAAGACCAGGTAGTGGGATATGCATCTATTGCCGTAATGAAATAAATCAATATTTTAGTCAGATCTCAACAGGGGAGAAATAATGGCTGGAAGTGATTTTTTTACTGATTCCGAAAAGAAGGAATTATTAAGTATTGCACGCATGTCATTGGTAGAATGCGTAAATGGAAGGTCTGTGGATACGATCGTTTCTGAAAATCCTAAACTACAGGATCTATTAGGTGCATTTGTAACATTAACTCAACACGATGATCTGAGAGGTTGTATAGGTAATTTTGAGCCTGAAAATCCTTTATGGAAAGTTGTGAGGGATATGGCAATGGAGGCCGCTTTACATGATCCCCGCTTCATGCCTCTGCAACCCGATGAATTGGATAGAACCGATATAGAAATATCAGTACTTACACCACGCGTAAAAATACATGGTCCCGATGAAGTTATAGTTGGTAAGCATGGTCTCTATATATCCAGAGGATGGCATGGAGGGACTTTACTTCCCCAAGTTGCGCTCGAATGGGGTTGGAATCGTGAAGAGTTTTTATCTCAAACTTGCATCAAAGCTGGTTTGCCTCCAGATATATGGAAAGATCCCAAAACTGATATCTGGATATATACAGCAGTAATTTTTCATGAAGACTAGAATAGTCTTCTTTGTGCTAAGGTGAAAGTACCTGAGTTTTAGGTTAAAATGTAGATTCTTATTAATCACTTATTGGTATTGGAAAATTATGAATTTTCAAAATATTATTCTTTCATTACAAACTTATTGGGCTGAACAGGGATGTATTTTGCAACAGTCAACTGGAATAGAAGTTGGTGCAGGAACCTTTAATCCTGCAACCTTTCTAAGATCTCTTGGACCAGAACCTTGGAAAGTGGCGTATGTAGAACCCTCTCGGCGCCCCACGGATGGTCGTTATGGAGAAAATCCAAATCGGCTACAGCATTACTATCAATTCCAAGTTATTATGAAGCCCCCACCGGCGGATATTCAATCCTTATATTTAAAATCATTGGAACGGTTGGGGATTAATTTGTTAGAACATGATATACGGTTTGTAGAAGATGACTGGGAGTCTCCAACATTAGGTGCTGCAGGACTGGGTTGGGAAGTCTGGCTGGATGGTATGGAAATAACTCAGTATACTTATTTTCAACAAATTGGGGGTATACCTGTTAATCCTATTTGTTGTGAAATAACGTATGGTCTTGAGCGTATAGCAATGTATATTCAGGGTAAAAATAGTGTTTACGATATTGATTGGTTGGATAACATTAAATATGGAGATATTCACCATCAAAGTGAAGTGGAAGGTTCAAAATATAACTTTGAATGTGCAAATGTAGAAATGTTGTTGGATATGTTCAATAAGTTTGAAGCTGAAGCTAAAAATCTCTTGGAGGCTGGTTTGGTTTTACCTCCTTACGAATATACACTTAAATGTTCACATACCTTTAACTTACTGGATGCTCGTGGTGCTATATCTGTTACCGAGCGGACACGATATATTGGGCGTGTCCGTAATTTAGCACGAGCTTGTGCAAAGGCCTATCTGGCACAACGTGAGGAAATGGGCTATCCTTTGTTGCATAAATGGTGATTTATAAAATAATGTGGAATGTGGAAGATTGATGTTCAAACATCTTCGTTCACCAGATTTTAAAAGACTAACAAAAGCCTTATCAGGGGGGCAGCCAGATGCTGTTCCCCTGATTGAGTTAGGGATTCACTCCAAAATTAAGCAATCAATTATGGGGAAGCCAGTGATAACTATTGAGGATGAGATCTCCTTCATGTCTTCAATGGGATATGACTTTGTTAAAATTCAACCACACTTTCGATTGAAGTCAGGAATAACTGATAAACAAAATACTCTTCAGAATGGTGACAGAATTTGGGCTTCTGTTCATAGTGGTTTAATTAAAACACTGGATGATGTAGAAAGATTTCCTTGGCCCAAATTAGAAGAAATAAGTTATGCACGATTTGAAGAAGCATTTAAAGTGTTGCCCGATGGGATAGGTGTTATTGGACAGTATGGAGATATTTTTACACTGGCGTGGGAGTTGATGGGTTTTGAATCTTTTGCTATTGCTTCATATGAAGATCCCCTAGTGATTAAATCTTTGATTGATAAAATTGGATCTATAAATTTATCAATGTTTGAAACGATGGCATCAATGGATAAGGTAGGTGCTCTTTGGTATTCAGATGATTTGGCCTATTCTTCAGGATTATTAATGAGTCCCTCTTTTTATCGTGAATATCTATTTCCGTGGGTGAAAAAAATTGGGGATTTGGCGAAAAAAAGGAATATCCCCTTTATTTATCACAGTGATGGTTTGTTATATCCAATTATTGATGATTTGATAGGTTGTGGAGTAACATCGTTACATCCAATAGAGCCAAAAGCTATGGTCTTAAAGGAAGTCAAAGAAAGGTACCGTAATCGCTTGTCTATTTGTGGAAATATAGAACTGGACACGTTGTGTCAGGGTACTGAAGATGAGGTCCGTCAATTAGTTTTTGATGCTTTGCGAAATGGTGCCCCTGGGGGAGGGTTTTGTCTGGGATCGAGTAATTCTATCCCTGATTATGTGAATCCCCAAAATTATCTGGTTATGGTGGAAACTGCTTTGGAAAATGGCTGGTACTAGTTTTTTAGTTTAGATGATTATATATAGTATTGAGAGTCCTTTTTACGGCACCTGCATTTGCTGTTACAGCCGATGCAGCTTTTTCACCTAAACGAATAGATTCTTTATTTGATTTAAGGAGTTTAGTGACTTCCTTCGCTAATTCTTGAGCATTTTGTACTTGAATTCCCCCACCAGATTCCAATAAGAGTTGAGCTGACTCCCTGAAATTATTCATAAAAGGTCCAAAAAGAACGGGCTTTTTCAACGCCGCTGGTTCAAGTACATTGTGACCTCCTTTACTAACAAGACTCCCTCCTATAAAGGCAACATCTGCCAGCATGAAAATATTCATTAGTTCGCCGACCGTATCGACTAGAATAATTGGATTATTTTTAATGCTGTTAGATGTTAAAGAGCTACGTCTGACTGAAGTAAAACCGTATTCCTGAATAATCTTTTCAACCTCATTTGCGCGTTCTGGATGTCGTGGGACTAAAATGAGCCGAGTCATGGAGTGTAAATTAAGGATATTTTTATAGGCTTCTAGTATTTGTTCTTCTTCCCCAGGATGAGTAGAGCCAGCAACAAAAACTGGGGTACTTGTATCATTGAGACCAAATATTGCTCGCCACTGATACAACTCTTCATTGGATAAATGCGGGGGCGTAATATCAAACTTGATATTTCCTGTTATTTGTACTTGCTTTTGAGGTGCTCCAATGGATAGCATACGTTCTGCATCTACATTGGACTGCATTAACAGGTAAGTGACACTGGATGTGACTTTGGCCATAAACGGTTTCACCTTACGGTACCGATGAACAGATTTATCCGAGAGTCGGCCATTAATCAGGATAGATGGTATTTTTGATTTGTTACATTCTCTGAGGAAGTTGGGCCATAGTTCAGTTTCCATAATCATTACTAGTTGTGGCTGAAACAGATGTAATGCTTTTTTTACTATCCATGGAAAGTCCAGGGGGAAATAAATTATCCCATCAAAATATTTCTCATTTTGTTGTGCAATCTGATTTCCGGTAACAGTAACAGTTGATATTAATATCGGCACTTCTGGGTGTTGGGCTTTCAACTGTTTTACTATCAGGAGGGCAGCCATAGTTTCTCCAACGGAAACAGCATGAAGCCAAATGGGTCGTTTGCCTTGAAGTCTATGAACTAACTCCAGTGGATAATATCCCAATCTCTGTGCAAAGTTTGCACGGTATTTCGGAGTAAAGAGGATAAGCCCCAACCAGTAAGGCCAACTAATTAATACTCCAAAAATTAAAATCAGATTATAAAGGAAATACATGGTTTAATTTAACTAAACTTTGTCAGACAATCCGCTTTTCTTCGGATTTAAAAGGGATTTGGCAAATTTACGACGGCGTGGACATATCCCACATTCTGGATTTTTACATAAAAGGAATAACGGGTCTTCCTTGAGAATGTGAAGAACGATATCGACTACATTTTCCGCTTTCATGACTTGCATTACGGTATTGCCGATAGGGGCTATCTGAACAATTCCCCTTTTCTGCAATACGGATTCTAATTTCACAAAACCTTCTGAGCAACCTGGAACTTCTGATATCTCAATTTCAACGATTTTCCCATTATCATCGTATTGGCGTGCAATATCTATTCCTGTTTTATTGTTGGACCAGGGAATTGAAAGATATGGTAGCTTTGCCAAAACTTCACATGTATGAATGAGAGGATTCCTATTCATTCCTACTCCGAGCAATACTACCAGTCCACCCATTTGCGATAGTTTGTGATAAGGCGTTCCTTTACCAAGAGGCGTGCATTTGTGATGATCCTTGGCTAATTCACGTGCAAAGAAACCTAATGTAGCAGTTGAGTGAGTAGGGTGGTAGCTTCGAACAGCTCCCGGCCATAATCTGACAGCTTCTGTGATTTCTCCACATAGTGAAGGCGTCATCACAGGATTAAAAGGTGGAAAGTTAGACCATTGTTTTAGTGAGTAAGTAAATGTGGGAACCAAGAGAGTACCACGGTCCCCAACAACTTCAACAAATGCCTCAACGACGGTTTTGGCTCCGCCGCTAACTTGTCCCATTGAGGATAAAGATGAATTAAGAGCGATTACATCACCACGGTGAATCCCTGCCTGTAAAATTGCTTCGATAATCTGCTCTTTAGTTATCATCCAGTCTCCAGTTAAAATTTACCCCGAACAGCATTAGCAAACCGTTCGGTGATCATGATGGGGCGTGTAATGGCTGACCCAATAACAACGGCATAGGCGCCTCTTTCCATGGCTTTCCATGCTTCTTTGGGTTCCCAGATTTTGCCTTCAGCAATAACGGGTATCTGGAGTTTCTTAGATAATTTCTTAATTAGTCCAAAATCAGGGGTTTTATCTTGTCGAGAGTAAGGAGTATATCCGGATAGAGTTGTACCGACTAAATCGGCTCCTTCTTTTGCACACTGAATACCTTCCTCGTATGTGGAGATATCGGCCATTACTAAAATGCCAGGGAAATTCTTGTGGATATTTTCTGTGATTTCCTCAAACGTTTCACCATTTGGCCGTTTACGAGGTGTCCCATCAAGAGCCACAATATCTGAACCTGCTTTAATGACTTGCACAGCTGATTTGAATGTTGGGGTGATGATAACGGGAATTTTTGGGAAATCTAACTTATAGATTCCAAGTACAGGAATCTTTACTGCTTTTTTGATAGCTCTGATGTCTGTCGGGCCACTGGCACGGATGGCTACAGCTCCGGCCATTTCAGCACACTTGGCAAAAGCTGCCATAAATTTGGGACCATAACAAGGTTCACCAGGTTTGGCCTGACTTGAAACAATCAGACCGCCTTTAATTAAGTCGAGTGGGTTAATAATTTTGGTTGTCATTATGTTATAAGGATACCCTAAAAAGGGTTGTTCTTCAAGTTGAGTTTAGCGCTTTCCTCTGTATCTCAACTATTGATAAAGAAATAGTTAGATGTCTATTTGTTAAGGAAAAAGGAGCTTTTTTCTGATTTAAAGAACCAATTATTTTACAGTTTGATTAGGAGCATCTAACTTTATTCAGACGGGACTATTATAGAATGTTTAGATTATATTATTTACTCACGAATGATGGAGACTCTTATGGGCAAGTATGGATATTTTGATGAAAAAACAAATGCTTATGTAATTACCCGTCCGGATACTCCAGCTCCCTGGATTAATTACCTGACTAATGAAAATTACCATGCTTTGGTTTCAAATACTGGAGGTGGATTTTCTTTTGACCGCTCACCTAAAGATTCTCGGCTTATCAGGTTTCGATATAACAGTTATCCCATAGACCGGCCTGGTCGTTATGTGTATATTCGGGACAATGAAACGGGAGAATATTGGTCTCCTACCTGGCAGCCCACACTGACTAAACTGGATTCTTATAAATGTACCCATATGCCTGGTGTGACTGCTATTGAATCTACCTACAAAGGAATTTATGTCTGTGTAGAGTATCTCGTTCCTGTTAAAGGTGACTTTGAATATTGGCGGATAACGGTCAGAAATGAAAGTAAAAAGTCCCGCAAATTGAGTTTTTATCCCTATGCTGAACTGTGTCTCAGCCATGCCTTGATTGATTTAATCAGCCAACCGAATGACCAGCATTTTAACCACCTTCGCTTCGATAAAGAAGACAATTCAATTTATGCTACTAAACGGTATTGGTCTGCACAGAGTGGTGTAACCGTCAAACAAGCCAATGAAGCCTGGGATCGAATGTTATTTTTTACTTCGACATTGAAGGTTTCAGCCTTTGATGGGAAACTAACGGATTTCCTGGGCCGCTACCGTTCAGAAGCCAATCCCGTAAACATTGAGAAGGGTAAACTTACTAACACGATTGTTGACTCCGGTGATGCCTGTGCCGCAATTCAGCACAATGTGACTCTTTCACCCGGCAAGTCTGTAGATTTTTTAGTCATGTTGGGTGTGGTTCCTGTAGATAAATGGAAATCAAATACTAAGTCAGTATTTAAAAAATACCGTGACTTAGATGCGTATGAAGTTGAAAAGGCCAAAGTTCAATCATGGTTTAAGGATTATTTTTCAGCCGTTCAAGTCAATACACCCGATAAAAATGTAAATCAGATGCTGAATACCTGGAATCAACTACAAGCTCTTATGACTTATCGAGAATCCAGAAATGCATCCTATTATCACGGCGGTTTGTTGTATGGAACTGGAATGAGGGATTTAGGGCAGGACCTTTTAGGTCCTGTGGTAACAAAGCCTGATTATGCCCGCCGTTCTGTGATTGAACTGTGTAATCACCAGTTTAAGGATGGAAGTACTCTTCATAACTTTTTCCGAGTGGGTGGGGGCGGCGAAAAAACCAACCATGGGGATACTCCTGTATGGCTTCCCATGGGAATATTTTTCTATGTAAAAGAAACGGGTGATCTTTCCATCCTTGATGAAAAAGTTTCTTATTATGATGAAGGAGAGGCCTCTGTTCTTGAACATATCTGTGGAGCGGTTGATTATCTTTATTCTCAGAGGACAAAAAGGGGGCTCTCAAAAATCTTTAATGGCGACTGGAATGATGATTTAGATTATCTGGGAAGAGATGGTAAAGGTGAAAGCCTGATGGTGTCCCAGCAGTTGGCCTATGACTGTATGGAGCTGGTATGTCTCTTCAAATACATGGGTGATTCTACTCGTACTAAGAAATATCAAAAAATGTTTGAGTCCTTGAAGAAGTCTATTAATGACTATGGATGGGATGGTGAATGGTTTATCAGAGCAACACATGATTGTGGTCTTCCCATTGGTTCTAAAAAATGTAAGGAAGGTAAAGTCTTCATCAATTCTCAGACTTGGGCGGTTATTAGCAAGGTGGCTGAAGGAAAAAGAGCTGAGTCTTGTCTGAATGCCGTTCGTAAATACCTGGATACTCCCAAGGGACCTAAAAAGAATGACCCTGCTTACACCAAAGTTATTCAGGACGGATATCCTCCGTTTGGGTTGATAACTCGAGAATGTCCCGGCAAAAAAGAAAATGCTTCAATATTTAACCATACCGTCAGTTGGGCGATTTTGGCAGAATGCATTCTAGGGCGAGGAGATATCGCCTTCGATTATTATAAGAAATCATTGCCGATGAGTTTTCCTCCTGCCGGTGAAGACCGGTATAAAATGGAACCGTATGTTTATGCCGAATATGTGACCAGTACGGATCATTTCTCGTTTGGGGAAGCCTCTCATGCCTGGTTAACCGGGACTGCCGCATGGATGTTTCGGGATGCCGTAGATTATATCCTCGGAGTTCGACCTGAGTATGATGGACTTCGAATCGATCCCTGTATTCCAAAACACTGGAAGAAGTATTCAATCCATCGAAAGTTCCGTGGTGCTAATTATGAAATCACTGTGAAAAATCCCAAAGGGCTCAATAAGGGTGTGAAATCCATTCTCGTGGATGGACAACCATTTGATGGCCAATTACTGCCTGTGTTTTCAGAAGGTGAGACCCATTACATTGAAGTGATGATGGGATGAAATAATAACTACTAAAAAAAGCCCTTGAGTTGAATGACTCAAGGGCTTTTCTTTTTTATAAAGATTCACTAAGACCGATAGGACCCATTGATTTTCACATAGTCATAGGAAAAATCACAGGTCCATACATAGGATGATTGGGATCCTTCTTTGATATCAACCAATATGAGAATGTCAGAATTTTCCAACAATTTCTTGGCGTCGGATTCTGGGAAATTAGTTGAAATACCATTCCGAGCTAATTTGATCAGCTCAAAATCTTCTTCATCTTTGGATTTTCCACCCAGTGTAATATCAACGACATCCGGATTGATTTTAACTCCTGAATAACCCGCTGCACAGATGATTCGACCCCAGTTGGCATCTGCTCCAAAGATGGCCGTTTTTACCAGAGGTGAATTAGCAATTGCTTTTGCAATCACAAACGCATCTTTTTCGGTTTTGGCATTTTCAACAATGACTTCAACAAATTTCGTAGCACCTTCACCATCCCGTGCCATCATCTTGGCCAGTGTTGTCGTGACAAACTGGAGTGCTTCCAGGAAAACAGCATAATCTTGCGAGGATTTACTTTTTAATGTTTTGTTTCCAGCTAATCCATTAGCAAAAATGATACAGGTATCATTCGTGCTTTCATCATTATCAACCGTGACATGATTGAAACTCCGATCAACGCTGGTCTCAACCATTTTCTGTAATAATTTCTGGTCCACATTTGCATCGGTGGTTATGAAACACAACATCGTTGCATGAGGACCGGCCATCAGAGGAGCAATCATCCCGGAACCTTTACAGATAGCGCCCATTCTGCAGGTTTTTCCATCGAGTTCAAACTCCACAGAAATTGATTTCGGAAAGGTGTCTGTGGTCATGATTGCGGAAGCCGCGTCATCATTCCCTTCATGATGCAGGGATTTTACTGCTTTGGAAATACCCTTTACGACTCTATCCATTGGCAGTGTTTGTCCAATGACACCCGTGGAGGCAACATAGACTAAATCTGATTTAATCTTAAGAGCTTTAGCTGTCTCTGTCTGCATCTTCTTTGCATCTGTAATTCCCTTTTTTCCATTGCAGGCGTTCGCATTTCCAGAATTGGCGATAATGGCCTGTCCTTTACCCTTTTTTACGGTATCAATGTCCACTAATACTGGAGCTGCTTTTACACGGTTGGTAGTGAATGTTCCTGCAGCTGTTGCAGGAACTTCGGAATAGATAAGTGCGATATCTTTTTTATTTTTCTTTTTTATCTCAGCTTCAATACCAGATGCTTTAAATCCCTTCGGGGCTGTCACGCCGCCGTCAATGACCTTCAACATTATTAGGTTTCCTTCCATGCGGGGGAAAAATAAACATTCTATTAAAAAAATATTAACTGATATTTCGATAAATATACAGATTCTTTCTTGAATTCTTGAGAGTTAAGGCGAATACACGATAAGATTAAATAATATTCCGAAGGGCTAATATCTATATGATTCCGTATTATCAACGCAACCTCTACATACTTTCAACAACCATATTTCTGGTGTCCCTGAGTTGGAACCAGGTGATTCCTTTCTTGCCCAAATTTCTTGAGTCCATGGGGGTTGGTAATAATATTGACTGGTGGGTGGCCGCTGTATTCGGGCTGCAATCTGCTGCAGCCATGGTTTGTTTACCTTTCTGGGGAAAATTGGGGGATACCCATGGTCGTAAAATTATGATTATCAGGGCGGGCATATTTTTATCCCTGATTTATTTTGCGATGAGTTTTTCGGTGGCACCATGGCAAGTGGCTTTATGTCGATTTCTCAATGGTGCGTTAACAGGATTTATCCCTGGTTCATTTGCACTTATTGCGACGAATACTCCTGAAGAAGTAGCCCCTCGAAGTGTCGCTACCGCACAGATGGCCTCGTCGGCAGGTTTATTGTTAGGTCCTGTTATTGGAGGCTTTCTCGCAGATATCTTTGGATATCGGGGATCCATGGTGGTTTCCGGGGCAATTGTTTTTATTTCTACACTGACAGTTTGGGGCCTGGTTCAGGAACCTAATAAGGTAAAGCCGACCGATAAAACAAGTCTTTGGGAGGATGTGAAAACTGCGATTCGTTCAAAAGTGATGCGGTCATTGCTTTTCGCCGTTTTTGTTGCATGGATGTTTGGTGCGGCAATTGGTCCCTTCCTGGCCTTGTATTTACCTACATTACAACCAGGATTGAAGGCTTGGCTGATTGGTTTAGTCATATCTCTTCCCTCGTTAGCTCTTTTTCTTACCGCGCGTTTGTGGACGCGTATTGGCGAACGATATGGATATGACCGAATCATAGTCATAGGACTTGTTGGTTCTGGGTGTATGGGCTTAACGGCTTTCTTTGTGCATACGTATCTGTTATTTGCTGTTTTCTTTTTTATTGGGGGTGTATTTATGGCAGCATTGCCTCCAGCTGTGGGGGCCATTACTTGTACACGAATCGAAGAATCCTTCCGAGGTAGAGCCTATGGATTGCAACAGGCTGCCGGCACTTCGGCGGCATTAATTGCACCGGTAGGAGCCAGTTTTGTATCTCATTTTTTCGGGCGGGCTGCAATTTTTCCTGCTGCAGGATTAGTTACTTTGACCGGAGCTTATATTGTGTGGCGACAGCTCAAACAATGGGAACCTGAAACAACCATTACCAATCGGGCCAAATAATAGCCTCAGTAGATGTCGGGAAGGTATCTTTCAGGTTTAGTTTTCCGTATCCCCACTTGTAACCTGAGTCAGGTACACTGCCTGTGGCAGCATCTGATTTTGTACCCATCGTGATTAATTTTTGCTTGACTTGAACAGGGGTTAGTCCAGGTTCTCTTTGCAAAATAAGGGCGACAGCTCCTGTGACCATCGGACAGGCCATACTTGTTCCCTGCATATACCAATGTTTTCTGTCGAGTGTTTGATTTGCTAATACAGTACTCGACGGACTGAATGAAGACATGGTCGAGGCGATTATTTGTCCTGGGGCTGCCAGGTCTGGTTTACGGGATTCGTCTCTACTGGGTCCGATTCCACTGAATGCAGAGATTTGGCCGGGTTGATTGCCAACCACTGAGTAAGTTAAACCATCTGCGGCTATCCATTCCAGACGAACTACATAAGAGGCTACTGTGATAGCTTCCTTTGCATGCCCGGGTTCGGTGACGAGATACCGATAGGTTGTATTGGGACTATTGAATTGTGTGGCTTGATTGACGACCCATGCATGATATCTGCCATTCCCTGTGGACCCACTATTTCGCTTGAGAATTAGATTCCAGTTTCCGTATGATGTAAGTAATGACACTGTGATATACATTTCCCGGTCACCACTTGCTGTTGAAGAAACACTGTTGTAAATCTCTGTTGACCCTCCTCCTAAAGTTCCATACGAGACACTGTTAAAGGCAGTGGTGATGAAACTTCCAGCCGGAGAAATTAACTGACAATCAAACATATCCCCGGCAGAATACCAGACATTCAAAACAAGATAACGATTGGATGAGGACATTGGAAACCGACAAGTGTCTTCGGAGCCTATAGCTACTTGGTTCTCTGCATGATATCCTCGGCTCCCATCATTTCCTGCAGCAACCACGACTATCCTTCCCGGACCACATAATGAACTGATTCCTGATTCCATTGCACTGGAGCCATCGTGAGGTCCATATTGTCCGCCAATACTTAAATTAACAACCGCCGGTTTGTATAAGGTTGAGGCAATATTGAAAATATACTGAACCGCATCCACAAGATGGGTGTCATTAAAATCAGTTTTTACAAAGATGATTTCAGATTCTGGAGCTATTCCGGTATAAGTACCCTCTGGTTGAGATGATCCATGACTTCTGCCATTCCCTGCGGATATTCCAGTTACATGGGAACCATGGATATTAATCGCATTCTGAGAAATGATTTTTATGCCTGGATTCGCAATTTGATAATCAATGGTGGTTTTTGAATATTCTTGTCCATACGAATATCCGGAGGGTGGAGTCCCCGTTGTTAAATCTGACTGGTCCCATATACTTAATATACGGGTGGACCCGTTCGCCCAGCGAAAATCATCATTCATATAATCAATTCCAGAATCCACAACTCCAACAATAACTCCACTGCCGTTAATACCCCTGTTATGTAAAGGTCTGGCGTGAATTCCTTGGTACAGCGGATGTCCCTGGTAATCTAAAGTCATAGATGTTGATGCACTGATATCCAGAACCGGTTCTCTCTTGGAAGCTCCTTCTATCCCTATGATTTCCGGATGTTGTGATAATTCGTCAATTTGATTTCGGGTTAATTCTGCGGTCCCTAAGTGTGGAGACAGGGGATTGATGATATATCCATTTTTCTGAAGCTTTTGCAAGGAACTGTGGGCTCTGATGAAAACCGGGTAATATGACTCACCATTAATGACTCTGTGTTGGACTTCTGCGGTTTTGTTGGTGTTGGCCCTGATTTGATATTGAATCAAAGGATTTATTTTGTTTATATTTTCTGAAAAGGAAAAACTGATGAGCGTTATGAAAATCAAAATAAAATAAATAATCCCTTTTGGAGTCATGACAGTTTTCCTTTCTCTAATGAATTGGACCTCTTATTATTTACTAACCTGTTATTGCTTTACTGTCAATCAGTTTTGTGTTGGATAGTAAAATTTGATTTTTCCTTGTGTTTGACCGAATCCTCATATTCTTTGTGGAAACGAAGCAATTACGGACTATCTCCGAACAGCTCCGTGGATGATCCCTTTATTTTGGGGTTATATCTAACGATATTTACATTTTGTGAACAAGTGTGCAGATAGTGATAAAATTAATTAAATAAATTCTGCGCTGATTTATCAGCGTCAAAACGTCAAGGAGAATTCCTGGATCATGAGTAAAAAATTAAAGATTGGGTTGGTAGACAACTACCTGAACAATTATCACTGTGATGTGTTGATGAAGTTTTTGGCCGGTCCATTGGCAAAGGAAAATGTGGAGATTGTCGCTGCCTGGGAATGGATGCCGAAAGGTGACAAGGATTGGTGCAAGGAAAATAATGTAAAACGGTGTGCTTCTGTGGATGAAGTGACCAAAGCCGCTGACTATATTATGGTGATGTCTCCAAACAATAATGAATATCACCGGATGTTAGCTGAAAAAGTTATTCCCGCCGGAAAACCCATTTATATTGATAAATTCCTCCATCCAGTTTACTCCGAAGCCGTTGCTATTGTGGAAGGCTGTCAGAAGGCCAATATTCCCTTGATGTCTTCTTCTGCACTCGCCTTTGCTGTGGAATTGAATGCCGCTCTGAAGGAAATGGGTAAAAAGAAACCCGAAGATATGTTCTGTAAAGGTATTTCCAGTTGGAGCAATTATGGTGTCCATTCTGTGTCTCCAGTCATTCGTGTAATGGGTGGCGACATCAAACGGCTCATCAATGTGGGTTCGGAGAAAGACAATGTGGTCGTTCTCGATTATAAAGATGGTCGTAAAGCCACTATCCAGGTTGTGACCTGCGAAAATGAATGGCAGTTCTTCCCGACATGGAATATTGGTATTCGTGCTGAGAATAAATATTACGGTGGACCCGTTAAGGAATTTGATGCCTTCTACATTAATCTGTTCAAAGAAGTCTTCAAATTCTTCCGCACCGGTAAACCTGGTATGTCCATTGAACAGCAGTTGGCTGTTTGTAAGGTTTTGGAAGATGGTGCTCGTTCCCTCAAACAGGGTGGCGTTTACATTAACTACTAATTCAAATCAGATAAATATAAACCCCATGGATGAGCAATTCTCCATGGGGTTTTATTTTGTTTAAATATTTAAGCGGGTGGGTTAGAGAGACTCAATGACCTCAGCCAGCGCCGTTTCTTCTAATGAAAATCGGCTGATTATCTCCGACAATTCTTCATATGCGGATGATTCGGGGTTTTCAAATACATCAAAAATCAATTGAATGATATGTTCTAACACTTCGTCCGTGATACTTGAATCTTTAATATCCCTGATAAGGATATTTTTAATCATCTGAATACTGTCTTGAGTCGATTGTTGCAAGTCGTTCTGACTTCGATGCCCTAAAATACCTTGATGTCCCGTTATCTTTGATAACTCCTGAATAAACAGGTTGCAATGGCTTGCGGGGCAATGGCGAATCAGATACTCATGAGCATAAGTATGAAGTGCATCTGCTGCTAACAAGGCATTTGCTTGCGTCGTCTGATTGTGGAGCCCTGGCTGGTTATCAAGTGCTGGTAAGTCAAACAATAGTTTGTTGGCCGCTTTGGTTAAACCCCATCCAATCGAAAGGGATTCTATGGCTTTACGGACGTCATCTGTTAGGGGAAGGCTGTCTGCCAGAATTAATAACACTAATTCTTCAATCCGTTCAGTGTCCAGATAAAGAGCTTTCTCCATGGTATCCCACAGAGAAGTTATTTGCTCATCACGTTTTGGAAGTGATCGCTTCAACGCTTGTTTGATATAGTCACGGTATTTAATTAGTTTAAATGAGGATTGCATGCTATACATTCTACAATAAAAAAAGGGGAACCTTCAGGTCCCCCTTAAGTTTCTTATTTATTGGAATTCTATTTAAGAACTTCAATCATCCGTGAAATACCTTTTTCGATGTTCTCCATGGATGTCGCATATGAGAACCGAAGAAATCCATCAAACCCAAATGAGGAGCCCGGCACTACGGCAATATGCGCTTCTTCCAGCAAGAAAGCAGATAAATCACTGTCATTTTCTACCTTCCGACCTTTATACGTCTTGCCTAATAATCCAGTGATATTGGGGAAAGCATAAAAAGCTCCACTGGGAGTTCGGCAGGTTACACCCGGGACCTGGTTGAGTAATTCAACTGTACGAATCCGGCGTTTATCAAATTCGTCATACATGGCCTTCATGGCAGGTGCGCTCTGTGGGCTTACCAGTGCTTCAATGCCAGCCTTCTGAACAAAGGATGTTGGATTGGATGTGGTATGGCTCTGGAATTCACTCATGGCTTTGATAATATCGGTCGGCCCTGCACAATATCCTAAACGCCATCCGGTCATAGAATAACTCTTGGAAAAGGTATAACAAACCACTGTTAGTTCCTTTATTTCAGGACCAAAGCTGGCTATACTAACTTGCTTTCCGTCATAGACCAGGTCTTCATAACATTCATCTGAAATAACATAGATACCCTTTTCAACGCAGATGTCGGCAATAGCCTTTAATTCTTCAGGAGTATATAGTGAACCGGTCGGATTCGATGGACTATTGAGGATGAGAGCTTTTGTCTTCGGTGTAATGGCGGCTCGGAATTCCTCCGGTGTCATTTTAAAATCGTTTTCTTCTTTGGTCTGGATAATGACATTAATACCATCGGACATTTTGACCTGTTCTGGATATGTGACCCAGTAAGGGGCTGGCAAGATAACTTCGTCTCCTACATCAATTAATGCCCACATGATGTCATAAAGTACATGTTTGCCACCACAGCCAATCAGGACTTGGGCCTGGGTATACTCAAGGTTATTGTTTTTCTTTAGTTTTTCTACAATGACTTTTTTGAGTTCGGGGATCCCTGCAGCAGCTGTGTATTTAGTAAAACCACTCTGGATTGCTTTTATTCCTGATTGTTTAATGTGTTCCGGAGTATCAAAATCGGGTTCACCTACACCGAAGTCAATAACATCAATGCCTTGTGATTTTAGTTCTTTGGCTTTTGCGGATAAAGCCAAGGTAGGTGATGCTGCAATTTGAGTCGTACGACGGGCGAGTTTCATGGAGAAGCCTCCCATATATGGAATAAGTTTATCTATTATATCTAAAGCGTATAGCAGACGACAATTGGATATATTATCGTCAAATTAATCATCAAGTTGTTTACGGAAATATGACAAAAAAGATTGTTATTTATTGAGTGGTAACCAAGTGACGAATCTCCATATATCGTTTTTCGCCAATTCCTTTTATATTCATCAACTCTTCCGTGCGGCGGAATCCCCCTCTTTGATTTCGGTAGTCAATGATTCTCTGCGCATAGGCAGGGCCAATCCCTGATAATTGATCTAAATCTGAAAGTGAGGCGGTGTTTAGATTAATCAACCTTGGAGCGGGTGGGATATTCTTTACTGGATTTGGGTTAGATATATTTATTGCTGTTGGATTGAGTTGAGTTGTGGTTTCTGCTTGAATCTCAGGAACAACGATTCGAGTTCCATCCTGAAGGTGTTCTGCAAGATTTATCTGGTTTAAATCTGCTTTATTGGTAGCTTTTCCAGCAGCATCAATGGCTTGATATACTCGACTTCCGGACGGAAGATGATAAACTCCGGGTTTATTAACTGCTCCAGTAATATGGACCACGAGTGAAGATGATACCGATACTGCTCCTTCTCCACCAGCTGATGGTGTAAGGATTTGTGTTAACTGAACCGGACGGGTTTGATGGGACCAGTACCAGTATCCCCCGCATCCTGCCACGATAATTAAAAGCAGGAAGATTATTGTCCGGAATTCTCTCGGTGAAAGGCCGAACATAGCTAATATAATGATAAAAAGAGAGTTGTCTGTCAATACCTAATAATTATTATTGATAAAAAAACCTCTCCAAGATAGTTCCTGGAGAGGTTCTATTTTTAACTTATAGATGTTATAGATTATCTTTTTTCTCATCGGATTGAATGCCGGGTATCTTTTTAATAACCTTCAGAATATCCACTCCTGATAATGCTTCCACCGTCGGAGGTAATTGGGACATGATATCAATTACATCCTTTGTGACCTTGGATGCCCCGCCACCTTCATTACCTGAATTAATAATGACCATCCGTTCTGTCTTAGATAGAGGTTCAGAAATGGCTCGGGCAATTTCTGGAAGTCTATCAATCAACATCTGAATGACAGCCGCTTCATTATACTGTTTCCATGCCTCCGCTTTTTTGTGCATAGCTTCAGCCTCTGAATATCCTGTGGCTTTAATAACTTCAGCCCCTGCCAATCCACGAGCTTTATTCGCATCAGCTTCTGCCTGACCTATTTGACGTGTAGCTTCTGCTTGACCTGTGGCCGTAGTTTGAAGTCTGAACTTTTCAGCATTAGCCAAAGTTTCCATCCGGTATCTTTCAGCATCTGCCGGCTTTTCAACGGTGGCTGCCAGTTCTTTCTGTCTACGTTCAATTTCTTTTTCCTGGACCTGAATAGTCATTTCTTTTTCAACGACCTGAACTTGAACCTCTTCACGTTTAACGGCCTGATTTGTTTTATATTTCTGGAGATCGTAGGCCAAATCAGCAGCGGCTTTTTTCTCATTTACAGACGCTGTATAATCAGCAACCTGCATTTCATAATCCCGTTGAGATTGGGCAATTCGGGTATCGGCTGAATACTTGGCAGTTTGCCCTTCCTGATTAGCCTGAGCTGATTTTATTGTGGCATCTCTCTGAGCTTCGGCTTCACCAATAATGGCATCTCTCTTAACTTGGGCAATTCGAGGTTTACCGAGAGCAACCAGGTATCCGGTATTATCTCTGATGTCACGAATAGTGAAAGATATAATAGTTAAGCCCATGTTGGCTAAATCAGTGGAAGCCACTTCTTGCACCTTCTGAGCAAAGAAATCTCGGTTTCCATAGGCTTCTTCAACCGACATGGTACCAAGAATGGCGCGCAAATGCCCTTCCACGGTTTGTAAGGCGATTCGGGAAATCTCATTAATAGTTTTACCCAGGAATTGTTCGGCTGCCGTAGCGATACTGATGTCATCGCCTTTTACTTTAATCTGGGCAACACCATCAACAATAATAGGTACTCCAAGTTTTGTATATACTTCAGGAGTATTCACATCCAGGGTGATTATTTCTAACGAAAGGATGTCTGCTCTTTCGAATATTGGCCAGACAAAGGTGCCGCCACCTTTCACAAACCGAAATCCTACGGTTTGTTTTTGGCCTTGTTCATCACGAATGGTTCTTTTTTTACCGGAGATAACCAGAACTTGGTTGGGTCCGACTTTGATATACCGCCTGGAATAAGTGACGAGTCCCAGGATGATTACAATTACAACAGCGATTGCACTGAATGCAACTCCGGCTATTCCGAAGAGTGAGGGTTCTGCTGTAGGCATTTGATTTTGTTCCTCCAATGGTATTGTTTTTAAATTATCCCTGCATGGGGACTATCTGTTTACTGTTTTTGCGTTATTTTAGAGACGGTTTTCTTATCTTTTATCTGTTTGGATATTAGCTTAACCTGTTCCAAAAGAATCGGAAAGGCAGGTGCAGCCATCGACCCATGAGTGCACCCCTTCATTTCATAAATGGATGTATTCTTATGACCAACAACCTTCATCATGCGCATCAAATAAGCATCTTCCTCATATCGTCCCAGCATCTCCAGTTCACGGTCCCCGGTAATCAGGACAAGCGGCGGAGCGTCTTTTCTCACATGAAAGAGTGGTGCATATTCATCTACGATGGGTTGAGTGTCTGGTATCCCTTTTTCTTTCCTGATAACAAAATGGGTGATTGCATGTCCACTGAAGGGGATCAAGCCTGCGATTTTATTGGCATCAGTATCATATTTGGCTAACCACCTTTTATCTAAGCCAATCATGCTGGTCAAATATCCGCCAGCTGAATGTCCTGATACAAAAACCAACTCAGGATCTCCGCCGTAGTTCTGGATATTTTTCATGACCCAGGCAACTGCGGCCGCTGCATCATCAATGTAAGCGGGTGTGGATACTTTTGGATATAAGCGATAATTTACACCTACGACTGCAATGTTCTTATTTTTTAATGGCTCTGGTATGAACTTTTCACCAGAGGACAATCCTCCACCATGAAACCAGACGACGGTTGCAAAACCTTTCTGTGACGCCGGGTAATAAATATCCAGCCGGCATCGTTTGTTCATATAGTCGTCCAGGGGTTCCTTTGTTTCATTCTGATAAAGCAGGTTGCTGACAATTGAATATTTAACCGTAGTGTCTATTGCCTGTCCCATAACGGATGGCGTATAGAATATTGACATTATCAGCAAAACTGAAATAACAAATAAATTTATCTTCATGGAGTAATAATCCCTTAAAAACTATGATGGTAATAAATGAATAATTAAATGGGAGTTTGGTCGATTTATGGCTCTGAATGAGTCTGGGGTTCATCTTTTAATGGTTCGACCACTGCCGTTGACCCTACGACCTTAATTATCCGTACCGCTTTCATTTTGGAGATTGCGGTACCATCCTGAGATTTGGCTGGAGATGTGTAGCGGCTTCCTCTGAGGATATAGGCGATTTCTCCCAAGCCGGAATCTGCAATTGGAGTAATGACCTCAGCTGTCATTCCTGCTAAATCACTGACTCGTGCCTCAGAAGAACTTTGGGTGGCACGAAATACCTTCAGAAAAAAGTAGAAGACGCAGGCTCCAACAATAATTCCGGTAATCAAGGCAACCAATACATTGAATATCCCTGTTATTTCAAAGGCATACCGGGCAACCAATCCTCCAGCGCCAAAAGAAGCAATAAAACTGGAAATAACGATGGGGCTGAAGGGTGAAAAAGATACCTCCCCACTGGATAAGTCATGTCCCATATCATGACCGCCAAAGTCATGTCCTCCAGTGTCCATTCCGCTGTGTCCTAATAAGGTACCGATCAGAGCGTATGCTAATCCCAAAACTACGCAAAAAATGTAGATAAGTATTAGTGTTGCCATGGTATCCCTCCCGGCTATTAATCATTGTGCCAATTAATTACCAATTATGGCGCTATCCTAGCGTGAAGAATTACTAATTTCAAGCAAAATCGGATTATCAGT
>CAZXWN010000003.1:0-182024 GCA_964644695.1 uncultured bacterium
TTTGTCCCTTGTCGCAACGAACCATTTACGGAGCTGCTCCGAGCTAGTCCGTGGATGATTTGCCCTCTTTTTACACCTAGTTACCATCTAATCTATTGATTATCAGTAAAATGTATATTTTTGGTGGAAATTTGCTTCGCTTTTTGGTTGGTTAAAACTTGCAGCAGAGCTAGCGGTAAACACGATGATATAAGTAAGTATTTTTGATATATCTTTGAGTGTAAACGGTTGTTTCGCAAGAAACGAAGTGTCTCTCGTAGAGACGGTTAAGGAATTTAGTGTCAGGTGCATAGATAAAATTGTCAATTACCTTGAAATGTGTTACAAAATAAGACAGGGTCAGGAAAGAATGCTTTTCGCAATATGTCAGATGAAGGAGAATGCCGCATCAACAACGGCAATAGTCCATTGAAACATCGGGTTATTACATTACAACAACGAATTACCTATTTAATGATTGGATTGCTCGTCTTTTTCGGTCTGGGTGTTGTATTGGTCTATTTTACTGAGCATCAACGGACCCAAGTTGTTTTAACTAACCAGATGGATAAGAGTCGGACTGATTTTGTTAATTATTTACAGTTGTTGAACAGTAAAATTGAGACCCATGTAGATTTTGAATACACCCTCTGGGATTCCATGGTGAAATTTACGCTTAACCCAGACCGTAAATGGGGACAAATCAATTTTATCCCGGCGATGGAACAATACAATATTGGTGAAGTCAATGTCCTGAATGCAAAAAAACAGTTAATTTTCCAAATCAACCAGGACAAGGAAATTGTAAACAATCCATATTTTGTGTTGCCACAAACTGAATTAGAGAAAATCCTTACCCAAAAACCAGACAGATTCAGATTTTACATATATCGTGAGGGAATCTTATGGGAATATCGGGGTTCTTCCATTCACCCTGAAAGTGATTCTGCAAGAAAACAGCCTCCTTCAGGATGGTACATTGTCGGGACCCCGTGGAATCGTAAATTTCTTGACTCAGTAGCGCATAGTACTCGAAGTGATGTTTGGCTTGATTCAACTTATCCAGGCTTTGAAATGAAAGTGGACTCTGTTCGCAGGAAAATGTCATACTCGGTTCCCTTGCCGGGATGGGATGACCAACCTGTTGCCTGGATTTATGTGGAGAATTCCATTGAGTGGTTGAAAGCATATCAGAGATTTTCCGAATACTTGATAATCATTATTTTGATAGCCTCGGGATTAAGCGGATTGGTACTCAGTCTATTCCTGGGAAAATATATACGGGTTCCTCTCTGGAGAATCACCCAGGGATTAAAAGAACAGAGTTCCGATATCATTCAACCTTTGATAAATGACCAGACAGAATTCGGTCGAATTGCACATCTGGTCGATGACTTTTTCAGACAAAAGGCGGAACTCAAGGAAAACACCCGCTTTCGTGATGCTTTATTAGGAAATCTTCCCGGGATGGTGTTTCGATGTGAGAATCAACCCGATTGGCCCATGAGTTATGTCAGTGAAGGGATTCGAAACCTGCTGGGACTATCTCCTGAAGAATTTTTGGCAGAACATCGCGATTATAGCCGTTTTATTCATCCAGAGGATCGAGAACGTGTTTGGAAAGAGATTCAGGGGGGATTGGATGAATCTGGACGTTATGAAATCCATTACCGAATTATTACGATTGATGGGGAAGTGAAGCATGTCTGGGAGCGTGGACGAGTCGTAGAACTCTGTGAAGAAAACGCCATTTGCCTGGAGGGTTTTATTACGGATGTTACCCAGTCGGCTTTGGTCCATGAGAAATTACTGGAACAGTTAAACCAGATGCAATTGCTTAATGAACTTTATGACCGGATGTCAGGTTTTGGAAAACTGAATGATGTGATCTCCCGGATGGAAACTCTCTTAACCGAATATTTACCAATTGACCGGGCAGGTGTCAGCGTTTATGACAAAGAATGGAACCGGTTGGTAAGTCATCAATATTTGGGGGAAAGAAGTGAGTCTGTTTTAAAAACATTTTCTCAGGAAATTGGATACAGCATATCGGGTGCGGCTTTTGAAAAAGGTGTGACGATTCATATCCCCGATACTCGCCTGTCAGACATTATTCCTGCGGAGATTTTAGAAAAAGTTCCCATAAAATCCAGTTTAGCCACCCCCATTATTCATCAGGGTGAGAAATTTGGTGTACTCCGGGTTGATCGTTTACAGGAATACCGGGGGTTCACTACCAGTGAACAAGAATTCATGCGGTTGTTGGCTGATGAGTTGGGGATTCTTATTCGATACAATCGGATGTTGTCGGAATTGAAGGAATCCGAAGAGCGGTTACGGCAGAGTGAATCTCTTTATCGAGAAGCAATTGGGCAGGCTGCGGCTATCCCTTACCAGAAGGATTATATAAATAATACTTTTACCTATCTGGGAGATGGGATTGAAAAGCTGACAGGATACAAACCTCGTGAAATGACACCGGAATTGTTCCTGTCCCTGATTATTAAAGCTATCCCTCGAGGGGCGATGGCAAACCTCACGACAGAGGAAGCAGCCCAATCCTGTCGTGAGGGACGACTGCGGCAATGGCAGTCAGATGTTCTGATTCAGGACCGTTATGGTCAACAAAAATGGGTGTCTGACATCTCAATTCAGATCAAAGATAATCATAATAAGGTGATAGGTTCCCTCGGAATATTGCAGGAAATCACGGAACGAATGAACCGTGAGAATCAATTGAGGCAACTCTCTGCTGCAGTCGAACAAAATCCGACGGCCTTGGTGATTTTGGATACAGAAGGCCGGGTTGAGTATGCGAATCCTCTCTATCTGAAACAGACAGGATACAGTGAAGAAGAAGTGCTGGGCCGGTTGCCCAGTTCTCTGTCTCCCCGGTTGGATCAGTTGGATACCACAGTTATTACCTGGGAGGCTATTAGTGAGTTGGAATCATGGCAGGACGAGAGAGTTTCTATTAAGAAAAACGGTCAGGAGTACTGGGAGAAATTAAGCTTATCCAGTATCAAGGAGACCGATGGTCAGATTAAGCATTATTTATTGATTTGCGAGGATATTTCTCAGCAGAAACGGGCCGAGCGTGGACGAGAAGCTATATCCAAATTGGCGCAAGAGCTGGTCATGGCGGTTACGTTGGAAGATGTCGCCCATGCTACCTTGCAAACGCTGGACCAATTCATAGGCTGGGATGCCAGCTTTATATTTTTTGATTCGAAACCAGACTATGTCTTGGTTTCTTATGATCAGATTAATGGACAGAGGGTGGACTGCAGTGAGCAGGCTCGAGTAGATGTTAGTGATTTTGATTTTTCACATCTGCATGATGGCAGCCAAATCATTAATAGAGACCCTAGTGATAGAGTGAATAAATCCCTAATAAATACCTTTGGGGACGTGGAGCGCCGGTCAGCGTCATTGATTTTTGTGCCCATCTTTAGAAATAAGGATTTGGTTGGGGTTATCTCCATTCAAAGTTACCGATATTTTGCTTACACCAACGATGAACTACGGATAGTGGAATCATTGTCTGACTTATGTGCAGGGGCCTTGGAACGTGCCAATACCCGTCAAGAATTGATTCTGCGTGAAAAGGAATTGTCTTGCCAGTTGGAAAATATTTCCAGCCTGCGAAAAATAGACGGTGCAATTCTTGGAAGCCTTGACCTGAAATCAAATCTGGATATTGTCTTAGACCAGGTCATTAATAGAGTGGGTGTTGAGTCCACAGCCTTATATCTCTATGATTCGAAACAAGACACCCTTCGATATGTTTCAAGTAGAGGTCTTGACCAGGCTCCTCTTGATGGAGAAGCAATTGTTTTAAAAGAAGATGTGGCAATGGCGGTCATTCGGCACAAGAAAAAAGTGTATATCAACAACCTAAGGGAAGTCAGCATTGAAGCGACACCTCGCGTTAATTGGATGTACAAAGAAAATGTGGTTACCTACATGGGTATTCCGCTTGTGATTAAAGGTGTCGTGAAAGGCATTTTGGAAATATATCACCGGTCACCCATAATACTCAGTGAAGAGAATCGGTCCTTCCTGGAAACTCTGGCGGGTCAGGCGGCGATTGCCGTTGATAATGCGACCCTTTTTGATAAGCTCCAGAAGTCAAACAATGAGTTAACGCTTGCCTATGACCAGACTCTTGAGGGCTGGGCACAAGCGTTGGACCTCCGTGATAAGGAAACCGAAGGACATACCGTCCGAGTAACAGAACTTACGGTTACTTTGGCGAAGGTCTTTGGCTTTACGGAGCCGGAACTGACTTACATTCGCTGGGGAACCATGTTGCATGATATTGGCAAAATGGGAGTTCCCGACCGGATATTAAATAAGCCCGGACCGTTGGATGACGAAGAATGGAAGGAAATGAAACGTCATCCGGAATATGCTATCAAGGCATTGTCTTCCATAGAATATTTACATCCGGCCCTGGACATTCCCGGAAGCCATCATGAACGGTGGAACGGGAGTGGTTATCCCAAGGGGCTTAAGGGTGAAGAAATACCACTCACAGCCCGAATATTTATGGTCGTGGATGTATGGGACGCACTTCGTTCGGACCGTCCTTATCGTAAAGGCTGGAGTGATGATAAAGTCATCGCTTATATTCAGGAGAATGCTGGAATCCTGTTCGATCCAAAAGTGGTGGATGCGTTCTTGAAACTCGATTTAAGCAGTCAATAGTTTTGGAGCATTACGGGATGGGATTTGGCAGGGGAATGAGTGCGACATAGCGGGGATCCGCACTGGCGCCTCCTGTGAATTCCATCCACTGCGATTCAACGACGGGGGGCAACTGACTCTTTATTGTATGGACATTGCCCTTGTGATTTTCCAGCCATTGAACAAATTCCATGTGTTTATTCCACAGCTCCCCATTCCATTCGGCGCCATAGATACCCTGATTCTGAAAATGTCGGGAGTAATCCGGAAGATAAAGAGATAGTTCATGGGGGTTGTATAGAATATGAGTGACACCCAGTTCTGAGAGGCGTTGAAACACCTCCGAAAGATTCTGGCTGTGATTCAGGACATGAATTAATACGGGAGTGTCGAAATAGTCCGCCACATAGTATTGGCCTTTGAGATACATGGGACGATATTCCCCGACACACAGGACGGCAGTCTGATTTGATTTGGAATGAGCAGCGACCTGATTCCATTCCTCGAACGCAGGGAATACGGGGAGTTTCTGTTCCAGATAACGGGAGTCATTAACGCGCCCTGCCAGATAAGGCAACGGGTTATGGAGCGCCAGCGTTGTTTGTCCCATCCAGAGCAAATTGTAAGCAATCAATATTCCTGCCAGAACCATTATCCACCCGTTACGAAGGGCTGTCAGAATCCGGGTATAAAGAATGGTTATCAGGGGAAGGATGGGAAGTAAGAACCGGTTGTCCCGATAACTCTGAGTCCAGGTCAGGTAATACCATCCTGCCACAACAAATACCCAAAAATCCGGAGTGTGTATCCATTCTCTCCAAGTCCGCCGATGCACCCACAACAGTCCCAAACCTGCCGGAAAGAAAATCAGCCAAAAGGGTGATATTTGCCAGTCCCCGAAATTATCCGGAAGGAAGGCACGCAGGCCGGTGACTGGATACAACACTGAATTATTCCGGACCTCTCTCAGGGCATAAGCAGGAGGATTCAGGCTGGCCTTCACTGGAATCCATACCATATCAACGACTCGGTCCAGAATGGATAACTTTTGAATATCTGCCAGCCCACCTTTTGATTGCGCATGGTGCATATAGAACTCGGCATTCACCTGACTCCACATATCGCCGCCGAAAGTTCCATAAGCCATCGGATAAACGGGATTGCCTGTCAGGACATAATTCCGAATCATGAAGGGACTGGAAGTCAGAATCCCCAGGAGTAAAGCCAGTACAGACATCTGAACTAATCGGGGCCGTTTGATTCCACGACGGCATAACCACACACCCAGAACACAAATAAAAGGAACCACCGTCAGCATGGAGTATTTCATGGAGACCAAACTCCCGCCAATGACAGCCAAAGCCGCCAGTAACTTGAATCTACCAGCGACATCCGGGCAATCTGAGACGGCTAAATCCCGTATTCTTAACAGCAGATAGACCATCAGGACAAAATAGAAAGTCAGAGTCATTTCCACAAAAGCCCAGCCGGACAATATGGCGACAAAGGGTACGGATACCAGTAATATTTGTGCCAGTCGGGGATTGTGTTCTGGCCACCAACGCTTAACTATCTGCCCCATTAAAGACAGGGTGAGAATCAAATGTAACCAGTGAATCAGTTTGGACCCGATGTCTACTGTGGTTGGATAAATCGTCGTAAGAACATTCAGCATTTCCACCAGGGCTGGAAACCGGAAAAAACTGTTCCAGGGATAATCGAAATATCCACCCTGTTGATGAATAAGACTGGGGAGAGCGGAATGATATCTTAAGGCATCTGATTCCGTGACAGGACTCAAGGCGATTGCCAGTGAGACCAACACCGGTATCCCGACAATCCAGAATAGCCCGCTTCTAAGATTTGATGCCCACCATGACTTTGTCAGGAAGGAAGGCTTGTTGGATCGAGTCAGCAGCCAGACCCATAACAATCCACCGACAACCAGGATGATGAGCCATATCCATCTTCGGGATAAACCGAGGAGACTGACTCCCATAACGACCCAGGCTGAGGCGAGTAATCCCAGTCCCAGTGATAACTCTGGGGCTTCTTTCTCAAGGCCCAAAAACCGGCTGATGAAGTGTCCCATCACTGAAGCTCTTGCGACAGTGAGTGCCAATATCCCTAACCCCGTCAAAATCACCAACCCATTTTGAACTAACCACGAACCCGGGACCAGGTTGAACCGGGTAATGACCGCGGGATACAGGGAATAATGCGGAAAGTACTGTGACATTAAAAGGCAAGCCCACAGTCCCAAAACGGCGGTGATGATTATTTGTATCCTGCTGATTTTTATAGATTCCAGGTTCATGTTGGGTCCGGTCAATTTTGATGGTTTGTTTTACTTTTTTACCATATTTAGAGGTTCTCCGGTGAATTAATCTTTACAAATCCTGTCTTTGGTTTAGATTCTATGAGGAATCTCTTTCAGATAGGGTAAAATGATAGGCGTTATCTCTCTGTCGGGAGATAGGTATTTTATTATTTTTTATGAGGAGATGGATATTATGAATTGGAAATTATGGGTGGCGGCTGCGTGCTTGTTGCCAACCCTGGCGGTGTCGCAGTCGAAACAAGCCACCCCCAGGCTGACAGAGTCGATAGGTGACCTGAAATTCTCCTATATGCCAAATGATGGGGCAAACCTGTCAGCACATGGTGTAACCTTCCTGAAGGGCTTTAATTTATGGATAGTTCGTCCCGGCTGGTCCGGTCCGATTTATAACTATACGTTAGATACTGCCTTTTTTGATCAGGTCAGAATCGAACGGGACCCCGATAAAATCATCTTGATATTCATGTATAAAAAAGAATTTGGTCCGGGGAAGACCCTAATCGGCCGTGAAATCCATACTCTCCAGAAAGATAATATCTATCATGTGGATGTCGCCTTTAATTACTCGAATCCCTCACAAGATGCCACCTTTGAACTGACGATGGGTGAAATCCCAATGGTCCCGTTTTTTGGATATCCCCTGCGCGCCAACACCGAAAAAGGATATGCTGTCGATACCGTTCCCTATTCTCCCCGGTCCAAAGATATTGCCACCTTTGAAGAATGTATGCTGGTGAATAATTTCAATACTTTGGATATGGATTCGAAACTGGGAACTGTTACCTTCAAATCCCGGGACTTTGATAAATTCATATTGATGGATTATCGGAAGGCCCGCTGGTCCATGAACAACAATCCTATCTTCTGGATGGGCAGGTTAGGGGATGATGTGGCACAGAGCTCCACCTATCATTTCTCGATGTCTGTACAATTCCCCAAAGAGATGAAGTTTGCCACCGCGGCAGGAAATATTACAAAGGAAATCCATTCTGTTGTGACAGACAATGCCTATGAGCCAAACTATACTCCGACCTACATTACCCCACAGCCGAAATCTTTGGTCTGGGGAAAAGGCACTATGCCCCTGTATTCCGGGACCAAAATTTATGTCGGTAAGAAGGCCTCCAGGAAAATCGTAAAGGCTGTGGAAGACTGGACTACGGAATTGAAATTTGTTTATGGGATGAATCCTAAAATCCTGAAACAGGACTGGAAACCCGGTCGTGATGCAGGTTCCGTGATTGTGTTGGGATATGAAGGATGTAATGATTCCGCGCTGAAGGAACTGAAAGCCCAGACGGGAGAACTTCCGAGTCATTCCGAAGGATATAGCCTGCAGGCAGGTGAGACCCGGGTATTGGTTGGGGCGAAGACAGAGCAGGGTGCTTTTTATGGATTACAGAGCCTGAAACAGATGGTCGGATACGGTCCAACTCGGGTGTTCCTGAAATCCGGGACAGTCAAAGATTATCCCACCCTCGGAATGAGAGCTATTCACTGGTATCCCGGAATGAATAAGGGTGACCAACAGGCAAAGGGTGTAAAAGAATTGATTGCCCGTTGGAAATCCAACAATCTCATGTGGAACTGTGAAGCTCTTCATTGGGACCGGCATCCCGAACTCCATAACAATGTCTATGGGATGAGTATGTCCGATGCTAAAAAAGTGGTTCAAACCGCCAAGGATAATTATTTAGAGATGATACCTGTTATTTGCGCTCTGGGTCATACGGATTATATGTTCAACAATGGACAGAATACGGACCTCCTGGAATCGACTACCAACCGGGAAGTTTACTGTATGATGAAACCCAAGGCCTATGAACTGATGCTGGACATCTATGATGAAGCCATCCAGCTGATGAAACCCAAATATTTCAACTGTGCCGTCAGTGAAGTAAACCTGGATGGACAGACAGTATGCTCTCATCTTCCTCAGCCGAAAACGAATTTGGAACTGTGTGTGGATGAATTGAACCGTCTGGCTGTCTGGCTCAAAGCGAGAAATATCACCCCCATGACCTGGGCGGATATGTACCTCTATAACGATGAAGGGCCGGATGCCTGTAATGCCAAGACTCGTGAAGCCGCTATCTGGGCAAGAGAACATATTGATAAATCGTATGTGATGGCGGACTGGCACTATGCACCGGCGCCCATCAATGAATACAAATCCTTCACCATCTTTAAGGAAGCAGGATTCAAGGATGTTTTACCGTGCTCCTGGTACATGCCCTATGATGTCAGAAATCTGGCACTGGCAGCCATCAGCACCAAATCGCTTGGCCATGTCCAGACCACATGGGCCGGCCGTGATATGAATCTGGACAGTGAAGAAGCTGCATATCAATACTGGTGCTACATTCTGGCCTCTCATTACACCTGGTCCGGAGATGTTTCCCCCGTTGAAGACCTGCCTTTTGACCCGGCTCAAATCTTCTTTGATACCTGGAAGAGAAAACCTGTTTATCTGGGCGATAAACCCGGCCGGTTATTTGATTTAACGCCACTGTATAACCGCAGCCTTGCTGATGACAACAAAGGTACTGGATTTATGGGAATGGGGCCAACCCTTGACCTTCGGGACTTTCCTCAGAGAAATTGGTCTTATAACAATACAATGATCAAAGTCACTCCTACAGATGGTCGTAAGGAAGGGGCTGTTGTATTGGCAGGCCGCATGAATCCAAAGGGAACCTATCCCACCTCGGTTACTATTCCGGTCCCCAACGATACGGCGACAGAATTGCATTTCCTGTTGACTGCAGGATTCCGGGAATTGGATGGCGCCAAAGTCGGAAGTGTGATTGTTCAATATGCCGATGGAACCCAGTTTGTTGAACCGTTGATTTATAACAAAAACATCTGGAGTTTTACTGATACCCGGGTGGCTCCTGGAATCAGAGTGGCTTGGAAGTCCAAAACTCCGTCAGGTGAGAATGCCAGCGTGAAACACTGGGTCTGGACTAATCCGAATCCTTCTAAACCCATAACTTCTGTTGTATTGACTTCGGACAACACGATGGCGTGCCCGATTCTTCTCGGCATGACCGCCATGAAATAATCTAACGACTTAGAAATCAACGGGCTGATGTCTTTATGGCATCAGCCCATTTTTTATGCAGGTTATCCTGTTTTATGACGAATCATCCACGGAGCAGCTCCGAGCAAGTCCGTACCCGGTTCGTTTCTGCTTCGTTCCAAATGGGTAGAAAATATGGTTAATGATTAGAATCTGGAAAGTAATATAAAAAAACTGGAGAGAAGACGAATCTTCTCTCCAGTGTGTTGGGTCGAATTATCTGTTTATGTTATTTGGAAACGCGTTTCAGGATTTCCTGATAAGCCTCTTCGACATTCCCAAGGTCCCGACGGAAACGGTCTTTATCGAGTTTTTCCCGGGTCACGGCATCCCAGAACCGGCAAGTATCCGGGGAGATTTCATCACCGAGGATGACTTCACCTTTATGGACACCGAATTCCAGTTTAAAATCAACCAGTAACAGGCCTTTTTCAGCAAAGAATTTCTTCAGAATCTCATTGATTTTGAAGGAGTATTTATCCACCAGTGCCATCTGTTCTTCGGTGGCCAGATTCATGGCCAGTGCATGATATTTATTGATTTGGGGGTCATGCAGGCTGTCATTTTTATAGCAATATTCCAAAATCGGATGGGGAAGGTCCTGACCTTCGGGGATACCCAGCCGTGCGGTAAGACTGCCGGCGGCAATATTCCGAACGATGACTTCCAACGGAAGAATCTGGAGCTTCTTTACCAGCATATCCCGGTCAGACAACATTTTGACAAAATGGTTGGGGATACCCTGTTCTGCCAGCATCGTGAATAAGGCAGATGAGATTTTGTTATTACATACTCCCTTATCGCCGATAGTGCCTTTTTTCTTGCCATCGAAAGCTGTGGCATCATCTTTGAAATGCTGAATGAATAAATCAGGATTGTCTGTTTCATAGACAATTTTGGCCTTGCCTTCGTACAGTTTATTTCCTTGTTTTGCTTCCATGAGACCACACCTGTTTTTTAAAAATTTTATCCACTTGTTTGGTGAATATTTTTGGATCAAAGCATGCTTTGAGTTCTTTATCGGTTAATTTATCTTTAATTTCAGAATCTGCCGTCAGAAGTTCATAGAAAGGAATCTTGTCAGACCAGGACTTCATGGCATTTTTCTGTACCAGAGCGTAAGCATCTTCCCGGGTCATTCCTTTTTTGATCAAGGCAAGCAGTACCTGCTGTGAGTAAACCAGACCCATGGACTTCTCCATGTTTTTGGCCATATTTTCTGGATAGACCAGAAGGTCACCCACCACCCAGTTGATTTTTCGGAGCATATAATGCACCAGTGTGGTGGAGTCGGGTAAAATCACTCGTTCAACAGAGGAGTGGGAGATGTCTCGTTCATGCCAGAGGGCAATGTTCTCAATCCCCGCCAATGCGTTTGTACGAACCAAACGGGCTAAACCGCAAAGTTGTTCACAGGTGACAGGATTTCGCTTGTGAGGCATTGCTGAGGAGCCTTTTTGCCCCTTGCTGAAAGGTTCTTCGGCTTCCAAGACCTCAGTCCGTTCCAAATGACGGATTTCAAGGGCTATTTTCTCAATAGTGGCGGCGGTGATAGCCAGGGTGTTGAGGTATTCGGCGTGACGGTCTCTCTGGACGACCTGATTTGAAATAGGTTCGGCGGTTATTCCCAGAGACTTGCACACTTCCGCTTCGATATCGGGCGGGATGGCGGCGTAAGTTCCTACGGCACCGGCAATCTTGCCGCAGGCAACCGTTTCTTTGGCCCGTTCCAACCGTTCCCGGTTTCGAATCATTTCGTTGCACCACATCCCCATCTTCATTCCAAAGGTGATGGGTTCCGCATGAACACCGTGAGAACGGCCCATTTGGAGGGTGTATTTGTATTTCTCAGCTTGAGACGCCAGTATCTCGATACACTTGTCCACCTCTTCCAGAATCAAATCGGCGGATTTTTTCATTCGCAACGCTTGTGCTGTATCCAACATATCGTTGGACGTCATACCCATGTGGATATATCGGCCGGAGGGGCCCACATGTTCATTGACGTTGGTCAGGAAGGCGATGACATCGTGTTTGACTTTGGCCTCAATCTCTTCCACTCTCTTTATATTGAAAGCAGCTTTTTTCTTGATGATTTTGAGGTCTTTGGCAGGAATTTGGCCACGTTTGGCCCAGGCATCACACACGGCAAGTTCGACCTCGAGCCAGTACTGACACTTGCTCTCTTCAGTCCATAGTTGCCGCATTTCAGGAGTTGTGTAACGTTCGATCACGGGGCGATTACCTCGCGTAATAGACTTGTATATCAATTTTACCATAGGGGGATATGTGCAGGATTGAAACCCGGTCAATAAAAGAATTACTCCGGTAGGGGTTGACGAAAAGTCAGTTTAATCCTTTAATTATATGGACATTAAGACAATTTTGAGTGCGATGGGATAGGGACCTGGTTGCCATGTTGTACCGGTTTGCGCCTACCTTTATCTACCAAAATTCCTGATATGTCATGTGTTTTATGGGACATTTTGTATGACTTTAGATTATGGATATTATCCAATTGAGGGTGTTCGGCCTCTTGACGGGTCATTTATTGCGTTAAATCCAGTCAACTGCCAATGGTCAAAAGACCGGTGGCAGCGGGAGTTTGTTTTTTTCAAGAATCTGGGCATGAAAACCGCTGTTCTCAACAGGGCTATATCAAAAACAGACGCCTATTATCAGAACTGTTCACTGAGTGAATTTAACTCAACCGGTAATCCCATAGAATTAATCATGTCTATTGCTGATGAGATGAATTTGGATATCTGGCTCGGTCTCTATGAGTCCGAGGAAGAATGGTTCACGGTTAATCCAACGACACTGAAAGATGTTTTGAAAAAGAGTGTGTCGGTTGCGGATGATTTACATCGCATCTATCAATCTCATCCGTCTTGGAAGGGATGGTATATTCCCGAAGAGATTGATAATTTGAACTGGATTTCCCCTGATAAACAGAAAAAACTCATCACTAAATTCCTGTTGCCTCTGACCAATCATTTGAACAAACTTTCACCTGAAAAGTTTATCCTGCTGTCCCCTTCTTTTAATGACCGGGTGCGGGCCCCGGAAGAATATGGGACCTGGTGGAATCAAGTATTGGCGGCGTGTCCGGCGTTGTCGCATCTGGCTGTCCAGGATGGTATTGGGGTGGACCATGCCGACTGGGACACCATGCCGGCCTATTTCCACAGCCTCCAAATCGCCTGTCAGGAAAACCACCGCACACTCTGGTCAGATGTGGAACTATTCAACGGGGTCGGTTTTCCGGAACCGGCATCCTTGGGCCGGATAACTCGTCAGATTAAAGCGGTGGAACCCTATGTGACCGGATTATTATCGTGGGAATTTCTCGACAGTCTCAGTCCGTCGGCGGGTTGGGAACAGGCCTTACGCTATTCGGAATATAAAGATTATCTCAACGGGGTCCATGATACTTATTTGTGTAACATCTCCCGAAATAAACCGAAAGCACAATCGGGTAAACCCAGACCTACTACAATCCTGGACCTGGGTGAAACGTTTCCGCATCTTGCTTCCGTGTGGATTTATGGGCCGATGGGAAGTAGTCCGGCAAAAGTATTCGTGGCTCAGGATAACAGGAAATTCAAATCTCTGGGGACTACGGATGAGCCGCGCGAGCTAATTGATGGGCAGGGACTGTGTATCATAAAAAGTAAGGGTTTTGCAGCGCGTTATATCAAAGTCGAAACAGAGGTTCTTCCGGATAATGTAATTGTCTTTCAAGATATGGACTATAACGACTGATTCTGCGATTATCCGCGATAGGGGGGATTTTGGAGATTCGGAGTCAATAAAATCACCTTTCGTCCATAGAACTGACACAACTCCTCTTCGAGTTCATGGAAAATCTCTCCTAAAAAATGACCGTGTTCGAATTCCACCATCACTTGTAAGGGTGCCATGTCCATAGCCCCCTCTGGAAAATTGGGTTCCAGACAGGTTATCCGCCGAATAGGATACTTTCGTAATAATGGTTGAAGGTTTAAATCTACAAATTCAAATTTTAGAAATCCCATTGATTCACTTACTCCATGTCATCCGGCTCGGCAATCAGAATCTCCCGAGGTTTGGACCCACGCATGGGCCCAACCAGTCCGTCTCTTTCCATTTGTTCGATTATTTTCCGTGCCCGTGGGTATCCGATTCCTAAGTGAGTCTGAAGTAAGGAGGCGGAGGCTTGTTGCGTCTTGCGGACTATCTTGCAGGCTTCATCATACAGAACGTCTCTGTCTTCACTGCCAGCCATTCCTCCATCATTTCCGTTATCAATGGACTCTATAGTTGGGACAACATACTGAGCAGGCCGCTGCGCTCGTATGAAATCACAGATTCCCTGGATTTCCGTATTTGAGACATAGGCTCCTTGTAACCGAACGGGTTTTGGAAGTCCGCCGGGAGCAAACAGCATGTCTCCCCGTCCAATCAGGGCTTCTGCCCCCATCGAATCTAAAATGGTTCTGGAATCGATTCGGCTCGATACCTGGAAAGCTATTCTTGAGGGGAAATTCGCTTTTATGAGACCCGTAATAACATCTACAGACGGTCTCTGTGTGGCAATGACCAGGTGAATACCCACAGCGCGGGCCATCTGGGCCAACCTACATATCATATCTTCTACATCCGCACGGGCGACCATCATCAAGTCTGCCAATTCATCAATAACTACAACCAGTAACGGCATTTGTTGCAGAGGGATTCCGGCAGGATTATCCATCGGATCCCGGCCTTCTTTTTTCATTTGGTTAATCAGGTCATAATAACTGTCGATGTCCCTGACTGACAGGTCTGCAAAGAGAGAGTATCGGCGCTCCATCTCCAGTACGGCCCATTTGAGTGCGGCCGCCGCCTTCTTTGCTTCAGTCACGATAGGCGTCATCAGGTGAGGTATTTCGGCAAAGATAGATAACTCCACCTTCTTCGGGTCAATCATGATGAATTTTACTTCATCTGGCATGGCTCTAAAGAGGATACTGGCAATGATTCCGTTGAGACAAACTGACTTTCCTGAACCGGTCGTGCCCGCAATCAGTAAGTGGGGCATTCGGGTCAGGTCCGCCACATGCGGCTCTCCGGAAATTGTTTTGCCGACACCAAAAGCAAGTTTCGATTTGACCTTCAGGAAGGCGTCTGTGTCCAGAATCTCACGCAGGAACACCGGACTGGGCGACCGGTTCGGGACTTCGATACCGACGGCTGATTTACCCGGAATGGGAGCGATTCGGACATGACTGGCGCGCATCGAGAGGGCGATATCATTCTGAAGTGAGGAAATAGAACTAAGCTTTACACCGGGAGCCAACTGGAGCTCATATCGGGTGACGGTGGGCCCCTGATTCACCTCCATCACGCGGGCCTCAATATTAAAACTTGCCAGAGTTTCTTCGAGTTTACGGGACTCTTTCTCTAAATCATCCCGGGAGCTTCGTTCGGCTTCGCCCGCAGGTGGCTCTTTTAATAAGTCCAGCGGCGGCAGAACATACTCGCCGTTTTCAACATCGACATTCGGTGGTCTGACAGGGGTTCGCAGTACCTGCCTTTTTTCATCTTCGAGAATAATCCGAGGTCCCTGATCAAGTTCGGAGGGGAGGGCGATATCCTCCAAATCAACTTCCTCGTCATCCGCATCAAACGGTGGGTCATCCTCAACGGGAACCACAACCGGTGCAGCTTCTTTTTTCTCCCGGGTCTTTTTCGGTTCTGGCGTGGCTATGGCGGCAGCGGCTTTAAGTTCTTTGCGTTCTTTTAATCGGCACTTCAGGTCAGAGAAAAAGACAGAGATGAGGAATTCGGTGGTTAGTACAAATCCTACCAGGAATGCAGCACCTGTCACTAAGTAAGAACCCACTGGGCCCAGCCACTGGGCGATACCGATTTCATAGGTAATGTAAGCGCCAATCAAACCTCCAAACTGGAAGTGTAAAATTTTATTTACCTTGGGGTCGAAGGGCAATGCCAATAGAGTGCATAAGGAAATCAACATCAACAGAGCGCCCAGAAACCGGAGTAACCGGCGGCTCTCAGTCGATTCCGGACATTCTCTGAACTGGCCTACTCCCCATAAAATCAAGAGTCCCGCCAACACAAAAGATGAAACCCTCCCGAATACATAGAAAATCCCAAACCCGACAGTATGCCCGACAGCGCCCATCCATGGCAGTTCCAGTATCTCTGTGAACAGGGAGAGGAGCAGAAGTGCGGCTAACAGAAAATAGAGGATAGCAAAGACTTCTCGTTTGAGTTTGTCTTTATGTTCTGGTTCAACGGGTTTTTGATTCAATGATTTTCGTTTATTGGGTTGAACAGCCATACTTTCCTCAGAGTAGGTCAATCACTATCTTATGTTATAACTCAACAATATTGGTCAGCACCATCGGGCGGCGGTTGGTTTGTTTGAACAGATACTTTTTAACAGCACGGGAGAGCGCTTCCTGGAGTGCGGAATTATCTTTTCGGATAGCAGGTTCAATCGTTTCCAATGTGTCTTTGGCCGATTGTTCAGCCTGTGCAATAAGTTCTGCGAAGGCTTCCTCCACAATAAAACCGCGGGTGGTGACTTCTGGAGGGCTGATGATTTCTCCGGTGTGGCGGTTTAGTGCCACGGTAACGATACAGAATCCATCCTCAGCCAGATGTCGGCGGTCTCGAATGACTTCATCTTCAACATCGCCCACACCCTTACCATCCACAAAAACACGGCCGGATGAAGTATGTCCAACGACTTCCAGAGTGTCGTCGGTTAATTCCACGACATCTCCATTTTCAATGACCTGGACACGGTCCGGATCTACTCCACACTTAATCGCCAATTGGGCGTGCCGAACAAGATGTCTGTATTCTCCGTGAATCGGAATAAACATTTTGGGTTTAACCAGATTGAGCATTAATTTCTGTTCTTCCTGGCTGGCATGTCCGGATACATGGACCTCAGACACACGTTCATAGATGACTTCAGCACCACGGCGGTAAAGGTCATTAATAATGCGTGCAATCGACTTTTCATTCCCCGGAATTACTCGAGCGGAAATGATGACGGTATCACCTTCCATGATTTCTACATGCTTGTGGTCATCCAAAGCAATCCGAGACAGGGCACTCATGGCTTCACCCTGACTTCCCGTAGTTATCAACAGGATTCGATTATCGGGCAGGGTGTGGATATCATTTAAGGTACCCTGTATCCCTGAGGGAAAATTCATATATCCCAATTCATCGGCGATCCGAATATTGCTGACCATCGACCGTCCCGCGAAGATTACGCGGCGTTCATATTTCATAGCGGTGTCGATGAGCTGCTGTACCCGATGAATATTGGAGGAGAAAGTGGCGGCAATGATGCGCCCCTTTGCATTAGCAAATATTTGATCGAAGTTATCCCCTAATTCCCGTTCAGAAAGGGTGTATCCCTCTTTTTCGACATTGGTTGAGTCAGATAAAAGGGCCAGGACTCCAGATTCACCCAACCGGGACAGGGTAAAAATATCCGTTTTTTCATCATCTACCGGGGTTGGGTCAATCTTGAAATCTCCGGTGTGCATTATCGTACCGATGGGGGTATGAACGGCGATTCCGATACAATCCACCGTCGAATGAGTTACCCGGATAAACTCCAGCATAAACTCTCCGACCTGGACCATGTCGCGAGGTTTGATAATCTGTAAATCTAATACACCCAGCAGTTTGTGTTCTTTTAATTTGGGTTGTATCAGTCCCAGTGTTAACTTCGTTCCATACACGGGGCAGTCAAATTTCGGCAAAATATAAGGCAAAGCTCCAATATGGTCTTCATGGCAATGGGTGATAACAAAAGCCTTGACCTTATCTTTTCGTTCTTCGAGGTAACTAGTGTCGGGGATAATCAGGTCCACTCCCGGAGTATCTTCACCCGGAAACATGACCCCACAATCAATGACGATTATTTCATCCCCATATTCATAGACCATCATATTCATTCCGATTTCCCCTAATCCGCCCAGGGGAACTAACCGGAGATGGCCTGCGGCCGGTGGGGCCGCTATTAATGGATTGTATTGAAACTCTTCAGACATAATGTTTTATCGGATTATAACATATTCCAGAACCGTCAAAAGGTTCGCTGTCAAACGAACCATCCACGGACTTGCTCCGAGTGGCTCCGTGGATTCTTCGTTTCAAATTCCGTCTGGTTGCTATCTTAAAAACAGATGTTTTGGCCTTTTTATATGATTTTGTAACATCTAAAACCTAAGCACATCAGAAATTTCAGTTCTTTTATCGCTACTAAAATTAAAATTTATCAACTAAACTTCATTGTAGTAACTAATCCCAATAAAATCAATGGTTAAATCCCCATTCGTCCGCTGAGTGCTCAAACTAAAATTCAAAAATATTGACTTCTCTTTTGATTTGGTATCTCGTCTGGCAACGATTTTTATATATTCGAACCAATTTCTATCTTTATATTATGTTACTTTTATGTTAACTTCTCATTACATTTGCAACACTCTAATAGGGAATGAGGTGAAATTCGATGCGAAAATTAATGAGTATAGTAATGGCAGCTTCATTAGCTGTTATGGCGTTTGCTGGAAATCAGGTCATTACATGGACCGATTATGCCAGCAATCCGCTTAACCTGCATTCTACAGGCGCTCGGGCTTATATGCCGGCTGTCGTTTATAATCCAGCTTTTGGCGCTAATGCTTATAAGATCTGGTATGATGTGGACGGTACAAGAATTTTGGCTACCAATTCATCTGCCGATGGTATTACCTGGAATGCTACATCACAGGCAGTAGTTGGTTTAGCGACCACCGTTCGTGCGGGTCGTACCACTGTTTTATACAACAGTGCTGATGCCAAGCCCTACAAAATCTGGTATAACTCCAATACGGATAATATGGATTTGCGCTTTGCTCAGTCTGCGGATGGTGTTACCTTCTCTGATGATACCTATTGTTTAACCTTAGGTGCATGGAATGAAGGTCATGCTGTTTTGTTGGATGGTGGAGTCTATCATCTGTATTATGGTGCCAACAACACCCTTTGCCACATGACTTCTTATAATGGTTATACTTTCAGTTCCACAGGTTTAACGGTGAGTTTATCCACCGCTATCAGCATTAAGCCGACCTCTATTGTGAAGGTGGGTGCTAATGACTATCGCATGTGGGCTGATGAAAGCAATACCAAGATCCATTATTTAGTATCCACAGATGGCAATACCTGGACCATGAAGGAATCTCCTGCTACTACAGTGGGTTCCGTAGGTGCTGCAGGTACCTGGAATGCAGCCCGTAATTATTACAGTTCCGTAGTCTATCTGGGCAACGGTCAGTTTAAGATGTGGCGTGGTGGACAGAGCACCGCCTATGCCACTGGTTATGCTACCGGTACAGATCCGGAATTGTCCGTATCTGAATGGGCTTTGTACTAAAATTGATATAAGTTATTATCATGCCTCAGGTTCCCTTACAGGGGACCTGAGGTTTTTATATGGACCGATTTATCTTGATAAGAGGTGAGATTTGCGTTAGATTATAAAAATACTTCTCAAATGGCCGGTCGGCTCGCAAAGACGCATATTTATCCTTAAAAAGGATATTGTCTATCAACTGTAAGTCCCGACAGGTATCACTGAGGAGACAGGAAAATAATGAAAACATTGAAAAAGAAATTCCACATCATATTGATCAAGCCTTCGAAGTATGATGATGAGGGATACGTCATTCGGTTTATCCGGGGCGTATTACCCAGCAATACCCTGGCTTGTCTGCATGGTTTAACGGAAGCGGTCCAACGCAAAAAACTCCTCGGTGAAGATGTTGAGTTAGTTATTCATTCATATGACGATTTTGTCCATGACTTGAATGTGCCGAAACTGGCAAAACTCAATAAGGGAGACCACCAACAGGCTCTTGTGGCCCTGGTCGGTGTTCAATCAAACCAGTTCCCGCGTGCTTCGGATTTGGCAAAATCTTTCCGAAAGCTTGGGGTGGATGTCATTATCGGCGGATTCCATGTCTCCGGTCAGATGGCCATGTTCCAGAATCCCACTCCGGAAATTCAGGAATTGATGGATGCCGGAGTCAGTGTCTTTGCAGGTGAAGCTGAGCACAAATGGGCTTCTATCCTGAAAGATGCCTGGGAACATAAGCTCCAGCCCATCTATAATTGCTTGAAGGATATGCCGGATATTTCTGTCGAACCTATCCCCGTGGTCAATCCGGGTTACTTAAAACATTTTGCCTTTACGAATTTTGGTACTATCGACTGTGGTCGAGGATGTCCGTTTGCCTGTTCATTCTGTACCATCATTAATGTTCAGGGCCGGGTTATGAGAAATCGGTCACCGGAATGTGTTCTCCATGCCATTCGTGATAATTATCACCAGAGAAAAGTGAATTATTACTTTTTCACGGATGATAACTTTTCCAGAAACAAGTTTTGGGAGGAAATATTCGACGGGTTGATTCGTCTCCGCAATGAAGAAGATATTGCTATTTTCTTTATGATGCAGGTGGATGTTCTGTCGTATAAGATTCCGGGATTCCTGGAAAAAGCGAAAGAGGCGGGTTGTACGCAGGTTTTCATCGGCATGGAATCCATCAACCCGAAAAACATTGAACTGGCGGGTAAGAAACAGAATAAAGTTCAGGATTACGCCCACATGATCCAGAGCTGGCGAGATGCGGGTATTAATACTCATGTTGGGTATATCATTGGATTCCCCTTTGATTCACCGGATTCCACGCATCACGATATTCAGACTCTAATGAATGAAGTGAAAGTGGACCAGGCGTCTTTCTTTATTTTGACGCCGCTGCCGGGTTCTGAAGACCATAAACACTGTATTGAAAAAGGTACTCCAATCGAAACCGATTACAACCGGTATGACTCGTTCCATGTCACGACACCACATCCGAATTTTACGGCGGACACATGGATGAGAGCTTACCGTGATGCCTGGTCAACCTTCTATTCGAAAGAAAATATGAAGGCCATTTTATCCCGGCAGACGGAAACAACCTACTGGCGCGTATTCATGAATTTCCTTTGGTATAAATCCTCCATCTATATTGAATTAGACCACCCGATGATTGCCGGATTCTATCGGTTGAAAGATCGTACTGACCGGCGCGCTGGGTATCCTGTTGAGGGCCGTCTCAAACATTTGATTCGACGGTTCAAGGATTTTAAGGCCCACATGAAGGGCTACTGGAACCTTTTCCTTGAGATGGAAGAAGTCTGGCTGGCCACACGCATCCGGTCTGAGCGTGAGAAACGCTTAGTTGAAGAGTATCGTATCCTCCGGGCGAAAGTCCCAACGACGGGCGATTTGAAACGCTGGTACTACATTCGGAAGATGAATATCTTTTCATTCCGGGGCTATGATACCCGAGTCCATATAAAATGGTTCTGGGGCCGTACTAAGGTTTATTGGCGCAGGCGGGAATATTATAAGATTCATTTCCTGGGGCTGTTGACCAATTTTCTGCGGGGTGCAAAACTGGACCTGATTTTCCTGTATTATCTGTTCCTTAAGAAGGCCCGTCACAGTACCAGTATTGATAATATCTAAATAACCGAAATTAAAACAAAAGCCGGTCTCATAAGGGACCGGCTTTTTTCATGGCTAATTATAATCGTGTACTAAATCAGGGACAACATATCTCGGATAGCCATATCTAATCCTGTGAAGATGGCGCGGGACATAATCGAATGTCCGATAGAAAACTCTTCAATCTCATCAATCTCCACCATGCGGGAGATGTTCAGATAATTTAATCCGTGTCCGGCATTGACGCGGATTCCAAGGTCATTCGCACGCTTTGCGGCCGCGGCCACTTTCCGAAACTCTTCTTCTTCCCGTGAAGTCCCAAACACATTCGCATAGGTCCCGGTATGGATTTCAATGAAGTCTGCTCCGATGTTGCGGGAGGCATCCACCTGTTCCATTTCGGGGTCAACAAAAAGACTGACCAGTATTCCGGCATCATGAAGACGTTTGGCCGCCTCAGTCAGGGAGTCTTTCAGTCCAGCCGCATTCAGTCCGCCTTCGGTCGTAAGTTCCTGTCTTTTCTCTGGGACCAGGGTACACCATTCGGGCTTAACCTCTGCTGCGATGGTTAGCATTTCTTCCGTAGCAGCCATCTCCAGGTTCAATTTACTCTGGGTCACCTGTCGAATGAGGCGTACATCGCGATCCTGAATGTGTCTTCGGTCTTCCCGAAGATGGATGGTGATCCCATGGGCTCCGGCCAATTCAACAATCCCTGCCGCATATACGGGGTCTGGTTCGCGTCCCAGCCGGGCCTGTCGCAATGTTGCTATATGATCAATGTTTACATTTAGTTTTTTGGACATGATATCTATATACCTCGCTTGTTATTAATAATCAGGGTCGATGGTCTGTGCGTCGTACGGTTACTTCAATTTTTTCCGGATAGATTCGGCTGATGTGTGGTCCTGAGGGATCGTTCATTCGATATCGGGGATACAAACTATAACGACCTTCTTTAAGACCGTTCACATTGACTTGAATCTGAATCTCTTCTGCATGGGCCCGTGAAAGCGCATTAGGTGCTCCCTGCAGAGTGATATCCACCTCTGAGGGTCGAAGGACGTACTGCACATTATCTTCCGCTCCTGTGACCAGGACGGGCACATTTACAAGCCGCTTCTCAGCAAGGGTCCCCTCACGATTCAGGGACACATTTAACCACAGGGCCAAGGCTATCATGAAGGAAAGGCCAAGTAGTCCCAATTCACTGCGACCTGACCGAATCATGACTTCTCCTCTTCTTCGGTGTAACCATATAATTCCTGGAGTTTCTTCCGGAGGTCGGTCGCATCCAGTCCACGAATGAGTTCAGCATTCTGCGCAAAAGAGATGGTGCCGGTTTCCTCCGAAACCACCACCACAGCGGCATCGGATTCTTCCGTAATCCCCAGTGCGGCATGATGGCGGGAGCCCAGGTCCCGACTCAAATTTTCTTGTTGGCTGAGCGGTAACAGAACTGATGCGGAAGAGATTCGGTTCCCCTGAATAATTACAGCACCATCGTGTAAAGGTGAATACGGCATGAAGATGGAAATGATGAGTTCCGCGTTTACTCTTGCATCCTGTTCGACCCCGTTCGCCGCATATTCTGCCAGACTGCTTTCTCGTTCAATAACAATCAACGCTCCAATTTTGCGTTTGGACAATGTCTGTGCCGCTTGAACTATCTCAATAAATACCTGTTGTTCCGCTTTGAAAAAGCGGCGGAACAGTCGGCGTTGTCCCAGTTGTGCGACACCTCTTCGAATCTCTGGTGCGAAAACAACGACCAGGGCCACAATAAAGACTGCCCAGAATTTTTCCAAAATCCAGGAGAGAGTGGCCAGTTGGAAATTCGCAGCGAAGGCGGAAATAATCAGGGTCAGAACAATGACTAAAACTAATCCCTGGATGACAGTCTGCGAACGTGTTCCGCGAATGAATCGGAAGGCCGAATAAAACAAAAGGGTGACTATCAGGATGTCCAGAACATCCAGTATGCGAAGGCTCTTGAATATGTATAAAAGTTCGCTTAACATATCGCCTTTCTGTAGCGCAATAAAGCATCAGCCACCTTTAGTGCGGTGACTGTTTCTTTAACATTATGAACACGAACTATTTTAGCACCATTCCAAACCGACACCGTATTGGCGGCGATTCCCGGCAATAATCTTTCAGCAGGGTTATCAATCCCAGTCAGTTTTCCCAGAAAAGATTTTCGGGACAATCCCACCAGTATCGGGAATCCCAGTGAGACAAAACTGTCCAGTTGTGCTAACAAAGTCAGATTATGTTCCACCGTTTTCCCAAATCCGATTCCGGGGTCCAAAATAATTTTATCGGAAAGGACTCCTGACTTTATAAACTGTGATGCACGGTCGGAGAGGAACTCCCGAACTTCCATTACGACATCATCATAGTGTGGATTCGCCTGCATGGTTCTGGGTTCTCCCTGCATATGCATTAGGCAGACCCACGCTTTATGTTTTGCAACAACTTCGGCCATGAGGGTATCCGTTCCCCCGGCGGATATGTCGTTGATCAGTGTCGCCCCTGCTTCAAGTGCCAGCCGGGCAACTTCTGGTTTGACCGTATCAATGGATAACGGTATATCAACTTTCTTTTTAAGGGCTTCCACAACCGGAATCACTCGTTTAATTTCTTCTTCCAGAGACACAGGAGAAGCGCCGGGTCGTGTGGATTCTCCACCAATATCAATGATGTCGGCACCGTCGGATTTCATTTGCAGAGCGTGCTCAATCGCGGCATTGACTTGATTGTACTGTCCGCCATCAGAGAAGGAATCCGGAGTGATATTCAAAATACCCATTACCAGAGTTCGATGACTTTTTAACAGGGTGCCGAGGTCCATGTTCCGGTTATCCTTTCGATTATTGATTAAAACAAAACGGGGCATTCAGTTGAATGTCCCGTTTTCCTGTTCAGTATTATTTTGTCCCGATTCCGGGGTCTGCACATATTTTATGCAGGCTGGGTATGAGGAGCAATGTCCGAATCTGGAGGGTCTGGAACATTCTCGGTGATGATCTCCGAATTGTCTTTCGGTGGGGCATCTTCCGTCTTATTCTGAACCATAGGGTCCAGGATTTCGCCCCGTAACAGTTTGTCCACATCATCGGCGTCCAGCGTTTCCCGTTCCAACAGGGCTTCTGCCAACGCATGCAGTTTATCCAAATTATCGCCGAGTAACTGGCGTGCTTTTTGATAACTGCCGTCGATGATCAAACGAACTTCACCATCTATCTCAATCGCTGTTTTTTCGGAGTAATCATTAGACTTGGAAATTTCGCGACCCAGGAAAACATGTTCTTCTCTGTGTCCAAAAGTCATGGGACCAAGTTTCGCACTCATTCCCCATTCACACACCATCCGAGTCGCCAGCTGAGTGGCACGCTTGATGTCATTGCTGGCACCCGTAGAAGCATCACTGAAAACCAGTTCTTCAGCGACCCGGCCTCCGTAGAGAATGACGATGTCGTTCATCAGGTCATTCTTCATCGGACTAAGGCTTTCTTCCTGGGGGAGGTAGGACGTTAATCCCAGAGCCATCCCACGGGGGATAATGGTGACTTTATGAATAGGGTCAGAACCCGGGATGAGTTTTGCGACCAGGGCATGACCTGCTTCGTGGTAAGCCGTATTTTTCTTTTCTTTTTCGGAGATGGCACGAGACCGTCGTTCAGGACCCATCATCACTTTATCACGGGCTTCTTCCATGTCTTCCATCTCAATCTTTTTCTTATTGCGGCGGGCTGCCAGCAATGCTGCTTCATTGATTAAGTTGGCTAAATCCGCACCGGAGAAATAAGGGGTTCCGCGAGCAATCGTCCGTAAATCGACACCGTCGGCTAATGGAAGTTTCTTTGCATGGACTCCCAGGATTTCTTCACGGCCCTTCAAATCAGGAAGGTCCACGACAATTTGACGGTCAAAACGACCTGGCCGTAATAATGCCGGGTCCAATACATCCGGCCGGTTTGTGGCCGCCATCAGGATAACGCCATCATTGGTGTTGAATCCATCCATCTCGACGAGGAGTTGGTTCAGGGTTTGTTCCCGTTCATCATGACCACCGCCGAGACCTGCACCACGCTGCCGACCAACGGCATCAATTTCATCAATGAAGATGATACAGGGTGCATGTTTCTTACCGGTATCAAACAAATCACGAACACGGGAAGCACCCACACCAACGAACATTTCGACAAAGTCAGAACCGGAGATGCTGAAGAATGGAACGCCGGCTTCACCCGCAACTGCACGGGCTAACAGGGTTTTTCCGGTACCGGGTGAACCTACCAACAGAACACCCCGGGGAATTCGTCCGCCGAGTTTCTGGAACTTCTGTGGTTCTTTAAGGAACTCGATGATTTCATATAACTCTTGTTTAGCTTCATCCACACCCGCAACATCGGCAAAGGTGACTTTCTGCTGGCTTTCATTAATCATCCGTGCCCGACTGCGACCAAAGGACATGGCCTTGTTGGAACCAGCCTGCATTTGCCGCATGATAAACAGCCAGAACCCAATAATCAACAGAACCGGAAGGAAGACTTGAGCCAGTGTCCACCAGACCTGAGTCGATCTCTTGACCTCATATTTGATTTGTTTATCCAGTGGGGCAGTCTCATTATAAGTATTCAATTCTTTGGTGATGTCTGTTCCCATGCCGTCCAATATCTGAGTGGTAAATTCCTTTTTGGTTCTGAATTTACCTGTGATTTTGGCATCTTGAATAGTAATTTGGGCAACCTCACCGGTCTTGACCTTACCCCAGAATTCACTGTAGGTCAGTTCTTTCGGTTGCTCTCCATTTCTGTACTCGAATAACGCCAATATAATCAGTATTAAAATAGCCAGCCAGAATGTTAGTTGTTTGATAAGTTGTTTTATTTTCATAATTTTGTTTTGTCAGGCAGGGATCAATTTTGATCTTGTCAGGGTCATCCCCCAATTGTATATATAGTATGTCGCTCTGTCTTCATTTTAACCCACACCCCCTGTTTCTTCAACATTAAGGATGCAGGACTTATATTTAATACTTGTCCGTCAAGGATTTAGTTGATAGGTTTCCTAAATTTTTAATACAGACCCTGCGAATTCATCCGCCTCAGAATTGTCCTGTATCTGCGCTTGAACCCTCGAGTGTGTGTCTTGGGATTCTCATACCGGGGATTCGGGATACTCGCTGCCAACATGGCCGATTCACGAACTGATAAGGATGAAGCCGATTTCCCAAAATAATGGCGGGAGGCCGCCTCCACTCCATAGATACCATCGCCCCATTCAATACTATTAAGATAAATTTCAAAAATTCGCCGCTTAGTGAGATGTTTTTCCAAACTGATAGTGATAAATATTTCTTTCAATTTACGCAGCGGGTTCTTCGATGTGGATAGATAAAGATTTTTGGATAACTGCATAGTGATGGTGCTGGCGCCACGGGCAAACCGACGTTTTTCAATATCTGTTTTTATGGCGGCCTTGATTTCATCATAATCAAAACCATCGTGGGAGAAAAAAGCGGCATCCTCACTCAATAAAACAGCCCTTCGGAGATTTCTGGAGATTCGATTATAAGAGACCCACCGTTGATCGATTTTATACCACTGAAATTTCCAGAGATGTTCCCATTGGCGTTGACGCATCAAGGCGGTCCGGGCTGGATTGGTCTTTATCAGGGGCCTGACATCGGGTATCGTAACCAGATATATCCCCAAATACACCAGAAAAACTAAACAAATAACTGTTAATTTCTTTTTCCAAGGTAATCTGAGGAACCCGTTTACCAGACGAATTAGAATTATTTTCATCTATTTATCCTAAACCACCTCAGTTTTTAACACCCTGATTTATTGATTTACTTTAAGTAAATAGTTGTACTATATTATTAGTTAATATAGTTCTGAGGTTGGGTGTTGCGTGTTATGGGATTTTGGGTAAGCAAGGCAATGGGATGGGGTTCTATCCATTAGTAATTTCCTAACGCTTTGATTTCAAGTCCATTATCATGAAATATTCATAACCATTACACCATCGTAAATAACAGGTTATTTTATTTAATGACAATCTATTTAACGGGAAAGGGCACATGAACCATGTTTTTAGAAAAAAAAGGTTTTACCTTAATTGAGTTGTTGATTGTAGTTGCCATTATTGCCATTTTAGCGGCGATTGCTATCCCAAATTTCATGCAGGCACAAATTCGTGCAAAAGTCTCCAGAGCCCGCAGTGATATGCAGACCATTGCCACTGCATTGGAGGCTTATTATGTGGATGGAAACACTTATCCTGGATGTATTGAAGGGTATCCCGGTGTTGGCGTCGAAACTTTTTTGCCTACCTCCATAACAACGCCGGTGGCTTATATGAGCAGTAATGCCATTAACGACCCATTCCATGATCCTGAGCCTGATGTGAACTATTTGCGTTATCGGTATATGGAATGGTCGTCTTTTTGTAAAACCATTCAAAGACAAATGGATTATGAAAATTTATATGGAAAATGGCGAATTGCGTCTTATGGTCCAGACCGTGCGCTGGGTCCCTTGGATTATTGGACTACGGTGGGGGGAACTTCAGGCTGGATTGTATGCCCATATGATCCCACCAATGGGTCCGCATCATGGGGTGATGTAATGCGCTCGCAAAAGAATGTTGTTGAAGAAAGTAAACCACAACAATAGTGTCTTGTGTGTCGAAAATATTGACATCTGCCGATAGTGTTGTTTTTAGATTTATTCGTGATGCTTATTGAGGGTTTTGAAGCAACGAAGCAGAAACGAATCGGGTACGGAGCAGGTCTGAGCAGCTCCGTGGACGAGTCGTTATTTAGTGAGATCTTTACAAACCCTTATCAAATGGACACTTTTATTTATTTCGAATATCTAAAAATAATTATGTAATACACTTGACAACCCCATATACCTCTGTTAAGGTTGACTAACAGGTTGAGTCATAAGACCCGAACAAGGCGATTGTTGCAAGAAACCCGTTAGGTTGTTGCAAGTTGCGACCTTGCGGTGTTATGGTCCCCACGGGAATAGATAGGTCGAATCTAACTCACCAAGTGCTAGTAGGAGTAATCGAATGCCTAAGGGAACCGTTAAGTGGTTCAACAACGCCAAAGGTTATGGTTTTATTTCGGTTGATGGCGGCAAAGATGTTTTTGTACATTTTTCCAATATCGTCGGTGATGGATATCGTAGCTTAAATGAAGGCGATCAGGTCGAGTTCGAGATTGCTGACGGCAATAAGGGTCAAGAAGCCCGTAATGTCCGTCGTCTTGGATAAGACTGGTTGACACTGAAAACCAGAAAGGCCGGTGAACTTAGTTCACCGGCCTTCTTTATTTTTATGGGTCTTAACGACTGCATGGATGTCTCTGATTCAATGCTGACTTGGGGTGTACAAAAGAATAAACCGTGATAAACTGAGATTAATGGTGATATGGGTCTAGTTCAAGGTGGGACTTGAACCGATTTGAACCCGTACCCGGGAGGGAAAGGATACCGGCGGATGCGAAGTGAAGATTTCCGCATAAATGCTATAGTCCGGTCCATACTTGTCAGGCGGTATATTGATACTTCCCGCTGTATTTTTACTACAATCAATGGACGGGTCTACATTCGTGGGGAACTTCTGAAGATTTACCGGAAACGAGATAGAGAAGATAATGGTGGGAATCTCACACAGTCTGAGGCAACTAGTGAAAAGGTTTCGGGAGGATTTCAACCCAAACCGGGGGAGGTCCAGGATGGTGAATTATTATTGATTTCTATATTGGAACAGGAAATCAGCCGAATTCCTGCAGTGAAGGGAATCCAGTTTGATTTGCGTAATTGGCGTAAAGAAATGGGAAAATGGGTTCGTCGTACCCATTGACCAAACACCCCATAAAGGGGTAAAGTGGAACCCTGACTATGGCTGTACATAATTACAATTATCAGGAAATTATTGAATGCCTGAAACAATCGGTGAATGAACATCCCGATTATGCGGATGTTCTTGGCCAGCTGGGACTGTTTTATGCCGTTGAAGGCCGCTTTTCTGATGCGATGGGGTGGTTTAAAAAGGCGCTGGCGATAAACCCCAAATACTGTAAGTGTGAAATTGCCTACCACGATGTAGAAAAATGGGTTTCTGAAGAGAAGGATTTTGAGACGGTTCTGGAAGACCCCCCGGAATGGTTTGCAGATGCGCATAATCGGGCCTCATTATATTTTGCGCAGAATGGAATGGACCAGGAGGCCTTAGATGCACTAAATCGGGGATTCCTCGTACGCAAAGACCGGGCGGATTTCCTGCTGAATACCGGCCTGATGTATGAAGCCCGGGGACTATTAGAGCAAGCTGCCGAGGCGTTGCTGGAATCCATTAACCTCAAAGTTGATTCCTGGAAAGCTTACCTTACCCTCAGTCAAATTTATACCCTGATGGACCGCATCAAAGAAGCCCGTGAGGTTTTGGAAGAGGGCATACTCCAACATCCTGATTATCCGGATTTGCATTATCATCTGGCTGTTTTACTGGTGGATGAAAAGCAATTACAGGAAGCCGTGGCTCATCTTGAAAAAGCCATCAAAATTAATCCGTCTTATACGTTTGCCCATTTCTATCTGGGGACAGTTTTTAGTCATTTGGGAAAATATCGTGAGGCGGAACAGCATTTGCTCAATACCGTCAATCTTGGACTTCGGGATAGTCAGTTATACATGGATTTGGCACGAGTGCGTTTGAATCTGGGGAAAACCCAGGAAGCTGAATCGGATGCCTTGAAGGCCGGTGATATTGAACCGGATAATCCTGCCCCCTATGAAATGTTGTATCAGATGTACATTCTGACTGGGGATGAAGAAAAAGCCCAGCTCAGTCTGAAGGAAGCCCGGCGGCGGGCATATAAGCCTGAGTCGTAAGGGGAATTAAATTGAATCATATACCTGATACTCCAGGAAACCCACCAAAATCTTCCCTTATTTCTAACGATTGCAACCCAAACAGTTTTTTCCATGTACCATCATCCTGTATGGATAGTGATTTGCCCCCCGGCGACCAGTGGTTGCCTCCAATTATTCGGTCAATTATTATGCCGACGAAATGGGTGTTGTGGGCGCTGGTTATTATCCTGGTTCTGGTTGAAAATTTCCCTGCATATCCTTCGTTGAGTGTGGCGGCGGTCACTGTATTTTACGGTCTCAGTAATCTCTTTTTATCGTATATATTTTATTGCAGGCGCTATTCGCCAAGGCAGCTGTGGGGATTAGAGTATGGGTCACTTGCGACGGACCTTGTCATCATCTCTCTTCTGGTGGTGCTGGAGAATTTAAGTAAAGAAATAACCTCACCGGGGGCGGATTATTACCTGTTATTTTTCCTTGTTGTGTTGAGGGGAATTGTAATTTTTCCAACCCGAACGCATGCCTTTGTCATGAACAGTCTGGTTTGTGTGGCGTATGTCTTTACGGCCTATTTTAGTCAACAAACACTCGGCTTTTTATCCACACGGAGTTTTCTGATTCACCTGACCCTGTTATGGGGCTTGATGTTGCTGAGTTGGTTTATTGTTGAGATTCTGCGGCAGCAGCGGCTCAAAATAACCGAAGATATGGAGAAAATCCGCCAAATCGAAGCCGATTTAAGCCGGACAGAAAAATTGGCCAGTATGGGTGAAATTGCGGCGGGTATCGCCCACGAAATTAATAATCCGATTGGGATTATCACCGCCACTACGGATTTATTGCGGCGTCAGCTCCCCGTCGATTCCCCCAGCCATCGGCAAGTAAATATTATTTTGCAGGAGTCGGAGCGGTGTCGCAGGCTCGTAGCAGAGCTGATGCGGTTGTCCACTCCCGCAGCGTTGACTCTAGAGCCGATAGAAATTCCGAAACTGGTTGAAGACAGTATCTCTTTGATTCGGGAAAAGATCCGAGAGGCTCAGGTGACAGTTGACCTCCAGTTCGAAGACAACCTCCCACCTCTTCCAGGAAACAAAACTCTCTTACAGCGGGTGCTATTGAATTTAATTCAAAATGCCCTGCAAGCGATGCCGAATGGTGGAAAACTCAGTATTGAAGTAAAATATAAGGAACAGCCACATGAAATTGTAATGAAAGTTGCCGATACGGGAGTGGGGATAGAAGCGGAGTCGATTGAGAAGATATTCTCTCCCTTTTATTCCACTTGTCCGGGACAAAGTGGGCTGGGTCTGACAATGGTACACCGTATCATAGACTGGCATCATGGACATATCCGAATTCAAAGCCAGCCTGGTGAAGGCACGGTTTTTGAGATTGATATTCCACTGGGCTGACTTGGAATGGTTCTAAAGGATTTTTAAATGCGTAAAGTTAAGAAAAGAGAGATCGAATGTCCTCATTTAGACTGTGTCTTCTTTTCCAGTGAAAACCGGGAAGTTGATGGAGAGACAGTCCTGATAACATATTGCAGCCATCCTAATAGTGATTTGGTGGAGGATGCCAAGCATTGTGGTTTTTACCGGCTGAACTGGGCCAAGCAAATCAAGAAGATTCGTAAGCCCGATCCCTCTGAAAAGGTCAGGATTCAAAGAGAGGCCCTCCAGAAATTATTGAAGCATGCGGTAGGGCACCTCTCGCCAGAAGAGAAAGATGCTTCTATGGGGCTTATCGAACACCTGAAGGAACAGGAAGAACGGCTGGTTAAACTCAGTAAGCTCCTGCAAAAAAGCGGAGCGGAAGATGATGAGCATGACCCCTTTACTATCCCGACTGAATCGTCCTCCCCTAAATCATCCGTTATCCAGGATACGGGTGTTGATTCCCAAACGCCAGATTTTATAGCGACGGCCATTGCCGCTGCTGCTCAGGAAATGAATCAGACAAAAGTTCCGTCCGCGGGTACTATGCGAAAAGAGCCCGACTCAACCGAAGCGGATATTGTTCCGCGTCAAATAGAAGGTCCTGAGGCTGTTGTTCGGGACTTCATCGAAGCTTTTAATCGTCAGGATTTTGACCGGGAATATAATTACCTGGGTAATGCTCTCCGCCTAACACCTCGTGGTGATTATGTCCGGTCGAGAAAATTTGCTTATGCCTCATCGGCGCAACATGTCACGAACGGGAACCTGCCAACTCAGGAAATGGGAGAGGTGGCTTCCGTCAAGATTGATGGTGACAACGCCCGGATTATTTGTGACAAGATTGAACGGTTTGGACCGACTCCCCAGTATTTTCAGCAGCGGTACGTCTTAAGAAAAGAAGGGGACGATTGGAAAATCGTTCAAGTTCAGACTCGGTCTCGCTAAGTTTTTGTAACAAAGGGTTTTATCCTGAGGCTCTTCGGGTTATAGTAAATGAGCCTCAACCTGTGGAACAGGGTGCCAGATTTAATGTGGGACCTTTTGACAAAGGAAACCTGATGGATAAACAAAACCTCGGCTGTATATTGGTCGTTGATGATGAACCCAATATGTGTGAAACACTCCAGATATTTCTGGAGACTCTGGGATATGAAGTCTATATAGCACAACACCCCGATAAAGCCCTCACTATCGTACGAGAAACGGCGATTGATGTTGTTTTGTCTGATTTTCGTATGCCCGGCATGACTGGCTTAGAGCTTTTGAAACAGGTCAAATCCCTAAACTCCGACATTGAAGTTCTCATCATGACTGCTTATGTGAGTGTCGATGATGTGGTTGAGGTCATGCGTGAGGGTGCCTACGATTATATCGAGAAACCTTTCCAACTCGACATGCTCCAGATGACGCTGGAAAAAGTCAGAGAAAAACAACGACTCTATCACCGTAACCGGGAACTCGAAGAAGAAATTGAGAAGAAATATTCCTTTGACCAGATTGTGGGGAAAAGCGATTCCATGGGTAAAGTATTTGAGCTCATCCGGAAAGTCGCCCCTTCGGAATCTACGGTTTTGATTACCGGAGATTCGGGTACAGGAAAGGAATTAGTTGCCCGCGCCATCCACCAGCACAGCCAGCGTAAAAACAATCCCTTCGTTGCCATTAACTGTGGCGGCATACCCTTAGAATTATTGGAATCGGAGCTGTTCGGATATGAGAAGGGTGCGTTTACCGGGGCCGCCGCTCGTAAAAAAGGTTTATTTGAGACGGCAGAAAATGGAACTCTATTTCTGGATGAAGTGGGAGAGCTGCCCTTATCTCTTCAGGTGAAATTACTGAGAGTATTACAGGACGGAAAGTTCCGCCGCGTGGGTGGTCTCGATAATATCCAGGCTAATGTCCGGATACTGGCCGCAACCAACCGCGATTTGCAGCAGATGGTAAAGGAAAAAACATTTCGTGAGGACCTGTACTTCCGATTCAATGTTATACCCATCAAGCTGCCCTCACTCAACGAAAGACAAGATGATATCCCTCTGTTGCTGGAACATTTTTTAGATGACTTCTGCCAGCGTAAATCCATTCGTAAAAACCCCCGGTTCTCCCCAGCCGCCATGAAATACCTGATGTCTTATTCCTGGCCCGGAAATGTCCGTGAACTGGAAAACCTGGTAGAACGGTTATTAATACTGGTGGATCGAGATGTAATTGAACCCGATGATTTGCCGGAAAAAATCACTTCTGTTCCAGTTGTCGAATTCCGGGGGGATACGGTAACTTATGCTGAAGCGAAGCAGGATTTCGAGCGGGAATACTTCCAGCGTCTGTTAGAAAAATATAACTGGAATGTAACTCGTGCGGCGGAAGAAGCCGATATGTCTCGCCGGAATCTGCATGAGAAAATACGGATCCTCAATCTGACTCCACCGTGGGAAAATTCCAATCCCACCTAACCGGTTAATAAATTCAGGAGAAGCCCTTTATTGCCTATGATGAAATGTCCACAATGTGTTAAACAGAAATTCATGCGGCATATACCCCGCCTGGAACAATTTGAACTTCTAAAATATCTGGGTCCGGGGTTTTTAGTAACGGTTGGATTTATTGATCCCGGGAATTGGGCTTCGAATGTTGCGGCAGGTTCCCAATATGGTTATACCCTTCTGTGGATGGTCACGCTATCAACGATTATGTTGGTTATTTTGCAGCACAATGCGGCTCACCTGGGGATTGTGACCGGGTTGTGTATTTCAGAAGCGGCTACTTTTCACATGCCGAAATGGTTCTCCCGTTCGGTTCTAGGGTCTGCGGTCCTGGCCTCCATTTGTACTGCACTGGCTGAGATACTGGGTGGAGCTATCGGTTTGAATATGTTGACGGGTCTTCCGTTGCCGGTGGGGGCGATTCTGACGACAGTCTTTGTATTTTGGATGTTGTTTTCCAAGGGATACCGGAAAATTGAGAATATCATCATCGGGATGGTTACTCTGATTGGAATCAGTTTCCTTTATGAATTGTATCTGGTAAAAATCGGATGGGGAGCGGCGGCGGTGGGATGGGTGACTCCGGCACTACCCATGGGTGCACTTCCCATTGTGATGAGTGTTCTGGGCGCTGTCGTCATGCCGCATAATCTCTATCTTCATTCAGAAGTCATTCAGAGCCGGCAGTACAATACCCAGGGCGAGAATGTCATTCAAAGCCGCCTAAAATATGAGTTCATTGATACCTTAACATCCATGACGGCCGGCTGGGCTATCAACTCGGCCATGATATTACTGGCAGCAGCCACCTTCTATATTAGTAAAATCCATGTGACAGAACTCCAGCAGGCTCAAGAGATGTTAAAACCACTTCTGGGTAATTCTGCGGCATGGGTCTTTGGATTAGCCTTGTTGTTATCCGGATTATCCTCCTCCACCACTGCCGGAATGGCCGGAGCCTCTATCTTTGCCGGAATATTTGGTGAAGCCTATGACACGAAGGATTTTCACACTCGTGTCGGGATATGTGTGACTCTGTTAGGCGGATTGTTAGCCGTACTGTTAGTCAGTAATCCCTTTCATGGATTAATTATTTCCCAGATGTGTTTATCCATCCAGCTGCCCTGGACCATCGTTCTGCAAATCATGCTGACATCCTCCCGGAAGGTGATGGGAGACCATGTCAACAACTGGAAAGACAACCTGGGTTTATGGACAGTGGCAGCCATTGTGATTATCTTGAACATCATGTTGCTGCGGGAAATGATTTTTGGTGGATGGCATTAAAAGATTGACAAAAACGATGCACTCTTATTATCATAGGCACGGGAAATAATACAAAATATATCCATTCGGAGGGCTTATGAGCGACGAACAAGTTCCACAAAACAATCCGTATTATCCACCTGTTTCACCCGCACAGTTTTATCCACCCCCCCTGTCTGTTAAAGACTGGTTGGTGACATTGATCATTGCGGCTATTCCTCTTGTGGGAATAATAATGCTTTTTATCTGGGCATTTAGCAGTGATGGAAATATCCACAAAAAAAACTTTAGCAAGGCATTGCTTTTATTCACATTAATCATGATTATCTTATATATCGTTTTGATTGTTGGAATGGTTCTGCTTGTTGCCATGATAGGGGTAAGCTCAGCTGGTAGTTGATTTGTAATTTGAATTGATTCAACCGGGACTGAATTTTATTCAGCCCCGGTTTTTATTTATTAAGCTTGATATAATGACACCATGGACTTACTTGATCGATTTCGCTCCGCACTGATTCACCAGTGCCAGACAGAAAATGGCGACAGCATCATTCTTGGATTATCCGGTGGACCGGATTCGGTTTGTTTATTGGATTTAATGGTCCGGCTTCGGGATGAATGTGGATTTCGGCTGATTCCGGCTCATCTCCATCACGGGATTCGAGGTGATGAGGCGGACAAAGATTTAGAATTCTGTCGAACCCTCTGTGCCAGTTATGGATTAGACCTGGATACTCGGAATGTATCCATCCCGCAGATTGCCCGGGATTCCCGCCTGTCTCTGGAAGAAGCCGGCCGCCTGCAAAGATACCATTTCTTTCTTGACTTGGCTCTTCATTACGGATGCCGAAAAGTTGCGGTTGCCCACCATCGTGATGACCTGGCGGAAACGGTGTTGATGCGTCTGGTCAGAGGCGCAGGTCCGGAGGGATTGTCTGGTATTACCTGGAACCGCCCACTCGTCATGGATGACCGGCCCATTCCCAATCCATTGATAAAAGTGATTCGACCCTTGCTGGCTTTTTATCGAAGCGAAATAGATTCTTATCTCAATGAAAAAAATCTCCTGTTCCGTACGGATCAAACCAATCGGGATAACACCTATCTTCGAAACCGGATTCGAAATGTTCTCATTCCCGGTATTGAAAAAGATTATAATCCCCGTATTCGGGAAGCATTGGCGAGGACTGCCGACATCCTCCAGGAAGAAGAAAAATATTGGAATTTATCTCTGGCACTTTTCCTCCGGAACACTTACACCCGTGAAAAGGGTCGGTTGATTTATCAAGAACCTCAGGAACTGGCCAAGATGCCGCTGGGATTCCAAAGGCGGGCGATTCGGTTTCTGATTGAAAAATATCAGGGCCATCTTCGGCAGTTAGATTTTGAAGATGTGGAATCCATTGTGAAACTGATTTCCGGACAGACTCTGGGGAAAGCTCTGGAACTGACTGGAAATCTGAGAGTAGAACTTCGGAATGAACAACTCATCTTTACCCGGCATCTCCAGACCGCCTTTTCATCCTCCAATCAGACGGAATTACCGGTCCCTGGTTCATTGTCGTCGGTTGAGTTTGGCGGCGAATTTACGGTGGAACTGCACCAGTCTAATCCCGGACTCCTCTATGATATATTCTCGAAGAAAATGCCGCCGGAGTCGGTTTGTTTTGATGCCGAGAAACTCCATGGACCCCTCACGGTCCGGTCGTGGAAAGCTGGAGACCGTTTTCAACCACTGGGACTAAAGGGCCACAAGAAAGTTCAGGATTTGTTTGTGAACCGAAAAATCCCCCGTGAAATCCGAAACCGGGTTCCTCTGGTCTGTGATTCGCAGCAAATTCTATGGGTAGCTGGAATCCAACCTTCAGAAGCTGCCAAGGTAACCGCTGAAACCCGGCAAGTGGTGCGTATTCAATTCGTACCCGAACCAGACCCGGCGGATACGGTTGAATCCGAAGAATAACCCCCTTTTTTCATTCAAACACCTGCTTTTAATACATCTCTCTGATTCGAACTATCCACGGAGCAGCTCCGAGTAACTCCGTGGATGATTCGTTTTGTAAGCAGAAATACGAGGGGATAATTAAGCATAAAAAAAAGACCGGTCTTTTGGACCGGTCTTTGTATGTTTTATGAATCGTTTTTATCCGCACTGAGAGTAGCCGCAGCTCTTACAGACGACACACCCTTCCTGGAACTCCAGTATTTGTCCACACTCCGGACATTCCGGGCATTGTCCACCGAGATTTTTCACCAGTGAGGCGCTTATCGTTTGGGCAGACAACTCTTTATATTCGCGTTTATCGGATTTCTTGTTGAGATAAAGTTTCAGAGCCTTGGCAACACCATCCCCACAAGATAAGGTCAATGAACCATTATCAAAGGCTGGCCGTGGGCACCGAATCCCTCGAATCTGGGTATAAACCAGTTCCGGATCCACACCCGCCTGGAGACATAGAGAGGCTAACCGCCCCATGGCTTCAGTATGAGCTGCAATACAGCCCCCGGATTTGCCTAACTGGGCAAAGATTTCAATCGGACCCTGGTCATCGGAGTTAATGGTCACATACAGTTTTCCGCAGCCGGTATTAATTTTAGATGTCTGACCAAAGGAGACATCCGGTCGTGGCCGAGGCTGAATGAAATTGGTTTTTTTATTGGTCTGGCCTGGGAATAACCCTGGTAAAGTGGGTTCTTCTACCGGAGGTCCGTCATCCTGGGCATGAACGACTTCCTGAGCAAATCGGTCTGGTCCTGCAACCATGGCAGTATCTTCTTTGGGTTCCATGGCTTCTGGAGAGTGAGTTCCTGCGGCGATGGCAACATCTATGTTGGATTGAGCTTTCGGGGTGTCCGCACCACCTTCGGCGGATTTCCCGTCTTCTTTCTTTGTTCCGATATTGAGAACTTGAATGGTCCTGGAACCATCGCGATAGACGGTAATACCCTTACAACCCAGTTTATGAGCCATCATATAGACATTGGCGATATCTTCCCGGGTCGCATCATGGGCAAAATTCACGGTCTTACTGACGGCGTTATCTGTGTACTTCTGGAAAGCGGCCTGCATCCGAACATGCCATTCGGGAGTGATATCATGGGCCGTCACAAAGAACTTCTGTACATCTTCGGGGACTCCCGCCACTCCGACACAGGTGCCTTTTTCGGCAATCTCCATCATTAAGGCATCTGAATAGAAGCCCCGGTCAATCGCCATCTGTTTGAATAACTCGTTTACCTCAGTCAGTTGGATATCCCCAATGTTCCCCGCCAGACCGGTTTTTCGGACATAAGCTAATGCAAACAGGGGTTCAACACCCTGGGAACATCCGGCAATAATACCAATTGTTCCGGTGGGAGCAATCGTTGTTACCGTTGAGTTTCTCTGTTCAGGTTCACCCTTCAGGTCGAATAAAGACCCTCTGAAAGCCGGGAAAGCACCGCGTTCTTTTGCCAGTTCCTGGGACCGTTCACGCCCGGCGGACAAGACAAATTCCATGACTCTTTCTGCCAAAACCAGAGCGTCTTCTGAATTATAGGGAATCCCCAGTTTGATGAGCATGTCAGCCCAACCCATAATACCTAGTCCGATTTTACGGCTCTTGCGGGTGGTCTCGGCAATCTCACTAATTGGATATTTGTTCATATCAATGACGTTGTCGAGTAAATGAACAGCCAGACGAACGACATCTTTGAGTTTATTCCAGTCAATCTCTACACCCTTTTTAGTTGACTTGACCATCTTGGCCAAATCAATGGAACCAAGGTTGCAGGATTCATAGGGCATCAGAGGTTGTTCGCCGCAGGGATTGGTTGATTCCACAGGTGAAATATTGGGTGTGGGATGGAACTTGTTGATTCGGTCAATAAAGACAATTCCCGGGTCGCCATTCTCCCAGGCATGATCCACCAGCAGGTCAAACACTTCGCGGGCGTTGATTTTTTTCAATGGCTCCAGGGTTCTGGGATTCAACAAATCATAATCGCCGCCTTTTTCGACCGCATCCATAAAGGTTTCAGTGATGGCAACGGAGATGTTGAAATTAGTGATTTTGGTGTGGTCTTTTTTGCAGGAAATGAATTCGAAAATATCCGGATGGTCCACCCGAAGAATGCCCATATTGGCACCCCGGCGAGTCCCACCCTGTTTGATGGCTTCAGTGGCCGCATTGAGGACTTCCATAAAGCTGACTGGGCCGGAAGACACTCCCTTGGTGGATCGGACAATATCACCTTTGGGACGGAGTCGGCTGAAACTGAAACCCGTTCCGCCTCCAGACTGGTGGATTAAGGCCGCATTTTTGACCGTGGTGAAGATTTCTTCCAGTGAGTCACCGACAGGGAGTACAAAGCAGGCGGAAAGCTGTCCCAGGGGCCGGCCGGCGTTCATCAAGGTCGGGCTATTTGGGAGAAACTCCAGGGAAGCCATCAAGTCGTAGAACTTGTCTTCCAGCTCCTTAACCTCCTGGTCTGTTCTTTGGTACACAATCTCTGCCTGTGCCAGATGGTGTGCCACTCGCCGGAATAATTCTTCCGGAGTTTCTATGATGTTTCCCCGGTCATCTTTCACCAGGTATCGTTTGTCCAGTACTGTCTGGGCGCTTTTCGTTAATTTGATCTGTTTTGCCATCGTTCTAGTCCTTTTTTTCTCTTCTTTTTCTTTAGTTCTATTTATTTTCAGAGTCAAGCGCCCCCCGGCGCGTGGTGCTCTGATTAATTTCTTACTGCCCTCATTACTTTTTATGCTCACCACAACATATTGTGGTGTTTACCATCCCGCATATACTATATATAGGGACGAGCTCCTCTGTCAACTTGATTTTTCCCCAACACCGGCACGGCTTTGCGCCTGTGATGGTTAGGAAACCCTGATTTGATGGGAGTTTGTTTGTGACAAAAATATTTTTTCCAGTACTGGCAAAGGTTCTGAAGTGCTCGCTTATTACCCCTATGTCAATACCCCTGATAAATCAAGCCTGTTTGGCCCTGTTTTTTTACTGTTTTTAAGAACCTCCGATGGAATCCGGTTGTCCACAAGTGTTTGTTCTTTGAACAATGTGGATAAGTAGGTTTTCTGTGGATAAGCTAAAAATAAGATAAATGATTATAAATAAACGGGTTATATGTACATTTAGGGCGGATAACCTGATTGGTTGCCTGGGATTGAGCAAAGGAATACCCAGGTTATGCACAAGGGGTGAGAGTAACCTGTGTATAACCTGGGTCGTAATGGACAGTGAATTTTGAGTGATATAAGATGGATAGTAATTTTTTGTTAAATTGTACTGTCGGAGAGTAACCAAGCCCTTGGATTGGATCCTGAGAGTTAAATGGAAGCATGTATGGCCGATGCTGGTGTTATTGTGTGCGGCGGCCGGTCTGCGCTTTTACCAGTTAGGATATGAAGACTTTTGGGTTGATGAAATAATTACCTTTCAGCGAACGCAAAGACCCTGGTTGATTTTATTTTATGACCCGATGATGGGCGATAATATCACCCACTACCTCTGGGATAGTGTTTTTATGAAGCTGTGGAGCCAGTTTTTCGGCGCATCAGAGGTTGGACTCCGGTCTTTGCCTGCTTTGATTGGGATTTGTGCGGTCTATTTGATATATCAAGTCAGTCGTCTTTTTAATGACCGAAAGACTTCCTATCTGGTGGCGCTCATGGCCACCCTGTCCCCGTTATTGATTTATTACAGTCAGGAAGCACGGGCCTATTCTTTCCAGGTGGTTCTGGTTCTATCTATGGTGTTGATGTTAGAGAAGGCGTGCAGGACTGGGAAGACTCACTATTGGGGCTGGTATGTTGCCGTAGCGGTTATTGGAATTTATCTGCAGTTATTTACGACTTTGGCCTGGGTCATGTTGAGCATTTATTTCCTGTATCGGGTATGGATGACTAAAAATATTGGGACCCTTAAGCCTTGGATTATTTCTCAGGGTGTGATTATTCTGCTGGCGCTCCCCTTCGGACTGTATGCAATGGTTCCTGATACGCGGGAAACACTCAACTGGATTCCTAAACCCCAGTTCAAGGAAATTTTCCGGCCCCTGAATTACTATGTTTTCGGAATGTCCTATCGAGTCCTTCCCCATTGGCTCAAAGAGTCTGGGAAGTATCTAGTATTCATTATGATGATATTGGCGCTTATCCCTCAAAAATGGGGCCTTAAATCGTGGCTTAAAGAACGAACCGACCAATCGGGTCTGGTCTTGATGGGTTTAATGGGATTCGGTACCTGGATATTATTTTTTCTGGTTTCCCAGGTGAAGCCGATTTTTGTGCCTGAGAGATATTTGATTATTTGTTTGCCTTTCCTGATGATTCTGATTGCTGTTGCCATCAATCGGCTATCTTCCAAATATTTACAGGGATTGGCGCTGATTGTGGTCTTGGGATGTTCTCTGGTCGGTGTGGTGGATAATTACACCCGAAATCAAAAAATGCCCTGGCGTGAACTGGTTTATCCCGTTCATAATCAGCGGCGGGCAGAGGACATTGTCTGGTACTATCCGGAATCTATGGACAGCCAGATCAAGTTTTATCTTGATGATCGCCCCACGCCAATATCTATCAAATATGTTCCATTTTATGACCCCAATCCAAGTACAACGATATGGGTCTATACCGATACTTGGGAAACTTTTCCTGCGTATTATAAGGTTTTTTTAGAGACTCACTACCGAAAAAACACCGTACTGATAAAGAAGCAACCCCAATACATGGAGCTGCTTCGTTTCGACCCGCTTCAACCCCTATCATGAATAAATAAAAGAGACCTTCATTACTGAAGGTCTCCTGACAATGTTTCGAGGGATATTCTATTCCTGGTAGTGGCTGAAATCTTCCACTGCCGCAGGAGTGAGTGGCACAAACTTAATCGCATCTGCTACGACCAGTCCATTTGCTCCCGCATTACTGATGGTGACTGAATTCTGCAGCCCAGCGGGGAAGGTATAGTCTCCCAAGTTTACCCAACGGTATCCGTCAGTTTTCTGGTTCACATTTAATGTGGTCGTGCCCAGATTGTGCTGGATGATCAGCCGGGTATTATCCGCATGTACTGTGTCTGCGCTCCACCAGCCATACACCTGATATCGGCCTGCTTGAGTGAAGTTGGTCTGGAAGGTATAACTATTGGTTCCGCCCGGTGCCGGCGCTGTCAAATAATTGTCTCCATAATAACCCCGGTGGAGATTGGTGGCGATGGTGGTTACTGTCCAATTCCCGGTAGCGGTGGTGGAGAAATCAGCCCGGCCATCATTATTCACGATGTAGGGGTCATCTGCAACGCGTGACCCTGTGTATCCCAACATTTGGGCAAAGTCCTTTTGTGTTTGGTAACCCTTACCAACAAGCCGTGGGAAATTGTGAAGCGGTGAAGATGCATACCCAAACCCTCCGGCGTATGAAAACGACATATTATATCCGGCTCTGGCGGCTAATCCAGGCAATGCTACGCTGTCTTTGGAATAGGTATCTGTTCCATAGGGGTAGGCCATGAAGTCACACACACCCGTATAAGTGTTTTGTTGCAATACTTTTCGAGCCGTGGACATTTGAGCCCAGCAGATGCTTTGATTATAAGTGCTCAGATTATAGTGGTTGATTTGATGAGATTCGACCTTGATATAGCCGGTTTTCTCAGCGGTAGATAATTCGGACCATGTGCCATTCGGACCATAACTGGCTCCGGTCCCACCCACACTGCCTGTATGAGCGAAGATGACACCATGCATCTGTTTTTCAGCCAGCAGGGCGCCCCCAAAGACAGACTCCCCACGATAGTTGTCGTCAAAGCTTATGACTACCGGGTTTGGGGGTAGGGGAGTACCCTTCATTATGTAGGAATAGAGAGTGTCCAGAGTGATTGTATTGTAATTATGCCGTTGCATCCATTCCAGATGGTCCTTAAATATTTCGGTGGAAAGAGTCAGACCATAATCAACATTGGGTCCCCAGGATGCCGTGACATTGTGGTATCCGATGACGCATAATTTCACATCCTGTGGAGTTTGCCATTTGGAAAGAGTCGTCTGCGCTAAAAAAGAGGCAGTGTAGAGGGCCTGACTGTTTGGATGAAAGGCGGTGCCCCGCGGCGCCTGAGTATTCAGGGTTTGAGTCAATTGATTGGATGCATCAAAAATCTTGATTTGATTTCCACCGGTGTAAGAGACATACACATTCCCCTTCAGGTCCACTTCGCAGGCACTGGGGCTTCCGGTATCACTGGAAAGCACTGTGGACTGGGTGAACTGTGCCGTTCCATTACTGAAACCGCCGGTGAATTTCCAAACCAGATTTTCGGTTTCATTGGCGAGATATACAGCCGATCCGTCTTTGCGTACTCCGATGCCCCGGGTAATATATGTACGGGTGCTGGGTGCAGATAAACTCACGGGACTTCCGGGATACTCGGTCCCTGCCGCCGTATATATATGGAATTTGACGCGTTCCGTTGTGGATACTTTTTCCGTGATGTAGAGCCGACCCTGGTCATCCACATCAATATCACCGGCTCTGAAAGGAAGTGTGAATCCGTTCAGCGCCTGACCTGACGCAGAATCGAATTTGAAGACATGGCGTTGTGTGGCATTATCGCAGACAACATAGACGATGCCATTTGTACCACAGGCGGCACCGGAAGGCTGATACATATTGACATAGGTGCCTGTTGCATCTTTACCCCTTCGGATAGGGGAAAAGGGAGCCTCGGCACCCGACTGTGGATGGAATACCCTGACTGAGTTCTCGTCATAGGCACAGACCCAGTTTTGATAACCTTCATCCAGAGTTACGAATTGCCCCCCGTTCATGGCGTTTCCGAAATTGCCCAGGCGGCTAAACTGAGAAAAAACAGGACTTATCAACCCTAGCCCCAGAATACATAGGAATACTAGATACTTTCGCATGACCTCTCCCTTGTTGCTTATTATTCTGTGTGAATTTATAGCACAAAACCGAGTGGATTGACTAATATGGTGAAAGAGGTAAACAATATAAAACCCGGCAGGACAGAATCCTGTCGGGTTTATTTTCTGAACAGATCAGAATTTATTCGTATCGGATAAAGTCAGTCACATCCGTAGATGCGGGTTCCAGTTTGATGGCATCCGCGACAACTTTTCCACTGGCACTGGCGGCGGAGAAAACCACGGACCCGGAGCCTGCATTGAAATAGGCTGTTCCCAGATAAGTCCATTGGCTGCCGCTGATTTGTTGATTTACCGTTACGGTGGAGACGGTCGCGGCATTGATTGTAACAGGAACGCTGGCGGCATAACTTGAATCCGCCATCCACCAGCCATAGACTTTATATTCTCCCGCAGTCTGAACATTGGGAGTAAAAGTGGCTGTGGCGGAGGTCCCGCCGGTGGCTGTCAGGTAGTTCGTTCCGTAACAGCCGTAGTGGTTAATGGGTGATTTAGTTGTATTGGTCCAGGTCCCGGTTGATGTGAAAGAACCATCGGCATTTCCGTCATTATTGACGATATAGGGATCGTTTGCAAAACGAGAGTCCGTAAATCCAATCATTGTTTTGAATTGGTTCAGAGTCAATGAACCCGGCATGACCAGACGGCTGATATTTTTAGAGGGTTGAAGTCGAGTGGCCAGGGCATTGTCATAATTAAAACAGAGTCTGTATCCCGCTCTTGCTCCGATGGCTGGAATAAGTCCGCCATCACTGGTCATAGTTCCCGCTCCATAAGGATAAGCCATGTAATAAGCAGGGTTGTTGGGCATATTACTCAAGATGGCTTGCCGAGACCCAATTAATTCATCCATGACCTGACCGGTTGTCAGGCTTGTAATGTTTAAGTGTAATTTTGTATGAGAGCCTGTCCACATGACGCCATTGTTGAATGATGTATTCAATTGAGCCCAGGACCCTCTATATCCCACGGAAGGATTCGTTCCGACATAGTTGGTATGGGCGAATATCATTCCTGTCCATCCAGCCTCCTGCAATACCGCCCCACCATAAAGGACTTCCCCTTCATAGTTGTCATCAAAAGTGAAGGAGACCATTTTGCTCCCATAATTGGTTCCCCTGAGCCAATAATCATAAAACTCATCAGGATTGAGGCAATAATAACCATGCCGCTTGAGCAGCTGGACCTGGTCTCTGAAATTATCGGGTGAGACCATCATGCCAAAATCGGCTGTCCAACTGGAAGTTACATTGTGATAGCCGAGGACAGGAACAGAATATCCTGCTGTTTGATTGAACCCAAACACTTTCCCGGATGCGGCTCCATCCGCCACCGTAACGACCATCCCATTGGCATAGGGGCTGACCGATAGGGGTGTCGTGATTCCGGTTATGGGGAAGGTTTCTATCAGTGTCCCGTCAGAATTCCATTTCCGGATACTGGCGGGCGAGGTGGCGGTGCCATAGAGCATATTCAAATCATCAGTGGCTAATCCTGTTATACCTGCGGCTGAAACAATATCCTGGCTGGAAGTCAGGGATACGGATGACCCTGTGGTTTGTAATGAAAGTTTCAGGATTTTACCTTCGGATTCAGACCCGACAAATAACGCCGTACCATCCTGGGTGACAGCCAGCCCGGTCAAAGTGTTTGTGCCTGTCCCGGTAATCTGAATGGGACTGCCGGTGAGCTCGGTTCCAGAACCATTGTACACATGGATAACGGCTCGATTACCGGTCACGGATTTCTCAGATACATAAACTCTGTTAATTCCATCGGCGGCAATACCCCCCGGTCCATAGGAGAGGTTCCATCCGTTTTGAGCAACACCATTCCAAGTTTGGAATCGGCAAATAACGCCGCTGGTTCCATTGTTTACGGCAACCATCAAAATCGCACCGGTATCCACGGCCAGTCCAACGGCATTATTCAAAGTAACCGCGGATCCTGAAGCATTTTTCCCGCTTGCCATGGGAACATAGCTGGCCAGTGTCCCGGTCCGGGGATGGGCAGCTAAAAGGCCATTGTTGTCTTTTTTGAGGACCCAGGCACTACCCCCGCGGTCCACACAAGTGAATTTATACCCCTGAGCGCTGGTATAACTGGAATGAAGTGGACTGTTGGTGAGGGTATAACTGGCCAGAGCTGTCGCACTTACCAGACAAAAAAACAGAAGACTTGATACGATCCGTTTCATCTATAAATTCTCTCTTTCTCAGAGGGCATGATAATAGAATTTTCTTTAATTCTAGTGCCTTTTTGACGGATTGGCAATTCTATCTGATGTGGGATTGAGGAGTAAAGAATTACTGCTGGGGAGAGTTTTTGACTTGCCGCCATAGAGATTTCAACATGGATTTAACAATTATCTTGTGAAAAGGCTTCACAAAAAAGAAATATATCCGGCCCAGGCGGTTGTTGTAATGAACCAAAGTAGAGGAGTAAACATTTGTTGTTGTGTCAGATAGGGGTTCCACTCGGAGGGATGTCCTGAAATCAAGATGGGAGTCTTCCTCACCCAAGACAACTTCTGTCTCATTTTGATAAAGAATGGTAAATAACAGGGTATTTTCAGGTTTGAGGATTTCTTTTTCTGTTTTCAGGCCCAGAGGTTCAACGATTCGATTCCGGATATAGAGTAAAACCTTGGTCCACCCGGGTGTTTTCCCGAAGGAGTGCGCCATTGCCTCATCAATCGTGATTTTCCCTGGGACCTGGATTCCATACACATCCTGATAATCAATGGGTTTGAAGTCTTTGGCAATGATGGAGTTATCCGGCAGCACCGGGGAATAAGTGATATGTTTTGAAGGGTTCATCAGGATTTTACCGAATGATGCCGTTTCAAATTACCTCGGGACAAAGAGGCCCAGATACCCAGAACACACAAGCCGCAGCAAACCTTGAACATGACATCCAGCGCCGTCAGAAAGGCAGGGTAGGATTCTGGAGTTATTTTCACATTCCCAATATAAATGGCAAACACTAAAGATGCTCCGCCCATGGACATCACCTGACCCAATAACCGCATAGAACCGAGAGTTCCGGAAGCCAGTCCTAAATATTTTTTCTCGACAGAACTCATGACAGCGTTCGTATTCGGGGAAGAAAACAGGCCGAAGCCTATCCCCAGAAAGAGCAGTCCGACCACAACCTGCCAGATAGCAGTATTGTGATTCAGAAAACTGAAGGCCAGAAGACCGAGGGCACACATCGCCATTCCCAGGGAGGATAAGACTCGAGGCTGGACTTTGTCGGATAATCGTCCGGAGAAGGGGGAAAACAGAGCCATGGTAATGGGTTGGGCTAACAGGACCAGTCCGGCTTTCTGTGGGGGAAGGCCCTGGATATATTGAAGATAAAGACTGAGCAGGAATCCGACCGCGTATGTCGCCGCATAATTGATTAATGCCGCCAGATTCGATAAGGCAAACACCATATTGTTAAAAATGGCGGGTTCAAGGAGAGGGGAATCGGTCTTGTTTTGCCAAAACCAGAACAACCCAAGTCCGGTGATTCCGACGATGACCAGAACAAAACCCTTTATACCGGGCATGAAACTCATTCCAAGGACCAATGAGAGGAGAGAGAAACTGAGAATCGCTGTTCCTGCACGGTCAAAGGAGTGTCCTTTGGCTTCTGCCCAATCGCCCTTCAGTTGACTGGCAAAATATTGAACAAACAGGATGATGACGATAGGAACCAGAAACACGAAACGCCACCCCAGATGTTGAGTAATAAACCCTCCAACGACGGGCCCGAGAGATAATCCCGAATAAACGGAGGCGGTATTGATTCCCAGGATTTTCCCCCTTTGTTGGGGAGGATAAAGGGAAACCATGATGGCGGTGCCGGTGGAGAATATAAATGCAGCGCCGAACCCTTCGACGATTCGCATGGCCAGCAGGAAGGTACTGTTGGGGGCAATCATTGCCAACACACAGGAAGTAAGAATAATCCATACACCAATTCGGAAAAACTTTTTACGGCCGTACATATCCGCTGCCTTACCGATGGGTAAAAGGGCCATTCCTGCCGCCAGTAAATATCCGGTAGCGATCCAGCTGAGTGAAACCGCCGGCATGGACAACTCTTTTCCAATAGAGGGAAGCGACACATTCAGGGCGGACCCGAGAAAGGGGGTAATAAATGCGGCCAGGGTGGCCATACGCAGAGATATCGATTGTTGTTTCTTTATAAGAGGGTCTTCAGGAAGTTCCATAATCATTATATTTTAGCAAAACCAGGTTTTCCCCCATGCCGACCTGATTGAGTAGGGAGGGTATATCTGTGTTTTATGTTGAGAAATAAAGTTATTATGATTTTCGTTTGAAAATCGAACTGTGTGGACACCTTCCGGGTTTACCCTGTTGACGAAGAAGGTACGGAGCGGGTCCGAGCAGGTCCGTGAGTCCTTCGTTATGATGAAAAATTTACCCAACGAGATTGATAGTAGAAAATGGGGATTGAATCAGTCTTTGGTTTTATAAAGAAGACAGGCCACACCGGATATGACCAGGACAATCCAGGTCCACACCCCGAAAGACAACCCTGACCCCAGAAGGATACCCCAGTTGGCAGATACTTTCCCAGTCAGGAAATGAGAGAGGGCATACCCAAAAAACGGGTTCATATTATTATCCGGAATTTGAGGGTCCACCGCTGTCCCGATGAACATGAACGCTACGGATATTATCCCTAGAGTATAAAGTGCCGGTTTCCATTTATCCGGTAGATAAATCAGAGGGAGAAGCATGAAGGGAAGGGCTGGAATGAAATGCCGGGGACCGAGACTCCATCCACCCCACCACATATAATAAGACGCATTAAAGAGGACAAAGACACTCACCACTGCAACGGATAACCACCATTGTTTCCGGTTATTCCCGGCACGATACCAATAGACCCAGGCCGGAAATGCCAGTAACAGGATGGGATTCAACAGGAAGATGCCGCGATACAGGCTGAAACTCATTCCCCATAGTGCAGAGAGTTTGGGATACGTTACTCCGGCTATTCCGTGGGACATTTCTTTTCGGAATTCTTCTCCGGCAACGGAGAAATATCCTACCCGGAAGAAACTTCCCGTGGTGGCGTGGTTATACAAAAGAATAATGACCAGGGGGACCATTGCTCCACCGATAAAATAAGCCCATTTGACGGGTGATTTCTCTTTCCAGAACAGATACAGGGTCAACAGTCCTGCCAATAAAACAACAGGAAACTCACTGATGACCGCATACCCTGCCAAAAATCCGGATAACACCAGCCCGGCTGAACCAGAAAAGAATTTACCCAGACGCAAATCATTATTCCCTTCCAGCAGGATAAAAGCTGAGAATAACAGGACGGCGGCAAAGGCATGACCATAGAACAGGGTGGAATAGGGGAAGGCCAGTGTTCCTAAAGAATATATCAGGGTCAGAGCCAGGGCATACCGGGAATCTTTATCCCGGACCCTGAGGTAATACCGCCATAATAAAAGTCCAAACAACGCTGAAGGAAGGCCTACGACTGCCATCCGGACCCCAAAGAGTTTGGCGTACCAGACCAGTTCGTACCAACCGTCTCCGACCGTCTGCGCAACTCCGGTCAATTTCTCAACCCAGGTCATCGCCATATAAACGGGGATACCCAGAAATGCCGGCCCTGGTGCCTTATCAGAATAATAATGGCCGTTATAAACAGCCTTATCTCCGGTGTTGGTGTGGAAGGAATCTATTTGGACGGTTCCCTGATGGACAACCGACATAATCAAATCATATCGTCCCAGGTCGTTCCAGTTCGGCCGATGCCAGGGCCACCAATAGGCCAATAATAAAACGAGGACCAGCCAAAAGGAGGTATTATTCCATTGAAGGGGCTTTCTTGTTTTGATAGGGGTAGATTCCGATGCCGCTTGATTCGGAGACGGAGATTTCAATTCGGTCATTTTTTCTCAGCCGGAGGTGTATTGGATGGCGTGTTAATGTAGTGGGGTGCACTGGCGGCACGGCGTTCCATGACCTCTATTACATGTTCCTTGAGGTGTTGGTGTTCCTGTTCCAATACTTGTTTCCGGATTTCAAATTCTTCGTCCTGGATTTGTTTTCGGTATTGGAGTCTTTCCAACCAGCGAGCAATGATAAATCCCAGTAATAAACAACCGAGGCAGGCGACCAGGAAGATTCGGACTTCACCGGGATATTCTTTGATTCGTTCCCAGCCCTGAACAGCGGTAACCAGGACAAATAGAACCATAATCAATATCAGAAAGACCGTTAAAGTCCAAACCCGATTTTTTCGATCCAGCCGTTCTCTGTATTTTCTCTGGTCACGACTCAGCCGGTTCAATTCTTCCTCATACTCCCGTAATTTGACATATAAGTCATGGGGGATGCTTTGGTGGTTATCGTGTGAAGAGTTGTTTGGATTGTTTATCGGATCTGTCATAAGGTTTATCCCGTTATTTTGGATTATAACACAGGCAATATTTGGCTTTCGGTCAACAACCATCATTGATTGCCGGCCGATTAGACGGATTCTGCTTTATTCTTTTTCTGGTATTATTATGTACTTTCAAGGAGTGCTCTTCGTTTACAAGTGATGAAAATATCCTGTGGACGAAATGGGTCTGTTACGGGGATATTTCCCCGGAAGTGGTAAAATAATATAAGAATCATGCGAATCAATGAAATCTATCTTTCTCTCCAAGGTGAATCCACCTATTCAGGGTTGCCCTGTGTCATGATACGGACCACGGGCTGCAATCTGCGTTGCAGCTATTGTGATTCGGCATTTTCTTTTACGGAAGCCCGTGATATGAGTCTTCCGGAGATTTTGAAGGCTGTCGATGCGTTTCATGTTCCTCTGGTGGAATTGACCGGGGGAGAACCGTTGTTACAGACAGAATCCCTGGAGTTATTAAAGACTCTTTGTGACCGGAATTATACAGTCTTACTGGAAACATCCGGAAGTCTGGATATTTCCAAAATCGACCCCCGCGTCATTATTGTGATGGATTTGAAGTGTCCCTCCTCAGGGGAGATGGAATCCATGTTATGGGAAAACATCAATGCTTTACGGTCGAAAGACGAAGTGAAGTTTGTGGTGGGTGATGAACGGGATTTCTACTGGGCTTTGAATGTTGTTCGGAAACACCGTTTGGATACCAAATGTACGGTTTTATATTCCTGTGTATTTGAGACCCTTCAACCCAGTTTACTGGCAGAATGGATTCTTAAGGAACGGGCTCCGGGTCGAATGCAGCTCCAGCAGCACAAATATATCTGGGACCCCCATAAACGAAAAGTATAATCAGGGTCATAGGTCCTGTAAGCTTGTCTATTTCTTGCTTTCCCTCTCAATTTTTCCTGTCGTATTTTTATTAGACCCATAGGTCCTATAAGTCTCATGGGTCCTATAGGTCCTATGAACCCATCCGTTCCTGCTCTGCATTTGGCTTTGTTCTTAAGCTCCCCGCCTTATCAAGGAGGGGTGGCGGTCCTCAGCCGGGGTGGTTAGTTCTTCCCCATCTTTCCCATCCCATTCCTATCGGACCCATGGGACCTATAAGACCTATTGGACTTATTACGCCGTCCATCAATGGGGAGCTTTGAATTAAAGAGTGTTTGGATTCGTAAAATCAAACTATTAATCTTTATGTTTTTTTAATTTCTTTTCTGCCTTAAGCACTTTTTCGTATTGATCAATTTTGCAGTTCAATCGATCCAATGTTTTCTTCATATCCTCAATTTTCTCCAACAGAATCCCCCGCTGCTCAACCAATAATTCTCTTCTAGCTTTAACGGTTCTATCTCCTTGTTGAAATAAGGCAACATACTCAATGAGGATTTCAATCGGAAGTCCGGCACTCCTCATACATTTAATAAACTCAACCCATCGACAATCCTCTTCGGTGTAGTTTCGAATACCACTTTTATTTCGAGTTACACTTCGAATCAGTCCAATCCGTTCATAGTATCTCAGGGTATCTGTGGAAATATCATATTTTTTACTAACTTCTGTGATAGTCATTTGTCTAACACCTTTATCGGATGAAATTGGTGAATGTTTTGGGTTCTTTTTCCGGGAATTTAACCCCGGCTTTCATTCCAGCCTCTTTACATTTTAAGAACCATGCCATATTTCTTCCCAGGGTACGCATGATTTGCATGCCTTCTAAATCATTTTTTACATCTTCAGGCTTTATGCCGTGAACCATATTCCAATACTGTGATGAAATAACAGGCATTTGTGAGATAGAGAAGTATTTATTGAGCTGGTCAAAAGTTGCCGTGGTTCCTCCCCTTCGAGCAGAAACAATAGCGGCTGCCGGTTTTAGACAAAACGATTGCGTGGAGCCCAAGTCAGTATAGAAGACCCTATCCATGAACGAAGTGATGGCTCCTCCGGCGGAAGCAAAATGTACCGGTGAACCAAATATGAATCCATCGGCCTCTTTTGCCATATCAAGAAACTCATTGACACAATCAGATATTCCACAACGCCCGGTTTTTCGGCAATTACCGCAGGCGATACATCCCGATATGGGTTGAGTTCCAATATGGAAGATTTCAGTATCAATCCCTTCGGCGTTCAGTGTGTTAGCCACTTCCCCCAACGCGGTATAGGTACACCCATTTTTATGCGGACTTCCATTTACTAATAATACTTTCATACATATCTCCTGTGTGGGCTTATATCATTTTTCCTGTTTCATAGGCTTGTTTCATTGCTTTACTTTCTTTGATGTCCCCCAGATTCCAGGCCCCGGTACCATAAATGATTCCCTTTTCTTTTGCACCATTCAGGCAGAAGGTAAATCCTCTAAATCCTTCAATCGTTTTTTCCATTTCTTCTTTTCTACTGTCTGCGGCGGTCACAATAAAATAGAACTCTTTATTGTTGATGGAAGTGTATCGAGCACAGGTCCTGTCGATAAAAGTTTTCATCTGGCCACACATGGTATAAAAATAAACAGGGGTTGCCATGACAATGACATCGGCGGCAATCATTTTCTCCAGGATTTCAGCCATATCATCTTTCTGGGAACAGGCATCTTTCTTCCTAATACAGGCACCACACCCAGAACAATAATTGATTTTCTTTTCTCTTAATAAAATCTTTTCTGTCTGATGTCCGACCTCTTGCGCTCCTTTGATTAGCTCATCGCACAGAAGATCGGAATTCCCTTTTACTCGGGGAGTAGAGGATATAACCAGTATGTTTTTCTTCATTTTAGAATGAACCTTTCTTAATATGTACCTAATTTTGGCGTTTGCAGTAGATGGGAAAACTATTTTTTTGTTGGAAAAGCAGGTGTTACATCGAAGGTTTTGGAAACATCCTTCAGTAGTTCGGGAATATTTAAATGTTGTGGGCAGGTGCTTTCACACTGTTTACAGTTGATACAGTCGCTGGCTCTTCCATGATTGGCGGCCAGGTTTATATAGTAAACAAATTGGCTGGATATATTTGTTGTCACTGCACGTTTCGCACTGTTATAAAGGGCAAAGTAATCCGGAATGGCGATACTCTGAGGGCAGTCTTTCTCACAATATCTGCAGGTCGTACAGGGGATGGCCGTATTTTCGTTAATAATCTCGACGACCTGATCAATGACTTTATATTCTTCTTTACTTAACGGTTTGAAGTTTGCCATGTAGGATGCATTATCAAGCATCTGTTCCAGGGTGTTCATACCGCTGAGCACCATTATCACGCCTTCCTGGCTGGCGGCAAACCGAATAGCCCAGGACGGGACAGAAGACTCTGGATTACAGTCTTTCATTAATTGTTCTGCTTTTTCTGGGACGATGGACAGATTGCCACCTTTACAAGGTTCCATCACAATAATGGGTTTTCCGTGTTTTCTGGCTACATCGTGACATCGTCTGGATTGGATTCCGGGGTTGTCCCAATCAATGTAATTAATTTGCAGTTGCACAAAGTCTAACTCTGGATGTTCAGTTAGAATCTTGTCTAATAGCTCTGGTGTGTCATGAAAAGAGATGCCGAAATTCTTGATTTTACCTTCCCTCTTCTTTTGCAGACCAAAACTGAAACTGTCAAACTGACAGGCCTTTTTATAGGTATTTACGCCCAGGTTATGCAACAGATATGAGTCAAAATAATCAACGCCACAATTTGTAAGTTGTTCATTGAAAAATCGTTCCATATCCTCCTTCGCTTGTAAATCTCTCATGGGCATTTTGGTTGCCAGTTTAAACGTGTCTCTTGGATGTCTCTTTACAAGAGATTCTCTAACTGCTTCTTCAGACCGGTACCCATGATACACATAAGCGGTATCAAAGTAAGTAAAGCCTTTTTCTAAGAAGATATCTACGAGTTTATTTAGAGTATTTTTATCAAATGAGGTTTGATCGTCCTTGTCCAGAAGCGGTAACCTCATACATCCAAAACCAAGCATTTTATCCATTATGTCTCCGTTATTTCAGTTTGTTCTATTCTTCGTCTGTCACAGATTCCAGCCATTGTGGGAAGAACATGCTTTTATATTATTTTTATGATGATTTCAGTATAAAGCTTGGAGTGAACTCCAAGTCAAGGGTTTATTTAAGGTTACTGAAAATTTTCATAAAGTCCCGTGAGAAATACCGGGTTTCTGGTAAACTAAACAACTATGCCCTATCTTATGAATCAATCACCCCGGTGGATAGATTTTTCAGGATTACCGGAGGAATTAAATACAAAGGCCGGCCCTCATGGCTGGGCCACCTTTAAACGGTTATTGGAACTTGATTGTCTCCAAAATCCAGAATCTCCCGATATTATCCGGGAACCCGTAGATAAATTAGCCCAAAGTCTGGGACTCCCTTCGGTTCTGGTTCGTCAGGTATTGGAATCATTAATTGATTTGGCTCTGGTAAAAGCCTACCTTCCCACCCAGGATATTGAAGAGGCCTTGTTCCAGATTCGGACCCCATTACCGACTCCCATCTCCTGGAAAGATATTCCCATAGATGATGGGGGACAACTGGGGGCTGATTCTCCCCTGCGGCTCCGATATACACAAGTGGTAGATGAGAATATGGAAGAAACCCCTAAAATCCGTCAAATCCTTCATTGGTACACCGAATTATGCGGGTTGAAATTGAATACCCAAATCACAGAAGATTTAATGGAAATTGAAAAACAATTTGAATTAGAAGAGATCCGAAACGCCTTTGAAACCGCCAAACGGAATAAAAGACGGTCCCTGCGGTCTGTTTTTAAGATACTATATGAGGTAAAAGATACCCCAAAACCGGGGACATCCAACGCCATCCCGGATAAGGGAGAATAATGGTATGACAGATACCCGTGAAACAATAACACCCTCTCTAGGTCAACCTTATGGATGTGAACTGTGTGACGGTTATGGGAACTTGATTACTCCTCAGGGAGTTAAAGATTGTTCCTGTAAAATCCGCGCATTAGTGAAACATCGGTTAACGGAAGCCCGGATTCCACTCATTTATACCGATAAAACCCTGGATAATTTTGACCCTAAGACCGCAGAATTGAAAAAAACACTGGTTCTTGCCCGTCAATATGTGGAGGCCTATCGTCCAGACCTGCGAGGTTTGGTGTTCATGGGGGAATGTGGAACAGGTAAAACCCATTTGGCGGTCTCTATCCTGAGGGAACTTATCTACAAGGGATACAGTGGATTATATTACAATGTGATTAACCTGTTAGATGACCTCCGAGCCAGTTATGATGCGCCTCCGGGTACCCGATGGCCGATTTTGGACCGGGTTCGAGATACAGATATATTGGTATTAGATGACTTAGGAGCCGAGAAGACTTCTGGATGGGTGAATGACCGGCTTTATGCTATCATCAATCATAGATACGAGAATAAAAAGACCTTGATAGTTACCACAAATCGCTCGAATATCGAACTGCGCGATCAGGTGGGAAACCGGATATCATCCCGGCTGGCGGAGATGTGTAAAACCGTGACCGTTATTGGCCGAGATTACCGGGAGTTGATGATGAGAGGCAAATTTTAGATTCACCAGGAGGGTGCGAGGCCATGAAGAACAGCCCAAAATCCGGGTCAAAAAACCCGGCCAAGCTCCCAGTTGAAGGCCGTAAGGTCGAAACCCTGAGCAATGTGTCTGCCCGACATCGTTATTATTCATATCGAGTTCGGCAACAAATTGTAAATGGGGAATTGCATTTTGAAATTGAGAGAGAATACCGGGAAGAGCCGTCCATTCCGGACCGGACCCGGAGCAAGACAATAGAAAAAGACTGAACCCGCCTTCCGGCAGGTCAGGAAAATATAGTTTTCTACAGGAGAAAGACTGACGATGAAGAAAGTCGAATGTATTATTAAACCCTTTAAACTCGAAGATGTGAAAGATGCTCTGGCGGAACTCGGTGTCCAGGGGATGACCGTCACTGAAGTTAAGGGATTCGGCCGTCAGAAAGGCCATACCGAATTGTATCGCGGTTCTGAATACACCGTGGATTTTCTACCGAAAGTTCGACTGGAAATCATCGTTAAAGATGAAGACGTCGATAAGGTTGTGGAAGCTATTCTGCATGCTGCCCGGACCGGTCGTATTGGTGATGGAAAAATCTTTGTTTTACCCGTGGATAAAGTTATTCGTATCCGCACCGGTGAACTGGACGCCCAGGCCATCTAGTCCTGTTTTACCAATTAACTGAAAATTAAAACTCCCGCAACAGATGTTCATCCGTTGCGGGAGTTGTTTTTTTGCAGTTTTCCGAAGGAATTTAGTTTCGGATAGGCGCGGGTGGAGGAGGATTGAAATTCTTGACGGGTTTTTCCTCCAGTTTAGGCTCTTCAGATTTCCATTCCATGAAATCTTTTTCTTTAATATCTTTGGGATCAACAGCTCGAATTCCGGCTTTCCCTTCAGTGGAATTAACTCTTATATCAAATGTTTTTCGGGTTCCACTTTTTTTATTATAGAATCCACCGTCTCTCCAGTTGTTATTTCTCTTATCCCAGAAAGGTTCAAACCAATTCCAGTCGGAGTAATCTTGTCCAATCCATACCCACCGACCACTTCTCCATCTCTTATCAAACTTGCTCCAATAACCTTGTTCCCAGGCATAAGGACCCCAGGGTTTTCGCATTTCTTTCCATCCTTCAGGAATCCAAATCCAGATCCAACCCCGAGACAGTTTCCACGGACCTCGATCACGGCTGATTTTTTGACCAATTCGGAATCCACGGTCCCATTGAATTTCCCGATACCGTCCATAACGGGAATCCCATTGGCCTAGTTCATAGTGATAACCAAATGTCTGTCTGGGTTCGCGGGTGAGATCCCAGTATCCTTCAAACCAAACCCATACATGCCCGCGTTTAGGCTCCCGTCGGGGATAATTCTTGTAACTCTGCCGTTCATTATCTCGATAGTCATCCCGGTAGTCGTATTCTTTTTCATCGGAGTATTTGTACTCGTCCCGATAATCATTTCGGTAGTCATCGCGACTTCCCATACGGGTCACTTCTGTTTGGGTGTTGGGCGAAGGTTTGACCTGAGCCATGGTATTGCTTGTCCATATCAGACTGGCTAATGCAACCATCATCCCAAGTCTTAACCACCCCATAGAACTACTTTTCATAATACTGTCCTCCTTAGATATTTTATTGACCTCTATATACATCCTATAACATAAAACGGTCGAAAAAGTTGACAGGTTCCCCGAAAGTTGGATCTGTAGCGGGTATAGCTGTAAACTTTTGATGCGTAATGGATTATCCAAATGAGTAGATATTCAGCCAGGGAACCATGTATTCCTGAGGATGCACATTCAGAAAAGAGCCGGGCATATTATGTGTCCACGCAGGGGACTATCAGGTGGACACCCAAGAATATAGAACCAGGGTATATTTTTATGAAGAACACGATTAAGTGTATGAAACACCATGTTCAAGCAGATTAAAGCCTTTTTTCACAATAAAAATGGTTGGCAATTTATAGAAAATGTCCTACAATTTGGAGACAAAATTAGATTCTGTATGAGGGATGAGAGTATGTTGAGAAAGGTTTATCTTCTTCTAGTTGGATTGTTTCTATTTCTCGCGGTTGGTTTTGCATTTAGCCAGGATGTGATTGTTGATAATACAGATAGCGGATTTACTAAGACAGGAACCTGGATAACCAGCAGTTACGGTAGTTATTATGGAACCAATTGTTTTTATGCTTCTATCTATCATACTTCTAACGCTGAGGCTACATGGACGCCCACATTAACTTCAGCGAACACTTGTAAAGTGTATATTTGGTACACCAGTGGAACAAACCGGACTATTGATGCGAGATTTTCTGTTATTCATGCAAATGGAACTACTTCGCTGGTCGTTAATCAACAGACTAGTGGTGCACAATGGGTTCTCCTGGGGAATTTTGCGTTTCGCAGCGGAACCAGTGGAAAAGTTAGGCTTATCAATAAGACTCAGTATGCGGAAAGTTCGGTGTGTATTGCCGATGCGGTGAAGTTTTCACCCAGTACTGAAACTGTTTTGACGGATCCAGATGAGCCCACAGCACCGGCAGCATCCAGGGATACAACCCCGGAATTCCGAAGTTTCTGGAACTACTCATGGGGTGCGACGATGAACTCTGCCAGTCAGTGTTCTACCTTTATTTCAGAAGCCAGGACATATAACTTCAATGCGACTATGCCTGAAATCCGTAAATGTGGAGATGCTTATTACAAGTCATCCGTCGTTCCGATGGCCACGAATATTACTCCCACGACATTGGATATTTTATCGACTATTCTGAAAATCAGCCATGATACAACAGGTGGCAAGCCGTACATGGAAGTTCATGGCTGGATGGTCGTGAACCGGGCTTATACATCAAGTTCTCCATCAGGTTCAATCTATAGTGTTCATCCAGAGTATTTTTCCAAGAGTTCCTCGGGTGCAACCAATGAATCGGGTAATTATTTCCTTGATCCGGGACATCCGGGAACGGTTGACCATCTGGGTGATGTCTTTAAGGATGTTGTTCAAAAATATCCAACCCTGGATGGTGTAAATCTGGACTATATTCGGTATGCAGGAGATGAGTGGGGCTACAATGCCATTGCAACAACTCGGTTTGCTCAGGAATATGGATATGCGCCGCCCATATTATCCTCAAATTCACATTGGACAACGTGGTGTCAGTATCGGCGAGACCGGATGTATGACCTTGTCCGGCGGATATATTTGGAAGTAAAGGCGCAGAGTTATACTTGCAAAGTGACTGCCGCAACAATTGGTTGGACACCCGGGCCCGGTGGTAGTACTTCTTTTGATGAAACCCGGACTTACTATGAAGTATTTCAGGATTGGCCTTCTTGGATGAAAGATGGATTCCTGGATGCGGTTACTCCTATGGATTATTATGATTACAGTGGCAGTTATGATGATGACTATCGGTATTGGTCAGATTTTTCGGCTGAAACAGCGCATAGTTTGAATAGGCACGCTTATATTGGGCCATGGGGTGGGTATAATACGATTCAGAATTCAATGAATGAAATATACTATTCCCGATACACTTCCAATGCTGACGGAATCAATATGTATGTGTATCACGATTTAGTTTCACCAGTTAATTCAACGGACAGTTACAGTGACAGAACCAGTTTCTTTGCTACGGTGACAGCACAGCATTTTACGCAAAGAGTTCCTACTCCAGAAATGACTTGGCTGACCAATCCCAGTGATGGCATGCTCAAGGGAACAATTACTGTGAGTGCCAGTAATCCAGGACCTGCTCCTTATTTCAATGGTTCGGGTGCATCCGGTAAATTGTATAAGTCTCTTGTCGAAATTCAGAATAATTCTACAAGCCAGACGTACACTTGCCGATCTGATATTACGGGTTTTTATGGTTTTGCAAAAATCCCTGCGGGTACATACAGCTTGAAGGTTAAACATCCAACAAATGGAAATATATTGGTGACTGTCAGTAATGTGGTCATTACCAACGGAACTGTTCAAACACAGAATGTTGATATTGGAGAATTGGTCCCTGTAGAGTTATCAGAATTCCTCAGTGAATAGCAAATCACTGTCATATAAGAAAACAGGACCTGATTCAGGTCCTGTTTTCTTATATGACTCACTTGGGACGTTGAAAATATTCTTGTATTGTGTCCATGAATTTGGTTTTTCTCTGTCCCCTAAACCTGTTTCCTCAGGGGTATAATTAACCAAGTACTATCGATGAATTAGAGAGGAACAACACTATGTCAGTAACAGCCCTGTTTACAACTATGACCACCCTGATTGAAGGGTTAAAACAAATCAATGTACTTCATGACAAAATGAAGGACTGGAAACCCAAGAAGTCTCAAGATGGGAATGTCGAGGCGCGTCTGGATGATATTGAGAAGTCCTTCCAAACTCAAATTGAAATGACCGAGAAATTCCAGGAACTCCATGAGAAACAAAGAGAGTTTGTACAGGGATTGGCTCAGTCCGTACTTGCTAATGAACAGACTCTGAATAAATTTGATGATACTTTGAAAGAACATACGGCCACCTTGAATTCTCTTGATGCCAACCACTTGGCAGAAATGGTCCGGAAAGCCGAAATGTACCAGCATCGCCTGGATCAGGTGGAGCAAGAAACGAAGCAGAGTCGAGAATCTCTGGACACTTTCCGCGCAAAGCTTGTTCTTGAAGAGGAAACCCTCAAAGCTTTGAAAGAAAGTTTTGAGAAGACAGACCGAGTCATGGAAAAACATTTATCAAAGATGGAAGACCTGAGCCTTCGAATGGATAGAATCGAAAACCGGTTAGAACGGCAAGATGCCTTGTTAATGAAAGTTCGTGGACTTTGCTATATGGTAATGTCAGCGGCGGGAATTTCTCTTCTCATTATTATCTTTCATGCGATTAAATAACAGAAACTCTTCCAAACCTTCATATCTTCAGGTAATATGAGAAAAACTACAGAGAATCTAAGTTCGCACCAAAGGAGAACACGCGTCATGCTGAAAGAGTTTAAAGAATTTGCCGTTCGTGGGAATGTCGTTGATTTGGCAGTTGGTATCATCGTTGGTGGAGCTTTTGGAAAAATTGTTAGTTCTTTTGTGAATGATCTCTTGATGCCTCCCCTCGGACTGTTGGCTGGGAAGATGGATTTCACCAATCTATTTATTAATCTGGGTGATATCAAATACACCTCTCTGGATGCCGCAAAGAAAGCCGGAGCACCCACGCTCAATTATGGGATGTTTATTAATACTACCGTCGATTTTATTTTGATGGCGTTTGCTGTTTTTCTTTTGGTGAAATGGATTAATAAACTTCGTGGGCCAGCACCTGTACCGGCTCCGGCACCTCCCTCAACAAAGGACTGCCCGTATTGTTGTAGTGCTATTCCACTTCCGGCAAAGAAGTGTCCTAACTGTACCTCAGAACTATCATAAATCACTAAATTAAAGACAGTTAACTCACCGCTCTATTTTGTTTTATAAAAATTGAAGGGTGAGTTTTTTCCATTCAGACCAAAATTCTCATAAAATGAATAGATTATTTAATTTTGATTGAACTGGGAAAGGATTTTCCATGGAGTCATCAGAGAAAGTTATGAATGTTTTAAACCTGCCATTACCTCAGGGTGGCAGATTTGCTTTGGACTTGGCGTACGATAAGGTTATCCGGATTCGTTTCACACAAGGTCAGGATTTTGAGCCAGACTCAAGTTATGCTGTGGTTCAAAATCGTTGGTTGGATATCCCGTACACTATTACTGAGAAAAAGAAATTATATACAATATCGACGGAACTTCTCACCATTAAGGTCTCTCTTTCTCCTTTTGCCCTGACAGTGACCGATAAATCTGGGAAACTTCGTTATCAGACTTCTGGTGAAGGATTGCAGCTGCACAAAGAATCTTGGAAATTGACTGCTACATTGGAACATGGTGAAGGAGTATTTGGTCTGGGTGAACATGGCGAGACTCTCAATCGAGTTCCCGGCAGATTTCGATTCTGGAATAACGATGAGGATCAGGATTTCGTTTTTAAGCAGTATTATTTGAATATTCCGGTGGGTATTTCTCATCTTCCGAGTGAGAAGACGCACCTGTTCTTTCTGGATAATCCCGGAGAATCTTTTCTGGATGTGGGGCAGAAGAACCCTTCTGAATTAACTTGGGAAGTGGAAAATGGTGATTTCCGGTTATGGTTAGTTTTTGGTGATAACCCCATAGATTGTGTTCGCATTTATTCCCTGTTGACCGGAAAGATGTTGCGTCCTCCAAAATGGGCTCTTGGATTTCACCAGTGCCGTTGGAGTTATGAAAACGAAAAACGGGTCCGGGATGTTACCAGTGAATATCGAAAACGAAAAATCCCCTGTGATGCCATCTGGCTTGATATCCATTATATGAATCAATACCGAGTATTCACATGGAATAATGAGCGGTTCCCCAATCCCAAGAAGATGATTCAGGATTTAAAGAAAAACGGGTTCTCGACGGTGTGTATTATTGACCCAGGTGTTTCTATTGCTGAAGATTATCACTGTAGTGCAGAAGGATTGAAGGAAAATCTGTTTCTGAAAGCCCTCTCAGGTGAGTTGTATATAGGCCGATGCTGGCCTGGGGAAGCCTATTATCCTGATTTTACCAATCCCAAAACTCGGAAGTTCTGGGGCAAATGGCAAAAAGAAGCTCTTCTGGATATCGGAATTGATGGCGTTTGGAATGATATGAATGAGCCTTCTGTATTCCATATCGAAAAACCAAAAAGGGTTCTTAACCCTTCCTTGATTCATTATGATTTTGGTCAGTATCGTCCCCATAAGCGGATTCACAATATTTATGGTTTGGGAATGACTCAGGCTTGTCAGGAAGGCCAGTTGGAGGCTCGCCCTAATATTCGTCCCTTCACTCTCACCCGTTCTGGATGGGCTGGAGTTCAGCGGTACACTGCCGTTTGGACTGGAGACAATCGGTCAGCATGGACGAATATGATGCCATGTATTGGATTGAATCTGAATATGGGATTATCCGGTGTGCCATTTGTTGGATGTGATATTGGTGGCTTCGCAGATAATGCGACTCCAGAATTATTCGTTCGTTGGATGGAATGGGGTGTCTTCCAACCTTTCACGCGAGCACACTCAACCCTTAATACCATTGACCACGAGCCGTGGAGTTTTGGAAAAGATGCAGAAAAACACCTCCGCCGGCTAATTGAACAACGGTATAAATACCTTCCCTATATCTACACTCTTTTTGTAATGGCTTCTGAAACCGGAGACTTGATTAATCAACCGTTAATGTATGCTTTCCCTGATGATCCTCAGGCTTGCCGGATTGAAGACCAGTTTATGGTCGGGCCATCGCTTATGTTGGCGCCTGTTCTTGAGCCTGGGAAAGCCAAACGAGCTGTCTATCTTCCAGAAGGAACCTGGTATGATGGTCGGACTGGAGATAAATTCACTGGAAACCAATGGATTCTCTTGGATACTCCCTTGGGGTATTCCCCGATATTGTTCCGGGAAGGTTCTGTTATTCCCACTCAACCGGTTCGGCAGCACACGAAAGAACCAGAACCGGAAGTGACGATTCTTGATGTCTGGCCCGGCGATGTGTTTGATGGTGTTCTTGTCGAAGATGATGGAGCTACCTTTGCCTATCGTGATTGGCAGGAAGCCCGTACCTTATTTGGAGGTGGAAAAAATGAGCGGGGTTATCGGCTCAATATCTCTGCCGTTGTAGGTTCTTTTGAGCCAGTTCGGAAAACATGGGAAATACGGTTCCATGGGGATAACATCAAAACTATTCTTTCAAATGGAAAACCTCTCAAATTCACCCAACTGGAATATGTTGTCGCTACATCTGTCCCAGACAACCGCAAATTAATGATTCTCGACTTCCTGTACTAAATCCAGTTATTCTTTCTTAAGTGTGGAGTTCTTCCTCTTGAAGAATTCCACACTTTTTATATATTTATTCCTGAGTTGGAAAATAATCAAACAATAAAAAAACAACAATTGGTTTTAATTTTAAACATATAAATATCATGAAAGCCTCGTCATTATTGGGTTCTACGATTTTAATAAATATTGAATAGTGTTTTTTATATTGTAAATAATGCCAAAAATCAAAGCACTGGACAAAATGTGTCCACTCGATATTTATAGTCTGTAGTTGTATAATACATTTGGGTTTAAGTTTTAAAAAAATGCAGTAACTTAATAATTGTTTTGCGGTTTCCAACCGAAAGATGATGTGGGAGAAAACTGTCTGTTATTGTGGGAATTTGAGAGTTTAATAGTAGGTTGTAATTTTTCGATGCGGTTTCCGTGAATCAATGATGTATTACGCTCTTTTTCTCTCTTAGGTTCTGCGAAAAGTTATTACGAGTAATCATATGAAGGAAATACATACAGACAAATCAGATACGTTTCTGGTTGTAGTTCAGGATGATACTAATACTGTTCTCTTAGGTGCGGGGACAATCCCTTTTTCTAAACCAACAGAGTTTCATGGGAAAGAACTCTACAATCTCTTTCCTGAAGTGTATCATCAGAAACTGCATCAGTTCATGTATCGGCTGCAAAGAAACAGGATTCAGTTAGACCGTCTTTTCCATATTGAAGTTGATGGGGTCCTGAAAACTGTTTATTTGTCGGGCATTTCCCGTAGAGGGAAAACTCTGATTTTGGGCGGGCTCCATGCTCTTGATTTCCCAGGTCATTTAAAAAACTATCTCAATGTTTCTGCTCTGGAAGCGGATAAGTACGGTTTTATTCCAAAAGAAATTCTAAGTTTATTGCGAGAACGGGATATCTCCGATTCTGCCACAGAAAACACAGTTTATTCTGTGGAAGACGAGCTACCCTTCCTCACAAGCTGGGACTATTTTAATATCACGCTAACCAGTATGGATGATGCTGTAATATCCACAGATCGACTTGGCCGTGTTGTCTATATGAACCCTATCGCTGAAGGAATTACCTCCTATACTCAGAAAGAAATAAAAGGTAAAAACCTGGGTGAACTGTTTGAGATTAAATGTAATATGTTTGATAATCTCCATGAAGCCTTAGATACCTGCCTGGTTACTGGAAAACGGTTTTCGTTAGATACAAACTCCACTCTAATCAACAAAAATGGCTGGGAGATTCCCATTCAAGGAACTCTGGCGCCTATTCAAGATAAAAAAAACCTGATGTATGGAATGATCTTGGTGTTCCGTGATATTACTCAAAACGTATTGACTGAGTTATCGCTCCGAAAAACTCAAGAGACACTTCAGAAAATCATGCAGACTACACCAGATCTGATTACGGTCTATGATTACGAACAAAAACAGACAGTGTTTGCCAACCATGAATTCTATAAACGGCTTTTCCCTCAAGTCCCTGTCGATTCCCCAATTTCTCGGGATATGTTATATCAAATTGTATTTGAAGACGACTACCACATCATTCAGAATACTCATATCAAAGTGTTAGATTTAAAACCAGGTGAAAATGCTGAATTTGAGTTTAGGGTTTATTATCCTGATGGTGATCTCCGCTGGTTGTCTTCACGATTCTCCTGTTTCCAAAAGGGCCCTGACAATATCGTTCAACAGGTTTTGATGGCAGCCGCTGATATTACTGATCGTAAGATGGTCGAAACTCAGATCATGAAGTTGGCCGTTCGGGATGGATTGACGGGTTTATTTAATCATCGTGAGTTATATCTGGTATTGAATGAAGAGATAGAGCGAACCATCCGTTATGATTCCGAGTTTTCTCTTATTATGGGTGACTTGGACCACTTCAAAGATTTTAATGACAAATATGGACATTTAGCGGGTGATGAAGTACTGCGTAATGTGGCTCAGATTATTCGTTTCCAGGTTCGAAACCTTGATAAAGTGTTTAGATATGGGGGAGAAGAGTTTATGATACTGATTCCCGGGACAGATACGGATGGTTCGGTTCAACTGGCAGAGCGATTAAGAGAATCTATTGAAAGATCGAAAGTGCAGCTTCCAGATGGAACTCACCTCTCGGTCACAATGAGCTTTGGTGTCGCTAATGTCCGGGATATTATGGTCAGAACACCCAATGCAATGGTGAATGCCGTTGATAAAGCCCTCTACCTGTCGAAGAATACCGGTCGGAATAAAGTAACTCTCTACATGCAGAAATCCAACCTCTAAAATTTGTAATTTTCCGATTATGGATTAGTTAACCTCATCACAGACTTGCCGGTTAGTGATAGAATCAAATGAAGAGGAAGGTAATCTCATATCATGAAAAATGTCTATTTAGATAATAATGCAACCACCCGGGTGGCTCCCGAAGTCCGGGATGCGATGCTCCCTTATTTTAATGAACAGTATGGCAATCCATCAAGCCTGTATGACATTGGATATTCGGCAAAGGATGCGGTCAAAAAAGCTCGTGAACAGGTCGCCGCTTTATTAGGTTGTGAACCGGATGAGGTCTTTTTTACCAGCTGTGGCACCGAGTCAGATAATTCGGCCATTATCGGCGCCCTGTGGGCTAACCCTCATAAACGGCATGTCATCACGACGACTGTGGAACATCATGCCATTGGTTATGTCGCCGAATCCCTGGAGAAAAAAGGATTCCCTGTCACCTTTGTGGAAGTGGATCAAGATGGAAAGCTTGATTTAGATACTCTGAAAAAATCCATTACGGACCAGACGGCGATTGTGTCTGTCATGTGGGCAAATAATGAAACCGGAGTGATTTTTCCAATTGAAGAAATAGGTCAGTATTGTCGCGAACGGGGTGTTTTATTCCATACCGATGCGGTTCAAGCCGCAGGTAAAATTAAATTCAGTTTGAAAGATTCCCCCATTGATTTGTTATCTATCTCGGGACATAAGCTTAACGCCCCCAAAGGTATTGGGATTCTTTACAAGAAAAAAGGAATTTCCTGGGAACCTCTCATGAAGGGTGGACAGCAGGAACAGAGTCAACGACCCGGAACTGAAAATGTTCCTTATATCGTAGGTATGGGTGTTGCCGCTGAGCTGGCATTATCCACTTTCGATGAAGAATATAAACAGATTTCTTCTCTAAGAGATTATCTTGAATCAGAAATTGAAAAACGAATTCCAGACGCTCGGATTACTGGAAAGAACTCACCCCGCCTGCCTAACACCTGTCACATCTGTTTCAAAGGGGCAAAAGACGATGCCATGATCCATTTATTGAATACTTATGGAGTGGCAGCTTCCTCTGGTTCTGCTTGCAACACGGAAAGTGATGATGTCTCCCATGTACTGCGTGCAATGAAAATACCAGAAGAATATATTCGAGGTTCCCTGCGGCTTTCTCTGGGGCGATATAACACCCGCGAAGACATTGATACAGTCTTGGATATATTGCCGAAGGTTGTGGAACGCACACGCAAAGCAAAAGCCCGGCGGGCTGAAGCCATTGCTCAGGATAAAGATAAATAACAATATGTAAAATAAAAAGCCCTCATCGCAAAGATGAGGGCTTTTTTTATCTATGATTCATTAACCAACATCATCCAGAGCCCGAACCCGGAAGGTAGCACCTAGGTCAGTGGCTATTTGACGACACTTTTCAACATCAATCTCCGGTACAGTCACTACGGTACATTCCACTACGGGAATTACTGCGACACATTCCTTAATAAACTCCAGGATTGCGGGGTATGTTTCTTCTCCCCATAGGGGTTGAGTGACTTTATTGTAGAGTTCAGCATTCTCCGCATTCAGGCTGATATCCACCATATCAATCAATCCTGCCAGTTCCGGGACGATATTTCGTTTATGAATGAGGTTGCCATGCCCATTTGTTACCAGACGGACATAGGACCCACGGTCTTTACAATATTTAGCTACTTCCTTAAGGATATCCAACCGGAGTGTCGGTTCTCCATATCCACAAAACACGATTGACCGGTATTTTGTTGGATCACCTATCGCATCCAACACTTCTTGAAGTGTCGGCTGGTAATCAATATGAAGATTGTAACCACGGACACAATCTGTCTGAAATCGGACACAGAAATAACACGCATTGGTACAGTCTGTTGTCAGATTCAGGTACAGGGAATTTCGAATTTCGTAGGCAACTACAGGCTTCTGATTCTCGGAATCTTCCGTCCGGCATTTTCCAAGTTTGTAGGGATTAACATCGTCCATGATTGCTTCCTCCGATTGGGGACTCCGGGCTTATAAAAAAATAAATCCGGGTGGATGTTAAGCGAGGTATATGAGGATAATTTCGGATTTTGTTTCCAGGAATGTGAAAATTTAGTGGGATTGTCGAACTGAGCGAGGTCGGTCTCCACATTCAGATCTGGAATAGTTATGGGCATCCACCCGGAGGCTTGTATTTTCAAAGTATTCTTCACTGAGATGAATTTATATTGTCCAAACAATTTGGACTCTTCAGTGATAACGATTAAAGTATACAACCCCCGACTCTTGTTTGCAATCAAAATTTTACTCATTTTTAAAAATATTTTTATTGATGTAAACAGTCCGGAAAATGCCAATATTTCAATCCTTGATTATCAATGAACTAGATTGATTTCCTCTATAAATCGCTGCTTATTTTATTTTACACGACCTCCGAACAGATGACGAATCTCAAATAAAAAAGCCCCGCTTCGAAACCGAAACGGGGCTTTTTATTTTTAGTCGTATTAAAGAGATTTACTTGATTAAAATCCTGCCGTCAGCGACTCGGCAGCCCTGTCCTTCAGGATAGACGATTAATGGATTGATGTCGAGTTCTGTAATATCTTCCACATCGGTAACCAGCTGTGACAGGCGAAGCAGGGTATCAGCAATGGAGTTGATGTCAGAGGCAGCGGCACCACGGAATCCAGACAACATCTTGTAGGATTTGATGGATTTAATCATGTTATAGGCGCCGGCTTCACGCAGCGGAGCAAGGCGGAAGGTGACATCTTTGAATACTTCAACATAGGTTCCGCCGAGACCGAACATCATCAAAGGACCCATTGCTGGATCACGGTTCACACCGAGAATAACTTCGTTTCCACCTTTGGGTAACATTTCCTGCATGTTTACACCCCAAATCTTGGCCTTGGGAGCTTTGACTTTGACGGATTCCATCATGCTGTCCCATGCGGCGGCAACTTCTTCCTTGGAATTCAGGTTCAGTTTGACACCACCGACATCGATTTTGTGAACGATGTCTGGAGAAGCAATCTTCATGACCACAGGATAACCGAACTGTTCACCCATGGCGATGGCTTTATCTCTGTCTTCGGCTAAACCGTATTTGATGACCGGGAAACCATAGGCTTTAAAGACAGCAAAGGATTCCATTTCCGGCAGGTAAGTACGGCCTTCGGCACGGGCTTTGGCGATAATATCTAAAACGGCTTGTTTATCAACATCGAATTTCTTGAAATCAGTCTGAGTCCGGGCTTTCCAGTTCACAAACTGCACCATCTTGGCAAAGGCTTTGCAAGCACCTTCGGGGAACTTGTAATGTGCCATACCATGAGTTTCGAGATAACGGACACCTTCATTCACCTTGACTTGACCGATGAAGGTGGAAAGTAATGGCTTTCTGGCGTTCTTACCCAGTTCAACGATAATCTTGGCAGTTTCAAGTTCCTGAGTATTGGACTGTGGGGTGAGGACGCAAATGACACCATCAACATTCTCATCTTTCATGACGGCTTCTAAAGCAACCTGATAACGGTCGGCAAGCGCATCACCAATAACATCGATAGGATTGGCTAATGATGCTGTGGCTGGAAGTTTCGGGCCGATTTCGGCTTTCACTTCATCGGTAATAGTGGCTAACTGTAAACCACACTTGATGGCCATATCTGTGGCCATGATTCCAGGGCCGCCGGCATTGGTGACGATGGCGATTCTGTTTCCATCCGGAAGTGGGCAGCGTGAGAAGGCCAGCGCATAATCAAACATTTCATCGAGGCTTTCAACACGGAGAACACCGGACTGAGTAAAAATGGCTTCGTAAACATTATCAGAACCAGCCAATGACCCGGTGTGGGATGATGCAGCTTTGGCTCCTTGGGCAGTTCGGCCGGACTTGATGGCGATGATGGGTTTTGGATTTGTGGTATTGCTGGTGATTTCACGCGCAACACTGATAAAAGTTTGTGCATCACTGATTTGTTCCAGATATAACAGGATAACATCGGTCTGTGGGTCGTCCTGTAAATACATCAGGAGGTCTGTTTCAGTGACATCCGCCTTGTTACCCATGGAGATGAATTTCGAGAATCCGATATTCTGGCCGCGGGCATAATCCAGGATGGCGGTGCCGAGGGCGCCGGACTGAGAAATTAGGGCGATATTGCCGTGGGCGGGCATTCCACCAGGAGCAAAAGATGCGTTCATCTGAACGGCCGGGTCGGTATTGATAACGCCCAGGCAGTTCGGCCCAATGATTCGGATACCATACTTCTCTGCAATCTCTGAAATCTGGGCTTCAGCTTTCTTTCCTTCAGCACCAATCTCTTTGAAGCCGGCGGTGATAATAATGACGCCTTTAACACCCTTCTGACCACATTCTTCCATGACCTGTGGAACGAATTTGGCGTTGACAATAATGACCGCCATATCCACTTCATCTGGAATACTGGAGACCGACTGATAGCAGCGGACACCACGGATACTGTGGGATTTCGGGTTGACGGGATAAATAACTCCATTGAAGCCACCAAACAGGAGGCCATCAAAAAGGTCCTTACCTACGGTATGGTCCTTTGAGGATGCACCGATAACCGCAATCGATTTGGGTTTGAACAAGCAATCTACTGGTTTGAAACAAGGCATTCCACTAACTCCTTAGTGATTTATTGTGATGATTAAAAATGGAGTCCGAGGTTCGGGTTACAGCTTGCAGAGAACAGGGGTCGTAGTCCGGCTCCTATACCTTGGAAACGGCATCTCGCTCCCTCAGACTTCGTTGTTTTTTAAAGAGCAATCCCTGAATTTATTCAGGCACACACGCTCCCTGTTTGAAATACATAAGAAGCGATTATGTCTAACAGATCCTCGGTAGGCTTTCACCGTAGGGCACATCTACCAGGCGTTGTCCCCCGATAGTTGTATGGAGCAACACTTGACCGGGATGGTTCTCAGTCACTTCACCAATACAAACTGACTCCTGACCATACCGATTTTTCCGTAAACAGGCCAAAACCTGGTCCCGGTAAACACTAGGACATACTATAACAACCTTACCTTCATTGGCAACCTGTAAAGGGTCTAATCCTAACAAATCACAGGCACCCTGAATTTCAGGCCTTATTGGGATATCTTCTTCATTTAAGACCACTCCCACTCCGGATGATTTGGCCAGCTCATTGAGGCCTGCTGCCAGTCCGCCCCGGGTAGGGTCATGCAAACTATGGATTTCTTTAACTTCAGAAACCAGTTCGGAAATCAAACCATTCAACGGTGCCACATCACTGGCTATCGGCGTGGAGAATTTTAATCCTTCCCGTTCCGATAATATTGCGATTCCATGGTCACCCAGATATCCATTTATAATAATGACATCTCCGGGTTTAGCTCCCGATAAAGAGGGCCTGACCCCCGGATATCTTTTACCTATTCCTGCCGTGTTGATAAATATGCCGTTTCCTGCTCCCCGTTCGACGACCTTCGTGTCTCCAGTGGCCAATATTACGCCGGCCTCACGAGCTGTCTCGGCCATCGAATCGACGATCTTCTCCAGGGATTCCAGCGGAAACCCTTCTTCTAAGATAAAAGAAACCGTCAGATACTTGGGACTGGCTCCTGCCATTGACACATCATTTACCGTGCCGCAAATCGCCAGTTTCCCAATGTCTCCACCTTTGAAAAAATGCGGCGTAACCACATAAGAATCGGTCGTTAAAGCCCACTCGCCCGCTTCTAAATCGACAATAGCAGCATCCTCCAGGGGTTCCAGTTGGGGATTCCGAAACCGGGGCAGGATGAGTTCTTCGATCAGTCGGCGGGTCAGGATTCCTCCCCCGCCATGTGCCATTATTATCTTCTCAGAAAGTTTCGACATTTTACGCAATCAATTTAATTGGACCGCCAATCATTTTATATCGACCGGCTAACTTTGGAAAGGCCTGATTCGTAAAAAGTGCCGATTTTTAGTCTTTTTCATCTAAAATTGACACTTTTTTAACCAGTTTCCTATCCTTTTTGACTCAAAATGAAACTTTTATCGGTACTATAACTCCTGTTCGAAACACCCATAACGGCTCCCTTTCACAAACGAAGCAGAAACGAAGGGGGAGATTTTTGAAATAGACTATTTTTATACCCTGTTCATTTTTTGGACACTCCCAAAAGTCCCCCATAAAATAAAAATCATACTCTTTGAATCCAACAAAAAAGGCGGTCCTGATGAACTCAGGACCGCCTGGATTTGACCTACTCTATCTAGACATCTCTACAACACCGGTAACCCCTTTAAGTCCCCCCGGTATCAATTCACAAACCATAATGTTCTCATTAAATTCTTCCGGTAAATCAATGGAGCATTTAATGCCATGTTTAATGGTCGCCTCAAAGCCAAACCGGTGATAATAACCCGGGTCCCCTGCCAGGAAAACTGCCTTATATCCCATCTCCTTACCTGTGGCAAGGCATCTTCGGATGAGTTCAGAGCCAACCCCCTTCTTCCTGTACTCTAAGAGAACAGATACCGGGGCCAGATAGAGAACTTCGTGCTTCTCATCCCCATGGGTAACCCATGTCTTGGTGACCATAATATGCCCTATAATTTTACCGTCTTCTTCAGCGACCAGTGCCAGACTGGGAATATATTTGTCGGAATCCCTAAGTCTATTGACAAAGTCTTGCTCATCACCGTCTTTTACTTTTGCAGTCTCAAAGGCCGTTTTCACTAATTCATAGATAGCTGCATAATCATGACTGTTTTCTTGTCTGATATTCATAAGTATATTTGTGATTATCCTTATTAATCTTGGGTATGTTTTTACTGTTTCAATGCATTCTCGAACAGGGTCTTTCGTTCCTCTGCTGTTAATATCTGGGGCGGAAGTATTGGATTGGGTTTATTCCCTTCCTTCAGATATTTCAGATATCTCCTGCGATACTCTTTCTTGTAATCCTCTACTGTCTTCTCATAACTGTACTTCGGTATTCCCTGTTTATAGGACCACTTCACACTGACTTTTGTGACCTCAGGAGAAAAGACAAGTTTATCCCCATCTCGTTTGAAACTCTTGGAATCCGTCTGACAACCCCGATACTCTACAAACCATGGAATATGGATTACCACTGTATTGGGATTGGTTCTCCACTTGGAATCAATAGTATAGACAGCGCCGTGCTTATTAAATTTAACCTGGGCACTTACAACCCCATGGTCTGTTGGGGCCTTACTGAAGGAGACTTCCTGCCCTGGTTTGACCCATTCTGGTGAAAGTACCGTGAATAAATGAATATCCCGGGGTGCAAGTCCTGCCTGTCCCCCACGTTCTTGAATCAACATGTTTCGGAGTAGGGCATTTAACATGGCTGAACCCCAACCATGCGGAGGATAATTATCGCCTACATCCCGATTACCATAAATCTCAGCGCGCCATTCAAACATCTCGTGAGCACTTCCGGTATGGAGTAAGAGTCCATAGTAATCCTTTAGTGCCTCTTCCTGGTCGCCCCGATATACATAGTTCTGAGAGACCTTTACCGTGACATATTGATGAATCTTACCCTGGTAGGTCATCACACCTTCAGCATACTTATCTTTTTTGACTTTATCCAGAGATGTTTTTACTCTGGGATCGAAAGGATCTATTACCTCTGAAGGATATACCCCGATGAAATTACCCCAGTCTTGTCCACCTTTGGCATCCAACCCCGGTGGAATATATCCATTTTTCCCTGCGGCCTTCTCCAGAGCCTTCATAAAACAGGCGTGGTAATTATTATACTCTTCTCTGAAACGAAGGGCGTCATCATCTTTACCCAACATACGGGCAACCCTTTCGGCCATTCTGACACCCAACAAAGCCCAGTAATTATGCCCCGTGTAATGTCCCTTGATGAGCTCGTTGTCTGCTACCTCTGTTGCAGGTATCAATCCGAGAGGGTCTGTCTTCCTCATCTTGGAAAGGTATTCCACCGCGGGAGGAACATGCTTATATATCTGTGCGGCATAAGTTGTATCTCCAGTAATCAGGGCGTGTTGGCAAAGTGCAAATAGGGCCTGCCCAAACCCGTCTCGTTGACCTTCCTGACTTTCAAAGTTCCCGTCTTCTTTTTGGAACCGTGGGAAATAGGCCAGGCAGTTGCGAGCGGTTGAATGATGTCCCCAGAGGTCGTATGTTCGGGCAATATACGCTCCATCCCGGAGCCAAAACCAGTTGTATTGGAATTTATTGACACCCGGTACCCATGTCGAATCATTCGCTGGCCAGATGGCCATAAAATCATACATTAAATTGGCTTTCCAGGCTTCATTAGCTTTTCTTTCTGGCAGGAATACCTGCATCCCTTTAGCAATTTCTTTTTTCCAGAAACTAATGCATTTATCTCGATAATCGTCGTATTGCGCCGCTTCAAGTTTTTGAACTGCAATAGAACTGTCTCTTGATATGCTCCGGTAGGGGACCTTGAAATCATAGACCTTCATCTGGCCAGGTTCTAATGTGGGTGTGTAATAGGTCAGGCAATACTCGGCTCGACTTGATATCTGGTATGTATCCCCATTGAAAGGTCCAGGATAAGGCTTCCCCGGAATAGCCTCCTGTTTATCACCCTTAGGCAATATTGCCAGCACCCGACCGTGCCGTATGACCTTGTCCCCCGGCATCTCATACATCCATCCGGTGTTGAATAACTCAGACTTATAGGCAAACCGGTATTTCTCACTGTTGGAGCGAAATCCTGTCGCTAATGTTGCCTGTTGGCGGTCTTTCCCAATATTGGAGACTCTCACCCGAATAAACGCTACCGAGGGCTCCAGTGAATTGTTATCAACATTCCAGGCAAAAGACTCTACATCATAACGAATGTCCCCATTCTTTTCCCCATAACTAAAGACTGGGACATACCCGTCATAAAGAACCTTTTGTCTTGCCATTAACGGTTTGATGGGATTCCCGGTGTAAATATTGAATTCATTTTCCCGGTTATAAATAGTCCCGTCATAGGTCAGTTGAAACCCGTTTTTTGAGACCATCATGGCCATTTCATTATTCGGATAGGCCAGGTAGGAGAATGGACCCTCATCATCAATAATCGGGTCCACCATGGTGACCGTATTCTTCTCAGCAGCGTATAATCCGGCTGACAGGCAGCACACACAAAACCATAATATCCATCGTTTCATCGTGGGATAAACCTCCATATAATTACTACTTCCCAATAGCATACCTTATTCCTTTGTTTCTATGCGGCGGAAATATTATTCTGTAGAGTTTTATAGAAGCTTTCAGCCCTGGAATTGATTTGCAGTATGATATAAGAAAATATTCTCCCGATATTATGGAAGATGGTTTCATATTTTATGGAGGTTCCGATGCGTTTCTTATCTCTCGGACTCACACTATTTCTCTGTATGGCAGGTATCGCGATGGCAAAACAAAACGCTTATGTTCCAGGTGACCATGCCCTGAACTTTACGTCCTCTCTGGATTCGACTCAACAACCCTATCGGCTGTTTGTGCCTCGGGTCGCTGAAGAAGGAAAATCTCTCCCCCTTCTTTTCGTTCTTCATGGTAAATGGGTGGACCAAAACGCCTGGTTTAATGGAACCCCGATTAAGAACTTTGCTCAGTTGAATGGATATCTGGTCGTGGCCCCTTACAGTCGTGGTAATCTCTTTTACCGGGGTGCCGGGGAACAGGATGTGATGGACCTGTTGAAACTCACACAATCCCAGTTTAATGTGGATTCCAACCGAATCTATGTCATGGGGCATTCCATGGGTGGATGGGGTACCTGGTGGTTGGGATTACGGCATCCTGATGTCTTTGCGGCAATGGCTCCTATGTCTGGTTGGGCACCCCCTTATTTACTCCCTAATGCAAAATGGGTTCCCCCTTATATCGTACATTCCGCAGATGACCCTATCGTGTCAGTAGAAGGTTCCCGCAGTCCAGAAAGAGAATTGACGCGCTTGAGTATTCCCCATCTATACACTGAAGAAACCAGTTATGGTCACGACTCAAGAATGATCGGTGACCATTTAGACCGTGTCTTTACCTGGTTCAAAAACCATCCCAAATCTGCTCGACCTGACCCGGATAAAATCACCCATCGGCCCAAACGCCTTGCTGTGGCTAAACCGTATGGGAAAGTCGCAGAATGGTCTGATGAGTCCACCTTCTCAAAAACACCTGTCGTCTTGTGTGATACTGTGGCTCGGTATCTGCTATCGGAAACAAAAGGTATTAATCCTGTCCCCGCCGAGGGCGCTGATTTATGCCTTTTCCAGGATGATATGTTTGAATGGCCTGTCGGTGAATTGACTACCGATAAACTTCTGGATATTTACCTTTACCCCATCGAGAATGTAGCTGTTGTTAAAGTCTCCAGGAATGAATTGGAAGCAATGTTGAAGAAAATGGATAGCGACCCTTCACCACTTGTTAGAATGAGAACCTCCCCCTCAGGTTCCATCCCCAATAAGGACTCTTTGGTGATTTTAACACCTTCCAATATCGCCCGTTATTTCACCGATAAACCTGTTTTGATGGACCGCACTATTGGCGAATACCTGACGGATGCGATTGCACGCAGTGGCTCTTTCCCTAATACTAAAAAATAACGAATCCCCAAATAATAAGCGGTCTGGCTCTTTTGAGAACCAGACCGCTTTTCTTATGCTTGATGTTTTATCTGTATTTCTTATTCCTGTTCGAATCCGGACAGTTCCACAGGAACGGTTCCAAATCCCATAATCCAAGTCGTATTACTTCCGCCATTCGGAAGTCCGGGAGTTGCCGCCGTAGTAGCAGATACCTTTGTCCAGTTTGCTGCATTCTGGGGGTCCTGACTGCCAGTTCCCATATATTGCGCTGTCTGGTTACTTCCTGGGTATGCTCCTGATGGGAAGGTAAACACTGCTGTAGCCGATGCATTATATAGAATCGGTCCATCAGTAATAGTTGAATTTGCGAACGCTCCCGTAGTGCTATTCCAACCTGTGGTTCGGGTGATAGCATATATCCCCGTACTGTTCAAGGAAGATATCTTTAATACTTGGTCAGGGTAAAGGGTAGTGTCCAGTGATATTCCGGTATCAACATCGCCCCCGTTATAGATAACTATTAATGTACCTGCAGGAAGATTGCTGAAACCTGTGCCGCTCAATGTGATACTCAAAGACCCATTTCCATCTGTGAGCTTCCAGTTCTGTAAATTAGCACTGGCTTGAGTAACAACCAGCTCCACCCATTCTTTGGCTCCGGATGCTCCCTGACTGAATTCATTCACAAAAGCTGCCGGTCCAGTATATGGATCTGCTGAGGTGACGGAATAAACAGAAGGCACGGTTCCTGTCGTTAAGTAGTTGAATGTTTCTGGATTTCCTTCATCCCACAGGAAAGGCATCAGGATGAAAGAATATCCCGTGCTTGGAATCAAATTGGAAACAGTATAGCTGGACAAGGATGACGATAACAACAGACTTGCAACCGTTGCATCACCCACCGTCTCGCCTTCGACATAGACAGTTCCATCTACAGGTCTTCCCGTAATGGAGGTGCCTGCTTTCATGAGTAATAAATATCCGTCATTCCCTGATGCGGGCGTCCATGATAAAACCATTCTGTTCGCTGTAACATTGGAAGCCGTAAAGTTTGTCGGATATTCTGTTGGTTCGGAAGCTAAAGTGAAGAGGGCAATACTATTTCCATAGGCGGTTCCGACGCTGTTAGTTGCGTATGCCCTGACAAAATATTGGGTTTGAGGGAGAAGCCCTGTAAGTGTGTTTGAGAAACTTCCGGTTGTGCTGATGGGGCCATTCTGTGATGTCGAATTAGTTCCAATCACAGGGTTATCCGCTGTATTCCAGGTAAACCCATACTGTGTCGGATTAGGATATCCCAAATCTACGATATTACCTGTTGCCCTGAATGAAACAGGGGTCACTTGGTCTAAGTTTGAGGTTTGTACTGTCGGGCTGGACGCGACCTGTGGGGTTGTTGCATTGGCCGCTGGTATCGTTCCGTCAGTTTTATAGTTGCGGGCTGAAGCAGCGCCATTGTATGGATAAACTCTGAAGTAATATGTTTTGTTGGCAGATAAACTGCTGAAAGTATATTCCAGTGTCCCGGTTGAGTAGGTAAGATTGACCCGGGCATTCCCATCTGTTAAGACTGCATCATCTGCATACACATTTCCATCCAATGGGGTTGAAAAAGACCCTGATTGGCTTCCAATCAGTAAATAACCTGTCGGTAAGGGACTTCCGGTGGCGGGAGGGAATGTAACTTTGATTTGACCAATTCCCGTTGTTGTTGCACTGACAGAAGCAACATGATTGGCCGGTTCTGAATCTAACACAGAAGGAAATGTCGTCACGACCATGGCCGGTGCATCTTCCAATTTATAGTTGATTGGATTGGTGGTGCTGGCGCAGGCATATACCTTGAAATAGTAGCTGGTATTAGGATTCAAGCCACTGAACCGATATTGAGTCGAACTCACAGAGTGAGGAATATAGACAAGGGCTTTCCCGTCACTGAGGTTGGAATCTTCGGTATAGCTGACGCCATCCATTGGGATGAAATAATTGTTGGTGTCGTAGGCTAATACCATATACGCCGTCGGGGCGGGTGTCCCTGTTGCCAAAGTCCAGGTCAGGTCAATGTAGGACCCGTTCACCGAAGCGGTGGTCAGTCCGGATAACTGAGCCAGGGGTTCTGAAGAATATACCGGGCTGAGTGCACTTAAATTCCAGAAGTTTATTTTACTGACCCATTCCGGATGATCCACAAAGGGATTGCGATTCTTCTGAACAGACTGAATGTAATTGTTCCGTTCCACTTCCCATTTATCAGGAGGATCCTGCTGATGCCATTGTAATAATATTCCAACATCCTGAAAGGAAGTCCCTAATAAAGTGCTTAACGCCGAAAAAGTCCAATCTCCATAAACGCCATTATGTTTCACTGACATATATAACATGGCGCGGGCCGCATCGCCTTTATGACTGTCTCGCGGTTCAAACACTACACGTCCACGACTGTCGGTTCCTATCTTGGAATCTCCCCAATATCGGGATACACTGACGACTTTATCAAGGGGATTGTTCCCACGAGAGGAATTGGCGCTCGGATTGGTTGGAAACAAATGATGCTGGTCTGAATATTGGGGTCCTGTCATGGGAAACCAGCTCTGACACCAGGTGTGTTCACGATTCATGCTGGAAAAATAATCAAACGGCGGTGTGTAGGTGTACCAATACGAATCACCCATATAGACACACTGAACTTTTCTCTTGCCGCCATCCGCTGGGAAGGATGCAAAATCATCAATGTTGTTTGAAAAATTATCGTATGAAATACTGGTGAAGGGACTCCGGATTCGAGTCTGTAACTGGGTCATAAATCCAGCGTTTGACGGATCCACTGTACTGTAATAACTATAATATGACTGACCAAAAGATAACGATGCTCCACATAATATCAAACATATTAAAAGCCACTTTTTCATATTTTTCTCTCTCACAAATTAGGTTGTATAGTGTACTGATATTCTATCACTTGATTATTTCAAAATCAGTAATTAAAGTATACACGATTTAGAATGTTATACGGTTTTTTGGACGAAGCAGAAACGAAGAGGGTCTGGACTAATTGTTTTCTGTCAAAATGAGACCTTCGTGGTCTATCTCCAGATAACTTAGGGAAACTTTTATCCCTCTTTCTCTGAAAACTTCACTTAAAGCGGTCTCAATTTTAGGATTTTTTCCTGAAACAAAACAGAATATTGTAGAGCCAGCGCCCGATAGTGCCGCTCCATACGCCCCCGCTTCTACTGCTGCTTTTACCGCCGCTGCAATAAATCCCTCTGCGGTATCCCGATAGGGTTGATGTAATCGGTCTTCCATCCCAACGCGTATATTTTCCCAATCTCCTTGCATTAAAGCCGCCACCAACAATGTGGCTCTGTTGATGTTTTGCACCGCATCCTTATAATCAATTTGGGCCGGAAGTGCTTTCCGAGCCTGTTTGGTGTTCATCTCCAGTTCTGGAATAGCAACCAGGACCTGTGGGAGTTCTAAATTATTACACTTGGTATAGAAAGTCCCTTCGGGAGTATAAGCCGCTATTATAAACCCGCCTAAATAAGACGGGCAGATATTATCCGGATGCCCTTCATAACTGACCCCCATCTCCAATATCTCTTTTTGAGTATATGGGGACCCCAGGAAATAATTCGCCGCAACCAATCCTCCGATATAGGCTACAGCCGAACTGCCTAACCCTCGTTCCAGAGGAATATTGTTTACCTGTTTGAGTTTGACAGCTGGAGCTGTTTTGCCTGATTTCTCATAAACAGTGCGAAATGCTTTCAGAACCAGATTCTTGGTGGGGTCTGTCAAAATATCTGAACCTTCACCCTCTACTTCAATAATAGAATCTGTTCCCTCCAGAACCTCAAAAGTCATTAAGTTATACAATGACAAAGCAATACCCAGACAGTCAAAACCTGGGCCGAGATTTGATGTAGATGCAGGAATTCGTAATGTGATTGATTTCATAGAATAATAATTAATTGTCGAAGATAATTGGGAACCCTGTCAACCTCTGGAATATGCTATTTTAATTCCTAATAATGTTATTAATTCAACGGTGAGGCTACGAATGTTAACAAACCATCAGCAACGACTGGTCATTGAGACTGGGAAACTGGTACTGGGATTTCAAACCGACAAATATTTTGCCTGGGATTTGATCTCCGACACAGAACGAAAAACGGCTCTTTTTAATAAACCCGGAAAGGAAGATTCCATCTGGTCCTTGGAAGTTAAGCAGCCGGATGAAACCCTGAAGGTTATTAAAGCCTGTGAAGCCGACTGGATGGGCGCAGAACTGGTCAGTCAGAATGAAGAAGGTCTTCATTTTGGTTTTGACTGGCAGTATACCTTAGCTCCTAAGGCCGTCTTAAAGGTTCGGGTCAATGTTAAAGTCGAACAGGGTTCTAATCTATCCTGCTGGAACATTGAGGTGACTCCTCCCAAAGGATATATTCTTCGTCAGGTGGATTTCCCCCTTATTTCGTATTTCCCTTCTGGCAAGGGCATCAAAATGGCCATGCCGCATGGTTGGGGTTTGGAATATGACCTCCATGAAGGTGCTAAAAATGAAGGATTTTATCCCTCTTGTCTGGCCAATATGCAGTTTGTGGGTGTGTATGATAAAAAAGGTAACGGCCTCTATATCGGAGCTCACGACAAAAAAGCTTACCATAAAGAATTTGCGCTCAAAGCCGGGAAGACCGCCGCTGAATTACGCGTCATAAATTATGTGGGTGTTGACCCGAAAAAGCCGTCTAAAGCCTATAAACTTCCCTTTGACATTATCATTGGGGCTTATAAAGGTGGATGGCGTGAAGCAGGTATGATTTATCGGGACTTCTCCTTCTCCACAAAATGGGGGAACATTCCGACTATCAGTAAACGCAATATTCCCCAGTGGCTAAAAGATACAGATCTCTGGATTCGGCCTGACGGTGATGTGGAAAGCAACCTTGCCGATACGGAAGAAGCCCTCCAGTTCTATGCAGGTATCCCAACCGCCTTACATTGGTACAGATGGCATAAGATTCCGTATGATACCCTCTATCCTGAATATTTCCCGACCAAACCAAACTTCGCCAAACAGGTAAAGTATCTTCAGGATAAATATGATGTGAAGATTACCCCCTACATTAATGGCCGTCTCTGGGACCCTGCAACTAAATCCTGGAAAACTAAAAAAGCTTTTGATTCTGCCTGTCTGAAAGAAGGCGGCGGATTCTTTACTGAATTTTATGCAACCTCTAATGTGGCAAACAATCCCATGTGTCCCACCACTCCATTGTGGCAGCAGACCGTTCGGGACATGGTTCAGAAAATCATCAAGGAAACCTATGTCAATGGTGTCTATATTGACCAGATTGGTGCTTCATGGCCGCATCGCTGTGTGAACGAAAAACATGGACATTTACTGGGTGGAGGTTGTTGGTGGTATGAAGGATATCGGAAGATGCTGGATGGTGTCAGAAAAGTCCTTCCCCAAAACCATATCATTACGACTGAAGAAAATGCTGAATGTTGGATTGACCAGTTTGATGCTCAGTTGACCCTGAATATGCACGCCTCAGAGGGTAAATGGATCCCCCTATATCCTTTGGTATATGGTGACAGAGTTCTGAGTTTCGGTTTTCTCTACTACAAACCGGAGGATTATACAAAAGGATTGCCGTTCCGGGTCAAAATGCAAAAGTGTCTCCTCTATGGTTCACAGCTCGGATGGTGCTTCCCCAAAGGGTTGATGGCACCGGAGGCCAGACCTCAGGCTGAATTTATGAAAGATTTGGCTCTTGTCCGCAAATATGCTCACGACTTCATTGCCGGCGGTCGCCTGATTGATTTAGTCGAAGTCAGTGGAAAGAATCCGAAAATTAAAGGTGAAGGCGTTTGTATCTTCGGTCCTAAATACCTGATAGACCAAAAAGCTGTCGAAGGAACTTTGTGGCTGGGTGAATCCGGTAAACTGGGTATTCTTTTGGCGAATGTGGCTGACCAGGAATGTATGGTCACGGTCCAGATTCCAAAAGATTTGGTACCTCCACGGTCCGCAAATGGGCGTAAGTTTACCATCTATACAGCCGCTGGAAAAGTAGCCTTAGGTAAAGTGGAAAATTATCAAGTTAAAATGCGGATGCCGGCTTCCGGTGGCGCTCTTATTGTGATTGGTTGATTTATTGCATAACAGGGTAAGGGGATAAAACTATGTCAAAACAAAACACAACATCTAAACAACTGAGGCCGGAACATCCCCGGCCTCAGTTTGTGAGAGAGTCCTGGTTATCTCTGAATGGTATTTGGTCTTTTGCATTGGACCCGGGCCAGTCTGGAGAAGAACGGGATATGCCCAAAGGGCAGGGTTTCGATTCTGAAATCACGGTTCCCTTTTGTCCAGAAAGTAAACTGTCGGGTATAGAACTGACAGACTTCATTCCTTCCTGTTGGTATGCTGTCTATATCAACATTCCAGAGGAATGGGTAGGAAACAGGACCCTGTTACATTTCGGGGCCGTGGATTATGAATCTACCCTCTGGTTGAATGGAAACAAGGTTGGGACCCACCGGGGTGGGTATTCCTCTTTCACAATGGATATCACTGACTTTCTGAAAGACGGTGAGAATCTTCTGGTATTACGGGCAAACGATAATACTCGTGACCCCTTGATTCCTTCCGGTAAACAGTCTGATAAATATGATTCTTATGGGTGTTTCTATACCCGTACTACCGGGATTTGGCAGACGGTCTGGCTGGAATCTGTCCCACAGACGTATCTGAAAACAGTGAAATATTACACCGATATCACCAACAATAAAGTCAATATTCAGGCGCAAATTGCCGGGGATACCTCCGATTGTGATTTGACCTGTATCATCAAAGATAACGGTAAAGAAATTACCCGGACGACCATCAAAGCCGCGGCTAATGTCAGTATGGATATCTCCATTCCTGATGCAGTTTTGTGGGAACCTGGGAAACCCTATCTGTATGATGTGGAATTTATTCTGTCTTGTGAGGGTACTGATTTTGACCGTGTCTCCAGTTATTTGGGGATGCGGGAAGTCAAAATTGAAGGTTATAAAGTTCTGATTAATGGAAAATCTGTTTTTCAAAGGTTGGTTTTGGACCAGGGATTCTATCCAGACGGAATATATACTGCCCCCACGGACAGAGACCTGAAAAAAGATATCGAGATGTCTCTAACAGCCGGATTCAATGGGGCCCGCCTCCATGAAAAAGTTTTTGAAGAAAGATTCTTGTACTGGTGTGACAAGCTGGGTTATCTGGTCTGGGGTGAATTCCCAAACTGGGGATTATCGCTTAATATTCCCGGAGCACTGGACCGAATGACCCGCGAATGGGTCGAAGTTATGGAACGGGACTTTAATCATCCTGCCATTATCGGCTGGTGCCCCTTTAATGAAACAACCAATGACCAGGACCCGGAAATACTTCGTACGGTGTGCCGCCTGACCAAAACTCTGGATACAACCCGCCCTGTTATTGATACTTCCGGATACTTCCATGTAGAAACCGATATCTATGATGTTCATGATTATGAACAAAATCCCGAAGTATTGAAATCCCATCATGACCCAATGCTAACTGATGACAGTAAGGCATGGAAGAATTTCCCGGAGCCATGGAATCGGAATGCTTCCTATCAGGGCAAGATTCCCTATTTTGTAAGTGAATATGGTGGAATTTGGTGGAATCCCAATCAGAAGGATGAAAAGTCCTGGGGATATGGCAATCGTCCTTCCAGTGAAGAGGATTTTGTTACTCGTTACATTGAATTAACGAAAGTCCTGTTAAATCATCCCAAGATGTTTGGTTTTTGTTACACTCAACTTTATGATGTTGAACAGGAAGTAAACGGTCTTTATACCTATGACCGCAAAATGAAAATAAGCGCTAAATCACTGGCTCGAATCAAGGAAATCAATCAAACTAAGGCAGCGATTGAAGATTGAAATAAGTACTGATTCTGATGCCCAGGATATTGAAAGGAGAACAGGAAACCATGAAGTCTAAATTAGTTCTTTTGACAGTTATCCTCCTGTTGATTGTGACAGGGGCTTTTGCTGCAGTTAAACAAGATGCTCCTGATGAATTAAGGGGTATATGGGTATCCAGAACAGACATTTATAAAGGGAAAGCCTTTATCTCTAAAATGTTTAGTGCCTTGGCCGAAGCAAACATCAACACCGTGTGTCTCCCGACCTATTACAAAGGGGTGGTGACCTATCCCGGCAGTAAATATTTACCGATAGACCCTGTTCTTGAGAAAATAGACCCCGATTACCTGAACTGGATGATCAAAGAAGCCAAGAAGAATGGATTGAGTGTTGAAGCATGGCCTGAATATGGGTACTATGCTTATTTCACTCCAGACCTCTCAAAGGAGACCACCTGGGGCGTTTTCCTGGATAAATATCCGGAATTGACAGCGATTACTGTGGATGGAGTTCCATATTTAAGTAACAAATTCGGGACGTACTTCTCTTTGTGTCCATCAAACCCTAAAAGCCATGAATTGATGACTGATTTATTAACTGAGATGGTGGCTAAGTATGATTTTGATGCCCTGAATGTTGACCGGGCACGGTATCCCTCTGATCAGTTCTGTTTCTGTGACTATTGTAAAAAACATTTTAAGCAGGAAACCGGGTTAACGCTGGATAAAGCGTTACTGTCAGACCCGGGGAAAAAGAAAGTCTTGATTCAGTGGCGGAAGGACCGGGTTACATCCTTCATGGAACGATTACGTCGTTCTGTTGATAAAACCCGGCCGGGTGTAAGAATTACTGCTGATGTCTGGTCTGGTGTATCGGACAGCGATGAAAAGGGTCAGGATTGGCCAACTTGGTTGGATAGAGGGTACCTTGATATAGCGGTTCCGATGATGTACTACAACGATATTACTCAGGAAATGAATAATGCCATTTCTAAAGCCCCTTCTTCACGGTATATGGCTGCCGGCATTACGGTAGAGACAAACAAACCCGAAACAGTCAGGCAACACATCCAACAGGCCCGTGATGTTAATGCTGCAGGTTTTGTCTTGTGGTATATGGGAACGGTTGAGGATGACTTACCCTTATTGAAATCAACTGTATTATCCAAGCCAGCTAAACCTTTTTATCCGGAACGCCGTAAATTGATCCCAACAGTCATTAAAGGCCGGCCGAAATTCCTTAAAGAACCGGGTAAAGGATATAAGAGTACTGCGAAAGGTGTGAAACCACCTTTACTACCCACCGTTAAAAGTGATATAGATACTGAAGCTCCAGTAAAAAATAGATAAAATTAAAGAGAGGATGAGTACATCCTCTCTTTTTATTTTGGTATGGTTCAAGTCCCCCCCTGTTACATTCTGGGGTTTATCTGATAATATAGTGAAGTGTCATCGGTTGAGGCCGGCCACGAATTTTAAATTAAAATATTGTGTTAACAAATGGCAGATAAGATTAAACTAGGGATTATAGGTAGTTCGACAATGTATGGATACGGTCAGTTACCGCTGGCCGTGGACCATCCGGATTATGAGGTGTATGCTATCGCCGAAGTGAATCCGGATCGGTTGGACTTTATTGCGGGACAGTGCAAAGTTCCTCCCGAAAGACGATTCTCAGACTATCATGACCTCCTCCAAATGCCTGAAATCCAGGGTGTTGTTGTCACCACAAGGGTGGACCAACACTATGGAGTTGTCATGTCTGCCGCTTTAGCCGGAAAACATATTCTATGTGAACGGCCCTTAGCCCCGACTGTCGCCCAGGGTTGGGAGATGGTTGATGCCGCCCGCCAGAACAATGTCATGCTGCTGGTAAACCTTCCGGTTCGAATGGAAGCACCCACGCGGAAACTTATACAATTAGTCCGGGAAGGCAAAGTAGGCAAAGTCTGTTCTCTGCGCCTTTGTTACTTGTGGTATGGACCTGAAGCGGACCGGAGGAGTTACCGTCAGGTAGGGTCTGCTGCAGATTCTCTTAATTATCTGTGGTTTGGTGCGGAGATTGATAAACAGACTGGGAGTCAGCGGTCACGCCGGGACATCCTGATGGAGGAAGGTGGAGGGCCTATTTTCGATACAGGCACTCACTACTTCGATTTGGCGAGAGTGTTGGCTGGCAGTGAATTCCGTGATATTAACGCGGTTGGTTCCTGGGTGGAAACCCAATATAACAATCCAGGTCATGTCATCTGTACCGGATATTTCGAAAACGGTGTCATTGCCTTGATAGAAGAAAGCTGGGTTTATACCCACAATTCCGGAAGAAGAAATGCCGTTCACCGGGTTGAGGTCGTGGGTACAGAGGGCCTGGCCGTTAATGAGTGGGACTGGGACCCCGAAAAACAAATCTATACCGCCAATAAAGTAAAGCTGTTTGCTGGAGGCCAGTTCCAGGAAGATGTCTATCAGGTTGAAAAAGACTTTGTTGCCATGTATGGGCATTTTGCGAATGTGGTCCGTGAAGGTAAATATAATCCTGATATGGCGACTGGTGAAGATGGCATTATTGCCATGGAGTGTGCCATGAAAGCTCTGGATGCCTGTCGCAGGAATCGGTTTGCTAAAAACGAGATTCTCCGGGAACAGTCAAAATACTGGGTTACCTAAAACAAAACAAGAAAACAAATTGAAAGCCCCTGTCATCAGGGGCTTTTTTATTAGAGTATTTATTGAAGGTAAAATAATAATTAGCGAGGTAAGAGTGATTCATTATGTCTCATCTTAAAACGAATGCCATGCGTATCCTTGATAAAGCAGGCATCACATACAACACCTATTCGTATGATTCTGTTGATGGCTTAATAGATGGTATTTCTGTGGCAAAGAAAATCTCTCGGCCTGTGGATCAGGTCTATAAAACACTGGTCACTCAAGGTTCCAGCCGGGAATATTATGTGTTTGTGATTCCTGTGACCGATGAATTGGATCTGAAGGCAGCCGCCAGAGCCGTGAATGAGAAATCAATTGAGATGATAAAGGTCAGTGATATTAACAAAATTACTGGATATATCCGGGGTGGATGTTCACCGGTGGGGATGAAAAAAGAATATAAAACAGTGGTGAATGATTCCTGTCTCATCCAGGAAAAGATGATTTTCAGTGCTGGAAAAATTGGGTATCAGATTGAAATGGCACCGGATGATTTACTCAATATCACCCATGGGAATACAGCGCACATTGTCATTTAATGAAATGAAACACTAATCAACGAAAGAAATATATGGAACTCTTATTACTCACAGTTATTTATTTAGCTTTTATCAGTCTTGGATTACCTGATGGTGTATTTGGAGTTGCCTGGCCGGATATTCGAATCGAGTTTGGTCAGCCTATCCAGGCCGCGGGTATCATTTCCATTCTGCTGATGAGTTTCTCCGCACTCTCCAGTTTTACATCAGGCCGAGTGGTCGGAAGATTTGGTACAGGAAAAGTAACTTTTATCAGTTGCCTGATGACAGGACTGGCTTTGTGGGGGTATGGATTATCCCCTTCATATCTCTGGCTGATAGCATTAGCCATTCCTTTGGGATTAGGTCAGGGGGCCGTAGATTCCGGGTTGAATAATTACGTTGCGCAAAACTATTCTTCACGGCACATGAACTGGCTCCATTGCTGTTGGGGAATTGGTGCCAGCCTGGGGCCTTTCATTATGACCTGGACCATGGCCCATGGAGGCACATGGAGGGGTGGATATGGCCACATCTCTCTTATGCAAATCGTACTGGCTCTGATACTCCTTCTAAGCCTGAAGCTCTGGAAAAAGAACGGGTCAGGTACCGAAAACGCTTCTGAAACACACATTCCCGGCCAAACTTCGAAATTGTTCAAACTGCCTGCGGCATGGCTGGGGGTACTGTTGTTTTTTGTGTATGCCGGGGCGGAGTTTTCGGTAGGATTGTGGGCCAATAGTTTTCTGGTGGAATCCCGCCACATTCCCAAAACATCCGCGGGGTTATGGATAACCTGGTACTACGGGGCGTTGATGTTTGGCCGGTTTGTTACAGGCTTGATTGTGAATCAATTAGGTAACCGGACCTTGATTCGTCTGGGTCTGGGAATCTCCGGATTGGGAGCGTTATGTCTCTTTATCCCCGGATATCCGATTCTGTTGATGGTAGGACTTATTCTGATGGGGTTTGGATATGGACCCTTATATCCCTGTATGATGCACGAGACTTCTGCCCGATTTGATCCAGTTCTGACCCGGACATTGATTGGTTACCAGGTAGGAACTGCGTGTCTGGGAGGTTCACTTTTAACCGCAGGATTGGGTGTTTTACTGGGATGGGGGACACTGGAGATATTACTGCCCTGTCTGGTGGGAATGATAGGGACATTGTTCCTGTTGTCGGAGTGGCAGAACCGATTGTCTTAAGGAGTGTTAGATAATAAATAAGGTGGTGACCCTCTTCTGTTTAACCCTATCTTGTATCCCTTTCTCAATCACCCTGTTATTTTCTTTCCAATTCTTTTCTATTCTATCCAGAAGAGGGTCATACCACCTGGCGTCTTTAATTAAAACATATCCCTTTTTATGGGAAATGACCACTTATTTAGATATCAAAGCCAGTGGATGGGGGCTGATTTCCGGGGAGGTACCTGATAATAGGTAATATCGGGGTATCCAAGCATCATGGCGCCGCAGGTAATATGGTTTTCGGGTAATTTCAGGAACTGGCTATACTTGTCCGGCGCCATACCCATGGCAATCATCAGGAATCCTGCCCAACAGGACCCTAACCCGTAATGATGAGCCGCTAAGTCCAAATAGGTGACCGCAATAGTCCCATCCACAAAGGGAGTGAAACTCTTTTTGTCCATGTGAACAATGGCGACACAGGGGGCACCCCGGAATATCATGTCATTACCGCTTCTGACCGCTTCGATTAATCTTTTGAATCGGCCCGAGGTTTCCATGACTTCCAGAGTTAATTCTAATAAGTCATGAATTTTCTCCGGTTCATTAATGACTGTCCAATGACAGGGCTGCCCGTTTTTTGCGCTGGGGGCCCAGGGGGTAATCTCAAATAACCGCTTAATATCCGCCTCATCAACCGCCTTCTTTAGGTACTTTCTCACAGAGCGGCGGGTCCGGATAAACTGAATAAACGATTCATCTGAAATCGTTAAATCAGGGTTGATAGATACAGATTGATATTGGGGATAAGCTGTCAGTTTAATGGAAGAGGTGGGGCACACAGACACACAATGACCACATTCGATACATAATGAAGCTGCCTTATCAATTCCCATGGGAAATCCCTCATTATCCACAGTCAGGACACTCATGGGGCAGACTTCGACACACTGGCTATCCCTCAAACAGGTTTCTTGATTAACTTCAACGATACTCATATGAATAGGCTCCTCGATTAACATCCCAATGATGATTAGTAATATTTTCGGTGAATTGCATATACAGAAGCAAGTTGACCATTCAATGTAAAACCCGGTAAACCACCAAGTTTACCGGGTCATGATTTCAATGGGATACTTTTTATTCCGGTATTTCTATCTCAGGATTCTCGTCATCAATCAGGTCATCAATCCCCAGAAGAGATTGAGACTCCGCTTCAGGAAGTCTTTCGACAATATGGAGCTTTCGTTCCACAGCCCGTTTTTTTGTCTGGACTTTCTCAATGTCGTTACAGGCGGATTCCAGTTTCTTCTTAGTCTTTTCCAGGATTTCTCCGAATTTACCAAACTCTGTCTTCACCGCACCCAGGACTCGCCAGACTTCATCAGCCCGTTTTTCAAGGGCGAGGGTTCGGAATCCAATTTGCAGACTGTTCAAGACTGCCGCCAGAGTGGTCGGTCCGGATAAAATGACATGATATTGATTCTGACATTCATTAAAGAGGACTGGATCACGGAGAGCCTCGGCAAACAGGCCTTCAATCGGCAGATACATGATGGCCAGCTGGGTCGTATACGGAGAAATAATGTATTTATCATGGATTTCTTTGGCCAGACCTTTGATTTTCCGTTGAAGGTCAACCCGACATGATTCCAATCGAATCGGATCTGTTTCTTCCATCAACTGTTGATAAATCTCCAGGGGGAATTTGGCATCTATCGGAAGCCAGACATGTTTAGTCTCATCGTCGCGGGAAGGAATTTTCACCGCAAATTCAACAACACTGTCTTTCTCTGGATTTACTTTGACATTTTCTTCGTATTGGCCTGGCGCCAGTATTTGCTCTATCAGGTTCCCCAGCATGATTTCACCCACGATCCCTCTGGGTTTTACTTTCGTAAGGATTTGATTCAGGTTACTGACATCCCCGGCCAGTTTCTTCATTTCGCCTAATTCGGTATAAACTTTGGTCAGATTTTCACTGACCTGACTAAAAGATTGTCCCAACCGTTCTTCCAGAGTCTTATGTAATTTTTCATCAACTGTCAGGCGCATTTGTTCCAGTTTGGCATCATTTTTTTCCTGCAGGTCTTTGAGCTGATTTTCCATGGTGACCCGCATTTGTTCCTGTTTCTGTTCACTGGAAGTCCGCACCTCTGTCAGTCGGGTTTCAATGCTGGTCTGGATTTCTTTTAATTGGGCAGAGACTCCTTCCAGCTTCTCTTTCTGGTCTTTGGAGAATCGGTCCAGGGTTTCATTGGTTGCGTTCCGGGTTTGTTCCATCTTGGTTTCATTACTTTGCTGGATGAGGGACAGTTTCCCTTCTACCAGGGTCCGGACATCATTCAAGTTCTTCTGAATTTGCTCATTATTTTCCGTGAGTTTCTGAGAAGTAACTTCACGGAATTCCTGTTGAGCCGTTTGTTGTGTGGTGATTTGCTGGTTCAGAGTGCCGGAAAATGTCCCAAAGGAGGAAGTGATTTCCTGCCGAAGATTTTGGATGGCAGTTCCCTGTTCCGTACGATTTCGGGAGAACTCATCCGCCATCATTTTTTGGAAAGCGTCTGATTTATCTTCCGTCTTCAGGCTTTTCATCCGGCTGATGATAACGAACAGTAATATTAAAACAACGACATTTAGTCCCAGTGAGATATAACCAATCATTTCCATGTCTTCTCCTTTTACAGCGTGCCCCTGTTATCTCTTATTGGATGGAGATGGATAATTCATCATCCATTTCCAGAGTAATGTCTCTACTAAAGATTATACGGAACCCGGTGACATTCGGGGTCATCTTCACAGAAACAGGTTCTTCGTTGTGTTCCACTTTCACCCGAGTCAGATTTTTATCAACAGAGTGCAGGGTCAATTCATGGAGAGTGATTTCCCCACCGGCCATTGATAATGAAGCGGTGAATAATCCCTTTCGGAGGTCCTGCTGATAAAAGCCCCAGGCTGTCCCCATGAATAACGGAGCGGAGAATCTCTCCGGCCGAATCACCGGGGCAATTTTTAACCATTTCCCCGGTACGGAACAGGATACTCCGGAGAGAGCCGGCAGGAGACTCCAGGCAGATAATGCCCGTGCATAATGATGACCGCATTCACATTCATCCCAGGGATTCCGGTTATCACCCCGGTATCTTTCCCGGACTGAATTGACAACTGCCAGACCTTCTTCAACCATCCCGGAATAAATCATCGAGGCGGCGGCCTGATACTCCAGACCCGTCCAGACTTCATCGAAGTAATAAAGGGGGTAACCGGGCCTGTTTCCTTTGGGCCAGGTACAATTAAGTAATCCGGCTTCGCCGTCGCTGGCATACCGTCGATAAGTGATTGGATGTCCGGTCATATCCGGTTTCCAGTTATATTTGAAAAGTGAACTGAGGGCTGATTTCACATGCTGCTCATTCAATCCAGAGTCCAGCCCCAGATTTTTGGAATACCAGTATCCCAGTAACTGGTCAATCAGGCATCCCTCTCCCTGTTGGTACCGGGGACCTTCCAACCGGGTATCCTGACCCTGGGCCAGAGTCAGTTTTTGGTAAGGTTCGGGCCAATCCAGATGTGCCTCGGGGTTGATTTTCTGGATATAGTATTCCCCGTTGAATAATTCCGTGTCCATCTTTTGAGTCCCGGACTGGAAAAGCCGCTGACATTCTGCGGCCAGTTCGGCGTCTCCTAGATGATTTGCCATTGCCCCGACTGTTTTCAGGGCTGTCAGATAAAGGCCGGTACATAAGGGATTAGGACCGTAAAACTCTACATCATAAGTGTTGTGCTGCATCCCTTCCATGACCCCGTCCCGGTCCTTGTCCCAATACTTCCAGGCATAGGCAAGGGCTTGTTTCACAAAGGGCCAGACTTCCTGAAGCCAGGTATCATCCCCGGTGTTCTGCCATTCCCGATAAACCTGAATCAGGATCCCCATCTGGCCATCTGCCGCTGGATGAAACAGGTGTTTGGAGAGTATTCCCATGGGAAGGGGTTGACGGAAGTCCTGACGGCCTTCACTATCCTGGGCATATTTGAATCGGGCATTCAACTGGGATTTCTGGAGGTCAGGGAACAGGGCCGCTAATGACTGGGCATAATTCCAGACATGAGTACAGGTCCCTTCACAGCACCCTTTCTCATCATGGCATCCCTCAAAACCATAGAAAGTCCCATCTTCTAACCGGAGACAGGTGGGAGATTTAAGTACAGACAGGGTATGAGTTACAGAATCTTTGACAATATCCGGGAGTGTGCTTTGTTGGAACGAATGACTGAATTTCCAGGACTCTTCATGGAGGCCTTCGAGATTTTCGACAACATGACGCGCTACTTCCCAGGCATCAGCCCAAAGAGTATCGGTATAAGTGTGCCACCGGGGCCGGGATTTTTGGGGTCCGCAGCAAGATTGGATATCAGCGCCATCGGTCCAGTATTTCTCCATGACGGGGAAATGCCAGGTCAGGATAAAGGGGATAGTGATACTGTCTCCGGACTCAAGGGTAAAAGGAATACCGAGAGTCCCCACATCCCACCTCCCCGGAAGGGGTTTATCCGGAAGGTCGAAGTCCGGACTTTCCATATAGTCCCAGAACTGTTGCAGGGCGGACTGGGGATGACCTCCCCACCGTGGCCAGATAATAGTTTTATCAAAGGGGGTGGCCAGGGCCATTGTCCCGAACCGAGGGTCTTCGGGGCCATATTTAGAAGTGCTGTACCAGAGTCCGGACAGGAGTTCATCATCTTTTCGTTCTGCAGTCTTTCCTTCAGGGTCTGAACCGCCAGCCAGATTAGGGAGAGTTCCATAGATGGCACCTTCCAATTTCCGTTTGGAAGTGTTCGTCACTTCATACAGGAGTATGGCGGTTGGAATGGAAGAATTAGTATCATCCATCGGGATGAAGGGATTAAAGGCTTCCAATTTGACCGTAACGGGGACCTGGTTATCTTCCAGATTGACACAGGCAAAAGGGAATGCGGATTCAAAGGTATTTCGGGCAAAATGGGGTAATCCCTCACCACTGGACCGTTTCCCAGTCATCCCGTCATGGACAGGCTGCGGATTTCTCGGAGGTCCCTGTAACACACGACTGATGACTTTTCCGTTATCTTTCAGTTTTAAGGTGAAAAAGGCAAACTCCGGATCAAATCCAAAGGCAGGCCGGTTACATAATTCAAAATCCCGTAATTGGCCCCAGCCGCCGAGTGAAACAGAACCTGTTCCGATACCGCCGAGAGGAAACGCCAAGTGAGTCAAAAATTGCTGTGAATATCGAACAGGACGGCCAGTACGGGTGAGATCTTCCCGCCGCCAGGGGATTCGAGGTTTGGATGACATCTATTTATATCCTTATTTGTTTTTGTCTATTTTACACCGGACCCGGGAGTGGCTGGTTTCTTACACAAAAGAACTTAACTTAAATAGAAAGGATAAATATAGATGGTTTTACTTACCATGAGGATGGTTTTTCAAAGCGTCCATCAACAACTGGGGGAAATTGGCAGTTTCGCAGAAGCGATTCGTTGATTGTTTTCCTGAAACGGATTAAATTGGAAATTTCTTGACTTGGTTTACTGTGTGGATTAGCCCAGCCGACAGGTTTATGAAAATCGTTTATTACTATATTTATGGGAGAGATTAAATCTGAATCGTTTGAAATTACAACCGCACAATCATAAAGGTTCTTAACCGCATCATATAGTAAATCTACCGCGAGATTTACATCAGAACCTTTTTCTTCAGTTTTTAAGACGGTTGTTGATCTTCCTAAATAATTACCTTGCTCATCACAAGCAGGCATTCGGACTACTTTGGGACCCAGGAAACGCCCCTTTATAATCTTAATTCGTGGGAGAGTTAAAAGAGCATTTAAATATGTCTTTTGTCTGTCACCCTGTTTGTCAGGTGGACGGTTAGTTATATCCGCTGTGTAGTACTTAATTTGTTGAATGGTATTGTTGGGGAATAATTCTATACATAGTTTCTCAAGATTAAGCCATTTATATCTTTGCCAGGACGACCGAAGAGGATCTTTGAAGCATCCATAATAGAAATTGAATCCATCAATATAGACATATGTGTTTTTTTTACTATTTAAAATAGTTGATGACATATGATTAAAGGTCGAGCCTACCTTTTCAGGCAGGCTCAACATCCCGGTGACGAAACACCGGGAGGGATATCATGTTCTTCAAAGTAAAATATACCACAATTATTAAATATATCAATACAATGTGTGTAATATTTCTTTGATTTGTTAGTGCTGATTCGAAGGATCCACGGAGGTACTCGGAGCAGGTCCGTACCCGGTTCGTTCCTGATTCGTTGCTGGGGCAGGGTGGAGAGGGTAGGACTTTGGTGGGGGACTATAGGAATTATTGGTTAAAAGGGTTTATCTGTCGGAAGGGAGACGGGAGGGGGTTTAATCTTTTTCGATAAACTCATGGTCTTCGTAGATGACTTCCAGCATTTTAGCTTCGGTAATGGTCAATTCCCAGAGAAACCGTTTATCCACAAAGAAACAATATCGGACATTCCCATCTTCCAGAAGATAGAACCACTGGATCTTTTTCGCCAGTTCATGTTCATAAGTCCCTATCCAGTCTGGGGTTCCGTATTTTTTTCGGATATCTTCATCCGTCAATATGATTTCCTGTTGCATATTAAAAATCTACCATAATCTTCCGAATCAGGAGAAGAAATGTCTTGGGAGTGGTTTCGAGAGGGTGGGGGAGATGGAAAGTTTCGAATTAAGGGATATAATAACGACAGTAGTAATGTATGTGGATTTCAATTTGAGCCAGGCGGTTTTTTGTGAAAAAACGGTTTAATTTATATAGATTTGTTGTCTTATTCTTGTTGAGTATCAGTGTGTTGATTCCCAGTCTGGGATACAGTGCAGTAAGTCCTAACAGTTTAACTATCTCCATGACTCAGGGGGATACCACCTGGTCTTTGATTACGGTTTATCGGTCTGACAGTGGGACCGACTCCGGCCCGTGGTCGTTGTGGAATTACCAGAACAAACCCGGTCAAGCGACTGCCAGTACAGTGACTACCACACACACGGCAGGCCACTGGCTGTATCAATGGGATGATAATAAATCCGAACCGGGTGTTTCCTTCCAATGGGAAGATATTCTGACAACGGGTTCCCAGTTAACGACCTTACTGGATGATGAAATCTCTGAAGCCCAACCTCTGGGATTTGAATTTCCGTTCTACGGACAGAATTATTCCTCCGTTTATGTGTCCGCCAATGGTTGGATATCTTTCTTACCTGCCTCCGGAACCGTCCATGAAAATAAAGAACTTCCCTCCTATTCCGCACCGTCGGCTTTTATTGCCGTTTTATGGGATGATTTGGAACCTCAGGTAGGGGGTACAGTCTGGTATTCAGCGAATACGGAACGGGCGGTCATCACCTGGTCGGATGTCCCGACTTTCGCCAGTGCCAGTACCCGATTTACTTTCCAGGCGATTCTTTATCCTTCCGGAGAAATCAAACTTCAGTATTCATCGGTGACAGGGTCAGGGACTTTGTCTCATACTATCGGGATGCAGGATGAACTCCGTCAAGACGCCGTGGAATTAGTGTATAACGAGAGTTATATCAAATCAGGTTTATCGGTGATTCTGTATCCGAGTGTGGAATGGTTATCCATAGAACCGGGAAATGGGACCCTGGCTCCTTCTTCGTTCAGTGAAGTGACAGTCTGGATAAAGGGTGAATCCCTGTATCCGGGAGTGACGACAGCCTGGTTGAATTATCAAACCGGGATTTCCGGAGACAGTTCTCAGTTCATTCCAGTACAGGTCAATGTTCAGGCCGGTGCCAGTCAATTTGATTACAATACTACCGCCTGTAATTTAGGTGAGGTCTATTCGGGCCGGACCGTGGAGAGCATTTTCCGGTTAGGGAATGCGGGATATGGTGTCATTACCTGTCATATCCTTGGGACCGAGGGTTCTTTTACTACGATTGGAACGGGTTTGGGTCTTTATCCGCAACGGACCTGGGATGTTCTTACAATTCGGGGATGGACAGACACCCTGGGACCTCAGACGGGGTCTTTGATATTGAGTCTTGATACAGGGGCTGGATACAGTACCTTAACCGTAGGATTATCCCTGAAAGGTGTCACACCGCCTTCTATTTCATTATCGAGTACCCTTTTCAACCTGACTTTGAGACAGGGAGAAATAGGATATGCCCAATTAACGGTTTATAACAATGGTGCCACCTCCGGAGGATTGAATTATCAGATTTTGGAAACCCTCAAATCGCCTGAAGCTGCTGCCAGTATCAAGTCTTTAACGGCTTCAAAGACGATTTATCCTGAAATCACAGAATCTTCTTTTAAGATTATTCCGGGTATGGATTATGTTTCCGATGAAGTGATCGTGAAATTCAAATCCACTCGCGGGAAAGAAGTTTCCATCAGCGCCATGTCGGGGAAACGGAAAGTAAAATCCTTCCCACTCATTGGGGCGGACCTGTATCAATTGGATTCTACTGTTTCGATGGAACAGGCCTTAGCTGACTTGGCTGCCCGGGGAGATGTGGAGTATGCCGAGCCGAATTATATCGCTCATGCTGCCCGCATCCCCAATGACCCAAGTTATAGTCTCCAGTGGGGATTGGCGACAGTCGGCGCCCCGGCTGCCTGGGATGTCATTACCGGGTCGGAGGACATTATTATTGCCGTCGTTGATTCGGGAGTGGATTATACCCATCCCGACCTGAGTTCCCGGATGTGGCAAAACACCGGAGAAATCGCAGGGAATGGAATCGATGATGACGGGAATGGATATATTGATGATGTCCGAGGATGGAACTTCCTGAGCCGGACCAATGACCCGATGGATGATTATGAACATGGGACTCATGTGGCGGGAATCGCCGCCGCGGCTACGGATAACCTGACGGGGATCTCCGGCATGACCTGGAAAAATAAAGTTATGGCCCTGAAGTTTTTAGGTTCCAGTGGGACAGGCCCTATCTCTTTAAGTATTGAAGCCGTCCAATATGCCGTCAAGAACGGTGCCAAAATCATCAATAACAGTTACACCGGAGGCGGATTCCTTCGGTCGATGTATTCCACTATCAGTGCTGCCAATGAAGCGGGCGTCTTGATGATTTGTGCGGCGGGAAATGAATATAACAATAACGATTCCAATCCGTCTTATCCAGCCAATTACGGCCTTCCGAATGTGATTTCTGTCGGGGCTACGGATTCAACAGATGGCTGGGCGGCTTTCTCCAATTATGGAAACACGGTTCACATTGCAGCTCCCGGAAAAGATATTCTGAGTACGATTCCCTCTAACCGTTATGTTACCCGGAATGGGACTTCCATGGCCGCTCCGATGGTGTCTGGTGCGGCAGCGTTGTTGCTGGGACTGAATCCCCAAATGACTGCTGCTGAAGTCCGGACATTGCTTTTGAACAGTGTGGATATCCGGTCTTCCCTGTACGGAAAAGTCTCTACCTCCGGCCGATTGAATGTCCAGAAAGCTTTGGAACAGGCTGGTATCAGCTGGCTGGAAGAAACACCCCGGAGTGGGACCATCCCCGCCTCCGGATTTTCTGTGGTTACCCTCCGATTTGATGCGACTTATTTACCGGTGGGAGATACGACAGGACACCTGATTATTGAGAGTAACGATACAGTCAATCCCCGGTTGAATATTCAAGTTGGATTAACTGTCACTTTAGGAGACCCCAATTTAAGTGTGTCTGCCAATCCTGTGGATTTTGGCCAGGTCCGACTGGGGACTTATGCCATCCAAACCCTGATTCTCACTCAATCCGGATATAGTGAATTAACAATTCAATCCCTGGGGCTTCCTAAACATTTCAGCGTGGATGCGCTGGCAATAAAAGTCCTGACCCGGTATGAGTCCTGGGAAATCCCCATCCGATTTGATGCCGTGACCTCTGCGAGTTATTCTGAGACAGCCTATTTTGAAACCAACGACCCGGATCAACCGTCCCTCTCGGTGGTTTTGAACGCCGTCGCGGCACCCTCTCCCGTGATAGACCTTCAACCGTCCTTTGTTTCGGCTTCGACCGACTGGGCCACTGAATCTTACAGTGTCCTGACGATTACCAATACCGTTACAGAACCTTCTCTCCCTCTGAATTGGAACAGTGTCTTATCTCTGACTTCCACTGAGCATGCCGGGGCGGCTTCGTTTGGTGGGCCTGATGGTTATCAGATGCGATGGGTGGACAGTTTACAGCCCAATGGACCGATTTATCAATGGAAAGATATCAGTACTACGGGAACTCGTATTACGGGAATCTCTGATGACTCTTTGACGGGACCTTATGATTTAGGATTTTCGTTCCCGTATTATGGCAAGATGTATGACAAAGTTTATGTGGGCAGTAATGGTTATTTAGTGTTTGTATCTTCGGCTGTCGCCATTCAACCGGATGTCCTTCCTTCGACGAATGCACCGGCCACCTTGTTGGCTCCATTCTGGGGTGACCTGAATCCAGCAACTCACGGGTCTGTTTATTATCAGGGAGACTCCACGACCTTTACCGTATCTTATGTCGATATTCCCCTGTTTGATAATGATTCGTCCTATTATAACTTCCAAGTTATCTTAAAACCTGAAGGAGATATCCTGTATCAATATGGAAGTCTGACAGGGTCTTTGAACAAGGTCACTGTGGGATTACAGGATGATACAAAGACAAGAGGATTAACCGTAGTCAGTGAAGCTTCGTATCTTCGGGAAAATCTGGCCATTCGATTCTGGAAGTCTCCGGGATTTGTGGATGTTTCTCCGACAGTGGGAGTCTGTTCCACACCGGGAAGTTATTCCATTGTGACAATTCATTGGGACAGCCGTCCTTTGGCTCCGGGTGTGGTGACCACTGCTTATCTTTTGACGGCGTCAAATGATTTAGACCGACCTGTTATTGTGACCCCTTTAACTTTACAGGTGACTCCAGGGTTTACGGCTGACTTCTCCGCAACACCATTATTTGGAATGAGTCCATTACAGGTCCAGTTTACTGGGATAAGTGCCGTGACATCTCTCCCCTGGCATTGGGATTTCGGGGATGGTTACACCGGTTCAGGAGTGACCGTTCAACACAGTTATTCCACTCCGACGGGGGCGCTTTATACGGTGAGGGCTTTTGCCGGCACCTCTTTTGATTGTGTCACAGTGACCCGTGTTGGATATATCCGAGTGGTTCCGAATACGGTGAAAACACTGGGGACTCTCCCGGGTATCAAATTCCTGAAAGGACAAAGCCGGGATTCTGTTTTTTCACTGAATGATTATGTCAATGAACAGGACCTTCCCTGGAGATGGCGATATGTCAATGGTTCCAGTCAGGTCCAGCCGTATATCGCGTCAGGTTCACCATGGGTAGGATTCAATGTTCCTTCTCCGTCAACTTTTGTCGGAATCGAAACCGTGAATTATTATGTTTCGGGTGTGTTGAGTGCGGGACTTGATCAGGAAGTGAGATACCTGGATTACATTCTTAAACCCATTCCGAGAATCCTGACGGATGATGGTGATGTGGTGGAGAATGGAACCCTGAATTTATCTGATTATATTGAGCCGGGAGTTCCCGGCAGCTGGCCATTGCCGGTAATCATCCCGACGGTCTCCGATGATTCGGGAAAAGTGGAGGCTTCCATTAATAGTAATCAACTGACGGTGACAGTGTCTTCGACATTATCTCAACCGGTGAATATCCGGTTATCGGTGGGTGAGTCGGGACTGCAGGATCGGCAGGTCGTTCCGGTTTATGAATTAGAAAATATCTATGGCCGATTAACGAGTGAATCAGATTTATCGGTCTGGCATCCCGAAGGTGTGAATGGATGGAATGGGGTTCCTGTTGTAAGTTGGGACTCCGCTTCTGACTCCATGGATGGAACCATGGTCCTTGATTTCAATAGTGAGAATCAGGCCGTCAAATTCACTTTAGATACTTCACTCTGGCAGCCGGTCACGACAGGTCAAACCTGGGTAGTTCGGATGCGGATAAAGACGGATATTCCAGACAGTGATTATTCCGCTCAGTTGCTTCTGTTCAATGGCGTTCCGCCGGCGGCAACAGATGTATCCGTCATGGCCCGGTTGTCCATTTCGACCAGTTGGCAATGGATGGAAACAGAATTCACCAGTCGTCAGTCGGGTTCACTTTATCCGCAGATGATTTTCAGTGGGTCCCATTCAACAGGACATCTCTACATTGATGATGTACAGATTTATCAAGGGCAGTCCGAATTAAATCGGATGGCGGGACCGGTGAGAGTGATTGAACCTGCGGGTGATTTTGACCGGCCGGAAGATTTATCCGGGTGGGGTGTTGAACCTTTGGATACCACGTCTTCACTTCCTGAAGTGACGGGAAAATATGGATATCTGGAGCTTGGATTTAACGGCGGCGTGATTCCGCAGGACTTGAAATTAACAAGCCAGTATTCACTCGGACAACCCCGTACTGTTTCGATTACTCCGGGGACATGGGCGGGTATGGAAGCAAGCGTTACCCAGTCCAGTGGTCTTACGGATGGGGATAATGGTGTTTTACTGGTGGTTTATGGAACGGATACAGAACATTCGGCAAACATTATAGAACTGGCCGGTACGGGTACATTATTCAGAACCAGTTTCTCTGAACCGATTACATTGGCTTACCGGTCCGGACAAGGTTGGATTTATCCGCAGCTATTGATTAAATCCCGATTATCTTCCGTGTATCAAGTGAAAGACTTGTATCTCCACACAGAACCTGTTGGATACAATTTTTATGATACAGCGCTGATGTTGGAATAAACGGGCTAATCAAAATCTGTTGGTAGTTCAGGATGCCGGTAATGTTCAAATAACCGGAGAATTTGTTCTTGAGTGACGCGAGGTGTTGAGAGTTCCGGCAACTCGTTTTCAGGGAAGAATTCAACCCCGTCTGTTTCGTTGCTGAGTTTGGCTTCTCCCCCGGTCAAATCACAGACGAAAAATAATTTATAGACATGGTAGGGGAATGGGGGATAGTGTGCGTGCATACTCCGGTCATAAACGGCGGCCAGTTTCATACATTTTGTTTTGAATCCGGATTCTTCCCATATCTCCCGTTCAATGGATTGGGAAGGGGATTCATTCGGGTCCGCCCAACCTCCGGGCAGGGACCAGTGGCCATCCAGAATCTCTCTGACCAGTAATATTTTATTGTCCTGAAAGACTCCGCCCCGGACAGCGACTTTCGGTGTGGCGTATCCTTTTTCCCGATTAAAGATATCAATGACATCCTGTGTGCGGCAGTTAGTGTCACTGGTCAGGATTTCAGCAGCAATCTGCTGGATGTCTCTGTATCGGGCCTGGTCAAACTCATTCTCATTATAGAGTAATCCATTCTGAGCAATGGCTTGTAATCTTCGAACCCACTGTATCCATTTTTCATCCATGTTAAAAAATCCCTGGTGTTATTCTCCGAAACTAAACAAATTCCCCAATGCGTAATACCAGTGTTTCGGTATCGCTCCATCCGAGACAGGGGTCAGTAATGGATTGTCCATAGACAGTTCCATCTTCTTTTTGATTTCCTTCTACGAGGAAGGATTCAATCATCAAACCTTTAACCATATTTTTGATGCTGTCCGATTGCTGGCGGCTCTTCATGACATCCAGAGCAATCCGGGACTGTTGTTTGTAACGTTTGGCGGAGTTCGCATGGTTTGTATCAATCAATACGGCAGGGTTGAGTAATTTCCGTTTTTTGTATAATTCAGCGACCCGTTCCAGTGCCTCAAAATGATAATTGGGGATGTTCTGCCCGTGTTGATTGAAAGCTCCACGGAGGATCGCATGTGCCAGAGGATTCCCCGGCGTACTGACTTCCCACCCGTTATAGATGAAGTCCTGAGGTATTTGAGCTGCCTGAATGGAGTTCAACATAACTTCGAAATCGCCTGATGTGGGGTTCTTCATTCCCGCCGGGACATCCATTCCACTGGCGGTCAGACGGTGTGATTGATTCTCAACGGAGCGGGCGCCCACTGCGACATAACTCAATATGTCTTCCAGGTAAGGGAAATTGTTTGGATATAACATCTCATCCGCTGCCGGAAGACCACATTCACCGAGGGACCGGATGTGCATATGGCGGATGGCTTTTAACCCCTCCACAATATTGGGTTTTCCTGTGGGGTCGGGCTGGTGTACCATTCCTTTATATCCGGCTCCGGTGGTCCGTGGTTTATTGGTATAGATACGGGGCACCAGCAGGATTTTATCTTTCACGCGTTCTTGGAGTCTTGCCAGCCGAACATTATATTCAATGACTGCATTTTCATCATGGGCGGAACAGGGGCCCACCACCAGAACAAATTTGGAAGACTTTCTCTCAAAGACAGCCCTGAGTTCTTTATCGCGGGTAGCTTTGTCCTTCTTCATTTGGTCCGTTAAGGGCATTTCATTTTTGATTTCTTCAGGAGTGGGGATAAGTCGTATATAATTAAACGGCATAGTTTGATTTCTCTCTTTAATGTTGGTATTAAGGTTTATTGATTCTTTGTTTTATTATGTCTTACACAGGCACTATAATGCAAAAACTGAAGTGAATATGAAATGACTCAAACTGAAAATACTAAACCAAAATCAGCGCTGTTTCGCTGGTTATCTCGATATCCATCCTGGCTGGTGAACCTGGGAATACTCGCCGCCGTCTTGTTAATGTTCTGGGGCGCAGCAGAGAGTTTCTTCCGATTCCGGTTATGGAATACTACCCGAAAAAACAAACAGGATGGCGTATTGTTTAAGTTTGACCGGGAAGTTGGATGGATCCCCTATCCCGGATTTCATTGGGAAGGCAACAAGAAAGATGCAAAGGGAAATAAATACTGGGCCTCCGTGGAATATGACAAACAGGGTTTTCGTCGATATGGCAATCTGACATCGGGGAGACCCAGGATTTTTATCGTTGGGGATTCCTTTACCCAGGCTCTGGATGTTTCTCTGGGTGATACGTATGATGACCGGATCGCAGATTATCTGGATGCAGAAGTGTTTACCTATGGGGTGGGTGGATATGGGACACTTCAAGAGTCCATCATACTCAACAGATACATCAATCAAATCAAACCTGACCTGGTTATATTGCAGATGTGCGGAAATGACCTTGTTAATAACAGTCTGGAGCTGGAACGAAAATCCACTGTGAATTTTGCCAATATGGCGAGACCCTATTTGATGCCGGATGGAACCATCAAACTGACGGTGGCGCGTCATCTCCCAGGTTTACGGATGTGGGCTTTCAAACATTCCCGGTCCCTCTACGATTTGTTTGTGAAGTGGGATGTGTTGATGCGGATATATGGCCCCCTCAGCATCGATCATGTGATATATAAGCGAGGGGGTAAAAATATGCCTGAATATGACCGGGCTAAAAAGACCACCCGAGAACTTTTACTCAGGATTAAGAAGTCCTGCGGAACCACACCGCTAGTGTCTTTCTGTGTTGAGGAAGATGAGCCGGCTTACAGTGTGTATCTAAACATGAACAAAGAGCTTGGGATTGACTTTGTGCAAGAAGTTCCTTCATCTATCACGAAGATGGAAGCTTTGGGTGTATCCTGTAAGATTTCAGATAAAGCACATTGGAATACAATGGGGCATCGGGTGGCAGGGCAACAGTTGGCGAATTACCTGCATGAGCGATACCCAAACCTGTTTCCTACGATTACGGAAAAACTCAAGCCCAGCCGATCAGTGCCTCCCAAAAAAGTCGTATTAAAAAAACCGGTGAGTGATTAACTCCTCACCGGTTTTGTTGTTTCCAGTTTATGGCGATTAGATAAAGTCAGCAACCCGCTTAATCAGGATTTCCGTTTCTTCCCAACCGATACATGGATCCGTAATGGATTGGCCATAGACGGTCCCGTCTTCCTTCTGATTTCCTTCTACGATGAAAGACTCAATCATCAGACCTTTGACCATGTTTCGAATGATCTCCGACATTTGTCGGCTCTTCATTACTTCGAGTGCGATACGGGATTGTTCCTTAAACTTCTTGCCGGAGTTGGCATGATTCGTATCAACCAGGATGGTTGGGTTTTGGAGTTTTCTGCCATGATACTGTTCGGCCAGATGAGCCAAATCTTCATAATGGTAGTTGGGGATACACTGCCCGTACTGATTAAAAGCGCCCCGAAGAATGCAGTGCGCCAGAGGGTTTCCGGGAGTACGGACTTCCCATCCGTGATGGATAAAGTCCTGGGGAATCTGTGCGGCGGAGACGGAGTTCAACATAACCTCGATGTCTCCAGAGGTTGGATTTTTCATCCCGACAGGAATATCCATACCACTGGCGGTCAGCCGATGAGACTGGTTTTCAACAGAGCGGGCACCAACAGCCACATAACTGAGGACATCTTCCATATAGGGATTATTCGTTGGATAGAGCATCTCGTCGGCCGCTGTCAGTCCTGATTCCTTGATGGAACGCAAGTGCATTCGGCGTATAGCTTTCAGGCCTTCCACAATATTCGGTTTACCGGTGGGATCGGGAGTGTGAACCATACCCTTATATCCGGCTCCGGTGGTTCTGGGTTTGTTGGTATAAATTCGTGGGACGAGAACCAGTACATCCTTCACACGTTCCTGGAGTTTTGAAAGGCGGACATTATATTCAACAACGGCGTTTTCATCATGTGCAGAGCAAGGCCCTACGACAATCAGAAATTTCTGATTTTTACGTAAAAAGACATTCTGAATTTCCCGGTCTCTTTTATCTTTGATTTTCTGTAATTCAGGAGTCAAAGGCAGCTCGGCTAAGATTTCCTCCGAAGTCGGCATTTGCCGGATATATTGAAATGGCATGGTCAATCTCCTTCTGTAGCCCTCGTGGATTAGATACGACGAAACCCCACACACCCGGGGAGTTTTCGCCGACAGGTTTACCTATTCCAATAATTATACCCTGAACGAGGGCCTGAGCCGAGAAGGTACCGGTTAGTCCTTGTTTAAGGTGGCGTTAAATTTCGTTCCATGCCCGCCTGGGGTGCCCATTCTCGAGAACCCTTTTCCATGATGTTGACGCAGTCGGCTCCATCGTCTTGGATTCTTGGAAGACAAGGAAGGGAAAATCCTCTTTTTACAGATAGACCAGAGAGCGTTTGGTTCTCCTGTCTCAATGATGTGATGAGGACTTGGGTCCCAGATCCATTGGGTGTGAGATAGTTTGTTGAATAAGATGTTACCCATGAGACACCTCCGTATTTATGATATCAGGCCCGGTTTCGGGTTGTATTCATAGCGCTTTGTATCATCACAAACTCACCTACATTTTCAGTCGTCAGGATCCCGACCAGTTTCTTGTCATCGTCCAAAACGGGCAGAGTGGGATTGGGACTGGCCTGCATCTTCTGGAAGGCGGCGTCCAGCATTTCGGACAAATGGATAGTTGGAAACTCCGTTTGCATGGACTCCCGTACGGGGGATTGTCTTCCTCTTTGAGAGAGTCCATTTATCAAGTCTGTGCGAGTGAGAATCCCAATCAATTGCTGGTCTTGAATCACAGGAAAGTCTTGCTGGGAAGTCTCCAGAATCATGGCGACGGCGGACGCCAGGACATCATTAGGTGCGAGAGATTTGTAGTCCCGGTACATAATGCGGGAGACAGGGACTCCATCCAGAGAGGATTTCATTTGGACCATGTTGTTCTCCGATGTGGCTCCAATCCAGACAAAGGCGGCGATGAAAAGCAGGAAAGGATTGGTGAATAATCCAATGAACCCCATCATGAAAGCCAGTCCCTGTCCAATATATACCGCAAACTGTGTAGCTCGAGCGTAATCCATTCGTATGGCCAGCAAGGCTCGAAGGATTCTCCCTCCATCCATGGGGAATGCGGGTATTAGATTAAATCCAACCAGGAACAAATTTATAACCAGTAACCGTTGCAGGAAAGACCCCGTAGAGAGGGTCCATTCTGACACCGGTACCAAAGTATGGTTTACCAACAGAGTTCCCAATAACCCCATAGAAATGACGACATTAACCGCAGGTCCAGCGATAGCAATCCACAACTCTTGAACCGGATTATTGGGTATTTCTTCCAAACGGGCTACTCCACCGATGGGCAGGAGAGTGATATCTTTTGTTTTAACTCCAAATCGACGGGCGGTGAGAGCATGTCCGTATTCATGCAGGACTACACACAGGAATATAAGCAGGATAAACGAGATGCCGGAAAGCATGAACAGGATGTCGGGTTTCTCGATCCAGTAACTGAATCCAACAAAACCCAGTAAAAGAAAAAAAGTCAGATGAACATGGACTTTGATTCCAGCAAATTCACCAAGGCTAATGGACCACTTCATTCTCTGTTACCTCCCAGTCCCTTACTCTATTTAACACTAAACAGGGGGGAAATAGCTCCCAAACGAAACAAACTATATTTATTTGTTAAATAGGAAGTCCATCCATTCCACCAACGAGAGAGGTGTGTCTAATACTGAACTGATTGTCTGTTAGTTACTTACGCCGATTTTGGAATTCAGGTAAAACAAAGCCGTAACTTGATACCCTTTCTGTTCTCCAGTAAAATTAAGATATATCTATCATGAAAGGGGTATTTGACTTATCAATTTACTACACAACCTGGATATTGTTCTGTGCAAATAGCAGAGGCTATTTGTAGAGAACTACATAATTAGAAAATAGCCTTTGCTTAATCCTAAAACTCATTTCAACAAACTTAGGAGAAAGCACAATGAGCTATCAAAATGGAAAAGGATTATTGCCCGATAACCTGTTAACTGAAATTCAAAAATATATTGATGGTGAATATGTCTATATTCCCCGTAAAGAAGGTAACAGGCGCGCATGGGGAACTAATAGCGATAGTAAACAGTTCACCCTGAACAGAAATCAGGAAATAATCAAGAAGTATCTATCAGGTGTCTCAGTCGAACGACTGGCTGACGAGTACTGTCTTTCTGTCAAAACCATTTATGGAATCGTTGCCAAAATGAAGTCTTGATAAGAGGACACGAACACCATGAAACTGGCAAAGAAATATAAACGGCACTGGATATGTGGATATCCGGTGCCGTTTTTGTTGTGATGCTATTTTACAGAGGTGTGGAGGCGAACCGTCAGAAACTAATAACCTCTATTGTTCTTTTTCTTGAAGTAGTCGCGAGCCCTTTTTAATTCGCCCTTACTGCCGAACATGGCATTTATCTTTTCATTCTCAATTTGCCGGGGAGATAACCCCTCATACTTTGCTTCAATCTTTAGTTTTTGGTAGTTCTTAAACCGACGCTCCTCCAAAACACCCTCTTCCAGGGCTTGAATGATTGCACAGCCCGGTTCATTGGTGTGCGTACAATCAGTGAAGCGGCATTGCAACACCAACGCATCAATGTCGGCAAAGGATTTAGATAGATTGGCAGAATCAGCGCCCAGCTCACGCATTCCCGGTGTATCAATGACCAGTCCGCCCTGAGGAAGAATAAACAGTTCTCTCCGGGAGGTGGTATGTCTTCCCTTATCATCCAGCCCGATTGCGGAAGTGGCCAGTAATTCCTGTCTGGCAAGCTTATTGATCAGGGTGGACTTTCCTACACCAGAAGAACCTATAAAGGATGCTGTCATCTCCGGTTTGAGATAGGACAGTAGCCTGTCGCAAGACACCTGGTCCAGATTAGAGGTGACAATGATATCTGTTCCCATAGCGATGGCGGTAATCTCATTTATGACTGCCGGCAGGTCATCACACAAATCTGATTTGGTCAGTACAATAACAGGCACTGCCTGACTATTCCATGCCACAGAAAGGTAGCGTTCTAATCGGCTCAGGTTATAGTCTTTATTCAATGACATACAGATGAAAATGATATCGATATTGGCAGCGACCACCTGCATCTCATTTTCTGTCCCGACGGCAGGGCGTTCAAAGACGCTTTTCCGGGTCAATAGATGATGGATGATGGCATGTCCGGAATTAACCTCACTTCGGTCCACCATGGCAAAATCACCCACCGCAGGGTATTCCGATAAGCACGTTGCATTGTATCGGAACTTGCCGGATATTTCCGCGAGTGTTTCACCTGTTTCAGTAACAATTTTGTACAAGTCATTATATTGTGAAAGAACTCTTGCCAGACATAAGTCTGGATAGAGTTTGGCTTCCGCCTGATAGCGTTCACTGGCGCCGTATTTCTTTAAAAGTTCCAAAGTAATTTTCCTTAATAATATGTTTTGGATGGAAGGGACTGTGTCAACGATTTCATGACACACGCATCATCTCTCAAAACACAAGCACCGAAATACTCAATATACTCATCATAAAACATTATCTCCTTTATGAAATGTAAATTATTCTCAGGTAAGAAAATGTGCGGAGATGATTTATTTGTTCGTGGGGTTGATACAGATGCTAAGTGCACAGCCAGATTGTCCGACATCCCTGGAATAATTTACTTCTATAAAGATTTTACCCGATGTCACAATGAGGATTTTCTCTATTTTGATTCAGAAAAGTATTAAAGAAAATAAACAGTGTATACTCTTTCAGCCGGGAAAAGCTTTCAATAAGATTTATCGACCATTAGAAATACTTCTTTTTGAAGAAGAGAGCGACACCTACCAGGCCGATGAGAACGGGTACTTCCACCAGGGGCCCAATGACTGCCGCAAAGGCCTGACCGGAGTGAATACCAAACACGGCAACAGCTACGGCAATGGCTAATTCAAAATTATTACTGGCGGCAGTGAAGGATAAAGTCGCTGTTTTCGCATAATCAGCTTTTAACCATTTCCCCATTGCAAAAGAGACGAGGAACATCACTATGAAGTAAATGAGCAGGGGAACGGCGACCCGAACGACATCCATCGGGAGACGGACGATGTATTCACCTTTCAGTGAGAACATGACGAGGATGGTAAACAATAAGGCGATTAATGTCAGGGGACTGATTCGGGGAATAAACTTGGTGGTGTACCACTCGTTTCCTTTTTTCTTTAAGGCGATAAACCGGGTCAACATTCCGCCCAGAAAAGGGATCCCCAGATAGATGAAAACACTGACAGCGATATCTTTAATCGAAATGGGAACAATGGCGCCATTCATCCCAATCAGGGGTGGAATGACCGTGATAAACAGCCAGGCGTACAGGGAAAAGAAAAGAACCTGAAAAATGGAATTGAAGGCTACCAGACCCGCCGCATATTCGGTATCTCCTTCTGCTAAATCATTCCAGACAATCACCATGGCGATACATCTTGCCAGGCCGATGAGAATCAATCCAATCATTAATTCGGGATAATTCCGAAGGAAGGTTACCGCCAGACCGAACATCAACAGGGGCCCCACCACCCAGTTTTGAACCAGGGATAACAGGAGAACTTTTTTGTTTTTGAACACATCGCCCAGTTGTTCATATTTCACTTTAGCCAAAGGTGGATACATCATCACAATCAATCCAATAGCAATGGGAAGATTTGTGGTACCGATGGATAATTTATCCCAGAAGCGGGTTATTGCGGGATACAGGTATCCCCCCAGAACTCCGATGCCCATCGCCAGGAAAATCCATAAGGTGAGGTAACGGTCCAGGAAGGAGAGCTTTTGAGTAATACTTTTTTTAGGTTGTGAGTTACATCCACAGGTGCATGACATTTGTGAGTTCCTTTAGTTATTGAGTTAGTTCATTAATGAGGTTTTCAACACGGACCCGAATCTGGTCTCGAATTTCCCGGACTTTCTCCAGAGGCTGGTCTTTCGGGTCATCCAGTCCCCAGTCTTCGGATACCAGAAATCGGACGGGGCAGGCTTCGGTATCTACTCCACAACCCATGGTGATGATTCGGTCAGCGGACTGGACCATTTCGGTTGTCATCATTTTAGGTGTGTGGGTGGTCAGGTCATACCCCAGTTCATTCATGGCAATGATGGCCATGGGATTAATTTGCGTTCCGGGGATGGTTCCGGCAGATTCAGCTTCAATTTTGCCCTGACCGAGCATGCGGGCAAAGGCTTCCGCCATTTGGCTTCGGCCGGCATTATGTACGCATACAAAGATGACTTTTTTCATATCAGGCTCCAAAGTGGTTCAGGTTAAAGAACGATATTGAATAGAAAACCTACAATCATGATTCCGATACTGACAACTCCCAGGAATACAAAAATCAGGGGAAGTTTCAGGACTTTACGGAGGATAATGGTTTCCGGGAGGGATAACCCAATGACAGCCATCATGAAGGCCAGGGATGTCCCCAGAGCCGCTCCCTTTTCTAACAAGGCTTGGACAATCGGAATAATACCTGCGGCATTGGCATACATGGGAACACCCATCAAAACCGCAGCCGGTACGGACCACCAGGCACCTTTACCCATAATAGAGACCATTAATCCTTCAGGGACATAACCATGAATCAAGGCTCCGACAGCAATACCCACGATAATATAAGGCCAGACTTTACCGACCACATCTTTGACGGATTGCCATGCTCTCTGAACCCGGTCAGTCCAGGTCAGCACCTCATTCGTTTCTGTTTTATCCATCCGGACTGTCAGGACCCAGTCTTCAATGTAGCGTTCCAGTTTTAACCGTCCGATGATCCACCCGGAGATAATCGCTATCAGTAAACCGGTTCCGATATATAAGGCTGTTACTTTCCATCCAAATAATCCGAAGAGTAAAACAATGGCGACTTCATTGATCATCGGAGCCGCAATCAGAAAAGAAAGGGTCACACCCAGGGGGATCCCTGCTTCAACAAATCCTACAAACAGGGGAACGGCTGAACAGGAACAAAAGGGGGTCACAATTCCCAGACAGGCCGACATGATATTTCCAATCCATTCCTTTTTCCCGGACAGGATGGTTCTGACCCGCTGTGGAGTGACGAAGGTTTGAACCAGCCCAATCACAAAGACAGCAAAGGTCAGTAACATTAAAACCTTGGGCGTGTCATAAAGGAAAAACTGGACGGCCGACCCCAAATGAGAGGAGGGACTTAGTTTCATTAAATCAAAGGTCAGGTATTTGGAGACAGGATCCAAAACAAAATAAATCCCAAACCAAACCACTGCCGCCAGAATCAACAACTTCCAAATATGAGACGATTTTTTACTCTCGGAGGAACAACAACATCCATTCGGTTCACAGCAATTACTCATTGGAACAGCACCCCTTCCCCGAATTTATCTTCTCCGCGGCAACTGAATTAAGGAATTCACAGGGGCCGGATTTGATAGCTTCCCTATTAAGGGAGTAATGGATCCATTGCCCTTCCCGGCGGCTATTGACTAAACCGGAATTTTTCAACACACTCATGTGATGTGAGATAGCAGGCTGGCCCAGTTTCAGGGTCTCCACAATATGACACACACACATATCCCCCTGTTCGGATAACATCCGTACAATCTGTAATCGGGTGGGGTCACCCAGTGCCTTAAACATCTCTACCATAGTCTTTGTCCATTCGTATATCAATATATGTTTATATATTAATACAAAAAAGAATCTCCAGTAAAGAGGGTGACGGAAAATTTTTGGATATTTGAGACTGAAAAAGGTTATTTCCGGGAAATCAAACTGGATTTGTAGGGAGACAGTTTGACGGAAGAAAGGTCCAAATCACGGAGCTGCTCGGACCCGCTCCGTACCTTCTTCGTTGAGGAGATGAAAAATCGCCAGAATGGCAGGGTATGAGAATGGGGACCTCAAACTAGATTTATACAGTTTTCCTGCGGAATAGACTTCTTATTAATGTGGATTGAGTTTTTTCTTCGCTTGGGGTCGGTGTTTCCAGTAATCTCCATGCGAAGGCTGAAACCCGGAGGTTACAGTAGGAACACCCAGAGAGTAGTGCAAGCACACATGAAACTATCCATACCATAATTGAATGATTTCTATATAAGTCGAATACCTCCTCATGTGAATCAAATATAAATAAGCAGGTGATAAGGATAGAAGTTAGAAGGGCAAGCAATAGATGTTTTTTAGTAATTATTTTTAATTGAATGCCTTTTAATAACATAGATATCTGCAGGGAAATATATATGGCTGCCAGTATGTAAAGTGACACATAGAAGACTGCTCCGAGAATGCTTAGTATGCCATAACAGATTGAAATCCAAAGTATAATTGCAAAAAGGGTTCCGTATAGATTTTTCTGTCTGGAAACAAAGCGATTTATGGGTTTATTTAATCGCAAATAATCTAAGGGGAAAGCCATGATAAACATTGGGATATTTAATATGAGAGATATGACGAAACCAGAATATAGGAATTCAGGAGTCAATTCACCCGGCCCATCAAAGGACAAATTTCTAAGTCTGCAGACTAATAGAATCCCCCAATATATCAACAACATTACAATGAAAACACCATAAAACAGGCGAGCTTTTGCTTTGAAATAATCCTCATTGGACAGGGGCAGGAGCTTCTTCCACTGTGTAGAACTGCTGGAAATGGTCATATATAAGAAATAAGACAGGATAGTAACAAGCGGTATTATCCCGGTTGAGAGTAAATATTCTTGGCGGAGGTCCATATATTCGAGAAGTGCACCGCCAAACCAGATGACGGCAAAGAGTACATGAAATATGAGCAAGTTGAACATAGTCTTTCTATCTTGTAGAAGCCATGTGAAGTTAGCTCCTTTGGAAAATCTCCGATTTGGAAGGGGAATCCATTGGCGGGGTTTTTGAATCCCCTGGATGATTGCAAACCATAGTGTGGAAAGATGATTTTGATTGTGTGAGGAGTTTCGGTTGTGACGAATCTCTACTAAGTGGGTATATATCAGGATTTTGGATAACCACAACTGGGTGATGGTGAGAGTGGTAAACAGAATCAGTTTCAGGGGGGACCCCTTCACATAAAAACCTGCCAGAACAGAGACTCCAAGAGCAATCAGGTATGAAACAATAATCCCGGGATGGTAAAAGAGAGTCTGCAGAAATCTGCTGATCATGAAGAAGGCAATATATACAAAGGTTGTTATTTGAATGGAGACCATAACTGCCAGTCCGTATTCCAAAAGAGACAGTTTTGTTAATAATGGGGAAAAAGCGATTAACATGATGGGAATGGCACTGAGACAGGTTGGAATCCAAAGTATTTTTGTTAACTCTCTGTCTCCCAATGGTTGAGTTAGAAACCATGTAGGATATTTATGTGTTGGGAAAGCGATTAATACCAAATGGTAAAGAGCCGCTGCCTGAAAAAGAAAACCAATCCCCAAAGCCAGAAATAATAACTCGAAAAGTTGTCCCGGCTCACCGGGTTCGCTGGGTAGTCTGGTGATGAGATAAGATGCCAGGATCAATCCAAGCCAGAATAACGGACTTCGGAAAGATTTGAAAGCCATTCTCAATAGAGACTTGGCTCCGGTATTTTCTACTTCAATTACTTTATCCATTATTTTGGATTATCTCCTCAGGAAAATCATTGTTTTTTAAAAACAGATTTGTACCAGGGCGTGTTATATATTTGTTTTTCTTCAATAGGGGTGTCAATGTCTTGTGTGGTCATCCACCATGCGTCCATTTTTGCATTGCAATAGGAGGAAGCCATAATCAGCGATGGTACAAATAGTAAAGGGATGGGAAAATAGTAACCTCCACAAAATATAGCCTCTGACATTGGAGTATAGTCGTTACTAGCAAGCCAGAAAATTGTGACGAAACCCCATAAAAATGTGATTAATGGTGTAGCGATTACAACACTATAAATGTTTGTTTTAGATAAAACCTTATGCGCAGCTCCGTATTGGAGTAATCGAGTCTGAGCTGTTCCCATGAAAATTGAGGGAAGGATAATTGGCACTATCGCAAATAGTAGTAGAGTGATAATTCCAAAAGCTTCGGCATCCACCAAAAAAATGAAATATGGTATCAACATAAGAAATAACAAACTTAAAAACGATAATGTAAAAGACATCTTATAAATCCGTGGCATTTCCACTAAATGTTCCATAATCTTCAATGGGAATGTCGTTCGGCTGCTCATGAATGCAAGGAAGAATGCTCCTTCAAACACCCAAAGATATACATCTAACATATCATCCGCCTTGATGCGATAAAATAGCTGGATGATAATGGTTCCCAGGATTAAAGAGAGGATAATCATAGTGGGGAAATAAAAAGCTTTATAAAGTCGGCTTTTAACTACTACAGATTCAGATGCGGGTAATAGTTTTATCCACTGAGCAGAGGTTATTAATCCGCGCTGTTTATTGATAAATAGCATAATTATTAATAATAAAAATAGTGGGATGATTCCGTTAAAAAGAACATCAAAGTCTTCCTGACTGAGAAAAATAAGCAACGCGAGTAATGAAATACACTGAGCAATTTGGTCTTCTTGTTTTTGGTTTCTGGACAATCTTCCCAATTTGACCCAGGGATTATGAACAGATGGTAAGAAGGAAAATCCTCGTTTATGCATTTATTTCACTCCACAACCTTCCCAGCCACGGAAAGATTTGAAAGCCATCCTCAATAGAGAGTTGGCTCCGGCATTTTCAATTTCAATTACTTTATCCATTATTTGGGATTATCTCCTCAGGAAAATTATTGTTTTTTAAAAACAGATTTGTACCAGGGCGTGTTATATATTTGTTTCTCTTCAATAGGGGTGTCGATGTCCTGTGTGGTCATCCACCATGCGTCCATTTTTGCATTGCAATAGGAGGAGGCCACAACCAGCGCCGGTACAAATGAAAACAAGAGGAGTCCATAACAATTTCTATCGTATATGTTATCGGATGTATTGATATTATATGTTCCCAGAACCCACGAGAGCATAATCAGAATGGTGCTGATTCCCACCCACAGTAGATTGGTTTTAGATAAAACCTTATGTGCAGCTCCATATTGGAGTAATCGAATCTGAGCTATTCCCATGAGGATTACGGGAAGGATGATTGGAATAAATGTTATAAAAAATACTCCCAATGTTGATCCATATTCTTCAATAAAAAAACTCAGGTCAGAGTGATTCGCTGAGAAGATAGTCGACAACAGTGATATGAAGAGTCCCAAAATTACAACAGGCATCATTACAATATAAAGCAATCCAAGGGCGACGAAAAACGATAATGTAAAAGACAGCTTATAAATCCGTGGCATTTTTACCAGATGTTCCATAATCTTCAATGGAAATATCGTTCGGCTGCCCAGGAATATGAGTAGACATGAACCTTGAAATACTAAAAAGGATATGAGTGACATACCTTCCATCTCAATGTAATTGAGCCGATACAGGATAAGATAAACCACTAATCCCAGAATTGCAGACAGGATAATCATAGTGGGGAAATAAAAAGCTTTATAAAGTCGGCTTTTAACCATCACAGATTCAGGCACGGGTAATAGTTTCATCCATTGGGTAGAGGATAATACCCCGCGTTTTCTATTGATGAATACCAGAATCATGGATATTAGGTATGGTGCAAAGAGTGCTTCAAGTGGAAATTGATGGATGAAAAGAAAATGGACCTCTGCGAGCATGATTGTAAAAGAAAGAAATAAGATAAACTGACTTACCTGGTATTCTGGCTTTAGTTTTCTAGACAATCTTCCCAATTTGACCCAGGGAGTATGAATGCCTGACAAGAAGGACTGACCAAGGTAAAACGCGAGTGTGTTCACCCTGAAAAATCTGACTTCTCGCCACAATCTTCCCAGCCACAGGATTGTGGAGATTTGATGGCGGCTGAGACGAACATACAGACTGATCATCAAAAGAAACGTCGCATAAGACGTTGCATAATAGAGAAACAACCATTGCCCTGAATCCAGATAGGTTTGCAGCCAGACCACGAAACAAGTGATGCAAACGCCCAGCAGGAGATTTAAAAGAAATTTCATATCTATTTTCAAAATGATATAAAACAAGTAAACAAGACTTGAGAAATAGAAACTACTGATTGAAACCTTTAGGTAGTCGGTAAATGAAAGGGATGTCAGTAAGTAGGCATTAAGCAAAATCGTTATTACTGGATAGAACACCAGAACTGGAAAAGAATACAACAAAACCAGTTCCAAGTCAGTGAGGGGTTTGGTCAGGTAGTAGCTATTTATTTTCCGGGCGTGAAAGATATCCTTTGTGAAGAAATAAGTGAGTAGGATGCTAAATATGTATACTCCAAGTCTCACCAGAAGACAAAGAATAGGTAGTAATATTTGTTTAGCAATCTGGGGTGTATGATGTGAAATGAATATTGCTGCGATAGAGATACTAAACAGGACCGCAATCCCAATGCAGATCAATATCCATGGTTTCAGGCTCTCTTTGAGGCAATGTTTTAACAGGAATTTGAATCCCGGGGAAATGTATGATTGATTATTCGATGTCATGATTGATTTCTCAGTGTCATTCGTCGTCGCTTTTTAATTGTTGACCGTTTCTGTAAAGATGGTCCGGGGACGATCTACCAACATCAGAAAGAGGTCTTCCAATGTCGGATGAGAAATCCGTTGGATCTCTCCCCCGTGTTGAAGAATAGCGGTTTGGACGAAATCTTCTGATTGATCAAACAGGAGACTCCACTCGGTGTCATTAAATTTGGATTTAATCAGGCCGTGGCCATATTCCAGGGCGGTTGGGGGTATGGGGAAGGTGGCTTCCACCATAATGTACTTGCTCTTGAGGTCATCCAGTCGTCCCGTCAAGAGACATTTGCCCTGAGAAATCAGGGTCACATTGTCAGAGACCTGTTCCACTTCTGTGAGGATATGGGAAGAGAACAGGACCGTATGGCCTTTTTGAGTCACAGTGTGGATGACTTCTCTCAGGATGTCTCGGCGTACGATGGGGTCCAGACCCGAAGAGGGTTCATCCAGGATCAGGAGTTCTGGATGGTGGGAGACGGCAAGAATGAGGCCCGCCTGTGCTCTTTGACCCCGTGAGTACCGGGATACCTTTTGCAGCGGGTCGAGACCGAAGTCCCCCGTAAGCTTCATGGCATACTCCATGTCCCAGTTCGGATAAAAGGGTGCAGTGAATTCCAACAGGTCCCGGAAATACATCCAGTCTGGCATGTCCCGGTCCTCAGAAAGATAACCTACACGAGAAAGGACAGGGACAGGCTCTTTGGCCGGGTCATGCCCGAAGATTCGAATCGATCCTGACTGAGGTTTTAAAAGTCCCAGAAGATGTCGCAATAGGGTTGTTTTCCCAGCCCCATTTTCCCCAACGAGACCATGAACCGTTCCCGGACTTATTTCCAACGATACATCCTGTAACACTGCTTTTGTCCCGAATAGTCGATGTAGATTATTGACCTGCACTACGGATGGTATTGCTTCTGTCATTGTTTATCCCCTTTGATTGCTGAAAATCGCTGCCGGAGGATTTGGATAAGGTCTTCGAGTTCCAAACCCATCTGGTCCGCTTCAACGATTAATGTGTCTATATTTTTCTCCAATGAGAGGTTCATGGATTTTCGGCTGAATATCGGTGCCCCCATGGCGATGCGAGTCCCACCCCCCTGACGAGTTTCAACGATGCCGGTAATCTCCAGCTCTTTATAGGCTCGTGCGATGGTATTGGGATTAATCAGGAGAATGTCGGCCAGTTTTCGGATTGCCGGAAGTTCATCACCGGGTTTTAGTTTCCCCGACGCTAATCCAAATTTGACCTGCCGGATGATCTGCTGATAAATTGGGGTCCCGTCTTGTCTTATCGTGAATTTCATATTGTACTAGCACGTTAGTACAAGTGAGAAATGTTTGTCAATACTTTTTTTACAAAACGAATCGGGCAGGTTCAACCAAATGATATATAATCAGGGTAATAGAAGGTATATGCCTTTGTGGTTAAGACCGTAAAAAGGAGATGAGGAATCCATGAGCAAACGATTACGAATAGGGATACTATTATCAGTGGTGGCGTTATTGGTTGGCTGTGCAGTAATTACCGTGAATGTATATTTCCCGGAAAAAGACATTAACCAGGCGTACACAACCCTGGAAGACGAATTGATGAAAGCCGGCCAGAAGAAGGCACCTGATCCGGCCAAGACGGATGATAAGCAGTCTTCAGTTCCTTTCCTGTACCGTCTGATAACCCCCGCCAGTGCTGCGGATATTCGAGGTGATGATGAGTCAGGCCTTTCGAAGGATCTGGTTGTCAAAATCAAAGCGAATCCAGATGTCGTTCAAGCCTACAAGAGTATTGGTGAACGGTTGGGCCAAATCGACGGCTTACGCGGTGATGGGACGGTAGGCGAAGGCAACAACGGTCTTTTAGTGATCCGTGCTGATGAAGAGGGATTGGACAAGAGAGTTGTCAAATCTATCCGCGATGAAAATCGTGACCGGTCCGTTATTATGGCGGGAATGGCGAAGGCCATGCGCGAAGTCAGAAACTTACCGGATAATGAAGAAAACCGGAAAGAAACCCTTAAACAGGCGACGGACCAGTTTGCTAAATTGCGTTCGGATAAAGCCAAATCCGGTTGGTGGGTACAGGGCAAAGACGGTAAATGGGCACAGAAGAAGTAACGTAATAAAATCAATGTGAAATATAAAGGCCGGTCAATACGACCGGCCTTTTTTATTTAGACTTTTTTGGGGAACAGCAGACTCGTGATTTGTCCGACTATCATCGTTGTCAGACACCCAACCATAGATAACCAGGGCCATGCCAGCTTCGGATATAGTCCGGGGTAGAGTTCCCACGCCGCCGGCCAAGGGGGCACGACGGTTAACAGGACGAGGAACCCAGCAACCGCTCCGGTGATTACACCTAGTTGATGGGATTTTTTACTGAAGAAACCCATCAGGAAAATACCCAGAAGGGGACCAAAAGTATAGGAAGGAATAGTCATGACCAGGTCCAGCAGCGATTTCTGCGATTTTGAGGCCAGGATTGCTACTCCCAGTGTAATTAATCCGAAGACGACGGTAAATACTTTTCCCATATACAGATAGTGAGTATCCTGCGCATGGGGCTTAATGTAAGGTTTGTAGATATCGTTAATCAAGGCGTTGGACATGGGATTGAAATCATTAGAGCTCATGGCGGCGGCAAATACCCCTGCTACCATCAACCCACCGAGTCCCAGGGGGAGATATTTAAGCGCAAATATGGGGAATATGTAGTCATTCTTGGGTATGGTGGTAAAGATGGTCGGCTCAACAAGGCTGTAAAATCCAAACAAGAGAGTTCCCAGTGTCAGGAAGAAGGCAAACTGGAAGAAGATAACCAATCCACTGCCGATGATGATTTTCTTCGCATTGCGTTCTGAGTTGGCGGCGAGCAGTCTCTGCGCGATACCCTGATCCGTTCCGTGGGTACACATGGTCAGGAAAGCACCTCCGATGAGTCCGGCCCAGAGTGCATAGGGAACAGTCAGGTCGGTGGTGAAATTGAAAAGCTGATATTTTCCGGCGGCCATTGCTGTATGAATAATGTTCGAACCGCCGATCGGGTGATAAAGAATGACTGCCATCGTGGTCAGGGCACTCAACATATAGATGATAAATTGAAGGACATCCGTCCAAACCACCGCCGCAAATCCACCCATTGTCATATAAAGGATGGATAAGAGGGTGGTGATAATAATACTTTGAGTGGTATCAAATCCGGAGACTGCGGAAATCAAGATGGACCCGACAAATATTCGGGCACCAATTGCCAGTGACCGGCTGACAATGAAGCTTAATACGGCCACATTTTTAGTGGCGGCTCCAAATCGTTCTGTTAAATATCCATAAATGGAGAAATATTCACCCTTATAGAGTCGGGGAATGAAGATGATGGAAATCAGGCACCTTCCGATGACATATCCAGCGGCAACTTGCAGGAAGGTAAGATTGCCGCCTTTAGGATTAAACGCTGTGGCGGGAATGGAGAGGATCGTGACGGCGCTGGTTTCCTGGGCGATAATGGACAGGAGGATGGCCCACCAGGGAAGATTTTTGTTTCCAAGGAAATAATCGCGGGTTGTTTTCTGCCTTTTTGCAAAATAAAGGCCGAGCAGGGTGGTTCCTATCAGATACAAGGCAATAACAGCCATATCTAACGGTTTCATCGAAGACTCCAATAATCAACAGTATTGATACTGCACTGAATCATATCACAGGATGGAATGGGGAAATAAATTACGGCCGCAGCCTAGATATCGGCTGCGGCCGTTCCTTGTTACCCGAATATAATTATCAGATTACAGTTTAGTTCTGTCCGAACCAAAAAGCAAAACTGTCTTCATCACCAAAGTCATCTTCTTGACGGCGGGTGGGTCGGATATACCGTTCGATCTCACTGTTGTCCATTTGATACAACAGTTCTTCTTCCATCTCGGTAATGTTTTCCCGACCGCCAAAATCGTCAATATCGTCGTAGTATTCGTCTTTCTGGTTCTTTGGTTTGCGACCTCGTTTGGCCATGGGGGCCACCTCCCTTATATAGATACAACAGTACTGTTTGTTATCAGGTTGTTTTGGGTTTTTACCGCTGATGCTGTCTAGAATGACAGCATATTTATCAATCTCTGATTGGTGTAAAACTCTATCAAAAAGATTCTGAACTGTCAATACCTATTTTAGAAATTATTAGATATTTTTGATTATTTTTTCTTCAGGATGAAATTATAAGTATGGGCAACTGGGTGTATGATGAAAGTTAAGTGTTTGATGATGAAAAAATAGTTCGACCTGTCAACTAATAGTCACAGCTGTATAAGGAAGGGGCAAGACTGGATGGTTAAAGGCCTCAACCTTTTGGTTGTACTGAAAGTAATGATTGTAAAGACTATGCTAAAATGGGTTAACTGTAGGGATGAATAACCTGATCTCAGCCAAATATGAAGGGATTCGGGGAACAATAAACCCGGAAACCATCGAACAAATGTCATACAAAATCACTATTCAGCCTGTTGCTCGGCAATGGGAAATATTTACCCGCGGAGCTCAAGCCGCGGGATTTAACTATTTACTCCTGGACGAGACGGCTGAACCCTCCTACAACATCTCCCTGGCTGATATGTACCGTTTTTCCACTCGGCAACCTGTTCCAGAGTATTTTGCCCAATTATTGGGCGAAGGTGGGCCTTTTATCCTGAGAGGGGAAAGTCATTGCCTGTTGTTTGATACCCGTGTCACTGGATTAATGCCGAGGATGCGGCTCTATTCCCGGAAATATCCCCCTGCCAAACTTCCCGTTTTAGCGGAGCGCATCTTATCGCAATTAGCCCAACAGTATAGCTATCTGGAATTGACCGCATTATTGAGTGAACGGGACTATATGATAGCCGACGAGAAGGTTCATCCTGACCGAAGTGTTGAGGTTGCCTGGCGCCGCTGGCATTTATCGGGTTTACAAACAGATGAAGTGACGGTCCTTTCCGGGCCACAAAAACAGGAAGTACGGGTTGTCATTGATTTACATGGCGTGGTAACGGTGGACCTGTCTGGGTATTCTGAAGAAAAACAGGAAGAATACGGTAAATCACTGGGTCAAGAACTGGGTATTTTAATAAAAGTGGAAAAAGCATCTTCGGAGTCTTCTGCATCAAAGGAGGAGGCTGTTCTGCCCCCGGCAGAAGGCTGATTCTGACCTATGCAATGTAGCTCCTGTGGATCACAAAACCTGCCGACCAGTGTCCGTTGTTACGATTGTGGAGCGGCCTTTCCGGATGAAAACAATTATCTGGTTGAATCTGAGAAAGTCTTAAGACCTGATAGTCGTTTATACCAATGGCTTCAAAAACTACCTCTCCCGTCGATTATTATTGATGGTCAATTCACCCCGTTGTTATACAGAGCGGTATTATTACCTTTTGTGTGGATTCCCGGTCTGGCATTATGGGCAATGGATTATTATGAACGAGGGTTGGCCTACCTGGTAATGACCCTGGTTCCTTTACTGGTGGGATTGGCCATGTTCAACCACTGGATGTCAAACTGGCTGATTCCCCTGGGTTTTTTATGCTATATCTGGTCAATGGTGGATGGATTTTACACCTGGCGGGAACGGCATTATCCCATACTCCATTCCATGGGGAATCGAATCCGGGCTTTTATTTTTCTGGTATTTCTTTTGGTCGTGACGGCCTTGTTATGGGGGCCGCAGGTACGGTTTGTTGCCATAAATTATGAGGGCTATGAACCGCTGGTACAGGCGGGAGATGTCTTATTAGTCAATCCGTCTCCGAATACCACCCGTTCTTACCGACGAAATGATTTGGTAGTTATTACAGGAGCAGGCCAGGTGCGGTTAGGTCGAATCCTGGCATTTTCACAGGAGACTATCTATCATCGGATGGGTCAGTTTATGGCGAATGAGAAGTTGCTCAATGAGGGCATGGATACGACCGCTGCCGAAATATCTGACCAGAAATTTGAAATACCGCAGAATAAATACCTGGTACTGACGGGATTATGGAACCCGACCCTCAGTGGATATACCACTGTTGAATTGTTGCCGGCGTATAGTGTTGCAGGCCGGGTTGAGGCCGTTGCATTACCCACCGAGAATAGAAAACGATTGAGATAATCAGTTTATTTCGTTGCAGGTTTGATTAAGTTATCCGCACCCTCTTTGGGGAAATAGAGGGCGCCTCCAGCCAACTCCACCGGATTTCCAAATCCCACCGGAACCGTTTTTGTAAAAAGAAGTTTCTTCCAATATTCAATATCCGGGTCAGGTTGAATCTTTCTCACATTTGGAGTTAAGAGGATTCCCGTAATATGGGGTTCCATTTTCAAGAGCGTGGGCAGGTCGTCTTTACGAGGCAGCCATACCGTTCGATGGTCTCCATACCAGGCAACAAAGTCAGGCGTATCTGTAATCAAAACGCCAGTTCGGGCAATCTGTGGCAATTGTCCCTCGGTCAGCCACATTGGTTTCATGATTTGCGATTGATTTTGTGGTTTATCACCCAGTGTTACTTCTAAAATAGGGACACTGAATCCAACAATAACCATCATGACCCAGGACATGGTCTTAATAATCGTTGCTTTTCCGGCCCATTGAACCAGCCGAATCAGATAGACGGTTCCCAGTGCCATAACCAGGGGGGCCAATCCCAGGAAGAATCGAAGTCCCGGTTCTGTAAGAGAAAGTCCCAGCCATGACAGGCCCAGCGCCGGTAGTATCCAGACCCCGGGGTGAGTCTTCTTCCATTCCAACCGGGTCACGAAAAATCCAATCACTGCCAGTGGAACCAGGAAGGCATGGATACTCATAATAAACTTCAGATTAAGAAGAAGTTGTTTTCCCCACTTAAAAAGAACCTCTTCCCAATGCCCTATCGGAAATCCCGAATCGGTTACCATTCTAAACCGATACCATCCCGGCCAGGTGGGAGTGAACATTCCCCACAGGTCATAACTCATATTAAACAGGGGATGTCCGGTGACCATCATGTTTCGGATCCACCAGGGGGACATTGTTAAAACTAAAGTGAGTAGATAAAGTCCGAGTAATTTCCATCGAATTTCTTTGGAGAGATTGATAAACAGATAAACCAGGAGGACAGGAATCAGAAAAATGGTTTCAGTCCGGGTCAGCCAGGCTATCCCCGTCAATACACCTAAAACGCCGGTTCTGATGGGGGCCCATCCTTGACGGGTCCCGATGATGACCTGATACCCCAATAAGGCGACCAGGAACGAATATACCGGCTCCGAAAGTCCGGAAAAGGCCGATCCCTGAACCGCAGGTGCCAGTAACCATGCCAGGCCTGCCAACCACCCATAACTGGTATCTATCCATTCCTCAACGATTCGAACCATCAGGCCCGCCGTTAAGATATAAAACAGACACCCTAAGAGAATCAAACTGGAAAGATTAAAATTTCCTGAAATCCTGAAGGCCATTGAGGCTAACCAGGGATATCCCGGGGGCCTCCATAAATTTGAATAGGGAACATGACCGGCATCCTGTTTCATCAGGATTGGATAGGTAAATTGACTGGAAAACCCTTCCCCCCGAACCAGTTGGCGGCCTTGTTGGGCATAATCCCAAATATCACCCAAAGGTGAAAAGGTGTCAGGACGGTATAAATTTGACCAGGCAGCCCAGACAAGTAACCACCCCATGACCAGAATTAAAAAAGCATATTTCCAACGGCCTAACAGAATTTTAAAAGGATTCATCATGAGTTAATTATAACTTTGTATACGGTATCCTGTAACCCTGTCTATATCAGGGTGTAAAGTCCAATTCTTTTCGAAGGATCCACGGAGTTGCTCGGAGCTGCTCCGTAGATGGTTCGTTGATGAAAAAATATCCACAGGTTTTGAATGGAGAAGTGAAAAGCAATTATTATTTATTTCCAAGAGTGTCGATGGGAAGCCCGTTTTGTTCTGCCATCCGGACTAACCGGAAGGGTCCGTCATTGATTCGTTCCATGATATGGAATGAGGCATTATCCATCCGATATTTCCGGCGTTCGGGAATGAAATCCAAACCCAGATAATAACAGACGACTGCGGCCAGGGGACCTTCATGTGCTGCAATGACAATGGTTTGCCCCCGATGGAGCGTTGCCAGCTCATCAACCTTCCGGGTTGCCCGTTCGTACATGAATCTGCGGCACTCCCCATCCGGTAAAATGGTGTTATAGGGGTCTTTATCGTGAAGTTCCATTAATTCAGGGAATTTTTCTCGGATTTCACCAGTGGTTAACCCTTCCCACTGCCCAAAATTTGTTTCCCGTAATTCTTTCAGGGTCGTAATGGGGATTTCCCTGTCACCCAGGGCAATTTGGGCGGTTTCCAAAGCCCGGCTCAAATCAGAAGAATAAATCACATCGACAGAATATTCCTGGAGTAATTGATGGGCACGGCGGGCCTGTTGTCTTCCCAGGTCAGTTAAGGGAATATCAGCCTGTCCCTGAAAACGATATTGAAGATTCCATTGGGTAACACCATGTCGTAATAAGATGAGTCGGGTTATTTCAGACATTATAAGTTCCTTACAGGTCAGACTGTTGGGTTAATCATCGCCAGTCATTGTTTTGGACGGGATGACTCGAAAAAAATAGATGAAAAATGAACCTGTTTCACCTATCTTGAGTATAATCATTTCTATGATATAGTTTAACACGCACAAAAGGTCAGCGAGTTTCTCGTATTCTTTAAATATTGACCAGCGAATATTGTATTAAGAAATGGGAAAGTATTTTAGATATTTCGTGGCTCGGGTTAATAATATGAATATCGTACATTATTATCGAAACCGTCTTATTCGTTTCCTGCGAACACCCCGACAGTTTGCAATTCTTATCTTTACGGTGGTTTTCTTCCTTTTACTTTTGACCGAGCATCATTATGGAATAGCTTGGGATGAGCCTTATAACTTTAATCCTGCTTGTGAAGCCGCTTCCTGGGTGAAATTGGTGTTTACTAAACCTGGATTGGCCTTCTCTGATGCGGGAGTGGATATCTATTGGCAGCATATCAATGAACATCCATCGGTTTCAAAGTGGTTGGCGGCTGCCTCGTATGGTCTTTTTGGCGACAGGCTTGGGGATTTATTCATGTTTGGAAGTGGCAACAGGATTGCCTTAAGGCTGGGTTCTATCTTGTTTTTCTCCGCATTTATTGCCTGTTTTTATGGATTTTTGACGCATCATTTCAGTTGGCGGACAGGCTGGGCGGCTCTGGTCTCCCTGTTGGTCATGCCCCGGATTTTTGCTCAGGCCCATTTTGCCACAACGGATATTCCGATGATGGTCATGGCCTGGTTTACTGTATATGCTTTTTATAAAGGCTGTTCTTCCTGGAAATGGAGTGTTGGCTTAGGCATTATCTGGGGATTGGCTATGGCAACGAAAATCAATGCGTTATTTTTGCCTATTCCACTGTTTGCCTGGGGACTTTTGTATCAACGAAAACAGATATTGAACAATCTGGGTGCGATGGTGGTTATCTCTCCGATTGTTTTTATCGCCAGTTGGCCCTGGTTATGGCACCATACTTTTACCCGATTGATGGATTACTTCCAGTTTTATACTCAGCACAAATTTACGACTGTGTTTTATTTTGGGAAACAATATCTCTTAACTCCAGCCCCCTGGCATTATCCGTTAGTTTATGTTCTTTTAACCATCCCTGTTATTCTGCTTTTGATTCTGATGGCTGGATTATGGACTGTGTTTAGAAAACAGGAAATGGAAGCTTGGGAAACTCCTCCAGACAGGTCCCTGGCGATTTTGATGGTGTTTATGGCAGCATTTCCCATTATTCTTCAGAGTCTGCCGTTTTCCCCAAGATATGATGGTATTCGGTTGTTTTTATCCGCGTTTCCCTTCCTGGCGGTCTTGATAGGACTGGGATATATGAATATTATTCAGCACCTGAAACGACGATATGCTTTTGCGCACATCCCGGGAGTTACTCTCGTTATTGGATTTGCAATAATACTACCCTGTTTGTGGCAGGTAATTCGGACCCATCCTTATGAGTTGAGTTATTACAATGCTCTGATAGGTGGTGTTCAGGGAGCCCAGAAAGCCGGATTAGAAACGACTTACTGGTGTGATTCTGTTAACTCAGACATGCTTTCTGAAATCAATGGAACCCTTCCCAAAGGTGCGACAGTTCGATTCCTTTCTTTTTCTTCAGAAGTGTTGGATTGGTACAAAATGCATAATGAATTTCGGCTGGACTTGAAAATCATTAATGGCAGAGGACCGGCAGATTATTATGTTTTACAGGCCCGTCAGGGTTTTTGGGGACAGTATGAAGCGGCCTTTTATGAACAGGCTATTCCCCGGTATAGTATTAAATTAGACAATGTTCCCCTGGCGATTCTCTATAACAATCCCATGGCGCCAAACCTGTAAACAGTTCTTAAGCCTGGGTATTCTTTTCCCATTGGATTGCAATGGATTCAATCTCACGGGTCAATATCTTAGATAGTCGATGACTGACTTCCCACAGATAATAAGCTTCCCCCAGATATTGCGGATGGGTGATTAAGTATTTTATTGCCGCTGCGGGACGAATTTGACCCTGGGCATCTAACAAGGGGGTTGGATTGATTTTCAGTGGACGGTTGGCTCCATCCATGACAATCCTCAAAGAAAAGTAGGGAGTCCCCGCCTTCTGGCAAACTTGGGCTGCAGCATACGATTCCATGTCAATCAGCGCTCCCGGATGTTCAACTCCTAACTGGTATTTTTCTTCAGAGCTGGCAACAACCTTGGGCGATGTTAATAAGGGTTTATCTTCATAGGGCAGTTTAGTTCCCCATTTATTCCATGATTCCATGGGGAGGGTAATACTTCCTGTTGGCTTTAGATTCTCATCTAAATCAGTGATGGTTCGGGGAAGGAAGACTTTATTTTTTACATGTAATTCTTCGGCAGTATATCCGGCAAATCCTGGGTTAATGATGCCCGCCGGATGGTATCGATCAATTAACCGTTGAGTTCCTTCGGCCGCCTTTTCTTTCCCCATTCCCGTACATAAAACGACCCAATTCCGATTATACAGGAGGTATTCACGAAAAATAAACCGGCCATCCTGAGTTTCATGACGAGGTTTATATTTATGGAAGAATATTCCCAATTCATTGGGCAGTGCGACTAAAACACTCATAGGGTGTAAGTTATTCATGTATTCATTATATAGGGAATACTTCTACCCCTTCGGCAAAAAAACATTGAGTCGAGGTCTTGACATGGCTTATAATTAGCGCGGATGGATTGGGATCGGGATATCCCAAATTGGGCTCTATGTGAGGAGGACACAAACACTAAAACATTATTGATATTGGTGCAACTTTTATACTCATCTATTTTTCCTCCACGACTACCTTCAAACAATCCATGAAAGGAAAGTTGCCAATGAAAAAAAGTCTATTATTAACCGTTCTCTTAGTTTTTGTTTTTATGGTTTCATTTAATCTAGCCAAAGGGATTCCCTTAAATTCAACCACATTACCAGATATCAAAATAAGTCAGAACCAAGCCCTGAGTTATGCCTTTTCTTTGAATAATTACCATGAAATAGACGACTACTCCCAGTGTTCAATTACTCAAAATTTTATGGATAAAGTAACTTTGACCTCTTGGGGGGATGTGGGTATTGGTAGCATTGGGGTTGCTACATCCGGAACCGTTATTATCAGGACTGATGATGGGATGTCGTTTTCTTTTTTGATTAAGGTCGTTCCATATACCCTAAAACGATTGCCGTATGTTTTTCTGAATAAAAACCAATCCACAGAGTTTAATCTTCAAGGATATTGTATTGATTCTGAAGGAAATCCGGTTGTCCCCCTGTCTTTCGGAACTCCGGGTGGATTGGATGCCCGTGAGTCTGATGGAATTACTGTGCAATGGACATCGGATTCAACGATATTGATTACAGCCGACAGCACCTTTTCTACCCGGGCACGGTATTGGGTCTATGCCTGTGATACCACAGAGGCTGATACTCAGGAAACCGTTCCTTTTGATCGCGAAGAATTATTCATATTCCCGAATGAGATAGCGCAGGGTGGTTTCGACTCTCAGGCAGATTATGATCTGTGGGCTACTGACTACCTGTCCGGGACGATGGCTCTCCCTGATTCCTATTGGGTAGCATCAGATACGGATACGGCCGGCGAGTCTGCAGAAGGTGTATTACGAGTTGATTTCAGCACCAATAATTCTGCCATTAAAATCACTCCCAGCTTATCGCAGATACCTACTGTTGAGCAGGGAGATTGGATGATTGCCCGGATGAGAGTCTGCTGCGATGAGGCCGATAATAATTTTGAAGGAAGCCTGTTTAATTTCCGAAATGTCGTGGAATCAGGTGCCCATGTTAATGTAGCAGGACACGTCTGGTTTGGGATGCCAACCACATGGACTTGGATAGAAACACCCGTTTATTGTTCTGACAGTGGGATTGTTTATCCCCAGCTGGTTTTTTCACTGAACATTGTCATGCCCACTTTTTCCTCACCCGATTCTATTTTAATCGGGTCTATAAAAGTTGATGAAGTCCAATTAATACGAGCTACTCCTCAACTCTTATTAGGTCGTAACTTTACCCGGGAAATGTTTGCTGCAGGTCAGTTCAAATATACAGATGACCTGACGGATGGATGGAGTGTTGAGCCTTTACCCTCACTGACAGGAGATAATGCGGAAATTCCTGAGATGTCTGTTGATACTGTCGCCCAGAAACTAAATATCACCTTTAGTGGAGTATCCACAGAAGGCGCAAGGTTCACCGCTAACGATATAGAAGTAGGTATTTGGACGCCATATAGTGAAAAATTCCAGGAAGCCGGTATTCAGATTGATATGTCACTGCCGAGTGGAACAGAGTTTGTTAGTGATGAAACCGTGATTGTTGTGTCAGCCCTTGGAACTCGGTCTATGGCAACTTATGACATTGGAGAAGTAGGTAACTCTCTGTTTGCGGCGGGTGAGTTTGGTAAAATCACCGAAGCAACACTATCCAATCTGAAGGCTGTCGGCCGCGCTGTGTCTAATTGGCACCAGGTCCAGTGGGCTGTTAAGACAGACCAGCCGGGCACATTGATTCTTGATAATGCAGATTTCTTGAACGACAACGAAGAAGATTATATCGGTGATGAGAATCTGTTCTAATCGTGTCAGTTAATGAAACGGCAGTCTCTTTATTAAGAGGCTGCCGTTATTTATTTGCAGTGATTATCGTGTCTGAACTAAACGATATCCAAAACGAATAGGCTTTGAATTATGTGTGTGCCGATAGGGCAAATCTATCCAACCGGACCTAAATACAGTGCTGTAATCCAGGGTGGATAATGGAATATCAACCACTTCTGCCCGGGTGGTCCATAACAGCAACACGGTGTCCGTTCCGTGGCTTTGAATGTATTCTGATTCAGGATAGATGGGGATGGTTTTTATGTGCAATAAGAGATTTGAGGCCATCTGGTGACGATCCGTTACAATCCTTGCCGCTCCCGAAGGATTGTTGATTAATTTCTCGTCTTGTAATCTTTTTACCAGGGCTGGATAGGGAGTATTAAGTCGAGTCACTTCACCCCGTTTCTTTTTGCCGGGCCGCCAGGATACCCAACCCTCCGGTTGATACACTTGGGACATCCGGTAATAAAGTATTCCCACCATTACCAATAGCAATATCCCATACAGGTAATATTTCCTGCGTGTCTGGTAAAATTTCTGGAAATCTACCCGGGTAAACAGAAGCAAAGGTACGGACAAGTAGGTTGGAATGACCCATCTGCTACTGAAGTTGTCTGCTTGCATCAAATAAAACATTACCAGGGGAATGGTCAGTATCCAGAAGACATATCGTTCCAGTGGGGGATGCAATTCTTTATCTGCGGTCAGGGATTTTCTTTGTATGCATTTGCGGAACAATACAAAATAGAAAAAGATATACAACAGAACCGGCCCTATATATTTAAAAAATATTTCCACTATTTCTTCGAGTGCCAGCTTTGATTCAGGAGTGACTTTGGCGATTTCCAGTGCTGACCGAAATGGAGGAAAATCGTTTAATATGAGCCAGTACAAATGAGGCAATGGGATGAGTATTAGGGGAGCCAGTGTCCATACGATTTTGGAAGAAAACAGCCGCTTACGACCTGTGGCGTCTGTTAATGCTGCCATCATAAGGGACATGCCAAAGAATAAGTAGTTATACTTAGTCAGTATTCCCAGTGCCAGTATAATTCCCAACCCCGAATAATCCTTGATACTTCCGGTTTTCAAAAGAGAAAAGTAAAAATTTAAAGCGGTGACCGTTAATGCTCCCAATAAAATAGTATGGGTCAGGTCCCAGGTGAAGTTGAAGATAAAAAGCGGCATCAACAACAATGATGTGGTGATGATGATCCGGTCTTCCCCTTCCCACCAGAATCGGGTTAGACGGTAATATCCAGCATAAAACCAGAAGATAAATAAGTATTTCAATGTTGCCAGAGTCGGCAGATTTAAGCCTGTAACTTGTGAGACGCTCCAGGTTATCCAGGTGTATAGCGGTGCTTGAAAAGAGTATCCCCATGCCAACCGCTGGGCATCCCAATACTGTTCTGCTTCGTCCATGAGTAATGTGGGGGAGAGAAATAAACGAAATCCCCAAAATACTAAACAATACAAGGCTAACCCCAGATAAAATATCTGGTCATATCGAGAGAACCGGGATGTTGGTTTAATTTCGCACAAAATCAGATTGCCTTTTTGGGTCAGGATTGTTTTATATCTTAATATAAGCCAATCCTCAACGCCAAACAGGAAAAACGTTGATTATGCTGTTTCCCGGGGGAGGTTTGAATCCTGGGAATCGTTACGGATGCTGGATATTAAGATATACAGTCCAAATATCAAGGTGACCAGTGTTACAACAACATACATTCCATCAAGTTTCTTGATAAACATAAACAGGGGAAGGTACCAGAAAGCCGTCTTCCATCCTTGATGAATAATGGATTCCTTAATCCCAATCAGGTACCAGGCGGGTACTAACAGGATGAGGTAATAATAGCGTCCGAAGGGTGTTACATAAGCAATCCAAGCCATCCAGAGTGAGGCCAAAAGCCAGAACAGTGCGGGATTGTTTCGATTCTTATGCGTGTAATAAACCAAGATGCCGAAAGCCAGAACACTGAATATTTTATGGAGCCAGACAATAAATGGTAAATCCCAGTGATTGGCCATCCGGACACTTTCCGCATAGGCAGAGTGATTGTCATCAAACCAGTTTGGACAGGCATTTTCCGGATTCCGATCCATGACTTTTGCGGGCCAGTTCAAGTGAGCCTGTACACTGGAACTGAAACTTTCACATATCACCAGGGATGTAAAACTGATAACGATTACTAAAAGGACTGAAAGGATGGTGAATTTCCATTTTTGTAACAGTGTTGTGAAAACGAGTATGGGCAGGACCAGGCTCTTAAAGATAATGGATAAGGCGCAGACCAATCCAGATGTCCAAGTCTGATGTTTTTTTAATAATAACAAAGCGAACAGCAAACTGAAGACACACAGAATAATTAGCTGATTGTTTTGCAGGCAAAGATAGGTTGGAGCATACATGCAAACACACAACCAATTAACCTTTTTGATATCAACCGGTTTCTCAAGATGATTCAGGAGGATATAACTAATCCCCAAACAGGATAGTACATTCAATGCCAGAAAAAGAATGTAACCATAGGGCGGGTATGCAGTAAAGATAGTTAAAAAACCTTTAATTCCCGGGAGATAGGGCCCCACATATTGGGCATTTACGGACATCGGATTGTGGGTCGTTTTTACCCAGAAACTCCACTCTGGTTTATTGTGAATATATTTGGTGATTGCCTTGAATATCCCAGCTATCAATACCAAAAAGTAAATGACAGTATATAAATTGACATACCGTCTCAGTTTGTTTCCATCAACCATTTGAATTTTACTCTCATAAAATTAATAATCCACCAAGTGTGGATAAAATAACCGACACTCCATGATAATGGATTGCATTAAAGATGTATAGTTTGTTTGAAACAGCAGTGTTTTATTCAAGATGGTTATTCTATGTAACGCATTGATAGAGTGGCGAGATTGTTTGTGATAGATTGGTTGAAATTGCCATAAGGAGGTAATACTCATGAAACAAATCCTGTTATGTTTGGCTGTATTTGGAATGACAATTCCTGGTTGGACCTTGGAGAATTATATGAAGAATAAAACAATCAAAACAGTAAAATGCGACATCCTGATTGCAGGTGGCGGACTGGGTGGGACGGCGGCCGCTATCCAGGCTTGTGAACTGGCCGGTAAGTATGGAATTAAAAAGGTCGTTGTGACGGAAGAAACTGACTGGCCGGGTGGTCAATATACCTCACAGGCGGTAACTGCTACGGACCCAAATAATATCTGCATGCAAGGCCATTATGAACTGGCGGCCTCGGAATTATATTACAAGTTTCATGATACGATTCGGAATTATTATCGGGACCAGGCACTGAAAACGGCTAAAACTACATCCAGAAATGGTCAGGGAAACACAGAAGCACGAAAACGCGAGGTCAGATGGATTAAAGGGAACACCTTCTCTCCGGGGAATTCCTGGGGGTCACGAATGGCATTTCCACCGTTGGATGGCGTTCGAGCTATTAATGAGATGTGGAAACCCTGGTTAGATTCCGGGTTGTTAGAGATTCATTACCAGTGGATTCCTGTCAAAGTGGAGAAAGAGGGTAAAAAAGTTACTGCCGTTATTTTCAAGGACACCGTTTCAGGGACTTTAACTCGTATTGAAGCGAAACAAGTCCTGGATGCAACAGAACTGGGTGATTTATTACCCCTGTCCAAAACAGATTATCGGCTGGGAGTCGATGCTTCCGAAGATACCAAAGAACCTACCTTATTTGATAAAAATGGGAAAGCGATTTTCCCTAAATCCCTGCCGGGTTCTCCTCAGTCGATTACCTTTCCCTTTGTCGTTGAGTGGAGGGCTGTGGGTGAAGACCATCGTCTTCCATGGGAAACCCGCCCCAAATCCTACGACAAATGGAAAAAAAGGTTTTATCTATCACCCTTCATGATGAGTCGATACAACGAATATCTTGTTTCTTCCACAGGAAGTGGTCATTCACCTTTCTGGTCCTACCGGCGAATATTGGATGCCTCAATCCTCGACGCCTCATTACCGGCGGATATATATCCCCGTTACTTAAATAATAAATGGGTCAAGAAATTTGATCCTGATAAAAATCCGGAAATATTTAATCCTACTGAGTTACGGACGAATGTGGGAGACCTTCTTGAAGTGAACTGGGGTTCCAATGATTACTGGGATAAAACGATTATTGATGTATCTCTGGAAAAACGGGCTGAGGCTATCCAGGAAGCTAAAGAGCTTTCGCTGAGTTTCCTGTATTGGTTGTGGTACGAATGCCCAAGAGACCCTGATGATTCAACTCTTGACCCGAAAAATTCCAAAAACTGGTCGATTGACCCTGTGACCGGGAAGAATCGTGGTTATAGTAATCTGAAATTCCGGAAGGATATCTTAGGTACTGCTGACGGATTATCCAAATATCCGTATATTCGGGAAAGCCGTCGTGTTAAAGCACTGTTTACCATTCTTCAACAGGACATCATGGGACAGACTCGAGCTCGGGCCGCCCGATTCCCGGATACGGTAGGGATTGGACAGTATTATTGTATGGACCTGCATCGTACTGTTCCAGATCCAGAATATAAAACGGATCTGCATTTCAAAGAAACAACTTATCGAGATGGAACAAAGGGCCGTGAGAATAATACCACCCGATTCCAAATCCCCTATGGTGCTCTGGTCCCCCAAAAGACAGACAATCTCCTGATGGCCTGTAAGAATCTGGGTGTTACCCATATAACTAATGGGACATATCGTCTTCACCCTGTGGAATTTGTGATTGGGCAAGCGGCGGGTGCGGCTGCTGTCCTGGCGATTAAAAACAAATGCGCACCACGAGATATCTGGATGAAAAAACAGGGAGATGAAACATTATCCGGAACTCGTAAACTCCGGGAACTCCAACACATCTTGTTGGAAGCAAAATCTCCCCTGTACTGGAATATGGATTGTGGATGGAATACGGATTTGTTTGAGGCGGTCCAGTGGGTATGTTTACTGGATGTGATTGCCCCGGAAGGTGAGAAATTCAATCCTGATGCACCGCTGACCGGAGCCGATGCAAACCGGGCTCTGGCTCTCTTTGCGGAACTCTGTGGAAAGACATGGAAGGATAAAGAACCGTTGTCGGGGGATAAAGTGACCGTGAATGCCTTTATGGAAAAACTGTCGAAGCTGGACCCCAAACTAGAATGGATTCCCGGGAAAGGGGCTTTGACCCGTGGTGAGGCGGCTATCGCATTCCATCAGTCTCTTTTAGCTAAACTGAAACTCTAATTTAGAAGCTGTTTTACACCAGGGGTGGCTGTTTGGGCTATCCCTGGTTTTTGTTTGCCCGGATTTTGATGAATCTGGACATTTGATTGAATTTGAATAACTTATTCTTTTGTCGAATTATGTTGGTTTATATCAATAAATTCTTATGAAATCTGGATTCGCGGGCTATGGTAGTATATACGGACAAAATAACCATACTGTTTTTTTAATGTATTGGAGTAATGAAAATGCCTACGAAAAAGTTAGCAATCTCTCCTGATTTTTACTTTATCCCCCAACCCCGAAAAATGGTGCTTCAGTCGGGCCGAATTAAGTTAAACGATGAGTGGACGGTCTGTCTGGAATCTGTGGATGAGTCGGAACGGTTCACGGTCGATTTGGTGGCGGAAGAAGCGGCCGATTTCCTCAGCCGTAAGTGGATGGTATCTTCAGGTCCTGCCCGAAAAGCTGCCAAACGAGTTGTGTTTTCCTCCTGTTCACCTGACCCCACAAAACCGGCTCTGTTTAATGAACAGGGTTATTACCTGACGGTGGAGCCTAATCTGATTGGGATATCTGCTCCGACCCGTTTGGGCCGTTTCTATGGCGCCCAAACCCTGCGTCAGATTATCCGGACTTCAGTATCCAAAATCATCCCCTGCCTTACGATTACCGATTGGCCGGAAATGAAATGGCGCGGAATTTCTGATGATATAAGTCGTGGCCAGGTCTCTCAGTTGGCAGACTTTTTGTATCTCATCAAGGAATTGGCTTACTACAAGATCAATATGTTCCAACCCTATATTGAAGACACTTTCCGATACAATACCGAGCCCGATATTGGCCGGGCACGGGGTGCCATAACCAAGGCTGAAATGGCGGCTATGGCCGATACTGCTTACGCCTTCCATATAGAGTTCTGCCCGGTAATGGAATGTATGGGACATCAGGAACGAGCTTTGGCACTTCCGCAACTCCGCAAATATGCTGAACGGCAAGATGAGACGATGATGCCGTGGTCTTTTGATCTGGTCAGTAAAGAGGCTATGAAATTTATCCATTCTCTGATGGATGAAATGATAGAAGCCACTCCTCATTCTCAGTTCTTCCATGCCGGTTGTGATGAATCTTTTGATATTGGTGAAGGGCCCAGTCTGGCGAAAGTGGAAAAACAGGGAGAAGGAAAGGTCTTTGCGGATTGCATTAATCAGATTTATCAGAATGCAACAGTGAAGCATGGCCGGACTCTCATGTATTACGGCGATATGATTCTCAATCATCCTGAGGCTTTGAAACATCTCCCCTCCGATGCCATTATTGTCGATTGGCATTATATTCCTCAGGAGGATTACCCCTCCGTACGGAAAATCAAAGAAGCGGGTTTCTCCAATATTATTGTCAGTCCGGGGATTGCCTCCTGGTCTCGTTTCTATCCAAACCATGCGGTCGGGTTTGCGAATGTAGCCAATTTTGTCAAAGTTGGAAAACGGGAGGGAGCAATTGGGTGCGTGACTTCTTCCTGGGGCGATAATGGAGCGGAAAACCTTCGTGAAAATAACCTGTTGGCATACGCCTACAGTGCGGCAGTGACCTGGGAAGAAAAGGAAGAATCCAATCCTGCCCGTTTCATGAAAAAATGGGTATCTAACTATTACGGAATAGACCCCCAGTCAAAAACAGGAAAACTCCTGCATCAGATTGAAATGGCTCTTGGATTCCTTCCGGATGGGCTTAACGATTATACTCCCTGGCACTTATTCCACAGTGCAGTGAAAGTTACTCCCGTGGATGAGAAACTTAAACCCGTATTATCTGACTTCCTGAAATCTATCAATCGGCTTCTGGATTTGATGCCGTCCTTTAATGAGATTGAACTCCCCCTGAATGAGACCCATTTGTATTCATTGCAGCATACTGCCAAACGCTACGCTTATTTGGCAGACAAGGCGCTCACCCTGGACCAAATCCATGACGTGTTATCGGTTAAATCCTCAGAAGAACCAGACCCTCTCTTTATTATGAGTGAGTTGATTCATCTTCAGGACCAGCTTTTGGATATCTATGGTGAATATCCCCGGTTGTGGCTGATGAGTAATAAGTTTGAAGGATTGGACTTTAATCTGCGGAGAATGATACTCCAAATCCAGGATTATCAACACTTGATTGATCGGCTTCAGTCCGGTATTTTGCCTTCGATCAAAGAACCTGCCATTACCTGGCTATGGCATCCCGTGACCAAAGAACGGCCCAAGTGGCGTGAATTGCATGGCAGATTTTATTTTATTCGGCCGCTTGAAATCAAAAAAACAGTCGCCTCTGCCATCCTTAAAGGGTGGGGTTTGGAAGATTTTCATGCCTGGGTGAATGGGACCAAAGTATTGTCCTGTGAACAGACAGACCGGGTTCCAATGGCGAATGTGGCTTCATGGCTGAAGAAGGGAACGAATGTTCTTGCCGTCTCGGAAGTGAACAATCTTCCCGCACGAAGAGCCTGGACCCTGGAACTGGTTCTGAAATATACCGATGGGACCGAGGAACGAATCACAGGGGATAAACTCTGGAAATCTTCCAAGGTCTATCAGCCTGACTGGTTCAAAAAACTTCCCAAAGCTTCCGATAAGAACTGGCTTCCCGCGGAAATCGTTGGCAAAGGGTATGAGCTGATGGGCACTTTTATGATTCATTGGCCCGAAGATGTTATCTGATTTGATATGATAATAGGCAATGCCGGCCCTGCTGTTTTAGATAATGGCAGGGCCGTTTTATTTGGAGGTATGGTGCTATGAAATTTAGACTTTACATGATTTTATTCTTATTGGTTTTATCTGGGTCAGTCCTGGCCGCAGGAAACAAACCTCTCACCTTGAAAGTGATGCAATATAACATCCACCATGGAGCGGACGAATCCAACAAAATGAATTTAGACCGACAGGCGGATTTGATTGCCAATGAAAAACCTGATTTGGTCAGTCTGAACGAGTGTTATGGGGGTGGAGTTAAATTTGGAAATCAGGCCAAAGAATTAGCCGATCTGTTAAATAAACGAACGGGAAAAAAATGGTACTGGGCGCATGGGACCAATGTTAAGTTTGTGACTGAACTGTACGGTACCGCCGTCTTATCAAAATATCCTATTAAGAAATATACCAACCTGCATCTCCCTCGGGTTCCTGAAAATAACGAACAACGGGGTCTCCTTTCCGCCGATATCCAGATTCCCAATGCGCCATTGTTCAGATTCCATGTGACCCATCTGGCATTTCAGGGTTTTGCAACAACAGAGAGAGAACTCAGTGTCGCTGAGATTGAAAAGGCCCGTAAGGCTTTTTCCGGCCCGCAGATTTTGGCGGGAGATTTTAACTCTCGTCCTGCTGCTCCCTGTATCCAGACATTGGTCAAAAACTGGCAGGATACCTGGGTCGCTGTCCATGGTGATAAATCAGAAGGCGATACTTTCAATGCACTCAATCCAAAACAACGGATTGATTATATCTTTGTTCCCCGGGACCCGTCATTCAGTGTAATCACTTCGTATGTTCCTGATGATGACCTCGCAAAAACAGTCAGTGACCATCGGCCTCTGGTCTCTGTCATCCAATATCTGCCTGCGAAAAAGAAATAATTATCCGGAGTTGTATTGATTATCATGTTGACTCGTGAACAGGCTTTTCTGGAAATCCAATCCCGGATTCCCAATGTGAATTTACAGAAACACATGATTGCCGCTGAGGCCATCATGCGGGAGCTGGCCCGACATTTTAGCGAAGACCCCGACCGATGGGGATTGTCAGGATTACTCCATGATATTGATTACAATGAAACCGCCAAAGACCCGCAGCGCCACAGTCTTCTTGGATATGAGATCCTGAAACAACTGGGAGTAGATGAGGATATCGCCTATGCCGTTAAGGTCCATAATGAAGTTCATGGACTGCCCCGGTTGTCCCTCATGGACAAGGCCCTGTATGCTGCAGACCCGACCACCGGACTTATTGTTGCCGCAGCGTTGATTCTCCCTCAAAAGAAACTTCATCTGGTGACAACGGACTTTCTTATGAAAAGATTTCATGAGAAAGGGTTTGCCCGTGGAGCTGACCGGACCGTCATTGCCTCCTGTTCGGAGTTAGGGCTTTCTCTGGAAGAATTCTTTACCCTCTCTCTTCAAGGCATGATGAAGTTCCAGTCTGAACTGGGACTGTAATAAATGTAGTTCTCTGTATTATTGATGAGTATTCTTATCCGTATTCTCAGGGGGATTTCCTGTGACGAAAATAAGTGATAGTGTTTATCTTGTCCTGTAAAGAGTCATAGCGGGAGTAATAATTATTATGTTCAGTATAATTGGAAAACAGATTGGAATAACGGTAGGGAGTTACTTGTAATGTCTTAAGATCGCTTTTGGCTGAGGCTTCTCCCATAAGAAGAACCTGAGATTCCAGATAGAGAGTGAAGGGGATAATGACATCATTTTTATTATAGGATTGTGTTTGATAATCCTTCCCGGGAATGATGGTTTTGTTGCCAGCATTCCACCATGCCGGATCGAGTTTCTTGATATCCTGGAATTTTCTGGTTTCTTCAGGGGTCAGGGTTCGGCCTTCCTCAAGGGCCTTATATATGGTTCCCCAATAGGCTTGACTGATTTTCTTTAACCGGAGATTCTGTTTAACAGCTTCTTCTTTGGAGGGGTTGAGATTGATTCCGGCACTTTCCATTTGGTGGACAAACCATAATGGTATTTGAATGGTTTTTGGCTGGGGCATATCCTCAATCAGTTGATGAGTTCGATAATCCCAATGGTAATCCAATGGCCGGCCAGCTGTGGTCAACTCGTATTGTGACGGATTTTTCAGTGAGGGATATTTGTCCCAGTTTTTGTATCCAAATCCGAAAATGTGGGTTGTGTCATTGTTTCCATCATATCCCATGATTTGAATTAAATCGCCCTTACTGGTTATTCCGTTACTGGGGTCATAACAATAAGGAGTGACATAATCCCGGAGCATGGCCTTCTCTGTTTCAGTTAACATCACGGATGTCCCATTAAGAGTGGTCCTGGCTTTCTGATAGGGTTCCATCCACTTTCGGAATTGACCCAGAGAGAATTGGGAGACTTTATCAGGACCGGGACTATGTAATATGAAAAAGTTTGCTCCCAAATGATGCAGGGTCCAGCAAGTGTATCCATACATTTGCTCCCCATCACGAAATGGGTCGTAAAGAGGTTCTTTCTTCATGTAAGCCACCGGTGTAGTGAGCCCACACCAATAGACAGAATAACCACTGTAACTGGTGGTCTGGTCCAGAGTTCCGAAAGTCAGCGGTGTCTTTGGATTCTTTTTCCACTGCCTCTGAGTGTCCGAGGGAAAATACATTCCACAAAAATCTACACCATAGATTACGATTCCCACTCTGATTTGCTCCCAATCCTTGGCAACTTGTTCTAATCGCTTTTTTATTAATGTTTCGTGGAGTTGGGAAGTACCCCAGACGATCCCGGCGGTTAATATCAAAAGTCCTGTACCCAGTAAACTGTAACGAAGTGTGGATTTATGGGACATGGGCGGGCTCCTTTAGTTTTCTGCTTGAAGTCGTGATGGCCTGCTGAAGTTCTTTGGAAATGCGACTCAGTTCAGTAAGTACCCTGTTCTGATATGGACTCAAGGGTTCAGGGATTTGCCGTTTGATATTTTTTAATTCGTTCTGAAGATAGGCCAGTCGGTGGAGGGCTGACTGGGGCTGATGGTTTTCCCAATCTTCAGCGGCCAATAGAATCTGACTTTTCCCAATCAGAGGCAGGATTTGAAATAATCCCTGTGTATCAATTCCAATCCCCGGACTCTTGTTTTTACTGGTGTTATCCATTGTTCGCCACCAGAGAGATTGTTCCTTTTTCCAGGAGTTCAGATAATCGGATTCAGTTTTTGTGAAGGGGCGAGGATGTAAGAAGAATTTTCCAAACCCCTGTCCAAGATGGTTTAGTTGAGGATAGATTTTGGTCTGAAGGATTTGACTCCCGGTAACGACTCCGATCGTTTTTAATTCCGTAACCAGAGAAGTCGTTAAACAAGGGTAGGTGCTGACACTTGTCTGGGGGGTGTCTGCCCATCCCGCACCGACACTCCCGGAGAATAATATCCATCCCAATAAAACGATGACCCAATATTTCATAGTAAATCAACCCTCGGCTTATATTAATCGGTCAACTTTGATCCGTCAATCAATTTTTATCTATCGGAAGGATTTGACAGAAGGTGTCCACTCCGTTTCTTGAAACGAGCCAGATACGAAGGGGGTCTGGTTCTGGTCATGATTTCAGGATCCGCAGGTCGGGTCTGTGATAAAACAATCCACGGAGTTGCTCGGAACAGCTCCGTGGATGTGTCGTTTTTATGAGGGGTTTTGGTCTTCTAAGAAAGACAGGAGAGGATAAACCGCATTGTAATGTTTTTGGATAAACCGGGGCGATTTTTGCTGGTAGAGCCGTTCCCCCAGGTCGTCAGCAATGGGTATCAACAGTCGTTCTGATTCACACAGGAAAGGACTGATTTGATTGATATCTCCAGTGGTTTGGAAGTTCAGGCAGGAACACCGGTGATTACATCGTTTCTTTACCGGACAGGAGAGGCAGGGTTCCTGGTCCTCCTGCGACTGTTGGAACAGAGTGTTTTGTTTGTCGGAATCCAGACCCTTCCATACATCTCCAATGATATAGTTACGGAGACTGGTTCCGTCTCGGACAAATTGGACACAGGGATAAATGGCACCATCGGGAGCCACCGACACCTGTCTTTGTGCAAAGAGACATCTCTGGCAGTGAGCATCTTCCCCCTGTATCCATGTGGAGAGTTTCACTTCAAAGGGACCAAAATAAAACTTCCGGTCTGCCAGAGTTTCTTTTTCATACCACTTTGAGAGTTGAAGATATTGTTTTTTCAATTCCACCAGGTGGTCATCTGTCCAGTCTCCGGCGTAATTCAGAGATACATTCAAATATCGGAATCCCAAATCCGTGAGATAGGCAACAGACTCAGCATACCAGGGCAGAGTCTCTGGAGTGACGGTCATCAGGCAGGGTGCATAAGGCTGATATTTCAGAAGGGTTTTGGCTCTCTCTTCCAGAACATGATGAGTTTGTTCTCCGGCTGCAGTTTTCCGGTGGTAATCATGGGCGGTGGAGATTCCATCCAGACTCAACCCGACTGTCATCCTGTTGTCTTTACATAACTCCAGGAATTCTTCATCCATTAACCAGCCATTGGTCGTTACTTTGAAATGGAATGGAACACCGGTCTTTCGGCTGATCTCCCGGGCTTCATCAATGCCAATTTTAATCAGGTCTTTTCGTAATAGGGGTTCTCCCCCAAAAAAGATGATACCCGGATTGACCTTATCCAGTTCTCCTGCGATCCGGACCGTTTGACGCATGATCTCTTCGGTCATTTCCATATTGTCACAGGGTGTACTGTAACAATACCCACACCGGAAATTACAACGGGTAGTCAGATGTATTGTAAAGTGCATATTGGGATTCTCACTGTTTAGGTTTTTTCGTCTTATCAGTTTGTTTCAGTTCTGCCGGCGGATTATCCAGAAACTCCGTGATCGCATTTTTGAGTCTTGTTTCTGCAAAATCTTTATTCGAATCATCGGTGGCATAAAAACAGACGAGATTCATGTTTTGGTCTCTGAGATTCTTCTTCTTTTCTCTTTTGGGGATGAACCTATAACGAAGAGGAGGATTATCAGTGTAGGACATAGGATTCACAGTGGGATCTAGCTTAAATAGCTTAAGCCAGCCTTCACTGTGTTTCTCCTGTCCCGTGTATAAATAAACTCCCAGATTTAATTTCGGACAGTATCCACTTAAGGGCATGTAATCAGGGGAAAGTCCGGTAACATCCTTCATTTCCTTCTCGGTAAAGACTTCACCCGTCAGGGTATTATAATATTCCCGAGTTGGAATCAAGGTGTATCCCTTTTCCCCAAACACCGTACTTGCAATAGACCATGCGGTGTTTTCAGACATATACTGTGCTGGAAGTACAGTGCCCCGAGTGTATTCTATCTTCCCGCCAAAATTAACTTCCGTTGCTGCTTTTAATACACCGGGATTGATTGCCAGTGCCGCTGCCAGTATCCCGGGGATAATCAGGCTTTGTTTCCATCTTGTCGGCATCCACTGTTTCAATACCTCCGGTTTACTCAATAGTTTTTCTTTGTTTGGATACTGTGGTTTTTGATACCCTGTAATAGCTTTGACCTGCATGGCTTACTTACTCCTAACCTGTCTTGATTTATTGCCTATAGTATATCCCTGATTTTGGAACCATTCCAGAAACGCATCCACCTGAGCTTCCAGGTTTACCTTGTTTTCATTCCTCTTGGCGGTATATTCCGAGGTGGTAGGCAGTAGGTGTTTGCGGGGATATTCCTGATAGAAAGTTGCAATGTTTACTGGAAGACTTTTGGATGATCCTTCCACATACCTTTTAATGTCATTGATGGTACTGGAATACGAGAAGGAAAATGCTGTGGGCTTGGTATTGATTACCGAAGATAGATACTCATTTATTCCCACAGGTTGATAAATACCCATCAAACTGACACCCAGATTCCATTCGGGACAATATCCTCTCAAAGATATCGATCTTCGATAATTAGCCTTATCTTCTGTAAATTCGAAATCAGCCAGATTCAAATACTTCATTGTTTCATACGATACAACAGACAATCCTGCTTTATGGAATTTAGTGGTTATGATGTCCCAGGCTTCGTTTTCGGATAGATAGGCGGTTGGTATCGAAGGTGTTAGCCCAAAGATTCCGCTGCTGTCCCCATATGTGAATGCCGGAGCAAACACATTGTGAGACGGTACTGTTTTTTCTGAGGGTTTTGAGTGGCTGGGGTCTAAAGGGGCCGCCATGGGTCTGATCGTGAGAAATACCGCTAACAATCCAGATATCAGAGCATGCCGCTTCCATGCCTCAGGCATCCATTGTGTTAAATTGTTTTTCCCCTGAATGAAGATGTCTCGTTCCGGGTATTTAGGTTTTTGATAGTGATGGATAGGTTGTATCTTCATGTTCTCTCTCCCCAGGAAGACGGATTAACCTTTTCTTTTAACGGGCTGTTTTAATTTTACGGGATACCCCTGTTTTACAAACCAGGCAATAAAATCATCCACTTGAGCTTCCAGCATCTTCTTTGAACCGTTCCTCAATTCTGCCAGTTCTTCAGGTTTACTCCAGACATGATAATCACTGGCGGTGGTTGATGGGTCATAGAAGGAAACTACATTGTAGGGAAGTTTATGGTTTTTGGTTTTCAGGTCTTTGTGGAGAGCCTCTATGGTTTTGGGATAATCAAAACTCCAGACACTGCTGATAAGTCCATCCTGATTATTTACTGCTGACAGAAGGCTGGCAGCTTCCCACTCATCCATATATTGAACCCCTAAATTGAGTTCTTTAATGAATCCATCTACTGTGAATTTTGCCGGTCTTGATACTAATGGTTTGGTCGTAGATTGTCCCATCGGCCATTCCAAAGAGTCCCTTTTTCGTTCCAGCGTCAATCCATAATTGGAAAATCGCGTTGAGATTACATCCCAGGCATCGTTTTCGGGTAAAAAGACCGCAGGACTCATGACCACACATCCCATCGCGCCCTTTCCTTCACCATGAAGGAATGCAGGGGCAAAGGAAGTCTCTGTGAAAGGCTTTGGGGATGGGGTTGTTTTACTGGTTTTATTAGATTTACCTGATGTGATTCCCTTAACGGGACTTGTCTTTTGGGGAATGGTCTTGGCTGTGGCGCGAGATGAACCTGTGGTTGACCCAAAAGTGAGGTAAGCTGTTAATAGAAAAGGTATTACGGAATGATATTTCCATGTTTCTGGTAAGTATTTTCCCAGTGAGTTCCCATATCGAACCATCTGGATTCGGTCGGGATACCCGGGTGAACGGTACCCCTTTATTGAACGCACTTGCATTATTTACCTCCCAATAGGTGTCTTGTCAAATAACACAGGAATAGTTGAGTATACCGGGAGGACGGATACTTGGTTGACAGATTTTATCTAACAGGGAGAAGAAAACTATCGTTTCTATCCAATATGGTACTGATTTCGACCGTTTTCCTTGCTTTGCCTCAATAATTTATCGACTCGGTCCAGAAGTGTTTCGGCGGTATCATTTTTTTTGGCCAGCGTTGCGCCGCAAGAGGTACTTAAGGGTTGTTCAATATCCCCAGTTGAGATATGGGTTGTTTTCACCATATTAAAAAATCGTTCTACGATGATTTTCAGCCCTGCCTCAGTATCTACGGCCAGTATCCCCATAAACTCATCGCCACCCCATCGGCACATGATATCTGCACTTCGGGAACATGATAAGAGTGTCTTTGCAATCGTTTTTAAGGCCTGGTCTCCGACACTGTGACCCCATTGATCATTTATTTCCTTGAAGTGATCTAAATCAATCAATATAACGCCAAAGTGCCAGTCATGTTTGTTTAAGTCTTGAATTCGGCGCTCTAACTGAATATCTAGAAAGCGGCGATTGGCCAATCCCGTCAATGCATCTATAAATGCGAGTTTTTTCAGTTCAGTGATATCTGTCATTCGGTGGGTAAATACTGGATTTTCGGTGAATATTTCAATTCCCCCGACAGTCTCTCCCTTTTCATTAGTAAGGGGAGTTGTTCGAACCACTACGGGGACCCGATGTCCATCTTTATGATGGAGATAGACAGAATTATTTCGTAATTTCCCATCCTGAATAGTTTTGTGGAGTGGACAGCCAAAAGTACACAGCTTGGTTCCATAATCATCTACATGCTGCAAAATATTCTCAAAACAATAGTGATTTATGACCTCTTCGGCACTGAATCCAGAGATTCTTTCGGCACCCTTATTCCAATATACAATTTTTCTATCTTTATCAACCAAATACACCCCGTCGTAAAGATTATCCAGGATTTCTCGGAAAGAAATATTGTTTATATCAATGACAGTATCCATATAGTATCCTGCAAAATAACTTCCTCTTATTTAGTTTATAGCATTAATTATTTTGTAGCAGGTATTCTTACAACATAAAACAAAAAGGGGTTGCATTATCGCAACCCCTTTTTATACTTTTCCAGTTGGTAAGTACATACAAATAATGCGATTAGCTCAGGCTGATAGCACTGGTTGGGCACTGATCAACACAGGCACCGCATTCCACGCATTCCTCTTCAGGAATGACTGCTTTGCCGTTTTCTAACTTGATCGCACCGGTCGGGCAGGCATCCACACAGGTACCACAACCGCTGCACTTTTCTAAATCTACAATAGCTGCCAAAGGAATTTACCTCCTTCCATGACGGTTCGGCCTTACATATATATAAAATATAGGTCATTTGGGCCGTTTTACCACGGAGAGTTCTTTCTTAGTCTCTTGTTAATGAGAAATAAGGCCAGACTTCCCATGTTCCATAAAATTATACCAAAAACCGGAAGTTTCGCTATGAATCTTCACACAGGGAAACCTTCAGTGCCCCCCAATCATAGGTCTCTGGGTGTTTTTATCTAATGAGAATTGGGAGCGAACAATATGGATCTTTTGCAATTACAGTTATTTGTTAGATTATTAATTGACTATCAACAGGGAGGTTGGTATATTCAAGATAGTATTAAGTATTATTGAGAATGGGAATGTATTAGATGTCAATACTGGAGAACGTATGCGTTAGGGAAGTACATCAAATGTAAGGTATGCATATTTGATTGCTTCTCTAAGAGTTATGGAGAGAGGTTTTGTATCATGCTGACACTGATTATTTCGACATCTATTATTATTCAACTCCTTTCCGTATTGCTTATTGTTTATTTTATTTTGAAGTATAGAAAATATGTTTTCGAGTACCATATCTTCCTGGCTTTTATTGGAAGTGCCTTTACATTAATGACTTTGCGGAGAGTGCTGTCTCTCTATGCTTTAGTCTCTAAAACACAGACTCCTACCCAGCATGATTATTTTTTTGAATTAGTTGGATTAGGCTTGTCAGTATTGCTTCTAGTGGGTGTTTATAAGATTGAGGCTGTTATTCGAATGCAATTAAAATCAACCATGGAGTTGAGGCGGCACCGCAAGATTCTGTCTGGAGTGACACAGGTCACTCACTTGTTACTGGTAGAACCACAATGGGATACGGTCATGACAAAAGCGCTTGCTGTTCTGGGGGAAAATGTTAATGTTGATCGGGCTTATATTTTTCAAAACCATTTAGACCCCAAAACGGGTGAGTTATGTATGAGCCAAAGATATGAATGGACTCGCAAGGGTATTAAACCACAAAGAGCAAATGCTGCTTTACAAAATGCTCCATATTCTCTATTAGACCCGGAGTTACTAGCATCTCTTGGTGAAAAACGAGTCTATCAAATTTTTACCCGGCAAATGACTGGAAATGCCAGGCAACTTATTGAAGGACAGGATATTATTTCTCTTTTAGCGGTTCCAATCTTTGTGGGGGAGAAGTTCTGGGGATTTATTGGATTTGATGATTGTACTCAGGAAAGAGTCTGGAATGAGAGTGAAACCTCCAGTTTACTTCTTGTGGCTGATGCTTTGGGTGGTGGAATTCAAATGAAAGAGACTCTTCAATCGCTCAATGAGGATAAACGGTTTTTACATGAAGTTCAGCAAATTGGGCAAATTGGTGGCTGGATTGCTAATCCCCGTACGGACTTTTTAAAGTGGTCCGAGGGTGTGTATTCCATCATGGAGGTTCCTTTAAATACCCCCTTGCGTTTTACAGAATGTCTGAAATATTTTCCAGAGAGGTATCATTTATATATTACTGAGTCTGTCATGAATTGTCTGGATAATGGAACTCCTTTTAACTTTGATGTAGAAATAACCTGTGAGAATAAGAAAGCAAAATGGGCTGAGATCCGGGGTGTTTCTCCGGTCATAGAAGGGGAACGAAGTTATGTTCTGGGGACTTTGCAGGATATATCTGAAACAAAAAAACAGGTATTAGATCAATACCTTCAAGTGGAACGGGTGGAAGCTCTGTTGAGTCTGAACAAAATGATTCATTCCAGTTTGAAGGAAATCACTGACTATGTTCTTGAGGAAGGTATTCGTCTTACAAATAGTAAAATTGGATATCTTGCTTTTCTGAATGAGGATGAAACTGTTTTGACGATGCATTCCTGGTCAAAAGAATCCATGTCAGAATGTATGATTTCTGACAAGCCGATTGAGTATAGGGTTGATAAAACGGGGTTATGGGGGGAAGCTGTTCGGCAACGAAAACCCATTATCACCAATAATTATTCCGCACCCAGTCCTCATAAAAAAGGGTATCCAGAAGGACATGTCCATTTAACCCGGCACATGAATGTGCCTATATTTGAAGATAACAAAATAGTGGCATTAATGGGTGTTGGAAATAAACCTGAAGACTATACTCAGGAGGATGTTTATCATGTTACTCTGTTGTTGGAGGCAATGTGGAGACTTCTGGAGAATAAGGAGATTCATACAAAGTATTTGGAATCCCAGAAGATGAGTCAGGATATATTTGAGAATAGCCGGGCCGCTAATTTGTTGATTGACCCTTATCAGGGGAAGATAGTTGAGGCCAACAAGTCAGCTTGTGAGTTTTATGGATATAGCCATGAAGAGATGACCGCTCTTTATGTTTGGGATATTAATACTATTCCTAAATCAGAATTGCAGGAAATATTAAAAACTGAAGCAAAAAATAATAGTCCAACAAATTATCAGGTTGAACAACGGCTGGCTTCCGGTGAGATTCGAAAGGTCCTTATTTACAATGTACCTGTAAAACTTCACGATAAGATGTATATTCATGTAACTGTTATTGACGTGACTTATCTTAAGTGAATTAACAAGTAATAAACAAAGACCGGGCTGGATATAGCCCGGTCTTTATATTTTTATGTGTCTTGAATTATTCAGCTGACATATACCAGAGTTCAACGGGAGATTGTGTCCCGCTCCATCCCGCCAGTCGCGCAAATAACCACCATGCGGCATATGCTTTCTGATTTGCATTTAGGGGCAGGCTATGTGCAGCGCCACAATCATACCAATCCGTTCCCTGGGTGTGACTGTTTTGCCAATTTGTAGCCCAATTCCCCGAATAATGGTTATCCCAATCTGAATAATAATCACAACCATCTGTTGCATAGGGGTAATAGGTTCCATCTGGATCATAACTTTCGATGTCAGCAAAATCATACAAGGTCTTATTGTGCGCATTGCAGTAATCCCGAATAATTTGATTATGGGCCATCACAGTAGTGTGGTTCCAATAGTCCAAGTGCTGTGTCATATAGACAAATTTCACATTCGGGAAGTCGGTTTCCAGTTGATTCATCTGAGTCAGGTAGGTGGTAACCTGTGTGGGTGTTGCCGATGCCAGCTCTCCACACCATGACCACATGACTACATTGATTGTTGAATTTGCCGAGTTATTCAAATAATCCCGGGTGCAAGTGTACCAGAGGGTGAAGTTTGGATTACCTAAATCAGAGGCTCCCCCCGGCCAACTTCCATAATAATCTTTCAGATACAGCGCTCCACCTGCTCCGGTTCCGTTCCATGCGTAAGTTGAGCCACCATAGGCCGCTCCAGAAAATGTAGTTAATCCGCTCATTCCATCTGTCAGCTGGCTTCCATGTGAAGTATGCCCATAAGCTATCCGAAGGTTAGATTTTGCCTGTTGGATAGCTGATAATGGGATTTGATTCAATTTTGTGCAGTTGTGGTTGATGATGATTTGTGAAGATGACAGGCTTCCCAACCCCAGAGTAATTGTGATGGATAACACGACATTCAAACACAGTGTCCGTAAATGGTAAGTTTTCATTTTGTACCGCCCTCAAATAAAATAAGATAATATACAACGAACCTCGCAAAGCCTAATATATATCTGACAATATATTCTGTCAACTTATGTTTACTGTTTTAAATGAGGTGGTATTTACTCCATCGAGACCCAGACAGGACTGGACCATGCCATCTCACTATCTTTTTGTACAACACGAAGATAGTAATAGTGAGTCCCCAAAGTTATGTCTGTATCTTTATAGGTAGAGGAGCCAAAATAGGAATCGCCCCCATAGGAGAATATAGTTTTTCCATCCCGAATTAAGTGAATATATTCGATTGGACCTGTGCCAATCACTCTGAAAGATATTTCGGGAAATTGTTTTGTTGTCAGGCAGCTTCCCATGAGTTGACCTTCAATGCGAAAGTCCATGTAGATTTTTGCTCCGGAGGTGGCATAGCACCGTCTGTTTCTCAGTGCCTCTAATATGGATTCACGGTCTAATTTGTTACTTAGGATGGCTGTCAATCCTGTGAGATTTGAGTCTGCCTTCCGGCTGACACCGTGTTGCCAGTTCATCCCGTGAGTGTCGCTTCCACCGATGATACCGAATCGCAACCCCTGATTTAATCCGTCCTGAATGAAATGCCCTTTCATCCCACCTCGGTGTTTTATGGGAAGATTTCCCATATATTCATAGGCACCATGTACAGATACAATTTCAATGACGGGTTCCAATTCCGGGTCATGGTTTTCCCAGTCAATACCGGTCCATCCAATATGGTGAGGGATAGCAACAGCCTTGTAGGGTTTAATTAAATCCAGTAATCCCTTTGTTTCTGTACTGTCACCATAGGTATGGTAAAAGATGGGAGGGTCATCCTGTGTGAAATAAACATTTTTATGTCCCATACCTTTTGGATATCTGGCATGTGTCCATTCAAAAGCATTTAAGGTAACAAAACGTCCGGGTTGATTAAATGAGTTGGTGATGGATTTCATATATTCCCACTCAGTGGGTGATATCCTGTTTCCGACAAAATCTTCATGGTCCGTTAAGGCCATGAAATCCCATTGATATCGGTCTCTTCCTCGTGCATAGATTTCTTCAGGACAACCTACTCCGTCAGAAAATAAGGATTGGGTATGGATATCTCCAAAATAAACTGAATAATCATTGATATGGAATTGAATCGATGCTGATGAATACTGTGGAGTGGGTGTGTCCGTCTTGTGCACGGGTTTAATTTTCAATGCTTCTGATTTTCCTGACCCTCCGGATATTTGTTGCAGCAGCATTTTCTGAACATCACGCCTGACTATCCAAAGATTCCCGTCTGGATCAAATTCACCCCGAAGAAATTGTCCGCGTCCACCCCAATCTTCCGGGTTGGATAATACTTTGATGTCAGACCATTTATCCCCCGAATAATACTGGGTGTAAAAACTTTGCGAGGACCGACCTAGAATCCATATTCGATTATGTGGGTCTATTTTGACTTGAGGACATTCGAAGGACTGGTCTACACCGGCTTTAGACAAGTCTTTTCCATTGGGCTTTTGTAACGGTTCATAAAACTTTTTACCGTCATAGCATTGCAAATAGAACCAGCGTGCCTGACCAAGACTGCCATCATCCTGCTGGTCATTAGACCAGGAAATCCAAACCCTGTTTTGATTATCAATTGCCAGGGATGGGTTGGTGTCATACGCAGGTCCAGAGGTCACTCGTACAGGTCTATTCTCTCCAACTTTTAACAAATAGATGTCATTCTGTTTATCCTGGTAGTTTTCCCATGCAATCCAAAGTGTTCTATCATGACCCCTTATGATCGTTGGATTCCTGGAGATGCCCTTCTGTTGTGGGAGCACTATTTTATTGAGTGTGCCGTCGTCTCGTACCTGTGTCAGATAGATACTTCTTGCTGTATCTTTATTTAAGCTTTCGCAGGAAAACCATATTCCGTTATCAGTGTCTTTGCAAATAACTGGATGGAACTGATCATTAGCTACAGGAATGGTAATCTCAGGATTCCATATATCCTCTGACTTCATGCGAAGCTGAATTTGCCATTGATTATTTCTTTTACTGGACCAGATAACCCAAATATGTTCCTTTGAATCCAGGCAAATCTTTGGTTCAAATTCAAAGCCAAAGCCATCTGTCTCTTTAAGCGGTACTGGACTTATTATTTCTTCTGATGAGAATTGTCCCTTAAAATAAGTTCGATAATAAACCGCATCCTTATTGTCTGTTGTTTTTGTATAAACCAGATGGATTACGCCTTTGGAATCTATGGCGATATCTGGAGACTTACTATCTGTTCCTTCAATAATCTGGACAGGTTCAGAATAATTCATAGGTGACATTTCAACTGCGCCTGCCCATGTTAGAGTGGCCATTGAAATAAAGAGTATCCAAAGTCTCCACATATCCATCCCACCTATTCTTTAGATTTAATTTAGCCATATCCTATTTGAAGGCTGAATTTAACCATTGGTTATGTGATTTAAGGGATGACACAGACCCTGTTTCGCCCTTCATGTTTTGCCTGATACAGAGCCTCATCCACCCGTGAAAGGGCATTTGTTATAGAATCATTTTCGTGATGGCACAGAGTTAACCCCAGACTGACTGTGATTTTCAATGGAGGTGTAGAGTTGACATCCGGAAATATTAAATTTGAAAGATCCTGTCGAATCCTTTCTGCAACAACATACCCTTCTTCTATATTCTTTTCTGGGATAATTATCAGAAATTCTTCACCCCCATATCGGCCAATGATATCCGATAAACGGCATGAATTAAGCATTTGACGAGAACACTCCTGAAGCACCTTGTCACCCACAAGATGTCCATGTGAGTCATTTACTGATTTGAAGAAGTCAATATCCAACAACATGATGGTTAAATATTTATTATATCTTTGAGCACGACTCCATTCTTCTTCAAACCGGGTCATTAAAGCTCTCCGATTTAATAACCCAGTCAGTCCATCTTTGGCAGCAATCTCTTCTATCTTATGATGAGCATCTTGCAGTTCAAGTAACTGGGCTTCTAATCTCGACTCCATATCAATCAATCGATTGGAAACATTTAAATAGGCCTGCATTTCCGTAAAGTTCAGAGGCTTGTTTAAGAACGAGTCTGCTCCTGAATTAAGCCCTTTAATTAAGTCGTTTTTAGCGTCCCGAGAGGTTAATAAAATTATGAAAAGATACCGTTTCCTTTTTAGCAATCTTGCTTGTCGGCACAGTTCAAGCCCATCCATTTCTGGCATTAACCAATCTGTAATCATTAATGATAAACATGGGTCTTTCTGCAGCAACATTAATGCCTCGGCTCCATTGGTGGCCGTTACAACTTCATAATGATTACGGGTCAGATATCCTTCCAGTAATTTCAGAGACATTCTGTCGTCATCTACAATTAATACCTTCATGTTATTGGGTGTCCTGTTGTTTGAAAATAGAACTCAAAGTAATAATGACATTCCCTTTTTCTTCGGTGAAACGGTTAAAGAGCTCTATGCATTCTGGAAGAGCTCCCTGTTCAGCTCTGTTCTGAATTTCTTCTGATAAATCGTGAAGCCTTACTGCTCCAATATTGCCAGAGGCTCCTTTAATGGCATGGGCTTCCTTTCTGAGGGTAGACAGGTCTTTTCCTTCAAGAGAAGCTTTCATGGTATTGAAGTGCCTATCCAACTCATCCAAGAATAAATCAACAAGTTCTTTCTGGAAATCTATGTCTTCTCCCGAGACTTCTCGTAACCGTTCAAGGATATTAGCAGCCAGTTCAAGGGATGTGTCTGGAGGCTTTGGAATAACAGGCTCATCTTGAACCGGTAGATATTTATCGAGTATTGTTTGGAGGGCGCTCACCTGAATGGGTTTCGATAAATAGTCATCCATGCCTGAAGCAATACACCGCTCTCTATCTCCCTTAAGGGCTTCAGCGGTGATGGCAACAATAGGAATATGTTTAGTTGTTCCTGATTCGAAGTTTCGAATTTCTTGAGTGGCTTCATAGCCATCCATTACTGGCATCTGGCAATCCATAAATACCAAATCATAAGATTTATTTTGAATTGCCTCAAGAGCCTCTTTACCATTATTGGCGATATCGCATGACAGTCCCATTTTATCCAACATTCGATTAATTACCTTTTGATTAACCAGATTGTCTTCTACAACTAATAAACGGTATTGATTCTTTCGAGTTTCCTGGAGGGTGTGTCTAGTGATAAAGGTTTTGCTTTCTAATTGGGTTGAAATTTCCTTACCACTTCCAAGAATTGTTGCGATGGCATCGTATAGGTTGGAAAGTTTAATGGGTTTTGTTAAATAGGCTGTAAATCCGGCGGCTTTCATCATTGCTGCATCTCCAATACGGGGAGATGATGTCAATAACATCAGATGAATATTGGATAGGTGTTTATTTCCTTTGATATGTCGAGCAACAGTTACACCATCCATCTCCGGCATATTGTAATCCAGTATGACGATATTAAACTGGTTTGGTTTATTGCATCTTTGATTTAACTTTTCCAGAGCTTCTGGCCCAGATTCTGCCTCATCAAATTCACATTCCCATAACCGGAACATTTCTCTTAGAACCTGGCGATTTGTCGGGTGATCATCAACAATCAGGATTTTAGCCCCCTTGATTTTGTCTATCCGGGCCAAATGTGTTGTGGTATCCCCGGAGACTCTTTCGAAATTTGCTGTAAACCAGAAGACAGCCCCTTTTCCTACTTCGCTGGAAACATGAATTTCACCCTGCATATGTTCTACTAGTTTTTTGCATATCGCTAATCCCAGTCCAGTCCCACCATATTTTCGTGTAGTGGATGCATCAACTTGAGAAAACGATTTGAATAATTTATCTTGATGTTCTTTATCAATACCAATACCTGTATCTTCGACTTCAAAAAGGAGCTCTACATGGTTATTGAAATAACTATTAAACTTTACGCGGAGAACTACTTCTCCCTTATCGGTAAATTTAATCGCATTATTAACCAGATTCAACAGAACCTGTCTCAGTCTTCCTGGGTCACCTATTATCCTTTCGGGGACTTGTGACTGGATAAGAATAGCTAACTCTAAATCTTTGTTGTAAGCTTTTTGTCCCAGGATATCAAGAACCTCTTCGACGCAGCATCGCAAATCAAAATCAATAGATTCAAGTTCCAGTTTACCCGCTTCAATTTTCGAATAATCTAAAATATCATTGATGATGGTTAGCAATACATCACTTGAATTACGAATAACCTCGGCGTAATCTTTTTGAACTGTATTTAGATTTGTATCTAACATCAATTCTGACATTCCAACTATGGCATTTAGCGGTGTTCTGATTTCATGGCTCATGTTGGCGAGGAATTCAGATTTTACTTGAGTTGCTCTTTCAGCATCCATTCTGGCTTGTTCAAGAATCTTAGCGTTTCGATTAAGCTCCGCGTATAGTTTTGCATTATGAATAACAATACCTAATTCACGTCCCAGTGTGGTGTAAAATTCGATATCTTCTGCTGAAAAATAATTAGTTTTCTGAGTATTATCAACTCGCAATACACCAATGACTTCTTGTTGTAACAGGATGGGGACTGCCAGTGTTGATTTGAGGCTCAGTTCATTTACGTACTTGGAGGGGATTAAATCAGATTTTGTGCAGTCATTAATCAGGACGGGTTGTGCTTCTAAAAAACATTTGCCTGATATGCTATATCCGACAGGTTGTGCAAAAGCGGACATATCCAAGTCGTCAGGACGTTCATTAAACCAATCCATTTGATCGGGTTCAACTAAAGCTTTGCGTCTCTCATCATAGAAGAATAGGGATACCTTCTGTATGCCCATATATTCAGGTAAAAGTCTGGCCACTTCGGAAACAACCGTAGGTATATCCAAACAGCTATAATATGACTCTGACAGTGTTTCTAAGAGTTGAAGTCTTTGGATTCTATTATGGAGTGTTTGTTCCATTAATTTTCGGTCTGTAATATCTCTTAATATTCCTAATCCGTACCCTTCATTGTCGATCATGACTCTCGCAACGGATGCTTCAACGGGTATTTCCAAGCCTTCTTTTCTGCATAACTGATATTCAAACAGAGAGCCAGATGTGGCTGTGGTGTTATTTTTACCTGTTTTGCTAAAGTTTTTAAGCCGATCAATGTATTCAGTTTTCAGTCTATTGGGAACTAGAAGTTCAACTAGATTTTTACCTAAGGCTTCGCTATATTCCCATCCAAATATACGTTCTGCAGACTTGTTCCAAACCCTAATATTCATTGAGCTGTCAATCATTATAATGGCATCATGTGCTGAATCACTGATGCCATGGAAGGTGGCTTCTTGTTTGCGGAATTCTTTTTCCATTTCTTTTCGAGATGAGATGTCTCGAATGACACCCACAGCATGCCAACAATCTTTCAAGCGAACAGCACCTAATGATATTTCTATAGGAATAACGGAGCCGTCTTTTCTATTGGCGGTTAATTCAAGGGTTTTACCTATTGCATTACCTTTTCCTGTTTTCGTGAAATCTTTCATGGCAGCATAGTGTGCTTTATGGTAATTTTCAGGACTGATGATTTGATGAAGTTCCTTGCCCAACATTTCATCAGATGTCCATCCAAATATTTTTTCTGCTGCTTTGTTCCAATAGGTAGTAATCCCATTTGAATCCATCATGATTATGGCATCCATGGCCGTAGACATGATGGCCTGAAATGTTTCTTCTTTTTCTGTCAGGTCTTGTTCATATTTTTTACGGTTGGTAATGTCATTTTCAATCGAAATAAAATTGGATATTATGCCCTTTTCATCTTTAACAGGATGTACCTCTATGTCCAGCCAAATTTCTTTTCCGGATTTATGATAATTAAGAAGTTCAACATGTACACCCTCTCCGGATGAAAGGTGATCGCTCATTTGTTTTAAGGTCTGAGGATCAGTTTTCGGGCCTGTTAATATTTCAGAGGGTTTTTTATGAAGAACTTCTTCTAATGTATATCCAGTTATTTTAGAAAAACTATTATTTACCCAGAGTATATTTCCTTTTGGGCCTGATAGTATAACAGCACTCCGCGAGAGAATTGCGACATGCTTCAAATTAACCAAGGAAGGATCGTTGTCGATATTGGGAGGGATGTTTGGACTTTGCTCACTCATTTAGCCGTCTCCATATAACTATAAAGATAACTGATGGTATTTTGATTATATATGAGCGCAGCAATATATACTTACTTTTTTGAGAAAAAGAATAAAACATTTCTTTAACCAGGAAAGTATGGGGGGAGAGTGTTTATATATTTACAATTTTATAAGTTTTAAAACAGCATTCAGGATATTAGATGGGAAAAGCCCCAGATAGAGGACCCCAGCTAAACAGATTGAAACCATAAGAGTTCCCAGAGATGGGATGACAGGCAATGGATGTTGGTCTTCAGACACATCTTCGCGCATGAACATATACACGACAACCCGAAGATAGTAGAAGGCAGAGACTACACTGGTGAGAAGAGCCAAAGTTACCAAACCAATATTTCCAGCAGCGATAGCATCTTTAAACAGGTACAGCTTGCCGATAAAACCAACTGTCAGAGGAAAGCCCGTCAGTGAGAGTAAGAAAACAGACATGGTCAGTGCCAGAACAGGTTTCCGATAACCGAGACCGGTATATCGTTTGATCTGGAGTCCTTTTTTATCAGCACCTTGTAACATATAAACGATAGCAAATGCTCCTAAATTCATGAGCATATATCCAACCAGATAGAAATATATAGAAGCCATTGCTTCCGGTTTGGCTGAATTCAATCCAACCAGCATATAACCAGCGTGAGCTATGGAGGAATAGGCCAACATTCTTTTAATGTTTGTCTGAGCCACAGCGACCAGATTTCCCATAAGCATAGTCAGTGCAGCAAGAACTCCCAATAAAGCAGGCCAATGGATAGCGCCAAATTCAGATGCGGGATTAAATGCTCCACCCAGGAAGAATCGACATAAGGCAGCAAATGCAGCAGCTTTGGGGCCAACGGTCATGAAGGCTGTAACTACAGTCGGCGCTCCTTCATAAACATCTGGGATCCATGCGTGGAAAGGAACTAGTCCAACTTTAAAACCCATCCCGATAAGGAAGAGTCCAACTCCGGCTGGGACCATCCAATCATTGTATCCAGCAGGGTGTGTGGTTAACCATGCGCCGATATCTTTTAAATTAGTGGAGCCAGTACATCCATAGAGGAATGCAATGCCGTACAGGAGAAATGCGGAAGAGAATGCGCCCATTAGCAGGTATTTCATACCCGATTCGGCAGCATTCTTATCAGACCGTGTAATAGAAGACAACACATAGAGAGGGATGGACATTAATTCAAGACCCAAGAACATAATGACCAAATCTGTGGTGGAAGCCATTATAACCATGCCCAGAGTGGCAAACAACATAAGTGAATAATACTCACCGCCGGGTATATTTTCTTTTGAAACAAAGGGAGCAGAGAGAACAAATACTAATGCAGATGAAATAACAAACAGTAGTGAGAATAATAGCGAAAATCCGTCAAAGGTGACCATATTATTCAGTGTAGATGTACCCAGTTTCCCTTGAATTGCCATCATTGAAAGGATGGTAATGTTTAATGTAGCTAATCCACAAATGGATAATATTTCCTGTCGATTTTTAGGGATGAATAAGCCCAACAGGAGTATCAATAACGCAGCGGCCCCGAGCACGAACTGGGGATATAAAAGACTTAAGTCAATATTAGGCATCACAATGGTCATGGCAGTGCAGTCTCCGTTGTGGAAGTCCCGGTTGTGAGTGCAGGTGTTTGTATCGTAGTAACTGCAGGTGTCACAACAGGGGAGGGTTCGTATCGTTGGATTACTTTTTGAATGGAAGGTTCCATCCGGTCAATAAAGGGTTTTGGATAAATACCAATCCAGAACATTAAAACCAATATGGGGATTAGTGCCAGAATTTCTTTGTAATTTAAATCTTTCAGAGAATTATTTACGTCCTTTGTAACTTCACCAAACATGACTCGTTGTAACATCCAGAGCATATAGACGGCACCAATAATAATCCCGAAAGATGCAACAGCTCCATAAATAGGATTGAATTTGAATGCACCCACCAGGATGCTGAATTCACCCACAAAACCATTTAGTCCGGGAAGACCAATGGAGGAAAAAGTCACAATCAAGAAGACAAAGAAGAAAGCCGGGATGACTTTTGCAATACCACCAAACTCTTCAATTAACCGGGTATGGCGACGGTTGTACAACATGCCGACCATAAGAAACAAGGCCCCGGTGGACAAGCCATGGTTGATCATTTGAAGTAAACCACCTGTTATCCCTTGTATGTTCAGAACAAAAATACCCAAGACTACATATCCCAAGTGACTAACGGAAGAATAAGCAACCAACTTCTTCATGTCAGGTTGTACCATTGCCACGAGACCCCCGTATACAATCCCAATCAAGGCTAACAGACAGACAACCGGTAACCATACCAATACTGCTGACGGGAAGAGGGGAAGACAAAACCGGAGGAAACCATAAGTACCCATTTTCAGCAACACACCTGCAAGAATAACAGAGCCAGCAGTGGGTGCTTCGACGTGGGCATCCGGTAACCATGTATGTAATGGGAATAAAGGTACCTTTATGGCAAAGGCAATAAAGAATGCCAGGAATAGCCAGTATTGTTGTTTGGGGGAAAGTATAAGGTGTTCCCAGTCCATCAGGTTGAAACTGAAGACACCGGTTGTTTTGTAATTCAAGTAATAAATGAACAGAATACCGACTAACATCAAGGCACTTCCCGCCATAGTGTAGAGCAGGAACTTAATGGCGGCGTAAATCCGGCGTTCGTGCCCCCAAATACCAATGAGGAAATACATTGGAATCAACATGACTTCCCAGAATAAGTAAAACAGAAGCATATCCACGGCGAGGAAAACGCCAATCATTCCTACTTCGAGTAAAAGCAGAGACGCATAGTAGGATTTCACCTTCGTACTGATGGAATCAAAAGAAGCATAGATTGCAATCGCAGACAGCATGGTCGTAAGCAGAATAAGGAATAAACTGATGCCATCAACACCGATATGATAGGAAGCTCCGAGAGCAGGTATCCAATCCCATTTTTCAACAAACTGTAAATTAGGGTTTCCTTTTTGGAATCCGGGTAATAACAGAAGAGAGAACAGGAAGTTAAGAATGGCGGTACCTAACGCCATATATTTAGCTTTTTCTTTTGGAAGAAAAGCTAAAAGGATGACACCCACCAGAGGCAGGAACGTCAGTATCGACAATAATGGTAATTTACTCATTGTTTAAATATCCTTTTACCGGGTTAAAAAGAATCCCAGTACTGCAATAACCCCGACAACAAACAGGGTGGCATAAGTCCGGACATATCCGGATTGGAAAAATCTCAGTAATTGACCCACCCCGGAGGTGGTCCAACCTATACCATTCACAATGCCATCAATGACGAGGGTATCAAACCCTTTCCACAATGCGATGGATATCCGTTTCACAGGTTGAATAATTGCCCAGTTGTAAAATTCATCTACATAATATTTATTAGTAAGGATCCTATGGGGTATAGCCAGTTTTTCAGTCAGGGTTTCGGTAAGTTTCAGGTTTCTGACATAGAAGAACCGAGCTGCCAGCAGGCCGATGAAGGCTACTCCGACAGCGAGAACAATTAACACGACCATCATGGTCATTGATTCTCCATGACCATGGGCGGCTTCATGAGCAGTGTTGGAAAAAACGGGTGAAAGGAAGTTATTAATAAAACTACCTTCTTTAAATTTCCATCCCATCACCAATCCACCAAAGATGGACAATACACCCAAAATCATCAGTGGTATTGTCATAACAGATGGGGATTCATGGGCATGATGACTCTGAGTATCATACCGAGGCTTTCCTTTGAAGGTCAGGTAGAAGGCCCGGAACATATAGAAAGAAGTCAAAAGTGCTGTTAACAGGCAAATTGCATAAACCAGATATTCCTGTTTAGTGAAAGCTGCGGTCAGGATTTCTTCTTTGGAGAAGAATCCCGCAAAGGGAGGTATTCCAGCAATTGCCAGACAGGCAACCCAGAAAGTCCAGCAGGTATTTTTCATTATCTTGCCTAATCCACCCATCTTCCACATATCTGTTTCATTGGCCATGGCGTGCATCACACTACCAGCACCCAGGAAGAGGAGGGCTTTAAAGAAAGCATGGGTCGCCAGATGGAATATTCCTGCACCATAGGCACCTAATCCTACTGCCACAAACATATATCCGAGCTGGGAGATAGTGGAATAAGCGAGTACGCGCTTAATGTCTTTCTGGACTAAGGCAATTGTTGCCGCAAAGAAAGCGGTCAGGGTTCCCATCCAGACGACAGCGTTTTGAGTGATGGGAGCTAAATCAAATAAAACATGACAACGGGCAATCATATAAACGCCGGCGGTAACCATCGTTGCCGCGTGAATCAATGCAGAGACAGGAGTTGGACCTTCCATGGCATCTGGTAACCAGACATAAAGGGGTATCTGTGCAGACTTGCCCATGGCGCCCAACATCAGCAACAGGGTAATGGCAGTGATGACGCCCGTACCCACGCCGCCTACGGATGAGAATACCTGGTCATATTGGAGAGTTCCAAAGGTGACGAAAATCAGCATAATGCCTAATCCAAAACCGAAATCACCCACTCGGTTAACGATAAAGGCTTTCTTTCCGGCATCCGCAGCGGATTTTTTATTAAACCAGAATCCAATCAACAGGTAGGAGCAAAGACCGACTGCTTCCCAAAAGACATACAGAAGGAGGAAGTTGTTAGCCAATACGAGGTTCACCATGGAAAAGATGAAGAGATTCAGATAAATAAAGAAGCGGCGATACCAGGGATCCCCGTGCATATAACCGATGGAATAGATATGAATCAGGAAACCTACGCCTGTGACAACCAATAACATAATGGCTGAAAGCGCATCAACCTGAACTCCGAACCAGGTTTTAAAGGTGCCGACCTGAATCCAGTCGAAATAGTTATAATTCAGGGTTTTGCCGCCCCATACTTCCATGAAGGCTTTTAATGATACGAGAAATGAACCTAATACAGTGCCACAGGCAATCCAGTGGACCTGTTTCTCAAAGTATCGACCCAGTATGATGTTTATGAGCAAACCCGCCAAAGGGAGTGCCGGTATCAACCAAATGTAATTTTCCATAGTTTTACCAATTCAATAGTTTTATCAATAAACTCCTGAAATAATCAGGTATTGCAGACTTTACACAGGGAGTATTAACCCTGTAGAGAAGTCATTTCATCGGGATCAATTGTCTTCCGATGTCGGAACATATTAATAATGATGGCCAAACCCACAGACACTTCAGCTGCGGCAATAGCGAGAACAAAGAAGACGATCATTTGACCATTCATTGCATTCAGACTACGAGATAGTGCCACTAAAGTGAGATTGACAGCATTCATCATCAATTCCACACACATCAACATGACGATAGTATTCCGCCGAGTCATCATCCCTACCGCTCCCAGAAAAAACAGGATGGCACTGAGACTTAAATAATATGAAAGAGGTACTGACACTGGATTATACCTTCTTCTTTCCGAGAATAATGGCACCCACTAACGCGGCAACCAATATAAACGAGATTATTTCAAAGGGATACAAATAATCTGTATAAAGAACCTGCGCTATGGCCCGGGTATGAGTTACTGCTTTAATCTTTTCGGGAGTCCATGAATCCATCTTGCCAGGCATTAGTCCAATATTGGTGATGACTAAAAGCTGCAATAACATTACAAAACCTAGCAAGGCGGCTACAGCTGAATTCCACTGAAAATTCTTTTTCTCTAATTTATCTTTGCCCAAGTCCATAAGCATAATGACAAAAATGAACAAGGTCATAATGGAACCTGCATAGATGATGACTTGAACAGCAGCCAGGAAGGGTGCACTCAATAACAGGTAGAACCCGGCGACCGATAGAAAACTCATGACCAGGCCCATGGCACCATAGACAGGATTACGATGAGTCACCATCACCAGGGCTCCGGAGACTGCAATTAACGCTAAGATAAAAAACAGTATTATGTCTAAGTTCACTTCACTTCCACCTTATGTGGATTCTAAAAACACTTCGGAATACCGAAGAATACATTCTATTTTGATTCAGACTCCTCAAGAGGTTCTTTCTTGTTTACCTTCTGAGGAGAGGAATTATCTGTATCACCATCCAGATGATAATATGCTTTTACATCTGTCTTTTTATTTAAGGCATCAAGGAGGATGTCTTTACCATAGATAAAATCTTTTCTTTGATAACTGGACATCTCATATTCCTGCCCCATAACAAGTGCATCGGTAGGGCAGGCATCTACACAGAACCCGCAGAAAATGCAGCGGAGATAATCAATCTGATAAACCTTGGCATATCGTTCACCGCCAGAACGACGGTCCTGTTCAGTGTTTTCTTCAGCTTCCAGATATATGGCTGTTGCAGGACAGACAACAGCACACATATGGCATCCAATACACAACTCAAGGCCCTCTTCATCACGACGCAGATGATGTCGGCCTCTTAACCGCTCCGGCATAACTTTTTTTACTTCCGGATATTGGATCGTGGTAGGTTTACGCCACAGGTGTTTCTGTGTAATAAACAGACCCTTTAATAATTCTTTAATCATGGTTCTTACTCCTCATTACCTGAACCAGGTGAGGACAATTCCCGTCACCACAACATTCAGGATACCCAGCGGTAAGAGAACCAGCCAACCAAACTTCATCAACTGGTCATATCGGAACCGCGGGAAAGTCGATCTTAGCCAGATATAAATGAACAGGAATGCAAATATCTTGGCAACAAATTGTCCCATCCCCACCAAAACTCCAATATAAGGTCCAAAGAGAGCCACAGGGTCGGCTATTGGCCACCGCCACCCACCTAAGAATAAAGTGCTAATCAGGCAGGACATAATAACCATATTGGCATATTCAGACATAAAGAAAATGGCGAATTTCATGGAGCTGTATTCCGTATGGAACCCACCGACTAATTCTGTTTCGGCTTCCGGTAAATCAAAGGGCGCTCTGTTTGTTTCCGCAACCATACAGATAAAGAAAATAATGAATCCAATAAACTGGGGAATGATGAAAGGCCATTTGCTCTGAGCATTGACTACATCAGAGAGGTTCAATGACTGCGAAAGCATAATCAAACCAATCAAAGACATTCCCATCGCCAATTCATAAGAAATCATTTGGGATGTAGAACGAAGTCCACCCAGGAATGAAAACTTGGAGTTAGAAGACCATCCCGCCAGCACAATACCATAAACACTCAGTGAACTGATGGCCAACATATAAAGGATGCCGACATTCAGATTGGCGACAGACAGTGGGATGGTTCGTCCCATTATTTGCAGGTCTGGTCCAAAAGGAATTACGGCGACATTCATACAAGCACAGAACAGAGCAATGGCTGGCGCCAGGAAATACAGTATTTTATCGACACCTTTTGGGGTTATATCTTCTTTCAGGATCAGTTTTATAGCATCAGCGATTGGCTGTAGAATGCCAAAAGGACCCACCCGGTTTGGACCCAGTCGTTGCTGGAAGAAGGCGACTAACCGCCGTTCGATATATACCATTGCCGGCACCATCAGTGCGATGGTGAAAACTAAGGCGGCGGTAATTTTCGCCAGAATAATGGCCAGATTAATCAATAATTCCTGCATGACTTATTTTCCCATTTCTCCGGGTTTCAAAGTGACGACTCGATGGGTAGTCCCTTTCGGGAAAAGTGAACCCACGGGAGTATCCGTAAAATTAACTGGAACCATGACTGTTCCAGGAGCCTGGTATTTCGCCAGTTTTACCGGTAATGTCAGAGTCCCTGTCTTTCCCGATAATGTGACCGTCTGATTTTCGGATATCCCCAATCTTTGGGCATCCTTCAGGGATAATGTCGCATGACCGGTATTACATAACTGGTTTAACACTGAGGCTGCCCTCGTCATAGAACCGGAATGATAAAGCATATTTTCAGTAACAAGATGGAACTCAAAATCAGATAAGGCGGGTAATGCTTTTAAGCCAGACAAATCTGTGGTTTTTGCTTCCGGTTGTTCTGGAGCCTGATAGGAGAGCCTGAGTCCATCTCTCCCGAGTTGGCCATAATCAACAGAACTGAAAGCCGGAATTGTATTTTTCATTTCAAGGCTGATATCTTTGGGGTCTGAGTAATTCCAGTCAGCACCTAAAGCATTTGCCAGAAGCATCAATATTTGCCAATCCGGTTTAGACGCACCCCTGGGTTGAAATGCGGCGGTAATTCTTTGTGCCAGACCATCTCCAGAAACAAAGGTGCCATCTTTTTCCGCAAAAGAACAGGCCGGGAAAACGACATCCGCCATCGCCGCAGTTTCCGTCAGGAACATGTCCTGAACTACCAGGAAGGGGACTTTTTCAAGGGCTGTCTTAACTTCGGATTTTCCAGTGGTAACCCGTTCAAGAGGATTTTCTCCAACGATGTATAATCCTTGCATGGTACCGGAATTAAGGGTGTCCACCATTTGTCCCCATCCGTAGACATTCTCGGAAGGAACTAATCCTGTGTCATAAGCACCCCGGGAATTGTTATATTCGGGGAGCCAAAGGACCTTGGTGATACCGTTTCCAAGTTTATTCAGTTCAGCGACCAGATTTTCTATGGCTTGAACGTAGGAATCACGGAGTGGGTGGCTGATGGTCTCTCGTCCAAACAGTATAACCCGCCGTTCTGCACTTGCCAGAGTCTTGGCGGCAGCCTGGATGGATTCGTCCGTAGAAGACCCATTCAAAGCGGTTGATAACAGGTCAATAATGACAGGTTCTTTCCCATATTCCGGTTTGATTTCGTGTTGGATATAACCCCTTAACCCAGAATCGGATGAATGGATAGTAATGACTTTACCGATTTCCCGGTACTGGTTGCGAATCACTTTTAACCGAGTGAAGGGATTGGAATCTTCAAGATTAGTCCCAATAACAACGATGGCCTGAGCCACTTCGACATCCTCAAGAGATGCAGGATGAGCGGACAGGCGTTTGAAGGATTCGTTTAGCAGGGCCCCTTCAGAAGTCATCAGATGGTCAATATAAGGTGTCTGAATGATGTCAGTGGCAAGACGTTTCAGGAGGTGACCCTCTTCGTTTGTGGTTCGTTGTGAACCCAATATACCGATGGCCTGACCACCTTTGTCAGAAATTATTTTTTTGAATCCGTTTGCGGCAGTCTGGATAGCTTCATCCCAGGTCACGGGAACCAGTTTTTCGTCTTTACGGATGAGGGGTGAAGTTAATCTCTTATCCGAATTAAAAACATCAAAACCAAAATGACCTTTGGCACAGAGGTGTTCTGTGGATAAATATTCACCGGGAGTGAGTCGGTCACGAGCCCTTAGAATTTCCTGCTCGCGGGTTTCCAGAGTCATTCGGCATCCATCTGCACAATAGGTACAGACGGTATTGGTTTTCGTAAGATCCCAGACACGGGCTTTAAACCGGAAGGGGATACTGGTGAGCGCCCCGACCGGACAGGCCTCAATACAGTCACCACAGAAGGTACATTTATTTTCCGCACCGGGCATCATGTCAATTTCAGAACGGAAGCCTCTTTCAACGACACCGAGGATACCCTGTCCGTGAATGTCGCTGCAGGTGCGGACACATCGGCGACACATGATACAGCGGTTCATATCAAGTCGGATAACTTGATTCAGATTGCGTTTAAAATAACGGCGTTTGAATTCAACAAACCGGCTTTCACTGGGACCATGCGCAAAAGTGTTGTCCTGTAACTCACATTCGCCCCCCTTATCACATACGGGACAATCGAGAGGGTGGTTGATGAGTAAAAATTCCAAAATACCTTTTTGACCCTTGAGTGCTTTTTCAGAACGGGTCCAGACAACCATACCTTCTGCAACCGTGGTGGCACAGGAAATCTGAAGTTTAGGCATTTTCTCGACTTCCACCAGACACATCCGGCAGGCGCCGATAGGTTGCAGTTCACCGTGATAACAGAAGATGGGGATAGAGATGCCCACTTGTTTGGCGGCGTTTAATAGGGTAGTGCCGGCCGGTACTGAAACCGGTTTTCCGTCAATTGTCAGGTTAATCAAGTTTTCCGCACTCATAGTCATTTTTATCCTGGGGAGCCATCAGCTCCAGAAATCTATAAAAACAGTTCTTGTTAAATCAGTTTGAGAGAGCCATCCACCATACATTTACCATGTTTGATGTGATATTCGTATTCGTCTCGGAATTTTTTGACCGTTGAAATAGGGATACCTGTTTCCGCATCACCAAACGGACAGAACGACTTGCCGGCAATGTTGTCACTGATATCTAAAATCAGGTCGAGGTCTTCCATTCGGCCTTTGCCTTCTTCAATGCGGCGCAATATGTTGCTCAGCCAATAAGTGCCTTCCCGGCAGGGAGTACATTTGCCGCAGGACTCATCACGGTAGAACTCCATAATCCTCAGAGCTGCCTGGACAATACAAGTCCGGTCATCCAATACAATGACCGCGGCCGAACCTAACATGGTCCCTGCTTTTGCCAGGGAATCAAAATCCATCTGAACATCTATTTCGTTGGGAGTAAGAATGGGTGTGGAAGCACCGCCGGGGATGACGCCTTTTAGTTTTCGACCATCCCGAATGCCACCACAGTAGTCATAAATCAGTTCTCTAAGGGAAATACCCATTGGGAGTTCATAAGGGCCGGGTTTGACGACATGGCCCGACACATTATAAATACGGGTTCCAGTATTTTTTTCGGTTCCGATGGAGGCGTACCATTCCGCACCCTGATTAATGATGGCGGGGACGGATGAGAGTGTTTCCACATTGTTGATGATGGTTGGGCAACCGTAAAGGCCTTTGACAGCGGGGAAGGGGGGTCTAAGTCGAGGTTCGCCACGTTTGCCTTCAAGAGAATCCAAAAGTGCTGATTCTTCGCCACATTCATAAGCACCTGCACCGGAATGAACAACGATATCTAAATCAAAACCAGAACCAAAGATGTTGTTACCGAGATAACCTTTGGCTTTGGCTTGCTCAATTGCTTTGTTTAGGGATTGAATGGAGAAATGGTATTCGCCCCGGACATAAATGAAGGCCTTATTCACTCCAATCGCAAAGCTGGCCACAGCTATCCCTTCTATGAGAAGGTGGGGATCTCTTTCCATAATCTGCCGGTCTTTGAAAGTCCCGGGTTCGGACTCGTCGGCATTACAGCATAGATAACGGGGTTTGTTGATGTTTTTGGGAACGAAACTCCATTTCATCCCTGCCGGGAAGCCAGCGCCGCCTCTTCCTCGAAGCCCCGATTTCTTGACGATATCAATGACTTCATCGGGTTTATGAGAAGACAGGCATTTTCGAAGTGCAGAGTAATCTCCATACATGTCAGCATCAATCCACTGACCGGGATTAGCGATAATCCGTGTAAAGAGAACTTCTTTACCTGTTTTATGGATTTCTTGAATAGAGCGACCATTAGTGCCTTGGTATTTATGGTGAACTTCATCCAGTGAGAGTCCGGATTTCAGGTCATTAACGATTTGTTCAGTACGTTCTGGAGTTAGTTTCTCAAAGAGTTTGTCGTTGATGAGCATTGCCGGGCCAGAACCACAGGCCCCCAGACATTCTTCAGTCTTGACAGTAAATAACCCATCCGGAGTTGTCTCGTGGTTACCTACATTGAGGATTTTTTTCAAATGCTCAAAGACATCATAGGCCCTCTCAAGAGCACAGGAGATGTTGGTGCAAAGGGCTAGTTCGTATTTTCCAATGGGTTTACGATGAAACATGACATAGTAACTGGCGGTGGACTTCACTTCCATTGGGTCCAAGTCCAATAACCCAGCCACATAGTGCAGGGCTTCGTCGGACAAGTAACCGAATTCCTCCTGAGCCAGATACAAAGACGGCAAAAGAACCGAGCGGGTGCTCGGATATTTTGCTTTCAGGGCCTCGATCTTATCGAGAGCCGCCGGGCTGAATTCCAGAGTCTGACGGTTGTTCATCATGTTCATCGCTTCCTTAAAATCAACAGGGGTTTAATCCTGTGGGACTTTCTATCGGTCCACTTCACCTAACACAATATCAATCGACCCAATCATAGCGACTAAGTCCGCAATGTAGCGGCCTTTGGCCATGACAGGCAGAGACTGTAAGTTCACAAATGATGGCCCACGCCAATGCCATCGATAGGGTTTATTACTTCCATCACTAACCAGGTAACAACCCAGTTCACCCTTGGGTGCTTCAACGGCACTGTAAACCTCTCCCTCGGGAGCCTTGAATCCTTCACTGTAAAGAAGGAAGTGATGGATAAGTTGTTCCATATTCTTTTTGGCTTCTGGTTTGGGAGGGGGACAATATTTCCGGTTGTCCGACATGACTGGACCTTCAGGGAGATTTTCCAGAGCCTGTTTTACGATCTTCCAGGATTCTAACAATTCCCGTAACCGGACCATATATCTGGAGTACACATCCCCGTTTGTTTCAACAGGGATTTCGAAATCAAAATCTTCATAAGAACAATAGGGAGCATCCTTGCGAAGGTCCCATTTCACACCACTGCCACGCAGACTGGGGCCCGTTAACCCATAAGCCACCGCATCTTCTGCTGACATGATGCCCAGCCCTTTTGTCCGATTCATGAATATTGGATTTTTAGTCAAAAGACCATCGTATTCTTTCCAGCGGTCGGGGAAAATGCGTACAAATTCTCGAACCTTCTCAATCAGGCCCGGGGTAATGTCTTCCCTGAGTCCGCCAATTCTGAAATACGATGACATCATCCGGACACCGGACACCTCTTCATACATATCCAAAATCATTTCGCGTTCACGGAAGCAATATAAAAATACTGTCATGGCACCTAAGTCCATTGCGCTGGTGCCGAGCCACACAAGGTGACTGGCAATGCGGGTGAGCTCCGTCAACATAACTCTGATATATTGTGCCCGCTTCGGTACTTCGATACCGCAAAGTTGTTCTACCGCCATACAATGACAAAGATTGTTTGACATGGGGGACAGGTAATCCAGACGGTCAGTCATAGGGATGACTTGATGATAAGTTTTGTATTCAGCTTCCTTTTCGACCCCGGTATGAAGATACCCAATATGCGGCCGGCAGGAATGGACTATTTCACCATCAAGCTCCAGTTCCAGGCGCAATACACCATGGGTACTGGGGTGTTGCGGCCCCATGTTCAGTGTCATGGTCCGGAGATTGCCCGGTGTTATGTTTGATTCATTTGGCATGGTATGCATGTCCTGACTTACTTTATACATCATCTGCTGTCGGAACAAACAAGGGCTCGTTCATGCCGCGCAGAGGATAATCTTTTCTTAATGGATGGCCTTCCCAGTGGTCCGGAGTGACGATTCGGCGAAGGTCTGGATGTCCCTCAAAAGTAATCCCCATCAGGTCATACACTTCTCGCTCCAGCCAATTAGCTGTGGGATATATTCCTGAGACGGAGGGGACAGACTCATCCGCATCTACTTTAACTTTCAAGGTAACAATTGCATGATGGGTTAATGACCGGAGCTGGTAAACAACCGTAAATCGGGGGGATGCCTGATAACCATCCACAGCGGTCAGGTCACACAGGAGTTTATAATCCTGATTAGCATCATCTCGCAGGAAAGTCATTATCTCAATCAGGCTGTCCCGGCTAATAATGGCAACCGGCTGGCCCATTCTGTTTTCCCCTGTTTCGAGAACTTTTGTCCCAAATTGGGATTGTAAGGTTTCCAATGTTGTGGTCATTTTTTCATGAGTCCCATTGATTTCTCAGGTATTAACTAACCTTGAATAATGATTGGGTCTTTCCGGGGGTCGCCTTTTTGTATCTTCTCTTGAAGCATCATGATTCCCTGGATGAGAGTTTCCGGGCGTGGAGGACATCCTGGAACATAAACATCCACCGGGATAATCTGATCTACACCTTGTACGACAGCGTAATTATTAAAAATGCCGCCACAGGAAGCGCATGCTCCCATGGAAATGACCCATTTGGGGTCTGCCATTTGTTCGTAAACTTGTTTAAGGACCGGGGCCATCTTTTTGGACACTCTGCCGGATACAATCATCAAATCTGACTGTCTGGGAGAGGGTCGGAATACTTCTGAACCAAATCGAGCTAAATCATATCGGGATGCGGATGCAGACATCATTTCGATGGCACAGCAAGCCAATCCGAATGTAGCCGGCCAGATAGAGTTTTTCCGGCCCCACTTAATCACATTCTCTATGGAGGTGGTTAGAAATCCTTCACCTTTTATAAATTCTTCTAATCCCATTCGAAGGCTCCCTTCTTCCATGCATAAAAGTAACCTGCGACTAATATCAGAATAAAAAACACCATCTCGATTAATCCAAACCACATCGGCGCCATATTCAAATAGGTAACAGCCCAAGGGTACATGAAGATAACTTCTACATCAAATAATATGAAAATCATGGCTGTTAAATAGTAGGACACTAAGAAGGGATGACGGGTATCACCCTTTGGGGACATGCCACACTCATAGGCGGAGAGTTTTCTGCCTGTTTTCCGGCGGGGACCCAGTAAGGCTGACGCAACAATCATTCCCACCGATAAGGCTAACGCTATGGCTATCAACAAAAAAACCGGCAAATAGTCGATCATTCTCTAGATACTCCTGTTTCCGGGGTGCACTTTTCCGGATTAAGCTCGGTTTGGCTTTCTATGATTATACTCGGTAACCCCTTATCTGACAACCTTCTCTTAACTCGTGTTTACCCTTGACAATCAATCACCTATAGGAGTGTCTGAGTATGGATTCTTCGTATCGAATAAATCTGCCTGTTCGCTGCTCCCCTTATTTTTTAAGGGCTGGACTAATTGGACCTCATTTTACTCAATCTCTCTTCTCTCTCATTTTTGAAGTCTTGAATAAAATTGATTGACTGGAAAATAATTTCTATTTATATCGGATTGTTTCCGGCGGTGGCGAAGATGAGAACAAGAAAAATCGTTACGCGAAAAGGATTCCCAGTGTTAGTCGATTTTTCCTTATAATACATGAGATGCCGTAAATTAGCCGGCAGGATTCGGGGCAAGAAGTCTTTTGCCTATATCAGGGAGTAAAAATGCGAATACTATTTGTCGCAGCTGAAGTAGCCCCCTTTGCTAAAGTGGGTGGGTTGGCGGATGTTGCCGGGTCATTACCCAAGGCATTAGCGAAGTTGGGGCATGATGTCAAAGTCGTAATGCCGTTATATCGTCATGTTAATCGTGAAAAATGGGGCTTGGAAAAAATCCTCGAAAATTGGGAAATAGCTCGACCTGTTCCCTCCCTTCAACCCGGTTTCAATGTCTATCGTGGCTATTTACCCGGTTCTGAAGTGGAAGTCTGGTTTATTGATAATGGTCATTATTTCCATCGCCCGGAAATCTATATGGAGGGTGGTCGGGATTATCCTGACAATCCAGAACGATATGCTTTCTTTAGCCGGGCTGTAATGGCTTTAGTTCAGGGTGTGAATTGGCAGCCGGACATTATGCATTGCCATGACTGGCAGACGGCACTTCTTCCCACTTATCAGAAATTATTTTTCATGGACGACCCTTTCTGGAAATCTGTGAAAACCGTGTTCACCATACATAACCTGGCGTATCAGGGTATTTTTGACCGGGGTAAACTCCCCATTTTAGGGTTACCTGACTGGACTTTTACGCCTCAGTTTATGGAGTTCTATGGGAATCTGTGCCTGATGAAAGGTGGTTTGATTTGTTCTGATAAATTGACTACCGTATCTCCCCGATATTCTCGGGAAATCCAGAGTTGGGAATGTGGATGCGGTCTGGATGGAGTGCTTCGGGAACGGCAATATGACCTGTCCGGTATTTTGAATGGCGTTGATTATGACCAATGGAACCCTCAGAAGGATTCCGAAATTGCGGCGCATTTCTCCGAAAAGGACTGGGCAGGTAAACAAATCAATAAAATTAACTTACTCAAAGACCATCACCTCCCGGTCAGTGACCATGATATTCCAGTGATTGGGATCATCTCCCGGCTGGCGGACCAGAAGGGTTTTGATATCCTGGCCGAAGTGGCTGAACGCCTCATGACGCTGGATATGCAAATGGTCGTCTTAGGAACAGGTGAACAACGATATCACGACCTCTTCAAATGGCTGGCAGGGAAATACCCTGAGAAAGTAGCTGTGAACCTGAAATTCGACGGATACCTGGCGAAGATGATTTATGCCGGTTCGGATTTATTCCTGATGTCTTCCAAATATGAACCCTGTGGCTTGGGCCAGTTGATTGCCATGGCCTATGGAACAGTACCCATTGTGAGATCCACAGGTGGGTTGGCAGATACAGTCAGAGACTTTAATCCTGTAAGTGGTGAAGGTAACGGGTTCTCTTTTGATGCCTATTCAGGAAGTGAGTTGCTGGTTACAGTGGAACGCGCCCTGAGTTACTACCACCAAAAACCCCTTTGGGAGCGTATCCGAAAAAATGCCATTCGTTCTGACTATTCGTGGACTTCTTCCGCCAGACAATATTCGGATCTATATCGCTCTTTGATTCATTGATTAATCACCATACGCATACAAAAAGGCCGGCTGAATCAGCCGGCCTTTCTTTATTTCATACTTATGTGTATCCAGGATTATTTTACAGCACGCCGTTTGGCAAAAGCCAGAATACCACCCAAGGCAATACCCAGGAACGCGGCCATCAAAATTCGGTATTCCGGGGGGAGTAAGAAAGTAATGGTGTGTGCAGGAATCCAGAAGAATGGAAGAGTTTTGCAGACAACAAAGGAAATGAATCCCTTCCAGTCGATTTTCCCAACAACATCATTCATCTTCAGCTTGAATATCTCACTTAAATTGCCATTCCCCATATCAATATAAGTATCCGTGACGCGGTGGAAGGCCATAAATGTCGGTGCAAAAGCAAGGTTCATAATCATGCTGGTAAAGAAAGCAAAACCAAATGCTCCCAACGTACCCTTAGCATAGATGATTTTGGGGAGTAAACCCTTTGCCGCAGCATCTTTCACGCCTGCCGCAAAAAGCGGGAAGATAAAGACAAAGATCATTCCGAAGAATCCCCAGACTACCGCTCGCCAGACAAGTCCTACCGGTTTCTTATAATCTCCGGTGACAATCCGGATGGCAAGAATTTCGCCCATGGTTGCCAGAATAAAGAATTTAAGGAATCCCATGGGGTATGGAAATGCTTTTGTTAATCCATTAAACTGTTCGGTAAAACCTAATAGATACACAACAACTAATCCGAGTGCCCCCAACCATAATAAATCGCCTTTTTTCATGCAGTGCCTCCCAATGAGTGTGATAATTAAATTAATTGATGATTGTATCAGAAATTTTGTTAGATGCCGATAATTATTATTGTTGTGATTGAAGAAATCCTTAATCTCCGATATAGTGGAAACCAATATGGATAAATTCAAACCTCTGACATGGAAGATTGCTGTCCTGTATTTTTCTGTAGGACTGATTGTTGCCGTCCTGTTGGCTTGGGGTGGAAACCGGGTATTAACACCTCCGGCAACTCGACATTGTCACCAGAATATGGCAACCCTCCAGGCGGCGGTGAATAGCTGGAACAACACTCATTCCGGTCAACAGAAGATGGGTTTCCAAATCTTCGGATTCCCGGACCGGGTGCAAAAAGAATTGATTCCTTCTGGGTATTTGAAACAATCTATTCCTGATTTAACGCAAGGGCATTCCTATTATCTCCAACGCAACGGTTTTGTTAACTGCCGGGTCCATCCCCGTAACCCCCAATCCCTCTACATAATGGGTGTGATTATTCTCGGATTGATTGGCTCCTTGATGGCTTTGGGAATCTCTGGATACCAGATTCCCTGGACTTCTAATAAATCTGATTCCTCAAAATAACTTGATTGTATTGATTGTTTAGTTATCCAACTATTTCCTTTTTGGCAGTTGGGCACTTTATAACTGTTTCTATTGTTATAAAATTCAGATTGGAAGCATGGGAGGTAAGTGACTATGGGATGGCAGGAAAAATTACTGGACCGCTTTGATTTATCTGATGACCCCTTTGTCCAGTTCAATCTATGGTATCAGGAAGCGGATACTCTTCGTTCCGATGATTTTGACCCGGATGCCGTATGCCTCTCTACCATTGACCCGAATGGATATCCTGACAGCAGGATGGTTCTGTTGAAAGGATGTGGGCCTGGCGGCTTTGTCTTTTACACGAATACTGACTCCACAAAAGGTCAATCTCTGAAATTGATTCCTCGAGCCGCCATGTGTTTTTACTGGAGTCCTTTACGCCGTCAAATCAGATTATCCGGGACTGTCATTCCTGGGTCAGAGAAGGAAGCCGATGACTATTTTGAGACACGAGAACGGCGAACCCAAATCGGTGCATGGGCTTCTCAGCAGAGTCAGCCTCTTGCTGATAGGGAACGCTTGGAATCCCGGTATCAGCAGTTTGCTGAAAAATATCATGGTCAGGTTATCCCCCGACCTTCCTATTGGTTGGGATACAAGATGATCCCTTCCCGAATCGAGTTCTGGCAGCAAAGGTCCCATCGTTTACATGATCGGTTTTTGTATGAGAAAAAAGCGGGAACATGGGAAATCACCCGTCTTTATCCTTGATGAATGATTAATTTTCTGATGGCATCGCAACGAAACACTTTCACTAAAACGACTCGAATACCCTGTCCCAGTGATGAACTGGCGATGTGGCATCTTCGACCTGGGGCTTTGATTCGACTGACCCCCGGTTTTGAACCTGTCAAGATTCTTTTCCAGGAAGGTCGGATCGACGAAGCAGAAACGAAGAGGGTCCTTGAAACAAAAATAGGTCCCCTCCGCCAGAAATGGACTGTAATTCATTCTGATTACATACACTTAAGACAATTTAAAGACACTCAGATAGAAGGCCCCTTCAGGGAATTTGTCCATACTCACCGCTTTCTCCCTGATAATGAGCAGTTTAGCTTGTTGCAGGACCAAATTGAATATCGACTTCCTTTATCGCCAATATCTGACTGGATGATTGGAAAATATATCCGAAATCGTATTGAAAAAGGGTTTGACTACCGCCACAAAATAACTGTTGCTGATTTAGAAACTCACCACCGCTATCCATCAACTCCATTGAAAATTGCGATGACTGGTGCCACCGGATTGATTGGAACCCAGTTGTCAGCATTCCTGACTACCGGTGGACATACTGTCTATAGAATTGTCAGAAGACATCCGGGGCCAAATGACATTCTCTGGGACCCGGATAAAGAAAAGATAAACCCTGCTGAATTAGAAGGTATGGATGTTGTCATTCATCTGGCCGGGGAATCCATTGGGAATGGGCGGTGGAATGAAGCGAAGAAGAAAAAAATCAGGTCTAGTCGGATTATAGGCACAACCTTTCTGGCGAATACCCTGGCTCAACTGAATAAAAAACCGCGTGTGTTTATCAGTGCCTCTGCCATCGGATTCTATGGGGACCGGGCAAATGAGATTCTGACTGAAACCCAGACAGAAACCGCCACAGGGTTCTTACCTGAAGTGTGTCGGGAATGGGAAGCTGCGGCCTGGCCTGCTGTGGAAGCGGGAATCCGGGTGGTCCATCCCCGAACCGGAATTGTTCTGACTCCCGCCGGAGGGGCTCTGAAATCAATGTTACTTCCGTACCTCTTGGGTTTAGGTGGTTTAATGGGCTCGGGGCGGCAGTATATGAGTTGGATTACACTGGATGATTTGATTTATGGCATATATCATCTGATTCAAACTGATACCTTATCCGGTCCTGTGAACATGACCAGTCCCCACCCAGTACAACAAAAGGAGTTTAATCGAGTATTGGGAAAGGTTCTGTCCCGCCCGGCTTTTATTCCCGTTCCAGGATGGGCCCTGAAACTTATATTAGGCGAAATGGCTGAAGTTCTGCTATTATCAAGTGCCCGTGTATTGCCCGGCAAGTTAGAATCCTCTGGTTTTCAATTCAGGTATCCAGATTTGGAATCGGGTCTCCGGCATATCCTTGGAAAATGAAGAGTAAAAATCTTTTATTTTAAATTAATTTAATCTGGGATTATTCTATCTAACTCGTTATATTGTAATGAATTGTTGAAACGACTGATGAAAACCCGAATAATGAAATAAGTGTAGGGGAATACCTTTTATCCAAAAAACAGGTATGATATATGATAAGAGTTCTCACCTTGGCTATGGCAATATGCCTGATGATTAATCATAGTGCAGCGAAAACTATCTCCGGATTTGACCGTTCTGCGTTTATGTCTGTTCATCCCGGTCTGACCCAACAGGATATTCAAAAGTATGTTCAGACCTTCCGGGATAACGGTGTCACCGGAATTATTATTGGCGGGGGCGGGCATCATTATATTTACGATACATTATCTAATCTGGATGCCCAGATTAAAGTAACAAAAGCGGTCGTGGAAGAATGCCACAAATATGGAATTAAAGTGGCGGAACATCACTCGAATGTTTTGATCACGGATAAAAATTTTAAAGAAGCCCATAAAAATTGGTTGATGTACAGTCTGGACTCCGAAGGACAACCGACTTTGTGGGATGGGTATGCCACCTGGGCTTTTTGCCCTAATAATCCCGAGTTTAGAGCATTTTACTGGAATCTGTTATCAGATTTCGTAAAAAAAACCGGGGTGGACGCCGTTATGAGTGATGACGCCTGTTTTTATTGTGGATGTGGGTGTCCTGTATGTCAGGCCCGATGGAAAAAAGAAAATGGTACGGATTTGTTTGAATCTTACCGGAAAAGCAAAGTTGCAGGTAGTGATGCTTGGCGACAATGGCACGAAACCCGACGAAGATGGTTGTTAGATTACCGGGTGTGGCTTTATAAAAATATGAAAAAAGAATTCCCAACCGTAGAAAACATCTGCTTATCAAATTCCAGTCATGCCGCATGGCCGACTCTGGTCCATGGCTTCTATCCAGAAGCCGGGATGGAGACTGCTGAGGCGTTGTGTTGGGAAGTTTATAATCCTGCTGATTTCTATAGTTGGCGTAAAATCGGGGTGGAAGCCAGTATTTTCCATGAAGCCTCCCGATTGAGAGATGTCTCGGTGCTGTGCCTGCCATTTGCGGACCAGGCTGAGACTCTGAACCAATATGACCCCCAGGAAGAAGACTTCATGTGGGCTCATACCAAGGCTTTTGGTCTTTCGTTTTGCCATTCAAGGGTTTACTTAAATGGGATGACCCCAGAAGACAAACCTCGAAAATACTTCAATTTCGAACGAGACCGTCTCCAACCCTATCTGGATTCCAGAATAACCTCCCCCCTGGGTATTATGTATTCCCGGCGAAGCCGAGACACTGATCCCCGCTGGGAATCCAGTCATGTTATCCCTTCAGTTGCCTGGGGCCAGTTGTGCCTTAGCAATGCACTCCCGTACCGGGCCATAACTGAAGAAACCCTGTCTCAAAACCAGCTTAAAGGGATAGACGTCCTGGTGCTTCCCAATGTATTTTCGTTATCGGACAGGAATTTGAAGGCTGTGGAAGCCTTTGTGAAAAAAGGGGGAACCCTGGTGGCAACATATTACACCGGGACTCAGGATGAAAACGGCGTACCTGTTTATTCTAAACGCCGGAAATCACTGGAGCGTCTGTTCGGGGTAACTCTCCAAGTGGAAGAAATGACCAGTGAAATGACAACAGAACCTGTCAACTCTACACCCCGAACTGCACAACCCCTGACTCTGGACGGCAACATTAAGGGGTTTGAAAACTTGTACGGCAAAGGGAAAACTTATTATTTCCCCTCTCTTCTGGGCAGTGAATTCCACCAGGAATACCAGAATGAAGGAAAGCCTTACGCCGACATTAAGAACCAGGCCCAAACTGCCATTCTGGCCCAATGGCTCCAATCCTTGATCCCGAATCCAGCCGTCACCTTCCGGATCCAATCACCGGGGAAATCTCCGCTGATGACTACCCACACACTCAAGAAAGGGCAATTATTGGTCCACATGGTGAATACCCTCGGCTCTTATATCGCCGACGGAACCCTTATCCCCACACCGTCAAAGGTGGTTTGGGGGGAACCGCAGGATGTTACCCTCGAGTTCCGGACCGCACCCAGAAAAATTCGTATTCTCTCCTATACCCGGAAAGATGACATCGTCATGGAGAATCCTCCAGCACGCGTCACAATTAAAACGCCGGAAATCTATCAATTGGTGGTCATAGACCTCTAAAACCAAGCACACAGGTTCTCCCACATAATGTCTTGCTGAAGCAGACTGGAGAGCCAACACACTAACCCGATATAAAGGTATATCATGACAAGTAAAAAGAATAACCCGGAGTCCCAGGATCTCCTCGCACAATTAGAAGAAAAACTAGTTGAATTGGAAAAAGAATCAACTGCAACCGAACATCCTGAGTATAAAGACCTGCTTTATAGAGTCCTGCAGTTACGAAAAAAATTCCTGGCAGCACCTGATCTGCCCCAAGACCCCCGTCAACATTTATGGGAAAGGCTAAATACATTGCATACACAGTTAAAAGATGAACAACAGGCTACCTTTGACCGCAAAGAAGCGGAATCAAAAATCCTCAAAGAAGAAATTGAAACACTGGCGAGAGCCGCAAAACCCTTTGCCGAAAAACGGACTGAAGCGGGACTGAAAGCTGCCAAAGAAAAAATTGGTGAAGCCGCAAAACTTCATAAAGAAAAAGCTCGCGTGATGCTGGTAGAAGACCAGAAAGAAGCCTGGGATGTTATTCAGGAAGCCTGGACCGATTATGACATTTTTGCCGGTCTGACAAAGAAGATGGATTATGACAAGGCATTGGAATGTCTTGATTTAGCCAGAAATGCCGTCGAAGCGGCCACCAGCCCCTTTGATGCCCTGAAAGTATTTCAGGAACAACAGCGAAGTGCCAACCAGATGGATCTGACCCGGGACCAGAGAGAATCTCTCCAAATCCGGTTCCAGTCCCTCTTTAAAGAATTACAGGGAAAGATGGATGTATTCCAGGAACATAAGTCATCTTTTCGCCCCAGTTCAGGCGATTCGATGGATAAACCACGGGATTACGGTTTCAGTGATCGGGGTCCCCGGTCTCGTTCAAACGATGATGATAAGTCTGGAGAGCCTTTCCGTGACCCATTGATAGAACAATTCTATCCATCACGGCCTTCATACAGTGATAGACGGCCTTCCTATGGAAGTCGTCCATATCGCTCATCTTCACGCGAAGCAGATGGAAATACCCGGTCTGACCGTGGGGATTCTCGTCCCCGCTTCAGCGACCGTGGCCCACGTCCGGATGGAGATCGTCCTCGTACCTCTGAGGGTGGAAATCGTCCTTTAGGTGGAAGATATCATCCTCGGTACAATGATCAGGCGCCAAGACCTGATGGAGAACGGAGACCCTACCGTCCCCGTACTTCCGAAGG
>CAZXWN010000003.1:182124-294258 GCA_964644695.1 uncultured bacterium
AGGCGCCAAGACCTGATGGAGAACGGAGACCCTACCGTCCCCGTACTTCCGAAGGTAGTGGCCGTCCCTCAACCGGAGGATATCGCCCCCGGTCCGAGCAAGGTCCGAGACCTGATGGAGAACGTAGGTCATTCCGTCCCCGTACTTCCGAAGGTAGTGGCCGCCCCTCAACCGGTGGATATCGTCCCCGTTCTGAGCAGGGTCCAAGACCTGATGGAGAACGGAGGCCATTCCGCCCCCGTACTTCTGATTCTGGAAGGCCTTCTTCAGGTGGATACCGCCCCAGAACTTCCGGTGGCGCAGGACGTCCTGAAGGTGGAAACTTCCGTCCCCGTTCGGCAGAAGGAACTTCCCGACCGGGTGCAGATGGAAAACGCCCCTATCGTCCACGGACTTCAAGTGGTCCTGAAGGAGCGCGTCCCTATAATTCAGATCGGCCTCGGCGGACTGGATTTGGTGGCCCGAGCAGAGGTCCTTCCGATCGTGGTACTTCCCGGCCCCGTCCATCTTCCGGTAGCGGTCGTCCCCGTCCGTCTTCTGGATTCGGTGGGCCGCGTCGGAAACCCGAAGGTGAATAAAGAAAACTTCCTTTCAATGGGAAGATAGAGGCAATTTGTTCGTAAGTAATATCAGGGTGTGAGAATGAAAACAATATCAACCGTCCTGATTCGGACTGATGAAGAATTGATGCGTGATTATCAGGCCGGGCAGTCACAGTCATTTGAGGAACTGGTGTTGCGTTACGAAACAGCCTTATATAACTTTACCTTGATTTATTTCCGTGATCCTTCTACGGCAGAAGATATCCTCCAGGATATCATCATCAAAGTCGTAGAAAACCGGCACCGGTATGACCCAGAGCGGCCATTTAAGCCCTGGATATATAGGATTGCCCGGAACCGGATATTTGACGAATTACGCAAGAATCAGCGGTGGTACCAACGGTTTTTACCGTCCGGTCATCAGGGATTTCCTGATGACCGGGTACCTCGTGATTCTGGTGACTATCCCGCCCGAACACCCTCACCCCAGAAAGCACTCGCTGTTAAAGAACTCAGTGTGATTTTATATATGGCACTTCAGGATCTGGACTCCCGGTCCAGAGAATTGATTATTCTTCGGCACTTGCAGGGTCTTCCTGTTCGTGATGTGGCCCTTATTTTGGATATGAATGAAGGAACAGTCCATTCGGGTACTCATCGTGCAATAGCTAAACTCCAAGAGGCATTACTAAAGCGGGGAATTCGGAAAGAGGATATATTATGACCTCCTCAAACTTTAATAAATTGGAACAACTACTTCAATCCCTTCCAAAAGAGACTCCAGACCCCGGACTTCATGACCGAATCATGATCAAGGCACAGGAGGCTGAACAGGTAGGTCGGGTTGTGGTTCTTCGTGGTGAAGTATCCATTTCCCGAAAGAATGAGTCCATTCCTAAACCTGCGGTTATGGGTGATTTACTATTCCCAGGTGACCGGATGCGGACATCCCCCGGAAGTCAGGCTTTTTTGATTCTTCGGGATGGTTCCAAAATCTGGCTGGATAGTGTCTCCCATTTCGAACTGACGGATTCCCTTCAGGGACACCTGTTAAAAGTAGGATGCCTGTTGGCCTTCATTACCCCTCGGAAACGGGGTGAACATCCCTTCCGTATCCAGATTCCCGGGGGATGGACAGAAGTTCTGGGAACGCTGTTTGAACTTCGGGCGAATCCAAAAGAATCGGTCTTAATGGTCTATCATGGAAAAGTCCGGTTTGGAAATGATTTAGGGGAATATCTGGTTACTCCCGACCACCGGTCCAAGATAACTCCAGAAACAGCACCCACCCGGCCTGTTCTGACCCAAAATCCGCCGATTGCTCCCTGGACGGAAGAAATTACCCGGAAGATTCGGGAATTCCATATTGAATTGCCGGTGATGTGTCTTCCTGGATATCGTCCATGGCTGAAATGGATCGGGATTGGGATTATTACCACTGTTTTGTTGGTCCTTACCCTGATATTTTTATTCCTGGTCAATATCATCTTTTATTAATTTGACCTATCCATTCTGATTTGATTGTCAAAAAACATTCTGGCATTTTGCCAGCCGTATGAGTATCCTCTCATGAAGCTGTTTTAGAAGGTGTCCACACAAAGGGCCCATGCGCAGCACCCGCATCCATCCGGTGTTATCTGATATAAGAAAACCCTCTATGACTTCGGATTCCGAGTGATAGAGGGTTGTTTTGTATTTGTGGAAAAAGTCTGGTTAACAATACTTGAGGATGGCCCAGAAATGACTGGCACTGCCCAACAACGTGAAGATATGGAATATCTCATGGAACCCCAACCAGTTGGGAATCAGATTAGGTTTCTTGAATCCGTAAATGACCGCACCGATGGTATAAAACAGTCCACCCACCAGTAACCAAATAATCAGACCCCATCCCGTTCTATTGAATAAAGGGACAATGGCTGCCACGGAAATCCAACCCATGACCAGATAAATACCCGTATAGATGAATCGTGGGATTCGATTAATATATATCGTTTTCAAAACGATTCCGACAATCGCCACGGTCCATGCGAGGGACAATATCGTATATCCCAGGGCACCCTTGAGTATCGTCAGACAAAAGGGAGTGTAACACCCTGCAATCAAAACAAATATCATACTGTGGTCCAGTTTACGCAACACATCAATGACTTTCTGGGAGCCGTTATACAAATGATATCCGGCACTGACGCCATACAGAAGGATCATACTGCCGCCATAGATTGAGAATGAAACGATTTGCCACGGATTTCGATTACTGATTGCAATATATAGAAGAACGACCAGCGCCAATACAGACAACAAAGCACCAAACAGGTGGCTGAATCCACTGGCAGGCTCTCTAAATAGTTTCTTCATTGAATGACTCCTTGGACTTGCTTAACACTCGGCTCAAAGTAAGACCCTCAATCCCCAAAACCTCACTTCTGATGGTTTATGTATTCAGGGGGCTGGAGAAATGAAGTTAAAATGAATATCGCTTTTCTTATTCAGAACTCAAGTATACCCCGTCAATCAGCCGTTTGCAACGATTCGGGTTTATTCGAGGGGACAAAATAAGTTATCATATTTATATGATTCGATTATTTTCAAAAATAGCAATTTCTAATCAAGTTCCTCCCTTTCTCGCTGTAACGCGTTGATGAAAAAGTCCCAGGAGTAGTGTATCTACACTCCGGGACGACTCCCCACAAGAACATCCTAAACCTTTAACGGGGCCTTTGTGCCCTCTGATTATTTCGATTTATAAGGGTAAATCATATATGAAGTTAAATGAATCTATTCCACAGGTTCCCTCTGTCTCAAAATTGTTACAGATGGCCGGACCTGTCATGTTATCCCAGGCAACTATTTTTATGTGTGGGATCATTGACCTGATTTTTATCCGGCATTATGGCAGTGTGGCCATCGGTGCCGTGTCTATTTCAAATGTTATTGCTGTCACGTTGTTGAATTTCATGGAAGGACTGGGAACCACAACCACCGTCATGGTGAGTAAGTCCAGAGCTGAAAATAATAACGAGGATGCCGGCCGTCTTTTATCATTGGCGTTGATGCTGGCTCTGGGTATCGGAGCAGTATTTTTCATCAGCGCCAGTTCTCTGAGCCACTGGGTATTTCATTCCGTGGTTGATAAGTCCTATGCTGTTTACGGTCAGGGTTATTTGTTTTATGAGTTCTCCGGCTTTTCAGTGTTTCTTGTTTTCATGGTTCTGGCTGGTTATTTCCGGGGGATCCAGGATACCCGGACTCCATTAAAAGCAACCCTGTTGATTGGTTTGATGAATATCCTACTGGATGCACTCTTGATAAAAGGGTGGGGGATATTCCCCGGGTTGGGTGTGCCGGGTTCTGCGTTGGCGACCTGTTTATCCTACCTGTCCGGAGTAATGTATCTGGCCTTCAAGCTCAATAGGCTGCATCATCGGGAAGGGACCTCTCTCAAAAATCCCAAACAGGGGCCCTGGAGACAGTTCCTCCGGATGGGGTCTGAAGTCGGATTTTATACGGGGACTTTGAATATTGCCATGTGTCTGTTTATCGGATTTATAAAGCAGTTAGGTCCGGATTCACTGGCAGCACATCAAGTCAGTTTTCAGATATTCCTGTTGACCTATCTCCCGGCAACGGGATTCCTGGTGTCGGCAACGATTCTCATTCCGGCACTGGAAACGACAGGTAAGCCTGAACTGGTCAGACAGGGTATATGGCAAATCCTTAAACTCAGTGTATTAGTGGGTTTTGTTATTTCTCTGGTGTTGGAATCAACGGCGCCCCTGATAGCACGGTTCTTCCTTCCGGGAAATCCGGATGCGGTTCAGCTGGCCCTTCAGGCTCTCCGCATTGTGGGAATGACTCCCCTCTTTTCCTCAATCTATATGGTACTCCGAGGGGCTTTGACCGGACTGCGAGATACCAGATATATTGCTCTGGAAGGTTTGGCGAGTAGTTACCTGGTTTTTATTCCCTTAACATTTCTGTTTACGGTTGTTTTGAAATGGGGACTCACGGGAGGATATCTGGCGTTTATGAGTTGGATCCTGGCTGATTTTATCCTGTTGGGGTCAAGGACCTGGTGGAGGGTTTACAAAAAGTAATCCCCTTATTATCCCCCCTCATATCTTTTTGTGAGGGGGGATAATCACGAATGGGAAACTTTATTGTTAATGAGTGGTCGCGGTGGATAAAGTTGTTGCCGTGGACTGAGTTTTGACCATCAGTTTGTTGGTATCCTATATGACAAAACCTCAAACCTAATAAAGAAAATGTTTATTAAAACAGCTTCCTCCTGAAACAGTATTTTCTCTCTGTACCTATTATACTCAACCTTTCTTGATACTCAAGCGATACCGAGTTTTCATATTTTTAGAATAAATGGATATTTTTATAATATATTATATGAATAATTAAAAAAGCTATAAATGAAAGCGTATTAATATAATGTATTATATAGGAAAATATATTATATATTAATGCAAATATTTGTGAAAAATTTTACATTATATGAATGATATGATAGGGTTATATGTAAAGTAAATAAGCATTTTGTTATGAAGTTAATTAAAGGCAAAACGAAATTAAGGAGTATGCTATGAAGATGACTGATTTTGAGTGGTCAAAACCATCAAGCGGTGGAGAGTTTGTTACTATTGCAAAATATGGGATTTCCTTCAACAAAAAGGCAATTGAAACTCTTGGTACACCAAACTATGTGATGATTGGCTATAACAGAGAGAAGAAGGTTATTGGAATTGCGCCTGTAGATGAAAAAAGCGGTTTGAACGATGTTTATGCTTTTAAGGAAAAACTAAAACATTCCTATATAAGGATAGGAAATACTGAGTTTATTGCGAATGTAGTGGCTGATTCAGGTATTGATATTGAAAAGCCAAAAAGGTTTAATGCTGAATGGTTAGAAGACGAAAAATTAATGATTGTGAAACTGAAATAACAAGAGCCCATGTGTTCGAGCACATGGACTCTTTAAAAGGCATTGATTGGTGTATAGACAGAAGAGTTGTGGATAATCTTTTTTCTAAAATCAATACCTTTCTACGAAAGGAGAAAAAAACATGAAGAATTATCACTATATTTTTACAAAAAGTATTACTTGTAAAAATGGTCGTGTAATTTATGCTCATCAATACGGGCTAAAAGCGTTTTACATAAAAGTAAAACGACGCAAAGACCTAGTTTTGACCTAGTAATCCAATTAACTGAAGATAAAGAGGCTCCACACCTCTTTATCTTTATTTTATACCAAATTATCAAACATGACCTGATTTATGTCAATAGGATAATACCCTCCAAAATAAATTTTGTTTAATTATTACCCCCCTAAATCACCTCTACTTTAGTTACAACTTTCATTCGTGTATCGAACGATGTGGACACCTCCCAGTAACGAGGCAGAAACGAAGGGGGTACGGAATATCTCCGAGCAGGTCCGTGGATGAGTCCTTACCTCTAAGGATAAAAATCAAACGAAAATCAGATAAATCAGACGGGAGGGGCAGGGGTGATTTTTATGTGAATTTTTTGACAGGTAACGCCGGGACAGGTAATATGGAAAAGTTAATTTTCATTAAACAGGAAAGCTGTCAGATACTCACATGTTATCCATATTGATTCCGGCACATAATGAAGAAGGCTGTATCGAATCCACGGTTCAATCCCTGGTGGACCGGTTGGCCTCTGAAAATATCGATTATGAGATTCTGGTTGTGAATGATTCTTCCACGGACAAGACGGAAGACTGTCTGAAGAAACTTACACAACAATACCCCGCCCAATTCCGATATGTGAATAATCCTCCTCCTAATGGTTTTGGAAGAGCCATCCGTTATGGGTTGGAACAATTCAAGGGGGATGTGGTCGCGGTGTATATGGCGGATGCTTCGGATTCTCCCGATGACCTGGTTCGGTTCTATCGGAAATATGAGGAAGGATATGACTGTGTCTTTGGCACTCGGTGGAGTAACGGCGGCCAGACCTATGATTATCCTCTCCTGAAACGGGTCATTAACCGGATGGCAAACTATTTCATCCGAATCATCATGCAGTTAAAATATGATGACCTGACCAATGCTTTCAAGATGTACAGCCGGGAGACCCTGCAGGGTATCCAACCTGTCCTGAGTAAACATTTCAACATCACCGTGGAGTTACCTCTGAAGGCCATTATCCGCGGATACAGTTATGCCGTTCTCCCCAACAGTTGGCACAATCGGAAACAGGGCGAGTCCAAACTCAAAATCAAAGAAATGGGTTCCCGGTATATGTTCATTCTCCTGTATTGTTTCCTGGAGAAGTGGCTCTCCCGTGGTGACTATCACCGCAAAACCGGCCCCCGGTAATCGGCATATAAAAAAAGGAGACGCTCATGTCGAGCGTCTCCTTTTCATTTTATAATTCCCAGCGTTGATTTGTGACCGCTGATAAAAACCGTTCATCGTGACTCACTACAATTAAAGCACAGGGACTTTCCTTCAGTGCGGCTTCCAGCAATTCCACAGTCGGTAAATCCAGATGATTAGTGGGTTCATCCAGAATAATTAACCAGGGTTGCCGGGATATTCCCAAAGCCAACAGCAGTTTCCGAACCTCTCCCGGACTGGGTGTCTCCGAAACCAGTAACCGATCCGGTCGAGACCCCAGGCAGCTGACGATGGTCATCACCCGGCCCCGGTCTGTTTCTGACAATGTTCGGATAGATTCCAGGATTTCTGAAGACTCCGCTGCGGTTATTTCCTGCGGAAGATAGACGACCCTCTCCAATGGGATGGAAAGGTGTTCCAGGATGTATCGTAATAGAGTTGTTTTCCCGGCTCCATTGGGTCCTGTAATGGCCACCCGGTCCGTAGGTGTGAGTATCCTTTCCGGGACCTCCAGATACAGATTCTCTCCCATCGGGATTCTCCCCGGTGGAATAATGGACAGCCTGTCACCCGGATATTGTTCCGTTTCCATCCAGAAGTGAGACTTGTATTCCTTTTTAACGCGGGCCTTTTCCAGTGTATCCAGAGCCTGATTCATTCTGCTTTTTATCTGATTTGAGAGTTGCCCGGCCTTTGCGTCTCGTCCTGTCAATCGGGCTCCATCGATCCTTGCCCTGCCGTCACTGTCATGTCGGTCCAGGTTCTTTTTTGAAAACCCCTTGGCATACTTTCGGGATTTTGCCTCCCGCTTTTTGAATTCTTTTTCCAACCGTTCCACTTCCAGTTTTGCCCGGGTCCGGGTGGTTTCCATTTCGGATAACCGGGCCTGATAGGTCGCTGCTGCCTCTGTATATCCTCCGGGTATCAACACGACATCCGGCGGATCGACCACTACCATCCTCTGACACAATTCATCCAGTAAATCCCGGTCATGGCTCACTATTAATCCGATACCCCGGAACTCATGTAAGGCTTGAATGATTTGGTTTCGCGCCTTCCTGTCCAGATGGTTGGTAGGTTCATCAATCGCCAACACTTCCGGATTTGACCAGAGTGCCACAGCGATTTGTGCCCGTTTGCGTTCCCCATGACTCAGAGTATCCCATCGGTCGGGCCAGTCGGGTTTCAAACCCAAAAGTCCCCGCCAGTGCCAGGCTTCCCCATCCGCCGCCATCATAAACTCTCTGAACTGTTCCGGAGGGTCATCCGTCCTCTGGGGACAATACACGGAACTCCCGGCTCCAATCAAAGTCCCAGACAAAGGCGTCAGGTGTCCTGTCGCCAGGCAGAGCAGGGTGGTTTTCCCTGTGCCGTTGGCCCCCATCACTCCGGTCCATCCTGTCATGAAAGACACTCGTACAGGATTCCATAAGGGACCCGGTGAGGATTCATATTGAAATGTGATATTTTCTAAACTTAAAGTCATCCAGATATTCTTCTCCATAATTGAAAACATGATGATGGATGAGTCGTTTCTAATGGAGATAATCTATCCGATTATATGACGGGTGGGTAGGATTTTAGACAAAATAAAACCACCGGCATCCCGGAAGATATCGCGAAACGAACTCACCATGGCCAGGTATTTATTCCATACCTGATTCCCTCTGATTCACTTTGGAATCAGAATCATTACTTTAGTGATGTTCGATTCGTTACTTCCTCACGCCCGTGGTATCCTTATTTTTTCTTGAATTGTTTTTATAGTGATTAAATCTTAAAAGCTATTATATCATTTTGTTTTCGGGGTTGATTCGCCCAGGCCTGACATCAGAATATCCACTGAGCTGAAATAGATATCCTTCGGCTTGAATCCCATCTCCTCATCAAGTAAGTGGTCTTTGATTTGCAGGTTGTTTAATAAAGACCACATCATCTTAAATAATATCAATGAGGTTTTAATGGGGTCCTTTACCTTGTTCACCGACCCGTCTTCCTGCGCCAGAATCAGAGCATCCAGGACCCATTGGAAGATTTCCCTTTCCATCTGATGGCATACAGCCTCATTCGGACTGGGTTGAGACAGGAATTGGCCAATCGTGTCTTGATATCGGAAGGTGTTGAAGTAGTCAGGGTATTCCAGGCTGAAGTCATAACCGGCTTTCCCCAGAGCACGGATTCTTTCAGCTCCAAGCTTTTTTTTAGAGGCAACATCCTGGAACTTTTTTATCAATAATTTGTATCCGCGCCCAATGACCGCAAAATACAAATCTTCCTTGCTCTTGAAATAAAGATAAAGGGTCCCTTTGGCTAATTGGGATGCTTCGGCTATCTGGTCAAGGGTACTTTTGACATAACCATGTTTAAAAAATATTTCTTCAGCTGCCTGGATGATCTCTTCCCGCCGCAGTTCCTTTTCCCTCTGCCGCCGCTCTGCCGTTCCCATGGATCCTCTTCCTCCTGCCTTTTTCTTCCTTTTCTGAACAGAGTCAGTACATTATCTGACCAAAAGTCATTCTTGTGACCTTAAGTCATCATATCAAATTGAAGGCGATGTGAAAAGATTGAAGGTTTTATCAGGAGCGAGTTTGACGGTAATAGTGTTCGTAGTACCGGGAAACCGCATGGCTGTATGAATGGGGATTCCCGATATCCAGCCGCTCTTCAGAGATGATGCAGGCTTCTACCGGTTCCTTTTGACATAAGGTCCGGACTCCATCCGTTAATTGGATTTCTCCTTTTTTGTCTGGAGCCACCTTTGCCAGTTCATCAAATAAGGAGGGATTAAACAAGGCTCTGGCAACGAAACCCAGATTGGATGGAGCGTCTTCCACCCGTGGCTTCTCCACCATTCCCCGGAGTATCTTCCGGCCATCGGGAGATTCTGTAACATCCATGATTCCCCGGCGGGGAATATCATCGGGAGGGACAGGTTGAACGGCTAACAGGGATTCACCGTATCGCTCATATTGTTGGGCCAGAATTTGTGTGGGATTTGTTTCGAGAAAAACCGAATCTCCAAAAAGGACGCAGAAAGGTTCATTCCCCACCCATTCCCGGCCGCAGTATATGGCATGGCCCAGTCCTTTGGGTTTCGGTTGAACAATAAACTCAAGGACACCGGTCCAGGGACCTTTCAGTTTTGAAAAATAATCGCGAATCAGATTAGAATCGGGGCTGACAATAACGGCTACCTTCTCCATTCCCGCCTGAAGAGCTTCCTCTATGACAAGTTGGAGTACCGGAGTGTTTATTAATGGGAGTAGAACTTTAGGGATGATTTCTGTGGCAGGACGAAGTCGAGTCCCCATCCCGGCGGCAGTGATTAATGCTTTTCGGACTTTCATTGCACAGCTTCCTTTACCGTGAGGGGAAATACCTGGTACCCATGCTGTCGGAGAGCTTCCAGCACTCTACCCAATTGGTCTTTGGCACAGGTGCCGACAATAGCGCCTCCTGAACCTGCAAACTTCGCATGTGCTCCGGCCTGGCGGGCTCGCTCCACCATCGCCGAATGTCTTGGGTTTAGATGGACCAGCCGTTGCCGGATGTTGAAGTTCTCATCCATCAAGAGTCCCAGTTGCTGTCCATTGCCGGATTTTATTAAGTCTCTGGCTTCCCGGGCCAGTCCATCCAGCTCCTTGAGACCCTGTAACACCACAGGGTCTCCTTCCAGGAATCGTTCCCGTAAGTTGGAATGAAATACTTCAGTCCCTTCCCCGGAAGATCCATCAATGGCCACAAACAAAGTCGGAAGGGTTTTGGTGTCCAGTGATTCCACTTTTAAATCGCTGTTTTTACCTTGTTCCAGAAAAACTAATCCCTCGAATACTTGGGCCACCCGGTCTTGTGGTCCGGCTGGGATACCCAGATTTTCCTTTTCTGTTTTCCAGACAATATCGACCTGGTCCAGTTTGGAAACGGAATATTGAGAATAGTCTAAAATAGCGCGCAGAGATGCGGTAAGAAGGGCACTCGAACCTGCCAGGCCCACTCGATTGGGGATGGTGCTGTGCCAGGTCAAGGTGAAATTGGGACATTTGAAAGGCCGGCCATTGGCGCGTCCATATTGAATCAATCGCTCTAAAAGCGCGATCATGAGACGCCGCCCGCCATAATAACCCCGGTCTTGAATGTGTTGGTGGAAATCATGCAGGCTTTCCCAGTCCGAGACCTCAATGCCCGGCTCAATAAATCGTAATCGATCAGATGGCGATAAAGTCGCCTCCGCCCATAAATCAGACAGGGTCAGGGCGACAGCCGCACCGCCAAAAGCATCGCCAGGATTCCCCATCAATCCGACACGGGAATAAGCCCGTCGTATAATCAAATCATTTGATGATGTCATTTCTTCTACTCTCGAAAAATATCTTTCCATCATACCAAATAAAAAAGCAGGCAAGTGGACTTGCCTGCTTTTATTTTTACTTTTTTATGAGTTAGGACTGGGGTTGCACTGTGGACTTGATGTGAAGTTCTCTCATCAGTTTCAGGGCTACCGGACTGGGTGCATCGGACATAACACATTGAGCCTTCTGATTTTTCGGGAAGGCGATGACGTCTCGGATGCTCTGGCTTCCTGTTAACAGCATAACGAACCTGTCTAGACCGATGGCCATTCCACCATGCGGCGGCGCACCAAATTTAAGGGCCTCAATAAAGAATCCGAATTTGGTTGCGGCTTCTTCCTCAGTCACGCCAAAGATACTGAACATCTTCTTCTGTAATTCTGCATCATGGATACGGATCGAACCTCCACCCAATTCCGTTCCGTTCAACACCAAATCATAAGCATTGGCTCTGGCGTTAGTGGGGTCGGAATCAAGCAATGGCACATCTTCTTCCCTCGGGGAAGTAAACGGATGGTGCCGTGCTTTGAACATCTTGTCTTCTTCACGGTATTCCAGAAGGGGCATATCCGTAATCCACAGATAATTGAAGACGCCGGGGGTCCGAAGTTTAAGTTCATCGCCAAAGTGTAGTCTCAGACGACCACAAACATCGGCAGTCGTGTCTGCCTTGTCAGCAATAAAACAAATCAAATCGCCGGGCTTGGCATCAAAGACAGATAAAATAGCTTTCACTTCTTCATCTTTGAAGAACTTGGCAATCGGAGTCTCAATACCTGTTTCGGTGACCTTCATCCAGGCCATACCTTTTGCGCCCATCTGTTTGGCAAAGTCCGTTAATTTATCCAGCTGGCTGCGAGTATATCCCGCACATCCGGGGGCACATACCCCACGAACCACTCCACCCGCTTCGACGGTCTTGGCAAACACACTGAACTCAACCGTCTTGGCGATATCACTGATGTCTTTGATTTCAAGGCCGAATCGAGTATCCGGTTTGTCATTACCATACCGGAGCATTGATTCCGCATAAGTCATGCGGGGGAACGGGCTGGGAATATCCATGCCCAAGACTTGTTTCATGACGCGGCACACTGCGGGTTCAACCAGGTTAAAAATATCTTCCTGATCGATAAATGACATCTCGAAGTCCAATTGTGTAAACTCAGGTTGACGGTCCGCTCTTAAATCTTCATCACGGAAACATCGGGCAACCTGAAAATACCGTTCAACACCGGAAATCATCAGTGTTTGTTTTAATTGCTGAGGGGATTGGGGCAGAGCATAAAACTGTCCCGGATTGACTCGGCTGGGAACTACATATTCCCGGGCACCGGTTTCAGGGGTACTCTTATAAAGAACGGGAGTTTCTATTTCCAGGAACCCTTGTTCATCGTAATAATCCCGCAGGACCTTGATGACCTTATGGCGTAATTCCAAATTTTTATACATTTTGGGACGCCGCAGGTCCAGATAACGATACTTCATCCGTAAATCTTCGGATGTATCCATATCATCTTCTACCAGGAACGGAGGCACTTCCGATTTGTTCAATAATTGAAGGCCGGTTGCCCGTACTTCGACTTCACCGGTGGCCAGATTTGTATTGACTGTGCCTTCAGGGCGGGCAGAGACCGTACCTTTAATGGCGATGACATATTCTGATCGGAGTCTTTGTGCCAGCTTGTGGGTATCATCTCCTTCGGCCGGGTCAAACACGACTTGAACCAGTCCGGTCCGGTCGCGTAGATCAATAAAAGTCAATCCACCATGGTCACGGCTTCTTTGTACCCAACCCAGCAGAGATACTTCCTGTCCTACATGGGCTTTGCGTAAATCGTTACATTTGTGTGTGCGTTTCCAAAATGACGCCATATATAAATACCTTTTTCGTTAATGTTCTTTATGTGGTCAGGCCGCGGCTTTCGAGTTCTTTGCGTGCCTTTTCGAATCCATCTTCAGCGGTTTGGCTGGCGACCCATTGAGTCAGTCCAACCATACCGTCTTCAAATTTCACTTTTGGTTCAAAGCCAAGTTTGGTTTTGATTTTTGTAATATCTGCGTAGCAGTACCGGATATCACCTTTACGGAATTTCTCGACGCAGACTGGCTTACAAACATTCTGTTTACCGAGTTTCTCAATCAGGACTTCCGCAACATACTTGATGGGTTGGGGAATACCGGAACCGACATTGAAAACTTCATAATTGGCTTCTGATTTTTCCAAAGCCAGCATATTAGCCTGAACAATATCTGATACATGGATAAAGTCACGGCTCTGCATCCCATCTTCATAGATAACGGGACTGTTGTTGTTTAGAATTCGGGATGAGAAGATAGCTGCCACACCGGTATACGGGTTGGAGAGGGCTTGACGGTCACCATACACATTGAAATACCGAAGAGCTACGGTTGGTACACGATAGGCGACGCCAAATGACAGGAACATTTCTTCATGGTCCCGTTTTCCAATGGCATATATGGAGGTGGGCATTAAAGGCTTTGTTTCATCGGTGGGGACTTTCTCTAATTCAGCACCGCACTGGGGACAGAAGACTTCCCACTGGCCTTTGGCCAATTGTTCATCGGGGCGGAGACGAGGATAAATGGTCCCGCAATTTTTGCAGTTGTATTTTCCTTCACCATAAATCGACATGGAGGACGCTACAACCAGTTTTTCAACAGAATTCTTTTCGTTGGCCAGAATATCCAGAAGCGTTGCGCCTCCCATGGTATTCACATCCATGTAATGACGGATCTGATACATGGACTGACCCACACCTACCGCGGCGGCTTTGTGATACACCACTTCAATTCCATCCAATGCTTTCTGGAGTGAATCCCGATCACGAACATCGCCTTTGATAAACTCAACATTCTTGTTCAGGTATTCAGGAATACCCGCATTTGGACCATGAACCTGGGGTTCCAGATTGTCATAAACACGGACAGTATGACCTCTCCGAACGAGTTCATCCACAATATGAGAACCGATAAAACCGGCTCCACCTGTTACTAATACTTTCTTAGGCATTATATCCACCTCGTAATTAAAGAAATGTCGGGGTACTCCCGACCATTACGCTGTTTTATGATTATCAGAGTGATTTATAAATCGAAATTCTTTTTGGCTGCGATACGTTCCTTAGCCTGTAAATACATGGCTTCCCACTGGGGGGAACCGGGGGCATATTTCTTGGTCAATGGTTCCAACTGCTTGATAGCTTCCTGCTCAATCTGTGTTTCCATTACCTGATCTTCGAAGATGGCCCTGTTGATTTTCTGAATCATTTTGGGCCGATGAATCATAGTAGTCCGGATGAGATCATTCTCATCCAACTGGTCTGCAATCTTTGCTGCAAGACTCTCTATTCTTTCTTCACTGAATTTAGCTGCCATAATCGCTTTTATGGGAAGGACCCCATCCTCCCCATATTTTGGGGATTCCGGTTTCCAGTCCTTATCCCCCTCCTAAATGGTGAATTTTTTCTCCCGGGCAATCAATTGAATCGTTTTCCTCAAGAGATGCTGATAGTCCATTGAATTGCGGTTAAGGATACTGTTATTGAGTTTATCATCCAATCGCTGTCGGGCCTCTTCTTCAATGGCATCTTCCATTTTCAGGTCGGCGACTATCACCGCCTTGATTTCCGCTTCAATCGTTGCCGAATCACCCAGTTTCCGCACATTTTCATCTTTCATAATGGCGTCAAGGATATTTCGGGTCATTCGATTAATTTTTTTCTCTGAAATTCGCATAATTTTACCAACTTGTTGGTTGAATCTATTGATTATACCTTAAGTTTTACTGATTCAGACCGTTTATACCTTGAAACGGGTCCTGTAAAGAGGTTACATAAATAATAATGGAAAACCAATCCATCTTTAAACCCGTTTAATACCGGGATGGGTAAAATAATCCGTTTCATCCCGGCTGGTGGTGGAAAACTCGGAAATAATCGCTCCATCAGGTCCGGATTGGAACCAATGTAAAGTGTTGGGGCTCAACGTGTATTGTTCCCCCGGTTTCAGTATTATTTCATGCCAGACGGTAAAGAAATCCTTTATATCGGATGGGACTTTTCCCATGGGATTGGGGGTGGCTTCACCTTCAACATAAAGGTAAACGGTGCCCCAACGGCATCGGAAGGTTTCTTCCTTGCCTGGTTCGCCATCTACCGGGGGGTGACGGTGCTCTGGACATATCTGACCGGGAAATAGGATGAGTTCCTTGGCACAACATCGTTGGGTGTTCACATAAACAACAATTTGTACTCCAACCGTTTCTAACCGGCCCAGGCCTAAATCTGTAATCTCCATGGAGTCCCGTTCTTTTGGAGTTAAGATGATGCCTGCCTGACTTAGATAGGAAAGTGCTCTGAAACGCGCTTCATCAGCCTGTTGCGGATCCATGATAGGGTCTCCTGTCATCTATATATTTATTGAAATGCTTGATCTTGGGGACCAGCCCACTGACCAAAAGATATGGGTATCCACCCCGGAGTGGTAATTTTGAAAGGCCGTTTGGGCCATCCAGACCGAACCAGGGCAACTGTCTCGTCCCAGGACATGATTCCCGACAGAGTGTCAGGGGCCATCACATTACAGGCACCGGCAGCAGCGGCAAACCTGAGGGCATAATCCACAGAATACCCCCGGATGAAGGCTGCCAGGAATCCGGCAATCGCGGCATCTCCCGCACCAGTGGCATTTACAAAGTCTTCCACCAGATATACGGGTTCCCATCGTTCTTTGTTGGCCCACTCATTAGGGTTCCAGGTTCCTGGCCGTTTAATTTTATTTATCTCCGACAGGGGAGCTGTCCTGACATATATCCCCCGTGTGCCACATTTGATCCCTGCGATTTTTACACCCATTTCCAAAAGGGTGGAACCTAACCCGATAATATCCGATTCGGTCATGGCTTCCAGAAGTCCTCCGGGTTTGGAGTTTTTCCATAATTCATGATGTCGGGCTGGATTTAGCATGAATAATATTTCTTCGGCACTGGGAAGAAAAATGTCCACATAAGGCAGAGTTTTCGACAAAATGAGTTTCCAGTCAATCTTTCCTGAGGGACTGTTGGGGTCTGGACAAGCCATATCCAGAGAGGTCGTGACATGAAGGTCTTTTACCCTTTTGAACATATCTACCAGTTCCCGGCCATCATTTTTCCATAGAGCTTCCATTAATGGAGGATACCCAAAATGGAACAGAGAGGCATCAGAAACAACATCATATCGAATGTCATCGGATACAAAAGTATTATTGGCTCCAGGATAATGCAGAAACATCCGGTCATAATCTCCAGGCGTCAGAACGATTGAATAAGATGTCCCTTCACCCGGTGTAATAATCATCCCTTGATTGATTTTCCATCGGTCTTTCAGTATTTTCAAAATGACGTCACCGAAAGGGTCTTTCCCGATTTTACCCATCAGGATCGACGAGATCCCCAGCCGGAGTAAAGCCAGTCCCGTATTGGACACTGCCCCTCCGGTGGATAGGGAGGGACTATCTACCTGACGAAGTTGCCCGGGGTGTAGAAAGTCTTCCGGACTGTCGATTTTCATCTGACTCATGTCCGGTGTGATATCCAGACAGATATGTCCAGCGACTACGACCTGGGGTTTTGTGACTTTCCGAACATCTGACTCCATTCCATCGTATCCTTTTCAAATATTCATAACAGGGACACTCAACCGATAAACAGGGTCAAGCCATGCCAATATGTCAAATATTTGTGAAAATTGCAAGCGTAACCTTCACAAAACCTCCAGACGATACAAATCCATAACAATCAGCAGGTAGACATGATTCGATATACAGGCATTCTATTCTGATTCAATTGTCAATGAACAATCAGGCACTGAGGCCTGTCGTGAGAGTATCTTTTCACATAAAACCTAATCAGGGTGTCCACACCTCCGGAACAATGGCGACACCCTTGAGAATTCAATGCGATTTGATTCGGAATTACCTGAGAACGATTTGATTAGGGATGGCTGGAGGGGTTCGAAAGAGTTGAAGCCAGAGTAAAAACATCATTGAATCGCGTGGAAGGACAATCAAACACCAGAACATTTTGGGATTGATACAAAGGGGGCAAATCAAGCGCCAGAATTTGCTCATAATAAACCGGGGTCTTATACATAGCTCCCAGTGTGGCTGCTCTTTCCTTATGGACAAATACCCTCAGGTCATCAGGGAATGGTTTAATTTTTTCAACGGAATCAAACTCCATTACAGCGAGATTTTCAGGATACTGATATCCAAAATAAAACGATAATGAATCCGGACTTCGAACATCCGAGCAAAGGAGGAGGTATCGTTTGTCAGGATGGGTCAATACATCCTGTTTTATGACGGTGAGAGCTTTTGACTCATCACTCCCCCTGGTTCTCCAGGAATAGAAGTATTGAGAAAAGGGTAATCCCATGAGGGCAAGCAGGAGAATCAGAACTACGGTAGATGAAAACTTCATAATTCGAGATATTTGCCGGGTTAAATAGGACAGGCCCTCTGTGGCCAGAATATATATCCCCGGTAACAGGGGAAGAGACATTCTTTCAACCAGAGGCATCGGCTCATACTGACTGAAACTGGTTGACCCAAACCAGAAAAACAGGAGGCAGGACATTGTATAAAACTTCCAGGGTTTAGAGGCGGATGAATCGAAGAACAGGCCCAGGATAAATAAGATGATGATAAAAGGATTGTAAGTTTTCAGTAACAGGTCTGCCGGAGCGATAGTTAACCGTTTCAGCAAACTTGCTGAGGAATCTAAATGCCATGACCAGAGATGATGTCCGGTGAGTGCTTCTATGGCTTTGAACCTGGCCAGAGGATCGCTCCATATTTGATTGCAGAATATCAGATATCCTGTTCCAAGAACACCTCCAGTGATAAACGCTGTCAGATAAAAGGTTTTAATCGACTCTTTCTGGAAAGGATGGGTAAGGTCTTTCCAGGCATAATAAATCCAGAGTGGAATTATCCAGTAAGCGCTTTCCTTTGCCAAAAAGGCTATAAACAGGAAAAGGACTGTGGCCACAGGTTTGAGAACCCGACCAATCGTTCCGGCATAATTATCCCTGCGGAACAGTATCCATGTGGAAATCCCCATGAAGGCCGTGGCAATGATGTCCGGGTACAAAGTCGTGGAGGCCTTCATCAATGGGATACTGAATAAACACAGGAATATTCCAATGACTTTCTTTTCGGGTTTGGAGTGAGCCATCCATATTGTCAACATGACCAGGAGTGAACAAATCAGGGGCCAGAGATGAGTGGAACGGATGGTTATCCCGCAAAGTGAGTAGAGCATCGAAACAGGGAGAGTCACTGCCAGCCGGTGATTGAAAACATCACTATCGCCCCAGTTGAAACTTTTGGAAAACTGGCTTGCCTGTTGGGAATAGGTCCACGGGTCTGATGCAATAAATTCCTGAGGATAAATGAACCACAACCCGGAAAAAACCAACAAACATAATAGAAAGAAAACCGTGGGCGTTTTTATGTTTGTTATGTTCATCATAAAGTCTTCTTCTGACTTGCCATAGAGCTACCTCTGATTATCAACATTTACGGTTTTGAATTCAAGTTGGCAGGGGGATTTGTGAGGGATTTCCAGAGAGCATTGCGTCTTGCTCGTCAAAAGGTTGAAAACGTGTAAACTAAAACATCTGGCTTATCGCAAGTAAAATCAAGTAATGCGATTTCCATTACCATATAATGACGATAGAGTGGTTGAAATGAGGTGTGAAGGCGAATGTACGAGTGGCACAAACAAATCCAGATAATCGTTGATGAAATTGATGAATGTATTAAACATCGTGATGATGAAGCACTTACGCTGAGGTTTCTTTCTCGCAAGTTGGGGTATTCCGAATTTTATACTACGAGGAAATTTAAGGAAATTTCGGGTATGCAATTCAAAGATTATCTGAGGCTTAGAAAGTTGGCTTTTGCTCTGATAGATGTACGCGACAGCAAACGAGGAATTTTGGATATTGCCCTTGATTATGGTTTTTCATCACATGAAGCCTTTACACGAGCTTTCAAGGCAACCTACAGCATAACTCCAAGCGAATACCGTAAAAACCCCACACCTGTTGTGCTTCGTACCAAAATAATACCCTTTGACCGCTACTTTTTAGGAATCGGAGAAATTGGCATGATCAAATCCACAGAGGACATCAAAATATATTTTGTGACCATTCCAGCCCACAAGTTTTTACACATTAAAAACTATGAAAGTAATGGGTATTGGGATTTTTGGCAAAAGCAAAGCCTCATTCCGGGGCAGGACTGTGAAACAATTTGCGGCTTGCTTGATAGTATCAAGGGCAAGCTGGACGATGAGGGCGGAAGCGAGTCTAACAGCGGCAGCGGACATATTATGGCGTACATTAATGATCCGGCCGGTAGCCTCTGCGGTTGGGGTATTCCACATACAGAGTGTTATGGCGCACGGCTTCCTTTTGATTATAAGGGCGAAATACCACCACAGATGCTTATGATTGATGTTCCCGAAGCTGAGTATATTGTTTTTGAACATGGGCCATTCGATTATGAGCAGGAAAATCGTAGTGTGGAGGAAAAAATAGAAAAGGCAATGGCAACCTTTGATTATGCAGGCACGGGTTACTGCTTTGATGCTTCCCCCGGTAGAATCATTTACCTATATCATGATCCGACGCGGTTTTGGAAGTATATCAGGCCGGTACGCAAGTCATAACTGAGGATAAAGGTGGCGCAATATTATGAAGTATGAGAAACCGATGCAACATTTACGGTTTTAAATTCAAGTTGCACCAGAGGAATAAATAAGAAAACCCGGGGTTATCCATGAAGATAGCCCCGGGTTATTTATTTCAAAAAAGGAAACAATCAGGGAACCAGTTTTTTCCGGTATTCACGATAATCCATGTGGAGTTGCCGAGCCTCTGCTTTTGTGGATAGCTGGCTCATGTAATGCAGATAATCAAAAGTAATGAGTTTATCCCCATACATACTGGCAATCTTCAGTGACGGTATCAATTCTTCCAGGGTAAAAGAGTGGTTATTACAGTCAAATGACATGTGGGCATTTTCTACATCTACCCAGAACGATTTGCCATATTCCTGACAAATAGATTTACCCCAGGCTTGAGAGGTTTTGGTATGATCCAGGAAGGATAGTTCGGTCCCGATGCCATCCAGTAATATCCATGTATCAATTTCCGGGATATCTTTGATCCAGGGTCTCCAGAAGGTGTCCAGAAAATCAGGTTTTGGGGGGAGAGGATACCCAAACTCTGAGGATTGACCGTAAAGTCCGATGGAATGGACAATGCTTAAGGCTGGATTAGTTTCCTTGATGGTGGCCGCCGCGGTTCGAGTTGCATTGATCCATAAATCCCTGACATTCTTGTCCAATATGTTGGTCGGATTGGGTTGGTTGGGGAGATAAACGCCCGCAAAAGAGGGATGGTTGGAGAATTCCCGGACGAAATCCTGTCTAAACTTTGTATGACTACTGTCGTTCCACCAGGCTGTCCATCGGGCAGGGTCATCCAGCCAATTCCGGGGAATAGTGAAATCACCCAGATAAACTTGAACATTCAACTGGTCTGCAGCCTTCAAAATATCTCGAATGGTATCTCTGTCAATGAATGATGTTTCGGTCGGGATACTGGTTGAGGGATAAAGAGACCTCAGGGTCCATTCATCCTTGTCCCACCAGGCTCCATATTGGATTATCAGGATATTCATCCCAAGATCCACCATATGACCGACTTCGGCAATGTAGGCATTATCAGACCAGTCTTTTTGCAGCAATGGTCCCATTTGCCAGAAACCGCCGTCTAACAGGGGTAATTTGGAGTCTGTAGTATTCATATTTTTATATCCCTCGCTCAATAATTCCTTTCGGAAATTAACCTGTCATGCTAGCATGATTTTGTAAAATTAAACAGGGGCATTCCTCTGTAAAGGATGAGATTTTATGAAAATATATCTGTCAGGTTCCATTGCTGCGGGTCGTGAACGACTGGAAGTCTATCAGAAAATTCAAAAAATCCTTGAATCTCTGGGGCATACAATCACCAGTCCACAAACGACTGACCCGAATGTGGGAGAAAAAGGGGAAGGTGAGGCCGGCCTGACGCCCAGAGCTATCTATTTGAGAGATATGAGCCAATTGCGGATTTCTGAGGCCATGGTGGCCGAAGTGACTATCCCCAGTCTGGGAGTAGGGTATGAAGTAGCGCGGGCTTTGGAACGCAACCTTCCAGTCTTATGCTTGTTTGACAAAAAAACAGCTCGCCATATTCCTTCGGCGATGATGGCGGGTAATCCTCACCCTAAAATGACTTTCGTGGAATATGAGGACCCGGAATTATTGCGTCCAATCATAGAGGCGTTTATTGATACTTTATCAATATTGTCCTGAAACAGATTGTCTGACCGTTGTATAATGACAAGACCATGCCTGAAGTTCATGTATTACCAGAATTTATAGCCAATCAAATTGCCGCCGGAGAAGTCGTCCAGCGGCCTTCCTCTGTTGTTAAAGAACTGGTAGAAAATTCCATCGATGCCGGTGCAACTCAAATTACTATTGAAATCCGAGGTGCCGGGAAAACCAGTATCCGGATTTTAGATAACGGTTGCGGGATGACTCCCAATGATGCCCGGTTATCTTTTGAACGGCATGCCACATCTAAAATCACTTCTGCGGAAGATTTGTATTCCATCCGAACCCTTGGATTCCGTGGGGAAGCTCTTCCCAGTATTGCCTCTGTATCCCGGGTGGAATTGATTACTCGAACGGCTGACGCTCTTTCTGGATTCCGATTGGAACTGGAAGGAGGAAGGATTGTCGGTGAATCTGAAACTGGAGCACCGGTAGGGACTTCTTTTACGGTTCAGCAACTGTTTTACAATACTCCCGCCAGACTGAAGTTTTTGAAATCGGATTCGACCGAATCGACCCACATCACAACCACGGTGACACATCTGGCACTGGCTTACCCGAATATCTCGTTCCGGCTTATGAATGATGGACGGGAAGTCTTACATCTTCCGGCGGCAACTGACCCGCGAGAACGAATCATTGGTGTTTTGGGCCGGGAAATTGATCGGGATTTATTGACATTGACGGATGAAATCCCGGAGATGAAACTTCGAGGATATATCTGTCGTCCTGCCTATACCCGATTGAACTGGTCTCATTGGATGGTGTTTGTGAATGGACGGTTCGTAATTCATCGTCCTCTCAATAATGCGGCTTTAGAAGGGTATCATGGGTTCCTGATGACAGGTCGTTATCCGGTCGGGGTGTTGTTTGTAGAGATAGACCCGGCACGGGTGGATGTGAATGTTCATCCTACTAAACTGGAAGTGAAATTCGTCAAAGAACGAGATGTCCAACAAGCGGTGATCCTGGCTATTCAAAGGACTTTACGGCAACAGTCTGTGATTCCTGAATTCCAGAGCCGGATAGAATCTTATGACAATCTTTCGGGTGCTAATGCGTTCCCTTCTGATGAAACATTAAAGGACCCTCTCTTACAATCAGACCCCAGACCCATCCAGACCCCAGGATACAAGCCTGTTTCATCGGACAACAGTTATCCCGGTTCTGTTGCAACTCCGAAGTTCCCGGATTACCGAAGAATGGATTTTTATAATCAGGTCCAAAAAACATTGTCTGACCGGTCCGTATTAAAAGACTGGTATATGGCGTGTGAACCGGTCACCGGGGATTTATTGGCGACGGTTCAACCTGTCAGTGAAATCCCAAATGACCCTCCGGCTGGAATCAATCCGGAAAGCCGTCCGTTCCAACGGCCTTCATGTGCCGCTGAAGCTGGGGCTGAGGAAGGGTTGCCTGCCGAACCAGAATTATTCACCGACATGTTTCCAGAGTTGGAACCTTTGGCCCAGTTGGATGAGACTTACATTATCTGCCGGCAGGGGACTGACCTGATGATTGTGGACCAGCATGCCGCCCATGAACGGATTTTGTTTGAGCGATTATTACCCAAAATGGAGAGTCAGGCGCCTGCGATTCAACCTTTGTTGATTCCTGTCACCATAGACCTCACTCCACGAGAGACCTCTCTATTGGAGGAATATCAGGAAGATATTCGGGCGATGGGGATTGACATTGAACCTCTGACACGGAATACCTGGGCTGTCCGGGCAGTTCCGGAATTACTTGATGGAATCAATGTTCAGGAAATCATTCGGGATTTACTGGATTCTTTTACATCTTATGCGGACCGGCTGGCTACCGACCAATTGCGCTACCAAATCGCCTCTGTCATGTCCTGTCGTGCCGCAATCAAGGCCGGTGATTCCCAGACCCAACAGGAATGGCAATCCCTGATCAATCGTCTTCGGGATTGTTCTAACCCTTATACCTGTCCTCATGGTCGTCCTACTGTCATCCGACTGAGTAAAACGGAGTTGGAAAAGAAATTCAAACGAACGGGTGCTTGATTTCCCTTCCCCTCTTAAGTTATCCCCTTTTCTCCTCTCATTTCTAATTATTGCCCCTGTCTTTCTCTCTCTTTTTTCCTTCGACTCATCCACGGACCTGCTCGGACTCACTCCGTGGATTCTTCGTTCATCTGACGAAGCAGAAACGAAGAGGGTGGAAGTAGAAATTACAGTTTGAGGGAGAGATTGTTTTCTCTGTGGATGATAATCTTTTTGACACAAAAGAAGTTGAAACAGAAATAGTCCCATAAATTTACTTGCGTTCAAAGGAGCGGGGAGAAATCTCAGCTCCTTTTTTATGGTGTTGGAAAGGGTTTTTATATCTCATTAATAGGGTGGGAGATACCCGTTTTGTTGGGGTTGAATAAATAGAGTTGACAAATATATATTAGAATTGTAAATTAGGGGACAATATCATAAAAGGGAGGCCTGGATATTGTCTTGGATCATAAAGTTCATCACATTCATTTTCTGTGTGTTGTTAGTCGCTTCTTCCTGGTGTCTGGATGTCTCATCATCCTATCGTTATGACTTAACTTCACAGCTGCCATCAAAAGGAACCTTTTCTGCGGGAACGGCAGGATGTTATACGGTATGTTCCGCCGGCGGGTCTATCCTCAGTCGTCCGGGTAGTGTCCAGCTCACTGTGTCCAGTACCGGAGGGTACAGTGAAATCAATCTGCTACATGGGCAACCTATTGACCTGGCTCCCGTTAATTTCCCCGTAGATTTGGTGGGTGTTCTGATTCGATACGAAGCCTCAAACCCAGTCTGTCCCGGTGGAGAATTTGAAGTCTTTGTGTCGGGTGATACCTCTGCCTTCCGAATACCTGTCCGGTCCTCTCTGGTCTTTGGTTCAGAACAGTCATACCTTCAGTCCTCCGATACAACGGGTTCTATTTCCTTTGTCTTAAATGTCATTCCCCAGGATTATACTCTTCTGAATGAACTGGTACTCCGGTACACCACTCCGGGAGGAGTGGAAAGTTATATCAACTTGAAACAAGTCCTTCTTTGGGTGGAAAGGCGGCACCTATGACCTGGAGAATCATCATACTATTTACCCTGGTTCTGTTACTGTCCGTGATGTCGGGTGTAGAAGCTGTAACTTATACGACCCAGGACTACACCTTCTGTTTATTTAATCCCAATTTCAATGATTTAACAGGTTGGGAATCTTACTGTACTCCCGGACAAACTAGTGCATCTATTACCACGGTGAATGGAGTAACGGGTGTTTATCTGAAAGCCGAATCCAACGCGACGACGTCTGCTGTGATTCAGATCTGCCCCTCGAACTTAACGACCTATAATTCCGGAGGTTCGATGATAACGAATTATTACTATTCCGGAACAACTGTATTATTCCAACCGATTACTTTTATCAATGATTCCGACAATTCAATAGGCCCTTACCAGTATGTAACGGATGGTTTGATGATTAAAATCCGTCTTCGGGGACTCACTCAAAATACCTATGGTTTGTACAGTTCAGGATTGATTCCCGGCACCTTCTCTGTCCTGATGGAAAACAGCCTCAGCCATAGCCCCGGTGCGAGTGCTACTCCACCCACTTTATACAATGTCGGACAATTGATGGATTATACTCAATCTGGGGTTTCCATGCCGGACTGGAATATCCTGACCTTTACGCTGCTACCCGAAAATCCTTGTGACTGGTGGCAGATTCGTAACCTGCGACTCTCTTATACTCCTGCCGGTGTGGATTATGTCTCAGGGGTTATGGTCGATAAGATTGAACTGTACGGAATTTCAGTGGATGCGGAATAGGAGCCTGAAGCCATGAGATATATTCGATGGATACTTCTTTCAATACTGATTTTGTGTGCCCAGTGTGTTTTTTCATGGACCGTAACAACAACAGACTTTAGTTATTTGTTGCCGCATAACGGACAGATGATTCGTACTTCCAGTGATGTGACCGTCTGGGCCACACAGGATGGTTTCTTTCGAGGAGATTCTTCTGCGTATTTTGATGATGTGGGGCAATATCTGGTCCTGAAATGTTTTGCTACGGATAGTGGATTTATCTATAGTCCTCCCATGGTGGGAGTGGGACCTAACCTTCAAAACATTCCTCTGGATATGTCCACCAGCAAACGGATGGACTTTCTGGTTCAGGTCACCTTCAGGGGAGGTACCTATTGCGGCGGAACCATCTTTGGACAGTTCCAACCCTCTATTAATTCTGCTTACCTGGGACCTTACGGTTTGCGGACTCCCATGGTCAGTCCCGGATATCTGGAAGCGGTTACTTTGAAGTGTATCGAAGACAGGGGATTCAATGTTTATAAATATGATACTGACACTGCTTATCCTGGAGGGATTAACCGGTACAGTTATGAACGAGCCTTCACGTATGGCACTTTTGCTGTCTCAACGGAATGGATTACCTTTAACTGGAGATTTTGTCCAACTCAGGAAAACTATTACAAGTTAGGATATGTGGGATTGACCTATGTTCCTAATCCTCCCCCGTTTGATTACTTCAATAATGAATACTATATAAATGATACGACCCGGTGTAACTCAATTCCTCTGCCTTTTACAACAGAAGTTCAAGTCAAAGAAATCAAACTGTATGGACTGAGTTATGACTATGGCCACTAAGGAGACTCCCATGAAGAAGATGACTATTCTTATATTTCTTATCCTTTTGTGCCTGTATCAGTGGTCCGTCGCTGGTCCGGGTGGATGGCGCACTGTTCCTGATCGGGGAAGTATGAACTCCCTGGGGTATCCGATACTATCTACTCCGAAAGCCATGTTTATGCCAACGGATTTTGGGATTGCCCGGGCTGTTATTACACCAGATAAGGAAATCGTCTGGAGACGTTATGCCAAAACAGATGTCTGGCCCAACATGGCTGTCTGTGCCTCTGATCAGTATATTTATTTTTCGGGTGGACATCAGACTCTCCAGAAAGAGTATCAAATTATAGATACGATCAAGGTCTTTACCTTGAAGGATAAACTTCGGGGGCGGTTGGTGAAAACCGGGCAGATGAAAACGCCGCGGGAATTTCATGAGACCCTGGTTATTAAGGATAAACTTTATGTTTTCGGTGGCATAGGTAAGTGGAATACGTATTATTCATCCGTAGAATTTACCTCCAGTGATCCTCAATCAACGACTTTTGGAGTATGGGATTCTGCGCCCTCGTTTAAGAAAATCATGGGGCCAGTGGTTGCGGTATCCAGAGAAAAAAACAAAGTGATTTGTCTGGGTGTGAGGCTGGACCGGAGTACAGGTGAAAGATTAGTTTATCTGGAATCATCAGATATTCATTCCGATGGGACACTGGGTGAATGGTCTGTACTGGGCGGGCCCTATGATATTGATTTCCCCGTGGGTGCCGTATTCCGTCCGGATAGGACATTGTTTGTGGTGGGTGAATACAAAGATAACATGAACAAGTGTTACATCATGGATTTAAAGAAACGGAACAAGGGTGCTCCTGCGTTTGTACCTGTTGCACCGCTTGACCCGGGTGTCAGTGTGTTCCGAGGCGATGACTTGGGGGTTGGGTGTTGGGACCGATTTGTCTGCTTCGTCACAGATGCCTGTTATATTTATGACCCCAATCAGAAAAACTTGAAAGTCTTTAGAAGTTTGAAGAATCCTTATTTGGTACCCATGGGTGATAAAAAATGAAGCTCATAAATCGCATCTTGATTTTGGCCGGGACACTTCTGCTGACCGGAGTTGGATTTTGTCTGTCAGTTGAGGATGATGAGTTTTCAGCGACGACCAGTAATAACTTTGGTTTTATGAAAGGGGATGGATTGTGTTTCATTCTTCCCAATGATGGCCTGTTCAGCTCATTAACAGACGCATCCAAAGGGATTTTCTGGAGTAGCGCCGGGTGTTCGGGAAGCGGGACTGTTGAAGTCACTTCTACCGGATGGGTGAATTTGAAATGTACCGGACCCGGAACGGCCTCTATTGAGCTGTCTGAACCTGTGATTCTCTCCCTGATGACGACTTTCCCCAGGAAGTCATATGCCTGGGATCAACTGGCACCCGTAATGCATTACAGGGGAGTCCCTGATGTTGGATATGACAGCAAGGTGGCAGGGTTATTCCAACTGGAATTGTTTGATGCTGCTGGCAGGGAGTCTCATCCTCTGGTGGGCCTGGACTTTTCGGCGAGTGCTCTCGGGGGCTATTATCCAAAGATTGGATTAGACCGGTTTGGTCAAACCACCTCAGGCAGGGTTTGGGCCTCTATTGCCTGGCAATTTACTCCGCCTCATGCCAGCTGGAATAAAATATCTAAAATCCGTATCAGTTATACAGTTCCTGCGGGAGTCGCTGCTGATTTGAAAAGCGGTATTCAGGTGGGACAGCTTTACCTGTGTTCCATGTGGTGCCGAAATGAGAACTGGTATCCACCCGCTGACGCGGCCAAACTGTTACAGGATAATTGAGCTGAGTATCCAGTATCCATGAGGACTGGAGATGATTGTTTGGGGTAACCTCAAGCCTTTGAATTTACTGTGGCTTAAAAAAATCCTTTAGGAAACAGGGCTTTCAATGGGATAATATTAAAAAGAAGAGGTATGAAGGGATTTTGACTACCCCCTCCGCAAAATGGTCGTCTGCCTGAATACCCATCCATTCCTGGAGGTACCCCCAGCATGAGTGAGACAAACCAGAAAGCAAAACTAATCATCGAGGGACAGGAATATGAATTTCCTATCGTTATTGGTACGGAAGGTGAGAAGGGGATTGATATCACCAGCCTGCGATCCCAGACGGGCTTTATTACCCTGGACCCCGGATATGCCAATACTGGAAGTTGTAATTCCAGTATCACCTTTATTGATGGTGAAAAGGGAATTCTTCGTTACCGGGGAATTCCAGTAGAACAGTTTGCTGATGTTCCCCATCCAAACTTTGTAGAAGTGGCCTATTTGTTAATATTTGGTCATTTGCCTTCCAAACAGCAGTTAAAAGATTATTCAGAACGCCTCACAGAAAATGCGACCCTGAAAGAGGATATGAAACACCATTATCAGGGGTTCCCGATCGGTGCTCCTCCAATGGCAATTCTGTCAGCCATGATCAACACTCTGGCCTGTTTCCATTCCACTTATTTACAGCTGGGTGATGAGGGTCTGTTTGAAGAGGCTTCTGCGCGCCTGATATCCAAAATTAGAACGATTGCTTCCTATTCCTACCGGTCCAGCAAAGGATTGCCGTTCATCTATCCCAATCCAAAACTCCGGTATGCTGCCAATTTCCTCCACATGATGTTCTCGATGCCTTATGATGAGTATCGGGTGGATCCAGATATTGAGGATGCGTTAAACCTGTTTTTAATTCTGCATGCTGACCATGAACAAAACTGTTCCACATCGACTGTCAGGATGGTCGGTTCATCCCGCGCTAATCTTTATACCAGCTGTGCTGCGGGTGTGTGCGCCCTCTGGGGCCCGCTGCATGGGGGGGCTAATGTGGCTGTGATGGAAATGCTGGATAATATCCGGACGGGAAATGTAACTCCGGAAGAATATCTGAAGCTGGCCAAAGATAAAAATTCCAGTGTCCGGCTGATGGGTTTTGGACATCGGATTTATAAGAATTTCGATCCTCGTGCAAATATCCTGAAGCGTGCCTGCGACAAGGTTCTGGATAAAATGGGACGACATGACCCCTTGTTGGATATTGCGCGGAAACTGGAAGAAGTTGCGTTATCGGATCCTTATTTTGTGGAACGGAAATTGTATCCGAATGTGGACTTCTATTCTGGAATACTCCTGAGAGCCATCGGGATCCCGACGAATATGTTTACGGTTATGTTTGCGATTGGCCGTCTGCCGGGGTGGATTGCCCAATGGAAAGAAATGCATGATGAAACCAACAACAAAATTGCCCGGCCGCGGCAAATTTACACAGGTCTGAACAAAACGGATTATGTGGCCATGAAAAACAGACCGGAATAACTCTGATAAATTGTACTATTAAACCGGTTCACACTTGTCTGTGAACCGGTTTTTTCATGATAATGAAGAAAGTTTGGTGTTAAGGCGAGAGACTGATACACTACTTATAAATGAATATGATTTCGGGTGAATTTATACAATGAAACAAGTCACAATTTATACTGACGGTGCCTGCCGAGGGAACGGAAAAGAATCTTCCATTGGTGCTTATGGGATCGTTATGATGTTCAATAATCGTAAGAAGGAAGTGAAGAAAGCGTTTCCCAATACCACCAATAATATTATGGAAATGAGCGCTGTTATTGTTGCCCTGTCCTTATTGAAGGAACCCTGTGCTGTGAAGTTGTATAGTGATTCGGCTTATGTTGTCAATGCCATCAACCAAAGATGGATTGCAAACTGGCAGCGAAATGGATGGAAAAATGCCAGTAAAGAACCGGTCAAAAATAAAGAGCTGTGGCTTCAACTGGTGGAACTCCTGAAAATCCATCAAGTTGAGTTTATCAAGGTCAAAGGTCACTCCGATAATGAGTACAATAACCGCTGTGATGAACTGGCGAACCTCGCCATGGATGAATATCTGCAAACCAATCCAGGCCAGTAATTCCCTCCTTCCCTCCATTCTTTGAATTAGTAAGATAAAGTTGACTATTCAAAGTGATTGGACTATCCTGTCAGCATAGCCCGATGCTATGGACTCTAATTAATTTCGAGGGAAAATCAATGAGAGTACGATTATTTACTGCCGTTTTAGTGTCAGTGATAGCTTTTACTTATTGTTGTGCAGCAATCAGTGGAATTGAGAACAAGGCCATTACCTCCCCACCATCAGGAACCCCACCCGTTACGGTTACCAACACCTCAGAGAATCATGCGACTCTGACTCCCAGTATCTCTCAATACATTGAAACAAGTACGGAGAATTCTTTTAGTCCCCTGTATGTCTTAATTGGAGCTGGGGACCGTGTCTCATACACCTTCCACTTCGATAGTACTGCCACCGAATGGAGATTTTCTTCCCCAATACTGGATACAGACTGGACCCCTGTTCTTTCATCACAGACTACTATTCTATCTTCAGAGCATTACTTTTCTTATGCGTACCTGGTGGAGATAGATGTTTATCTTTATGTCAGATCTGCCTATGGTGAAGAAACAATTGCTGGGAAAATTAAAGTAAATGGCGGGTTTCCCACGATTCGTGGATCATTTAGCTACCAAAATGAAGGCTATGCACCTTTGAACCCATTCCTATTTAATACTAACAATCCAGCGACGAGAGATATCGTTTCTCAAGCTTATGCTTTTAGTACTTCTGAATTGTATTGCGGGGAGTTGGTTTCTTTTGACATTCCAGGGACATATACACTGCACCACTATGGGATAGCTAAAATACCTTTCTTTGGACATGAATACGCATTTTATTGTCGAAAACCTGGTTATTTTAGAGTTCATTCCCGGAGTGAGGCTGATGAATATTTGTTGCCGGGAGTGAAGGCTTTTCCGGGGCAAACATTGACGGCCTATGACCTGAAAGACTATAAACCCTATAACCAGGAATATGGATATGTTCTTACCCACAATCCCCTAAATATGGTGACCTTGAATGGGACCACGGTTGTTTGTCAGGGGTTTGGAATCCCAACGACAGCAATGGCTCAATTTGCGATGACTTATGAAGGAGATACCATCCGTACCTTGTATGGAAAAGTGAATGTCTCTTCATACCAATTACGAAGACTTCCTGAGATATCACTGGCTCCCGGCGAAACCAAATATGTAAATGTCGGGGACTACTGTTATAACTCACAAGGTTTGAAGCTGGCCCCTTCCTTTGGAAAAGCAGGTTCTTTGGTTGTCAGTCCTTCCTCCCAATTAAAAGCGGAATGGATAGGAAACATTCTGGTTGGGTATGGCCAGATAAAGATTACTGCAAGTTCTGATTATACCGGGGATGGATATGTTGAAGTGATTGCTTCTTCCTCCGATAAATCGCCATGGCCGGATTCTGACCGTGAACGGATCGTAGTACATGCTAACCCTCAGATGGGAACCGCCTTAAAGAGTAGCAGCGAGATGCAGAAAGTGTTGGTCTTCCAACCTTTGGAAGGGTCCAATTCACAGCCTCAGGTAACGGTCCCGATATCAGGGATAATGCGGGTGAAATTTACCAGTCAGAATCAGGGAATAAAAATCATGCCAGCATTAAACCTGTTCCGAAATTATGAAAAAGGGAAATGGTACATTGCTCGGATGAAGGTGAGAACAGACAACAAAGACAGTCTGGTTAATACTCAGCTTGTTCATCTGAAAGGGGTTATTCCCAATGATGTACACATCGAAGCTGCAGTAAATTGTATCAGTGGTCTTACAACGGATTGGACTTTAGTCGAAACTCCAATATATACTCACCAATCTGGTTCGGGGTACTTCCAGATTATGCTGGAGAATCAGGGTGATGCGTGTAATGTGTATGTAAAAGATTTGGAATGGATAGAAGCTAAACCCGGTGTGATGAGTCTTCGGGGAAAGAGTCCTGAAGTGAAAAAAGAAGTTGTAACTGATTATTATGTGTTGGACCCACTGTGGAATACTGCTAATGGAAATCCATATGGAATATACGACTACAACGGGTTTATCATCACTCCCAGATACGATGAATATACTGATATTACTCTAACCTCTGTTAATGGAAATGATTCCATTATGACTCCCGGAGTGCCTCTCGGCAATTCCTTTGGGATGAAGTCACAAATTAGAAATATAACGGGTTCCGCGGACCAATTTACTTTCCTGATGGCCTGTATGGGAGTGCCTGAGGAAGGTCTCTATGACATTTCGAGTAAGGGAACTCAAATTGTTGCTTCTGCAGAATGGGGACAGTTAACTGATAATGATGACCCTGTCAGTCAGGGGTATCATTATCTGGCGGGAAATGCACTTCAACCCTGGTACCAGTTCCAGGTAAAAGCGTCAGGAACAACCTATGGGGATTTCTTCTACTTGTATGATGTCCGGTTTATGCCCGGTGAAGATAAGTCGTTTTATATGGACTCCTCTTTGATGTGACATAACACGGTTTGGAGAAAATCTATCTGCCAGATTAAGGGTTGATTTTCAATCACACATTGATTTTATGATGGAATGATCCACGGAGTTGTTCCGAGCTGCTCCGTGGATCCTTCGTTATGAGGTGAAGAGTTGTTTTGATGCCGGAGGATGGGTCAGGATTTGGGGTCTGTATCTTCTTGTTGAAGGAAAAGAATCCTTACCGGTGTGGTGTTGTTTCCAGCACGGTCATAGGTCCACCGTAGATGGATTCGGACGGGAAGTTTTTTCTCATCTCTCAGATAAGTTTCCAAATCCCGGGCCAATTGTTCGACTGTCAGATTAGGTCGAAGGACGATATCTCCCGGACATCTCATTTGAAGCCACTGAGCCGGTCCCTCAATTCGACATCCAGCAATCCCCAAATCAACAGGTAATCCTGCCAGTTCCAATTTAGCGGATTGTCTGGATTGCATGAAACTCCATTGATATTCAGCTGTTTGCAGAAGGACCATGGTTTGATTTTTTTGTGGTTCCAGTCCAACCTCGCTTTGCATGGACATCCGAATCGCCGTATCTTTTGAAACAACAAACTTGAAGGTTTGACCAGGGTTCAATCGGTATAATTCCCGGGCGGTTTGAATAATGGGAGTCGTTTCTCCGGGGTTCGTTGATACTTTGGGAGGGGAAGATTTGCCAGTAGTTGTGGATGTCAAGTTTAATCGGGAAACAATCTCGTTTGACCAGGACGGACCCTGGTATTCCCCCATGAGTTTTCCTGTACTGTCCAGTACTAGAACTGTGGGAAGTTTTTGGAAATTCCACTGATTCCGATATACGGCATCACCCAATAACCGAGGCCATGTTTCCGGTGTTGATTTTGGTGTCTGACTGAAAACGATTTCCGCAATGACGATTCCAGAATTCCGGTACTGGTCGAGAAGTTTCTGGATTTGTTCTTTCTCCTCAGGTGGAAGGAAACCCGCCGCCCGGACATAAAGGAGTTTCCATTTTCCCGGCCAGGTCTGACTGTCCAGAGTTCCTCCTCCGACAGCCGGCAGGTTGAAGTCCATCTGGACAGGGTTCCCTGTCAGCCTGCCCCAGGCCGACCGACTCCATAATGCCAGTGTGGTATCTTCTGCGACCGTGCACTCAGCAAACAGCCGTATTTTTCGGTCTTTCCAGTCAGATTCCGGATAGGCTGAAGCGACCTGCCATAATAACCAGTACCCCTTTTGAACATCTTTATATCGTTCGGAGTAATATCGGGCCTGTACTTCTAACCGAACTACCGTTTCTAATGACCAGGTACTTGTCTTCTCGACGGTGTTCAGAGCCCGCTGCAGATTCATGATGGTGAGGGGATATGCGGGTGCCGCTTCCAGCCGGGAATCAGAAAGTAATCCTTCCAGAATTTCATCGGTACCTGTTGGAAAAGGTTCCTGACTTGCCCACCATTGAGACAGAGTGCTGGAGATCCGGGTCATGTTAAGGGCTTGTCTGGAATCCAGAGGATAGACTTTGTAAAATTGCCACGACATATCCAGATATTTCTGGAACAAGGAACGGTTCTCAGGTGTAATTTTCGGATACCGTTGTGTTATCTGGGCGATTGAATCCATCGCGAGCCATAAGTTATTCGCGGAAGGGATGAGGGGAGGAGCGGGTTTGGTTTCTTTTATGACTTTTCGGACAGGGGTTTTATTTTTGGGTGCAGCCATACTACTGTCCGGACATAATAAGACTCCGGTCACCAATAAAGTCATCAATATCCGAATGGACAGTAATAACGGTCTCATAGTTTTATTAAACCATAATTAATACAACCCTGTAAGAAAATTGGGGCTGTCGAATTATATTACTTTGTGAGTGTAATCCGGCGTTGACTGAGGACCTTATCACCCGATTGTGTGTTTGTCAGTAAGACCACCAGATAATAAGTCCCGGGCACCACTTTTTTTCCTTTGAGTGAGACCGGAAGTTGTCCGGGGATGACGGTGTTGCCTGTAACCGTGGTACTGGAAGATGAATAATAGACAGCAGATTTTATGTTTTTACTGGCTGCCACAGTTCCAAACCATGGATTCTGTTTCAACAACATGACTTCCAGTTTTACGGGGACAGCGGCCGGGGTGTCATTGGCAACTTTAATGGGGACATTAACCGTCTGTCCGATTGTAAAGGTTTTCTGATGCAAATCAATCAGGGGAGCGACAGGTGCAAAGGCGTTTTTGATAGCACCCTGGGTTGGTTTGGGCAATGGATACTTATCGTCTTCCATATTTTTCAACCAGCCATTGATATTAATGATGTCTCCGTACCATGCGGGGAAAATACCATCAAACTTGTTCATTCGCAGGATTTCCGTTTGAGTGGCGGCAATCTCCGCATGCAGATAGGACTGATCCTCCAGGGTTCCCGGTGCTGTTCCATAATTAAGTTTTAAGGCACGGAGGTCGGTCCAGCCTGTATCTGGATTATGAGAGTTTTCGACATATTTCGTGTTCATTAAAACTCTCTTATTCCTGCTTTTGACAGCTTGTTCGGTTTTTTGCTGGAAGGTGTCCATACTACCTTCAGTCATTCCGTCATTGTAATGAAGGGAGGCGACGCTATCTGTCAGGTCACCGGCCCGAATGATGGGACGGGTAGGGTCAAGGTGTTGGATGGCTGGCATCAGGTATTGTAATTCCACGGCGCGTTGAGTTGCGTCCCAGCCTTCTTCAGATAAAGACCACATTATAATGGACGGGTGATTGACAAGGGAAGTCACTAAGTCCTGAGACTCTTTTAATGCGGATACCCCAAAGGTGGTATCCTGCCAGGAATTAGACCCGGGAACAATCGGGAGCCCCACAATAGCCATGGTCCCGGACATATCACAGAGGTCCAGCCATTCTGGTGTCGGAGGACCATAGGCAAACCGTAAGGTGTTTGCGTGAGTTGCTTTGGGAACAGTAGATAAGAACTTATAAGCGAATTTGGGTGTCAATGTGGTTGCATTCCCTAAAACAAACTCACCTTCTTCACCCATTGTAAGACCGCGGAGGTAAATAGGTTCGTTATTCAACAGGAAATGGCCATCTTTAATGACGAATTTTTTGAGACCAAAGGAGGAATCTTCCAAGTCCAGCGGCACGCCTTTTTCATCGACAACAACTGCCGATATCGTATATAAATAAGGTCTCCAGGGCCACCAGGGTTTAGCTTCAGGGATTGAGACAGTCATCTCAGCACCGGCCAATCCAGTGGTGGAGTCAATACTCACCGGAACAGAGTACTGGGAGAGAGGGATTCGAGATTCTGGACCGGACAAATAAATATCAACCTTGTCTTCTGGTTTTACTTTACTGCTGTCCCTCAATGTTATTTGGACTTTGACCGATTTATCATCAAAGTTCGGTTCGCAATAAAGGGATTTAAGGGAAAGTCTCTTAAAATATCGGACAGATACAGGTCCCGGGATTCCTCCCCCTCGGAGCGGAAGGGTCTTTGGATTACCAATCATCTGAGCCGCCCGGGAATCCTTTGTACGGGGGATAGAAGGCCATCCCCATACCATAACTAATAATTCATTGTTTTCACCGGCTTTGAGAGTGTCCTTTAAGTCGAAATCAAAGGGAGCATACCCGCCTTTGTGTCCTCCAATGTACTTGCCATTCAGCCATACATCACAGTTCCATGCGACTCGATTAAATACCAGCCGTGAATCGAAAGCCTTTAAACTCGCATTGGGTTTGAAATTATACCGGTACCATCCCCATTTCAGAGTGTAGGGCCTATTCCAAGTCATTGGATTTCCAATAAATTCCGTTTGTTTGGCCCAGTTTTTTGTTGTACTGGTGGAGGGAAGTTTGGCCTCAGCCCAATAGCCGGGAACAGGAGCTACGCCCCATTGATCGTTTAATGCTTTTGAATTGACCTGGTCCAATCCTACTTCCAGGGGTAAAAAGTCCCATAACCCATCCAGGGGCTGTAATGCAGGTGTGTTGATTGTGGATTCTTCGGGGATGGATGGTTTTGTGGTTATTGAATCCAGGTTGATTGCGGGTGTATCGGAAGGAATAGGTGAAGCCTTGGGGAGGGTATCCTTTGTGGGTTGATTTGCCAAGGCATAACTGAGACATAAGGCGGTAATGGCAATCAATATTGCCTGAAAACGGGATGAGCGGTAAGTCATAATTAAATTCACTCCAGCAAAAATAAGCCATTTAATGACAAGGACCAATGCAGGTATCTTAACATGACATTACCCCTGTTTTAGTCTTTTCGTTGACCAAGACCACCCTCCGTCCATGTCGACATTTGCCTGTCCATGGTCTGATGAAATCCTGATTTAGACAGAAAGGAGGTGAATCTAACAATGAATACCTTTAAGTTTAAGGATTTCCTCAGTTCCGAAGAGCTGGCAGCCATGGAACTATTGAGAGAGAAACTGGGTGGCAGGAGAATCTATATCCGTTATCCAGAGGATTTTCGCGAGAAGCAATATCATAACAAGCGGAATCGGAGAATGGTCAGGATGTATCAGGTCTGTAAACAGGCAGGCATGTCAGATCGGCAGGCTTTTGCTGAAGTAAGTATCAGAGTTCCAGGCGCTTATTGTTTGTCCATGTCGAGGGTACGCCATATTGTGAAAGGGCACCATCGATATGGTAAAAGATAGCTAAATGATTGTTTATAAGCATCTTGTCTCTAAGTCTGGGTAAACCCGCTGACAATAAAAAATTGGCGGCGGGTCTGCTACCCACCGCCAAGATAAAGGATTTACCCTCATGATCGTTTTATATTCGTTTGATCATGTATTTACTATTTATATAGAGGGGCTCGACCCCCGTTTGCCCTACAAATATTTTTCAGAGAACAGAAATTATTTTCTTGGGGTACTGAAAGAAGACGCATAAATTGATGACTGAGGAGGGTTTGATAATGAGAGATGGGTCAACTCTTTGTGGAGTGATATATAATTAAAAACATTATGTCAGAGATATATGTATATCCATTTCCTTTACACGAAAATCGTGAATTACTTCGGGATTCAGCCGTGGTTGTGATTGATGTGTTACGGGCAACCACCACCCTTATTGCGGGTTTACAAGCGGGTGCCCACCGAATTGTCCCGGTCGCGGAGCCGGAGATGGCTTTGCGCCTGAAAAACGAGTACTTACCTGAACCAGTGGTTCTCTCTGGAGAACGTAATGGACTCACCATCCCGGGTTTTGATTTAGGCAATTCTCCCTGGGATTTTACCGCGGAAAAAGTCGGTGAACGCAATATCATCATGTGTACGACGAATGGGACCAAAGCCATTAACTTTGCTTCATCGGCGGCCCATGTGGTGACAGGCTCTTTTTGGAATTTATCTGCTGTGGTGAGTCACCTGCAAGCCTGTGAGACCCGTATTATTCTGGTTTGCTCAGGCCAAATGGGACAGTTTTGCATGGAAGACATGGCATGTGCAGGGGCTATTGTGGACGGGCTTGTTTCAAAGGGTAATAACTCCTGGGAATTAAAAGACAGTGCCCAGGCCGCCCAACTGATTTATCAAAAACATGCCCATGATCTTTCTGGATTATTAAAATCCTGTGACCATGGCCGATACCTGGCCTCTTTGGGAATGGGTAGTGATTTGGATTATTGTGCACAAGTCGATGTCAGTGACCGGGTTCCCGTTCTGATGAATGGCATTCTACAATAACTCCGAAACAGGTCTTTTCTTCTGCCAAGTTCGCTATAATAGCAACATAATGCCGGATAAGAGCTGGTCAATTAATGAAATTAACATTTAAAGAACTGCCTGTGATAAGTGATTTGTCGGAACTGTATCGTTACCGGCAACTCCTTGCTGCATTGGTGGTTCGTCAGCTGAAAGAGCGTTATCGGGGTTCTTTTCTCGGATTTTTCTGGACATTGATGAATCCTCTCCTGCTCATGGTGGTTTATAATTTGGTTTTTTCCGTTTACATGAGGACTCCAATGCCGGAGGGAAAGAGCTATGCAGTGTTTCTGATGTGCGGCCTTCTTCCGTGGATATGGCTGGCGCAGTCCCTTACGGAAGGAACTAATTCGATTCTTGCGGGCGGGAATTTGGTGACTAAATCCATGTTTCCTGCCAGATTATTACCGACCGTGACCGTCACTTCCAGTTTAGTTAATTTTATGGTGAGTCTTCCGGTGCTCATCGTTTTCCTTCTTTTTAAGAAGGTGGATATTCATTTAGAATATTATCCGTTTGTATTATTGGCTTTCGTTGTTCAATTTATGTTTATTGAAGGACTGGTCCTGATGTCCAGTGCCTTAAATGTTTTTTATCGGGATATTCAACATCTGGTGGGTAATTTGATGACTTTATGGTTTTTCTTAACGCCGGTTTTGTATCCCATAGAAAATGTTCCAGTGGCTTATCGCTGGATGGTTTACTTGAATCCAGTGACGCCTATTATTCGTGTTTATCAACAGGTGTGGTTCGATAATCAGATGCCGGACTTTAATCATCTGGGTTTAGTTGCTCTTTTATCACTTGGTTTATGGATAACAGGTTCCATAATATTTGATCGGCATCGCGACCGATTTGCGGAGATTATATAAGTGATGCCTGAAAAATATAGTATCCAGGTAGAAGACCTTTCCAAGACGTATGGTCGAAAATATCGGCGTGGCGAGTATTCTACTATTAAGCAGGCTCTTACCCGGATGTTTCGTGCTCCTGATCAACAAGGTGCTGTTTCGCACCCGCCAGCTTTGCAAGGAATTAGTTTTAATGTTAATCCTGGGCAATTTATGGGAGTGGTTGGTAAGAATGGTTCAGGTAAGAGTACTCTCCTGAAATTACTGGCAGGTGTTTTGAAGCCAGATACTGGAAGCGTTCATGTTAATGGAAGGGTTGCTGCCCTCTTAGAACTGGGTGCCGGATTTCATCCTGAATTTTCCGGGCGTGAAAACATTTTTATTAATGCGGCCATTTTTGGTCTTAGTCGTCAGGAAATCAAAACCAAGTTTGATGAGATTGTAGAGTTTTCTGAACTGGCCGACTATATTGATGAACCTGTCCGGACCTATTCCTCGGGTATGTATATGCGGCTGGCCTTTTCTGTCGCAACGCATGTAGATGCCGATGTGTTGCTGATTGATGAAGTTCTGGCGGTGGGGGATACCCGATTTGTCCAGAAATGTGAAGAACGGATGAGGCAATTCCGGCAACAGGGAAAGACGATTATTTTAGTGACCCATGATATGGGGGCTGTGGAAAAATGGTGTGACTCTGCCCTTTTGTTATCTGGGGGACATTTGGTGTTGCAGGATACACCCCAGAAAGTTATTGAACGATATATGGAGGAGATGGAAATTCTCCCGGAAGGTGTCTCTGCTTCAGATTTGACTCACCTGGACCAGACCATGCAGTTTAAAGCTGTGCCGGGTGACCGAAGTGTGTCACTCTCGTGGATTAATCCACCTATGAAGGATTTCCTGGCGGTAAAGATTCTCCGCCGGAACGATCGTTATCCTCAACACCGGGAAGACGGATACCCTGTTTACTGGTATAACGGCAATACCTGTATTGATGGTAATCTGGATAATCAAGTCCCCTGTTATTATGCGGCATTTGCGCATGACAAATATTTTCATTTCCTTCCTTCGGTTTGTGCGGAAGCTACTCCTGATAAACAGGAAAATCCCGTCACAGTCATGGAGCCTCAGGTGACTCGATGGGGGAGTCGAGATGTTGTGATTGATTCAGTCCAGATGATAAGTGGGGGTAATGATATAGCGCAAGTTCCCATTAAAAGTGGAGATCCTGTCCGGATTATCATAAATTATTCAATTAAATCGAAGCTGACTCAGCGGCCCATATTTGGGTTTGGGCTTTTTCGGGCGGATGGCCTGGAATGTTGGGGAACTAATACAGACTTGGATAAGGTGGAATATTCTGACATCCCGGAAACAGGAATTGTCTCTGTGGAAATATCAAGACTTGCTCTGTTGCCGGGAAATTACTGGTTGAATGTTGCAACCCATGACCCTGATCACCGGCCTTTTGATTATTGGACAAGGGCACTCACTTTTTCTGTTATCTCAGACCATAGGGATGCTGGAGTCTTTTGGGAACAGCATCAATGGATGATTAATCCAGGGACTGGTAAGAAATGATGAAGTATCAAATAAAGAGCAAATATGTAATTTTCATTATTTTACTTTGTTCTATCGTTTTTCTTTACGGGTGTGTATCAAAGAGTGAGAAGGCTCGGTATGAACTGGGTCGTCTAAAGATTCAGTACAGTTCAGAATCACTGGTAAAGTGTGTTCAATCTAATGATTATCAGGGTGTTCGTTTGTTACTAAAATCGGGGATTCATCCCAATACAAAAGATGTATCAGGCACCCCTGTATTGGTATTAGCCTGCCGACAAAAGGGATTAAAGTCTGTTCAAGCCCTTTTATCATTTGGAGCGGACCCGAACCAACCGGATTCCCAAGGAAATACTCCTCTGCATACTGCGGTTGAGAAAGATGACTTGGAAATCATACAGAACTTGCTAAATGCAGGCGCAAAACTGGATATTAAGAACTTAAACAATGAGACACCTCTTTATTCGGCATCTTGGAGAGGTAATCCTTTAGTTGTTCGTGAATTAGTAGATTGGAACGCTGGTGTGAATATTCCTAATGGGCAGGGTACGACTCCTCTGATGGTGGCTGCCTATTTTGGAAGGAAAGACCCGGTAGTTATTCTATTAGAAAAAAATGCGGTACTACTGGCAAAAGACAGTTCCGGTAAATCGGCTTTGGACTATGCGATAGCCTCCAATTCTAAAGAAATTGCCAATATTCTGATGTTAGCAGGTGCAAAATAAAGTCCGTAAAAGAAACTCTATTGGTTAGGAGAGATAAGATGATGGGTCCAGAACATGAATTAACTCCTGAACAAATAATAGACCAGATACGAACAGTTCTGGAAAGCCAGTCTGTATCAACCTCTTCTGCTTCATCTTCACTGAGCAATCTTCAGCAAAGTTGGGAACGGTTGATGCAGGTTTGGGGTCAGGGACAGGAAAGACCTTTCATGTCTCATCGAGGTGGCCTGGGTATTCTGATTGTTCTCTATAAGAAACTAACCCATCCTTTTATAAAACCTCCTTTGTCTGGACATCTGGATGCACAGAAAGAGATGAATCAGGTCTTTTTTGACTTCATGGTAAATGTTAAAGGAACCCTTGAATCTTTTGATCGTGAAAATAAAGAGTTGAAATCTATTCTGTTGGACATTTCCGGGCAGATAGAGAAACTGGAACTTCAGTACAGTGCCAGGGAGAAATCTTTAGATGACAAACTGGCGATGGTTTCAGGTGAAGTGATGAATAATGCAACAATTACTGCAACTCAGATGAATGACATGCAATACCGAGTGGATCATCTTTATAACCATTTGGATCATAAGTTAACGGATTTAGAACAGCGTGTTGTCCAAGAATCTCAAGAGAAGGAACGGTAAGAGATGCGAATTTATCAGATGGTTCCTGCTCTTGATTACGGAGATGCTGTCAGCAACGATGCCATACAGCTGCATCGTTATTTTCAGGCATTAGGACATGAATCTAAAATTTGTGCCATGTATCATGATCGACGGGTCAAAAAATATGTATCTCCCCTGAGTGATGCTGTTAAAGCTGGTCCTTCTGATATTCTTTTGTTTCACTTCCATTATGATAATGACTTGATTCCCTATGCCGAAAGATTTCCGGGTCGGCGGATTGTTATTTACCATAACATTACGCCCGCGGAGTATTTCAAAGGTATTAATAAGGATGCTGTTTATCACTGCACACGGGGTCGGGAACAACTTTCGACGCTGGCACGAATCTTTGAGGTAGGGCTGGGAGATTCAGACTATAACCGTCAGGAACTCCAACAGGTTGGGTTTCGGAAAACAAGCGTTCTGCCTATTGCTATGGATTTGGATGAGCTGTTAAACCGTACTCCGGATGCCGAAATGTTGCAGCAGTTCAAAGATGGGACGACCAACTTTCTTTTTATTGGACGGATAGCACCAAACAAAAAGCAAGATGAATTGATTCGATATTTTGCCGAATATCATCGGTTGATAAATGGTTCTTCCCGTTTGATACTGGCGGGTAAGTTTCTTCAAGATGACCCCTATTATCTGAGTCTTCAGTCCATGATTCGTAAACTGGATTTAGAGAAATTAGTTGTTTTCACGAATCAGGTGACGGATGAACAAATCGCCGCATTATATGCAAGTGCGCATGCTTTTATATGTTTGAGTGAACATGAAGGGTTCTGCGTCCCAATTGTAGAAAGTTTTGCTTTCAATATCCCCGTATTAGCTTTTGCTGCGGGTGGAATCCCGGAAGTCATGGGGCAGGGTGGAGTTCTGATTCAGGATAAATCAACAGAATTAATTATTCACCAAATGCATGCCTTGGCAACAGATGAGAATGTTCGTAAGCAAGTAATTGAATTGCAGAAAAAAGAACTGCTCCGTTACCAGCCTGATTCCATACGAAAACAAGTTACCCAGGCGCTTGAATTTGCCATTCAACCGGTCACAGATGCAGATTTCAGTCAGAATGAAGACTTAAAGGTTTCTGTTGTGGTTTGTTCTGTGAAACGCCCGGAATTGTTACGGTTTACTCTCCGTGGATTAGCTTCCCAAACCTATTCTTACCTGGAAGTGATTATCGTTCATGACCCGGATGATTATGAAACATTAGAGGTCTTGGATGAATTTCCAACGGCCATACGAATCCCCACAAAAGCATTAAATCTTTCAGTCTCTCGTAACCTTGGTTTAATGAATGCGACGGGGGATATTGTTGCATTTCAGGATGATGATGCTGTTGCCCATGAGTACTGGGTTTCTGACTTGGTAGAAGGATATCGGAATCCCAAAGTGGGAGCGGTCGGCGGAATTGTTTATCTGGGTACAGATTACAGTCGGATTCAGTTTGCCAATGGATATATCAACCGGTATGGTCAGTCATTTCCTGTAAACGAAGTGTCCACACCTCGGCCTGATCCAGAAGGTGAGACCTTTAATTATCTAATGGGGACAAACTGTTCTTTCCGGAAAAGTCTTCTCATCCGATTAGGCGGTTTTGATGAGAATATTCATTTCTTTGCCGATGATGGGGATATGTGTATTCGGATTCTCCGACTGGGTTATGAGGTGTATCAACATCCTCGCGCTGTCATGCTGCATCATTTCGCCAAAGGTTTTATCCGTGAAGGAAAACATGACTGGCGTTGGGACATCATTATTCATGACAACCTGTATTTTGGAATGAAACACCGAAACCAGAGTGCTTCTCGATCAATGATGTTTTTATTGCATCGGGTCATTCTAAGGTTTTGGATGAAAATATTTTTACAGCGTATGGATGCTCCGCCGGCTTCGGGCCAACCGGCTCGATTCAAAATTGCGGGTTTGAATCTGGGCGCGGTTAAACGATTTATGGGTGTGAAGCCCAAGTCTGTCTTATTCAAATTTTTCTACCGGCTGATAAAAGGTATTCTCTGGGGATTCCGGGATGGTCTCTGGAAAGGGCCTGTTCTTCATTCCATGGAGGAATTGACACCCAAGGGACTGGCCTTCCATCCTTTCCATCGAGAGGGTCATTCACCGTTGATTCAGGTCGGAGAGAAACCTCTCCGTATTGTCATGGTCAGCCAGGATTATCCGCCTGCGGGTTTTGGGGGGATTGCTACTTACAGTCAGCAGCTGGCTCGTGAAATGGTAAGGCAAGGTCATGAAGTTCATGTGGTGACGCGGAGTTATGATGCGGACTGGGATAAGGGCGTTCATGTCCATCCTCTGGATGCTGACCGGTCTATTCCTTTCTCAATAGCGCCAGGTTATACCGTGACAACAAAAAATCTCGGACATGGTTTTGCGGTGAACCGATGTTTGAATAATTTATTTGGAAATAATCCCCCTGACATTGTGGAAGGTCCTATCTGGGATTATGAAGCCCTGGTTTATTCACAAAAGAAAAGAGTTCCTCTGGTGACCCGGTTATCAACCCCCCTGCGGAAAATGATGAGTACCCACCAATGGCAGGCGGACCCAGATTTATTGCTCTCTGCAGGACTGGAGAAGAAACTTCTGGAACATTCGGATGGGATCATTGCGATTAGCCACAGTATTTTGGACACGATTGAATCTCTCTACTCTCCCGATTGGTCTTTGATTCCCCGCCAAATCCTGCCTCTGGGAGTCCCCGTCCCATCCGCTTCCAGATTAAAACCCGTTCGGCATGAAGAACGAATTAGAGTCCTTTTTGTAGGTAGATTGGAAAGAAGAAAAGGGTTGCACACTCTATTGGAAGCTTTACCGGAAATCTTTGCGGAATGTCCGAATATCGAAGTCATCCTGGCGGGTAAAGATACCCCCGATTTTGTGACCGGTGAGTATTATGGAGACCAGTTCCGACGGGCGTATAGTCGAGAGCCTTGGGCTAACCAGGTCCAATTCCGGGGTGAAGTGGATGAGTTGACGAAATGGCAGCTATATGAAGATTGCGATATCTTTGTGGGGCCTTCCCTCTATGAGTCCTTTGGAATAATATTCCTTGAAGCCCAGGGATTAGGAAAACCTGTGATTGCCTGCCGGGCTGGGGCTATGCCGGAAGTGGTTAAAGAGGGTGAAACAGGATTGCTGATTGAGCCGGAAAATGTGAAAGAATTAGCCCAGGCTGTGATTCGATTGGCGAAAAATCCGGAATTACGGGAACAATTTGGGAAACAAGGCCGTCAGGCGGTGGAAGGATTTTTCTCTATCACGGCGGCTGCTGAGCGAACTATTGAATTCTACAAAACAATTATCCGAAAAACATCCTGATGGATGGCATGGTCTTGATGGTTGTTTTTAATGTGGGTTAATAAATAAAAAGGTCTATACTATTCACAATGTCTTTTGTATATTATGAGATTTAGCAATGTAAATTGACAAAAAAGATGCAGAAAGGAAATTGAAAAGTGAGAAAACGTAGGTGGATTTTAGTGTCTTTATTAGCGGTAACGGTGTTACTGGGGGGGTGCAAGAATAAAAAAGAAGTCGCTCGCTATGAGTTGGGGAAACTCGGTGTTGAGTATAGTCCTGAATCACTCATGAAATGCGCCCGTTATGATGATTATTTACCCATCAAGTTCATGTTAAAAGCGGGTATTAATCCAAATCAAAAAGATGCAGAAGGTAACTCCGCTTTAATGATTGCTATCAATAATCGTTGTTCACGCGCTGTCGTTCAGTTGGTGAAAGGTGGCGTTGATATTAAACAGGTGGATAATGCGGGCAACACTCCGCTTCATTTGGCGGTGAATACTGAATCTGTTGACATGGTCCAAGTGCTTTTGAATGCGGGTGCCCCAATTGATGTTCGAAATAATGAAGGTGCTACCCCTCTATACTGTGCATCGTGGAGAGGTCAGGATTCTATTGTTAAAGAATTATTGAATCGTAATGCCAGTGTGAATATCGCCAATAATAACGGCACGACTCCTTTGATGGCGGCGGCTTATTTCGGCCGGACACAAACAGTGAAGTACTTGATCGTTAAAAATGCAGACTTGGTGGCGAGAGACAGTACCGGCAAAACCGCTCTTGGGTATGCTACGGAATCTAAAGCTGAAGATATTGTTCGGATACTTGAAGCCTCCAACGCTAAGATGTAACAGATTATTAGTTTATTTTGACCCCATTATCTTGTAGTATAGGTAATGGGGTTAATTTATTTATAAAGGCAGGTTGTATGGTTGCTAATAGTAATGAGAATAATACAGATAAAGGGAATGCAGCTTGGCTATGGCCAATCGGTTTGGTCTTTATTGCATTTATTGTATTAGGTTTTCAGTTAGGCCAATTACCCTTATTAGACCGCGATGAGACCCGGTACACCTGGATGGCGAAGGTGATGTTGGAAAAAAGCGATTGGGTGGTCACCTGGTTAAATCATCAACCCCATTTGGCAAAGCCGCCTTTATTTGTCTGGTTATTAACCGGTGTTTTTAAAGTATTTGGTATTTCAGCCTGGTCAGCTCGATTGGTTCCATTAGCGGCTGGTGTCGGAACGGTGTTACTGACCTATGCGGCAGGGACATTGCTTTGGAATCGGAGAACGGGCTTTATGGCAGGACTGATTTTAATATTCAGTCCATTATTCTGGGGATTATCCCGATTTGTTGTCACCGATATGACTCTGACACTTTGGACAACCTTAGGGATTGTCAGTTTTCTGTATGCCATTCATCGGCAGCAATACAATCTTTGTTATCTGGCGTATGCCGCATGGGGGTTGGCTTTTTTGACCAAAGGTCCGGTCGGAGTGGCAATTCCACTTTTCATTATTATTGCCTATATGGTGAGGTTGGGTATTTGGCGTCAATGGCGATTATATAAGCCTTTTACCGGTTTATTGGTTTTCCTTGCGGTGGCGATTCCGTGGTACATTCTGGTTGAATTCAGAATCCCCGGATATTTGAAATATTTCTTTATAGAAGAAAACCTGCTTCGTTTTGCAACGAAGATGCACAAGCGATATGAACCCTTCTGGTTCTTTGTACCCGTCGTGATATTAGGGATGTTCCCCTGGACATTGTTATTGTGGCAGGCCATTCGACCCAAAGACGGAAAAACCTGGCTGCAGCATTTACTTCAACCCACTCTGTTTCTATGCCTGTTCTGGTTTGGTGTGGGATTTGTTTTGTTTTCTATGTCTGGCTCAAAATTACCGACTTACATCCTTCCTTATTTGATACCCTTGGCATTACTCCTTGGCGCTGTCATAGATCAGGGATGGTCGGGAAGAAAAATATCCTATTGGGGAATTATCAGTATATGCCTGGTCGTATCTGTGGGTTTATTGGCGGCAGGCTATCTGATTCCCGTCGCAAAATTAGGAAAAAATGCCGCGAATACTGTCAGTTGGCCTATGACTCCAGAAGCCGTGATATTAGGGGTTATGGGGGTGTTTCTGAGTGTATTGGTCTATATTCGGAAATCTCACTGGGGTGTTCTGGTTATGGCGGTGGGGATATTCCTTTTGATAGTTCATGCGGCACTGCTTGATGAGGGAATGAAGTTTGCACAAAGTAATTCGGCTCGGAAAACGGGAGCCTATCTTCGCTCAACCCTAAAAAGAGGTGATACGATTCTGGTTTATCATCCTCACCGATGGTCTATGTCTGTGGAAGTTCCCTCAATTTATCCTGTCACTTATGAACCAGACCTTTTTGTGATTAATAGTCAGTTAAGGTCCATTCATGGCCGGGTTTTTGTCTGGTTACGAAAACCGAAAGATTTATCTGATTTGAACCGGATATATGACGGTCCACTGACGACTCTCGTACAGGAAGGCAACCAGCTGTTAGTCATGAAACCGGCGGTGTACTCTCAGGATTTGACAAACTAACTCCCCGAGATGGGTAATGAGTAATCCAGAGTGGGAGAATTCTTGTATATAATTAAAGATATGAATAAGAAAAATAAAATGTATTTTTTCAGGGTAGGGCTTTTTTTATCGGTGTTATTGCTATGCATATTTCCCGCTATCGCAGAAACCCTTTCAAATGACATTGGTAAATATTATGAATCTGAAAAATTGCCTTACCGGGTCAGTATTTTCCCCATCTTTAATGCGGCCGATGCGGATTTTACCTTTGTTAAAGACAATTCGGTAAAAAATGGCTATGTTGCCAGGCTGGATGCCCGAACCAGCGGTTTGTTAAAAGCTCTTCCTTTTGGACAGGTGCGGCAGGTCCTGACTTCCCATATGATTCTTTCTCCAGACCATAAACGGTTGATTTCGCGTCGGTTTGAAAATGTCATTTATCGTAATGGTCGTGAATCCCGCCGGATCATCTCTGAATTTGATTATCAGAAAAAGACCTCATCATGGACCAAATACAAAGAAGGAAAACTAAACAGTCAGGGAACGAAAGAGTTTCCCAAAGAGAAGTACTATGACGATCCGCTATGTGCCTTTTATAATCTTCGATTTGGAGTCTATGGAGATTTTGAGAAGGGTAAAAAGATGACAGTCAGTGTGTTACCGCAAAATAAGGAAAAAACAATCACCTTAAATTTTGCTTCTCAGAAAGAACTCAATGAACGGAAACGGACCGAGAGAGAGTATGCGGCCCGGGAATACATGGTCATTGTGAATGCCTCGGATGAAGTGTTTCAGAATCGTTCCGGAAAAATTGAGATTTGGTTTTCCAAGGATAGAATTCCACTGGAGGCCTCTGTTCGAGGTGTCTTGTATGTGGGAAATGTCCGGGGATATTTACAGCAGGATAAATTAAAATAATTTTTTCACCTCTTTTTTGCCCCTCCAGCTTCAGTTAAAACTACTACTTTGTAATATCTTTCTTGTATCTTCTCTTCGAAGCATCCACGGACTTGCTCGGAATAGCTCCGTGGATGCTTTGATATCCAATGAGAGTTGTATTCATTCCATTCTTATATTGTATTGTTGCTTTGGAAGGGTTGTGGAAAATGAGATTTGTGCAATCGGGTTATTTTTATAATAATAATTGACACTTTCGTTGGAAAATGATTATACTTTAAGCGTTAATCGTATTGGTGTAAGTTTTGATGAGAACGGAGGTGACTTTTGTGAAAAAAGGTTTTACGTTGATTGAATTATTGATCGTCGTCGCAATCATTGCAATTTTGGCAGCGATTGCCATTCCTAATTTCCTGGCTGCTCAAGTCCGAGCCAAAGTTTCCCGAGTAAAAGGTGAAATGGCATCATTGAATACAGCAATGGAAAGTTATTTTGTTGATAACAATGCTTATCCAGGATGTGTCGTGGGTTATCCTGGTGTTGCAGCTGCAATGTACATTCCTGACAGCATTTCTACTCCTATTTCTTATATTTCCAGTAACGCGATAAATGATCCTTTCCGAGCCGCTGCTGCACAGCCGCCGTATACCCGGTATCGTTATTTACACCCTCGGAGCTTATATGATCCGGCAACTCAGCAGAGTGTAATTGATACCTATGAGTCCATTTATGGACAGTGGCGTATTTCTTCTTCCGGACCGGACAGAACTGCAGGACCGTTCAGCTATATCATGGTGGGTGGAAGTGCCGTTTGGAACACAATGCCATTATATGATCCGACCAATGGTACTGTATCTGATGGTGATATCATCCGAAGTCAGATGAGTGCTGATGGACAGTATCCATTCTTGGTTAAGTAATTGTGTAATAGTACGGATAGAAAATTATTGTGAATCAAATATGTTGATTTAAACGGTTTTCTGTGTTTTTTCGGGAAACCGTTTAAATTGTATTAAATTAATTTCCAGTACTTTATTTTATTTCTAAAAATCACTTGACGATTTTTGTCTACCGTATTAGTATTTCACTAGCAAATAATATGTCTGAGATGAAAACGCTTTGATAAAGACAATAGAAGTTGGGAGGTGAGAGTTTTAAGCTTCAAACAAAGGGATGTTTTATGGAGGATTGTAACACTGGGCCCGATGAGAATTATCTATTATTCGAGTCGAAAATAATGGCAATCGTTTATAGGGCAGAACTTATTTGAATAAAGTCTTTGTTAAGTAAACCGTTATGAGAAATATTTGTATAAATAAAGTGTTAGCCCAGTAAATCGTCACAAATATATGAGGAATTTTATAATGAAGTCTCGTGTTGTTAAAGGTTTTACATTAATTGAATTATTGATTGTCGTCGCTATTATCGCAATTTTGGCTGCTATAGCCATCCCCAACTTCCTGGCTGCCCAAGTCCGAGCCAAAATCTCTCGTAGTAAAGGTGAATTACGGACTATTGCAACAGGCTTAGAATCTTATTATGTGGATAACAATGTTTATCCGAATGATGGAACAGAAGCCTGGGTAACTGTTTCTCCAGAACCGACTCAAAAGTATTGGTATGTTCCAAATTCATTAACAACTCCAATATCCTATGTAACTAACGCCAGTGCTATGAAAGATCCATTCCGTGGAACTCGTTCCAATGGCGATCCTGAATATACTCGTTATCGTTACAGCAGATTAGGTGCGGGTTCAGTCATCGGTGGTTTACAACAATCAGCTCCTTCTGCCTTCGCAAATTATAGCGATGCTTATGGTGATTGGCGTTTGGTAGGTCTTGGTCCAGATCAGGCATATAGTCCCGATCAATATACTCCAAGAGCAACTCCATGGGGTTCTTATGATGTTGTTGTCGCGTATGACCCAACCAATGGAACAGTATCCTATGGTGATTTAATTCGTTCTTCGAAATGTTCTGATGGATATACTAGATAATATTTAGAAAATATTTCTTTAAAAGCAGGGGCGCTGAAGCGCCCCTGCTTTTTTTATAGGGTAAGCAATATTTAACAATAAAATGTTGACGATAAATGTAAATGGGCTTAGTATGGCACTATCAAATACCAGGTTTGAGATTAAAATGATTTGATATAAACTGAGAATATAAGGAGGTGAGGGTTACTGACTTCAAATAAAGGGATGTTTTATGGAGGATTGTAACACTGGGCCCGGTGAAAATTGTAAATTATTCGAACCGGAAATAATGGCAATCATTTGTAGGGCAGAACTTGTTTGAACAAAGTCTTTGTTAATTAAACCGTTATGAGAACCTGTTTTTATTCTTAATTGTATTAATAAAGTGTTAGCCCAGTAAATTGTGCATTTTATGAGGTGCATTTATATGAAGTCTCGTATGCAAAAAGGTTTTACCCTGATTGAATTATTAATCGTCGTTGCTATTATTGCCATTTTGGCGGCTATAGCCATCCCGAACTTCCTGGCTGCTCAGACGAGAGCTAAAATTTCACGAGCCAAAAGTGAGTTAAGAACCTTGGCAACCGCGCTTGAATCTTACTATGTTGATAATACTGCGTATCCTGATGATGTTGATCCTCAGCTTTGGCCGTGGTACCTTCCCTCTGTTGTTTCTACACCAATTGCCTACATTTCCTCAGGATTGGTTAGTGATCCCTTCCGTTTAAGTATCCCCTCTGCGATTCCGGGAACTCCGGGGGTCCGGTATCGGTATGTAAATTATGATGCAGAATTGAAAGGACACTATACCTCACAGGCGGAATCGGCGTTCCCCCATCCGGGTGATACCGCAAATGTCCAAGCTGGGATTCGTAAATATGGTGTCTGGCGGTTGACTTCCGCAGGACCTGATCGGAATGCTTCTCCTTTTGGAACCGATTTCTTTAATGATATCCGTGTATATGACCCGACGAATGGTACCATTTCAAATGGTGACATTATTCGAGGTGCTAATGGCGAAGTAACGATTGAGTAGTATTTAGTTAGACAATGAGGCGATAGCGCACACCAAAGGTATGCGCTATCGTTTTTTTTGGGAAGAAAATTGTTCCCTAAATGGATGTTAATTTATTTTTTGGAACTTACATGGAATGTAAGTAAAGAGTGTGACCTGAGTGGAGATCTTATATATGCATCTGCCGTCCACTTTTTTGAAGAGAACTAACTATTTATAAATCAAATGCCTAACAACAATACTGTTGCAGAAATTACCAGCCTGTTCATATTCGAAAAAAGATATTGACAGAAATGTCAGAAACAGATATATTTCACACATCGGCAAAATTGAGGGCCTAAGGAGGTGAATCCATAAATTGGATGTGCCGATGTTCGTATAATGTTTTAAATTTCTAATTATTGGAGACCAATATGAAAAAAATTATAGTTTTATTTGCAATGCTTTTGCTGGCGTTTTCGCTGTCAAATGCTAAAAACCCGGTTTTAGTGGCGGCTGATTCGACGGGTGATTATGTCAATATCCAGGATGCAATCAAGTCTTGGTGTGTGGGTGGTGCAAATGCCTCTGAAACCGCACCTTTCACGATTAATATCAAGCCTGGGACCTATGATGAAGTATTGACTTTAAATGATGCTTCAACCGGTTTTGGTAATATTGCTGGAAATCTTATTATTCAGTCCTCTGATTCCACGGCTAAACCCATCATCAAACTTAAAAGAAATCCAGATACAGCCACTTCTGCTGGAAATTATGATGGACTTTGGATTTATCAGTCCACATATGATGTTTCATTCTATAACTTAGTCTTTTGTCCTTCCACAACCGTAAATGGGGGTGGGGTTATTGATGATGACATGCTCAAAATCGATGAAAATGGACCTAATGCTGTTGCAAACTGGATTAGTTTTTACAACTGCGTGATTACCGACATTAATACTACGGGTAATCCAATGGTTCTGACTAAAGATGATGCATTGAATCCTCCTCCAACCCGTGGTTCACAAATGGGAGCAGGCGATTTGTTATTGAAGTCTTGGGGTGACACTGGTGAAAACATCAATGTTCGTTTAGTGAACTGTTTATTCTATGGTGGAGCATCCTATGATGCACAGTTGATGACTGATGGTACACCTGGTGAACAAATCTATATCAAAGATTCTATGTTTGCTTATGGTGGATATGGTAACCTCAACATTGCTGGTACCAAGGCTGGTGTTGTTACTATTACCGGTACTAAACCTGCAAAAGATGGTGATTGGAAGAACTGCTCTTTCATATATAATCCTCGCGGTGCTTTCCACGCCTTGTATTTCAATGCAAGTTTAGCCAGTGCCACTACAGGTGGTGCTAACATGTACAAGTACAATGTTAGCAATACTATTGTTAGTGCCATGGATACCTCTTCTTTTGCGTCACGAGCTATCTCTGGCGGTGCTTATTCCAATATTAATATTAGCGACTCAATTATGCAGTCTCTAACTGTTAATGTGGTCTATGGCTCCTTTGGTATTCAGTCTGTTGTTCGTTGTACATTTAATACTGCAAGTGCAACAAACTTCTGGTATGGTGTAGGTGGAAACAGAAGCTATACACCCGATACAACCTTATTTGAAACAGGTAAGATTGTTATTCGGGATAGTATCATCAGTGGTCCTGGTACAAAATTTGCTTTGGTGAATACTTCAAGCTTCTGGCCAACCGGTGGAGTGGATATTAACAATACTGCTTTACCCACCTTGGGTGCTAACTCAATCACTGACATAATGACCTCTACTGACAGTGCTTCGTTTATTTTGGGGTCAAATATTGTGACTGCTGATCCAATGTATGCTTCCTTTAGTCCGACCTCTACCGCATTTTATGATGTAACCAACGCCTCTTATGCTGGTAAAGCCAGTGATGGTGGTGTCTTGGTTGGTGGTGCGAACTTTATATCTGCGGTATATCTGATTGGACCAGCCAATGTAACTTTAGGCGCAACAGATACCATCGTTGCCAATAATGGTGTGGCACCGTATACCTGGCAGAGCAGTAACACTACGGTTGGTACTATTACCGGAACCGGTGCTACTGTAACCTTCAATGCACTGGCTCTTGGTTCTACCGACGTGACCGTGACAGACGGTGCGGGTGGTACGAGTAAGATAACGGTTAATGTTATCGCTACGTCTGCACCTTTAGCCTCTGAAATGATGGAATAACATCCGTTCTTCGGATTATTCGAACCCGCTCAGGCAACTGGGCGGGTTTTTTTATTTAAACTTCGTGTGACTCATATGCTGCGTTTCTGAATTACTATTGTTTTTGTTTGGTATAAGCGATATCTTATGGTTACTTTAAACAATTATGATTTTCCTGTCTGGATTTAAAATGATAATTACATTATTGGGTTGATTGTTTAACAAAATAGATATTGACAGACCTTTAAGAAACGGATATATTTCACTCATCGGCAAGTTTATGTATAAAGGAGGTGAATCCAATGGATGGATATGCCGATGTAATATCCTATGAAATTCTTTGCAAATTACTGGAGGACAACATGAAAAAAATTATAGTATTATTGACTACCTTTGTCTTGGCTTTCTCTTTAGCTAATGCAAAAAATCCCGTTGTCGTTGCTGCAGACTCTACGGGTGACTTTACTTCTATTCAGGCAGCCATTAGTTCATGGTGCGCTGGTGGTGCTAATGCTTCTGCAACGGCTCCATTCGTTATTCAAATCAAAGGTGGCACTTACAAAGAAAAGCTTTCTTTGAATGATGCACGAATTGGTTTAGGTGATATTGTCGGCGATATTAAAATTATGGCCTATGACACAACCAATATCCCCATCATTAAGATCCCTGTTAGTGATACAACCATGTCCAATCCATCAACAGCTACACGGCAAGGTCTTATGATTCATCAAAACGTTGCAAACGTTGAGTTAAGAGACTTGGTATTTACTTATGCTCTGGAAACTTCAACTGAGTATGGCGTTTACAATGGAATGTTGAATGGTAACCTCATTAAAATTGATGAAAACAGTGCCAATGTATCTATTAACACTGTAAAAATGATTAATTGTGTGGTTACTGCCGTGTCAGCCGCTGGAGAACCTTTGGTTAAATCCAAAACTGAGGCTCTCTCAGGAAACTTCTATTCTCTGAAGACTACCGGGTTAGCGGGTGGTGTCATGGTTTCTCACTATAATGACCTTGGTGAGTCTCTGTGCAGTGAGTTTATTAATTGTACTTTCTATGGTTCTGCCAGCTATGGTCTTCGGACCCGGTTAGAAGGTAGTGTTCCAGAAAGAGCCCTGATTAAGGATTGCTTATTCAAAGACTTTGGTTATTATCCCGCTGAATTTGATGGCAATAACTCTCAGGGAACAGTCGTTATCACTGGTACTAAACCCGCAAAAGATGGCGATTTGTATAACAGCACAGTCATGCTGAATACAGGTATTGCTGCTGGTGGTGGTCACTTTGTTTATTCAGCAACCACTGGAGCCGTCCTCGACCTTTCCAATATGATTTGCCATACTAGAAATGTCAGTGCTCGTATGATTTCTATTGGCAACACTTCTGCTAAGATCACGGATTCCATCTTCTTTGCTACCAATTATGGTATCGTCCACAATAACGCTGCAGGTCGGTATTTAGATATTCAGCGTTGCACCTTTGTTACAGATACCCAGGCAGCTTCTTTCTTCCTGCCTTCTGGCACGCAAAATGGTGGATTTGGTGAAACTTCAACTCATGGTGCAATCAGCTTTGTTGATACTATCATTGCTGGTCGTGGCAATAAGTTCAATGGATTAACTGCTATTGACGGGAAAGTATCTTTAAGTAATGTACTATTACCGACTTTGGGTGATTACAGTGTATATTCATTCACTACAACTGGCATAGCTTTAGTCCAGAATTATTACACTGATGACCCGGGTTTTGCTTCAGCCGATCCGACCAGTGTTGATTTCTTTGACGTCACCAATACTGTTTTGATAGGTAAATCCAGCACCGGTACCGTTCTCGCTGGTGGAGCAAACTTCAAGTCCGCGGTATATCTGATTGGCCCAACCAATGTAACTTTAGGCGCAACAGATACTATTGTCGCCAACAATGGTGTGGCACCGTATACCTGGCAGAGCAGTAACACTACCGTGGGTACGATTACCGGAACCGGTGCTACTGTAACCTTCAATGCACTGGCTCTTGGTTCTACCGACGTGACCGTGACAGACGGTGCGGGTGGTACGAGTAAGATAACGGTTAATGTTATCGCTACGTCTGCACCTTTAGCCTCTGAAATGATGGAATAACATCCGTTTTTCGGATTATTCAAACCCGCTCAGGAAACTGAGCGGGTTTTTTCTTTTTGTGTAATAGACCTGCTACAAATCGTTTGCATAAATCAGTTGACAAAAGCATCTATTTCGGGAAATAAGTATATGTAGAGGGTTCGTTAATGCGGGGAGTGCAGGTGGTAATTCCCCGTTAATAAAAGGCTCGTATGGGAGGGGACCCTATGCGAAGAATGATGTGGGTATCAGGGCTGTTATTGTTTATTTCGTTAACAGGATGGGTATCAGCAAATCCTGAGTTTCAAACTGTGGTGCGACATACAACACTTCGGTTCCCAGACATGAATGGAATGGCTCTGAATCCCCATACAGGCCATTTGTTTCTTTCCAGTAGTACAAAAGGTGCTCTTGCGATTATCGACCCTATTCGAGGTATTCAAGTCACTGAGACGATTCCCTGGCCCGATAATGCGATTCTGAAGAGCACCTCAATGCCCAATTTCAGTATTACTGTGGATGAAGAATCCGGAGCGATATATGGTTGGGGCAACTCCAATGCGACAACGGTCAATGGAGCTTCTACCACAATCAACAAAGGTGTGATTTATAGATGGGAGAACGAAGGGGCGCCGCCCCAGATTGCGGCTCCATTGAGTAATGGTTTCTCCCGTACGATGAAAGTGTATGGACAGGGTACGGTTAAATTTATTTATATGACCGGTTCCTACGACAAAGGTCCCATCCATATCATGCGGAGCACTGATGCCGGTAAGACTTTTATTCCCTTCGATATAATCCCCGGGCCGGCTGGCAAAAGTGGGGTCAGTATTGATTCACGCACTTTGAATACGGCCTCGGGTGCCACCATCGTCTGGGGCCATGAACATGCGCTGTCGGGGGGTAATCCTGTTGCCATCCGTTTAATCAAAACAAATCCCGGATTTACAAATCCAACCGATACGGCGAACCGAACTGATTGGCAGGTAGATAATTCCAGTTTGTATTGGCAGACCAGCGGAGTAGATACTTCCATCCCGGGATTTAGTCCTGACATATCCGCCATTCGGATTGTGGATTCTGTGTTTGATGCCCGATGGAATTGCCTGGTTTTGGCGGGTCGAAATCAATCCAGTTATCTTTATCTTGCCCATCCTGTGACAGGGAAAATCTATGGGGCTTATCCTTTGACCCGGTCCAATGGTCTCCGGACTCAAGTCGAAATCCAATATGTAACTGCCTCGACTCACAGGGCCTTTATCACCAATCGTGGACCTGAAGATTACAGCCCCTGGGTATATCTGGATGTGATTGATTACGGACCTCCGACATTTCCTGTCGCTCAACCTTCTGAAATCCTGCTGAAACCCGGCAGTTCCCCCATTTATATTCGTGTATCTGATGGAGTTCCTCCCTATAACTGGAGTTTATCGGGCATCGGTGACTTGAAGTATGACACTAACGATGTGGTTCTATTTACCCCCGGGAATAAGGCCGGAACAGGTAAATTGATTTTGATGGACAGTGCCATGCAGAAATTGATTATCCCCATCACCATAACACCCAATATCGCACCGATGCTGACGAATCGGAATTGACACTCTCATATCCCTCACTTGGACCGCCGCCTGGATGTCATTTGTCCAGGCGGTTTTTATGAAACACTTTAAGATTAAATTGCCATAAATACCGGAATTAAGGTAACATTTTAATTCTTATGCCGGACGATAAATTACAGTCACCTCTTGATGAAGCCCGAAGTGTTCAGGGCGAATACTGGGACAGTGTGATCGATCCCCAGAATTTAGAGGATGAAGAAGAAGTTGCCTTCAATCTGTTAGCTGAAATGGAATTTTACCGGACCCCATCACAGGAGTTTGCATGGTCGATGATGGACAATCCTGTCGGTAAGAAAATTCTGGAAATCGGCTGCGGATTGGGTGTGAATGCCATTATTATGGGATTATCGGGTGCAGAAGTCGTCGGTATTGATGTGGCTCCCCGCCGCCTTGAAACTGTTTCGGAGATTGTAGAAGTCAATGAGATTGAACATATCTCACTTCTTTGTGCCTCGGGTGAAGATCTTCCTTTTGCGGATGAATCCTTTGATATTGTCTATGCCAATGCGGTGACGATCCACATGAACAAAGAAAAAGCCATTCAGGAATTTTATCGGGTGTTGAAACCGGGTGGAAAAGTCATTCTTTGTGAACCTATGAAATATCATCCACTGGTCAATCTCTATCGTTTTACATTAGCCCCTCGTGAATGGCGGGATATTACCGAATATTATAATTTCAAACAATTAAAACAATTAGGTAGTCATTTTAAAATCTGGGGTCATAAGGAATATTATCTTTTATCGTTCCTTGCTTTTTATTGGGAATTTGCGGACCGGAATTTGCCCTGGTTCCTCAAAACCCTGGACTGGTTGATTCCTATTGATGAATGGATCATGGACAACATCCCATGGTCAAGGAAACTTGCCTGGTTCACTGTTTTCTGGGCTGAAAAATAAAAAGAACCCCGGTTGGATTCAACCGGGGTTCTTTTTTGTCGTCTGTAAGTTATTTATTTCTTGCTGCCAGGTTTTACCAACGGCAGTCCTTCTTTACACAACGGGCAATCCTCTTTATCGTAAGCAGGAACGGTTATTTCCATCAATGAGAACAAAGGAACTTGAGGATTAAATCTGCCGGAGGACCGATTGACTACAACGGCACATCCTACATTGATTCCACCCAGAGCCGTCACTTCATCCATAACCTCCAGAGGTGAACCCCCGGTGGTGATAACACTGTCCACTGTAAACACTTTCTCTCCGGGCTTGATTTCAAACCCGCGGCGGAAAACCATTTTCCCTTCCACCCGTTCAGTGTAAACAAATCGAACTCCAAACGCCTTGGCAACTTCATGCCCTATAATCAATCCACCCACCGCCGGAGCTGCGACGACATCCGGTTTACAGTCTTTGGCGCGTTCAGCCAGTTCCTTTCCGAATTTCTCCGCTAAATCGGGGTATTGCAGTAATAAGGCGGTCTGTAAATATCGGGGACTGTGGAGGCCGGACGATAATAAAAAATGTCCGCTCAAAAAGGCTTCTTTTTCTTCAAATAATCGAATCACTTCATCTTGAGTCAACATCAGGTTTATTCCTTTCAGGGCATCTATTTCAGATAAATGGAGTTCTCTATTTATTGGTTTCTAATTTCAGCATTGATGGCATCTGCTGCCTCACCGGGATTTTGTGCCCGTGTGATGGGGCGGCCAATCACCAGATAATCCGCACCCAGTGACACAGCCTGAGCCGGTGTCATGACTCGCTTCTGGTCTCCCACATCTGCACTGGCGGGTCGGATTCCGGGAACCACGAGTTTAAACTCTTTTCCTAATTCTTTTTTTAGTAATTCAATTTCATGTCCGGAGCAGACGACTCCGTCTAACTTGGCTTTCCGTGCCAGTGAAGCCCATCGCAATACTGTGTCACTGACCTGACCTTTGACTCCTATTTCATCGTTCAGAACAAAGGGAGAAATACTGGTCAATACGGTCACACCGATGACTAATGGTGGCCGGGTTCCCATTTCCGCCGCGGTTTGGTCGGCTGCATCCCGGGCCGCCTGCATCATTTCCAGACCACCGGAACAATGGACATTCACCATCCAGACTCCCATCCGGGTGGCAGCATTTACTGCCCCTTTGACGGTGTTGGGAATATCATGGAATTTGGCATCATAAAAGACCCTGCCGCCCTGGGCCTGTAATTCATCAATGATGGAGACTCCCAGGGTATTAAATAATTCAAGGCCTACCTTCCATGCCGCAATCTTACCCGTCAACTGGGTGGCCAGAGCGTGTGCTGATTCACGGTTAGAGACATCCAGTGCCACAATGATTTTAGATTCCATCTCGACTCCTGAAAGATATGGTTAATGACTTATCCGGGGTACCGCAATATTTATCCGATTTTGAATTGTCCCACCAACTGAGACAACTTTTCTATGTTGTGTTTACTGCAATAGGATTCCAAACCCTTGACGACCTTGATAGATGTTTTCGGCTCAATCAGATTTCCGGTTCCAACCGATACCGCCGACGCTCCGGCCAGTAAAAACTCAACAGCATCACTGTATTTGAGGATACCCCCCATTCCAATGACCGGGACTTTCACGGACTTGGCTGTCTGATAAACCTGATATAACGCCAGTGATTTAATGGCAGGGCCGGAAACTCCACCCTTCCATGTTCCTAATCGGGACTGGCGGGTCTCAATATCAATACTGAGGCCATTAAAGGTATTAACGGCGACAATGGCATCTGCGCCCGCATTTTCAACCGCCTTGGCTATCATGCCGATGTCGGTCACATTCGGGGTCAATTTAGCAAAAACAGGGTAATCACTCACGGCTTTAACAGCACTGACGACACTGGCTGCCGCCATCGGATCGATTCCGAAGCTGACGCCTCCTGCCTTCACATTGGGACAGGACAAATTTAGTTCCAGAGCAGATATCCCCGTCAGTCCTTTCAACCGGGAGGCTAACTCGGCAAACTGTTCCGGTGTTTCCCCCATGATACTGACAATCAGCGGTATTTTAAGGAATGACTGGAGTTCGGGAAGTTTGTGGGAAACAAATTCCTCAATACCGATATTTTGAAGTCCGACAGAATTCATCATGCCCGATGTGACAGGAATAACTCGTGGGGCTGGATTTCCGGGGCGGGGTTTTAATGTCAGGGTCTTGGTGACCACTCCCCCTAATCGGTTTACTTCCATGACTTCGGCAAACTCATTTCCATATCCAAAGGTACCTGCTGATACAAGGACCGGGTTTGAAAAGGGTATCCCGGCAATATGGAAACTTAAATCGGGTGTCATCACGATATCTATTTTATCATCACTGTTCATTGTGTCATCCAGAAAGGTTTTCCCATGATATACTGTTACTTATCTGAGCAAGGATAATTTTCCTCTTCACAAATGAAAAGGAGTCATTATGAAAAAGATGTACAGATGGGTCTTGGTAACAACAGTGGTCGTCATGTCTCTGGCCTTGTCGGGTTGTTCGACAGTCAAAGGAATGGGTGATGATTTGGATACACTCGGTCGAGGTATCCGTGGTAATCGTCCTTCTTCCAAGGCTGAAAAATCTACCCAGACAGTAAGCCAGAATGCTACTGTAACACCGGTCTCTGATACCTCCAAATAACGGCCGGAATTACAACGCATCCCATTAAACTTAAAAGCCGAATCGATGATATTTTATCGATTCGGCTTTTCATTTTTTGAAATCGTCTGATTACTTCGTGGGCTTGGCAGGTTCCTGGACAGGAGCTTCTTTTTTCGTTGTCTCCGGGGCTTTCTGAGTGGAAGCGTCCTGATTCTTCAAGACCCGGCCTTTGTGGTAATAATACCCACCGGCAGCGCCCATTCCTAATATTACCGGAGCACATCCGGTCAAACTCAGGAGCAGCCAGGCTCCAATTACTAAAGTCACGATTCTTAATGTCATTTTCTTCAAGGTACCGTCTCCTCCTAAAGGGTCTGGTTTTCCTTTAGTATACCATTTCAACCCCCTTTCAGGTAGACAACACCCCTCTTTTCCTTTCATTTCCCCCTGAAATTCGACTTTTAACCCCCTTTTTTACCTGATGAACAAATTTTGGTCAAAAAGTGTTAATTAAGTAAAAAAATGTAAATCCTTTTCCGTTGACGGTTCTTACCCACTAAAGGAAACTAGATAATAGCAATGGGGCTTTATTAAGATGTAAAGAGGAATTCCCGGATTAGTAAGATCCCCGAAATTGGTCACCGGGGGGTGACCCGGGCTAAACCGCCACTCAAAGTAGAGTGGCGGAGTTCATCAGAAATCGCGTTTTGATATGGGCAGGACGGAAATGTAACCGCCCTGTTTTTTCTTTTTAATCACTATCTCCCCAAAATCTTTCCAGAAATATCTCTCCTTAACTTCATCTCCCTTTTTTAGTCGTGTCATATTGGCATTAATAACGAACCGGAAACGAATCGGGTACGGACTTACTCGGACCAGCTCCGTGGATGATTCGTTTAATAAAAGGATTGTCTGGAGGGTTGCTCTTTATCTGAATCGTGACGAAATATCCTCTGAAATAAGATATAATTGAGGATGATTAGGTTTGGAAGTCTCCCCAAATAACGGCTGATGCCATAATACCGGGTGCCTTCAAGGAACCAGAGTCCAATTAAGGAAGGAAACCATTATTATGGCCCAGGCAACAAAAGGCGATGTCGTTAAAGTTCATTACAAAGGCAGTCTGAATGATGGATCTGTATTTGATTCTTCTGAAGGGCGTGACCCACTTGAATTCACCGTTGGTTCTGGACAGGTGATTGCCGGTTTTGATGAAGCTGTTACCGGAATGTCAATCAACGAAACCCGTACCGTAAAGATTCCCGCAGAAAATGCCTATGGTACTTATCAGGATGATATGCGAGTCACCGTCAAAAAAACCGACTTTCCTCCGGGTGTTGAACCCGCTGTTGGTCATATGCTGCAGATTCGGTCCGCTGATGGACAGTCTTTCCGGGTGCAGGTGCTCTCCATGACTGATACCGAAGTGGTGCTTGATGGAAATCATCCTCTGGCCGGTAAAGATTTGACCTTCGACATTACCTTAGTCGAAATTGCTTAACTGAAAAATAAAACCGGAGACTCCCTGATGGGTGTCTCCGGTTTTTTATTGTCTGATTCTAATTTACTTTTTGACGGGAGTGGTGGCAGGTTTGACGGGTGAAGGTTTGATTTTGACCAGATTTTCCCGATTATTGACTACGGTATCTTTCCCCATCCAAATCGTCCATAAAGCCCGGACTAAGTCTGGATCCTTCCATGTCCCCAAAACTTTGTCATTCTGGATGGCGGATAATTGACCATCAGCCGTGGCTTCAAACTTCAGAACGGAACCCTTGGGTAAATCCTGTTTGAACGATTCCAACAAGGCCGTTTTATGAGCGCCCTTATACTGGGCTTTGGCTAACCCTTCACTCCAGGCCTCTTTGATTTGTTTACTGCTCACATTGTAGGTGAATTTCAAAACGAAGGCCTTGGCAACTTTGGCATTAGTCCAATAAGACAGTTGTTTTTCTGCATTGGATTCTGCCGGGACAGCCTCTTTCTCCCCATAATGACCGACAGCATACACCTTGATGATGAACTTGGACCGGACATCGGTCCCCGTACAAGCCAGTGTCTTGTTGCCGGACTTCATCTCTGCCGCAAACTCCTGACCTGTTGCTGCCTCTTTGACTACCGCACTCCATCCGGCGATCGCCAGACTTGTTACCAGGATCACAGATAATACAAGACGAATCATTTGACGCATTTGTTTGATTATCCTCCTATAAGATTTGCCTTTATGGCTTTTCAGATTCTATCAAGTTCTATTTCCCTGAACAACCTGACCTGATTTAGAAGGATATCTATCGAGACGTGTGCCATTCCCGTTTCAAGTATTTTTCTTCCATTAATACCCGGATTTCCTGCTCCGGGATTGAATACCCCGGTTCTCCGGTGTTCCATGTACGGCACAGGGATTCTTTTATCTGATTTCGGGTGACGGGGATATTGGTTAAAAATTCCAAATGGGAACAATCTTTCCGATATTCGGGTTTTAATTTTGGAAGTTGTAATGTTTTTTCTATCAATGGAATATCAAAATCCAGAAGGAAGGTACCGTGAAACAGCAGATGACTCTTTTTCCTGCGTTGGGAATTACCCGAGAATTTTTTACCCTTCCAGGTAAGGTCGGTGTATCCCTCGACCTTTACCGTTCCTGTCAGGCAGGGTTGCAGCGCTTCCTGGAGTCGGGTCATGACCAGATGGTTTGTACCGGTGACTGTGGACAGTGGCCCCTGGTCTTCAATGGGCATAATCAGGCTGTAATTCAAACATCCTGGCCCCTGGAGAACCGTTCCACCCCCCGATACTCGACGCAGGACAGGGATTCCCAGTTCACGGCAGGCCTCCAGATGAACCTCTTCCGATATCCGGTTGGCATACCCCAGAACGACGAAATAAACCGGAGATTCCCAGAATCGAAGAACGGGTCCGGATGAGCCTGACTCACACCGATCCAGTAAGGCTTCATCACAGGCCAGATTCTCTTCTGGAACCGTAAAACTACAGTCCAGTAAATCGTATTGAGGTAATGAAATTTTCATATAAATCAACTGTGTTACAATGAGGAAAAATGAGTTCGTTCCTCCTCATTTTACACCGGTTACACAATCCGGTGGGAGCTATTTCCCGGAAGATTGTTTTTGAAAGCGAGAGGGGAAACCCATGACATCAGATAAAGATAAATTACTCAAAGCCGCACTCCCGATAGAGGGCCAATTTGATGCCGAAACCAGCAAATGGCTCATATCCATGGATTTTGATTTGGATGAATTAAAAGACAAAGGGCCGGAACGGCTGCAACTGTTATATAAACTCTTAACTCAGAAGAAACTCCAATACGGATTATCCGACCCTTATCCCAACACAACTCCCTATGTGAATACGATTCCTGCTGACCAGGAACCTGAATATCCCGGCGACCGGGAATTGGAAAGAAAAATTAAAAGTTACATCCGCTGGAATGCCATGGCAATGGTGGTAAATGCCAACAGCCGGAATAAAGGTATCGGTGGACATATCTCCTCCTTTTCCTCCAGTGCCACTCTCTACGAAGTAGGTTTTAATCATTTTTTCCGTGGGGGTGATGGAGACCGGCCGGCAGACATGATTTTCTTCCAGGGCCACTCTTCACCGGGTATTTATGCCCGCGCGTTTCTGGAAGGCAGGCTTCAGAAAGAAAATCTGTATCATTTCCGGCAGGATTGTGTCCTTGATGGGACCAGTCTTACTTCCTATCCCCATCCGTACATCATGCCGACCTTCTGGCAGTTTCCTACGGTCTCCATGGGGCTGGGTCCGATCATGTCTATTTATCAGGCCCGGTTTAATAAATATTTGAAGGCGCGGGGCCTTATCAAAGAAGAACCCCGAGTTTGGTGTTTTGCCGGAGACGGTGAATCCGATGAGCCGGAAACTCTCGGTGCCCTTTCCATGACCTCACGGGAAAACCTCAACAACCTGGTCTGGGTCATTAATTGTAATCTCCAGCGGTTAGATGGACCGGTACGGGGCAATGGCAAAATCATTCAGGAATTGGAAGGTGTTTTCCGGGGTGCCGGATGGAATGTTATTAAAGTTATCTGGGGCTCCGATTGGGATGAGCTTCTGAAAAAAGACCAGTCCGGACTTCTCTTAAAACGCATGGAAGAAGTCGTGGATGGTGATTATCAAAAATATACAGTCGAACCCGGTTCCTATACGCGGAAACATTTCTTCGGGAAATATCCTGAATTACTGGAACTGGTCAACGACATGACGGATGAACAAATCCATAAACTGGTCCGGGGTGGACATGACCCACTTAAGGTTTATGCTGCCTACAAAGCCGCCACTGAATATCAGGATGGACCTACCGTTATCCTGGCGAAAACCATTAAGGGTTATGGGTTAGGTGAAGCCGGTGAGGGTCGAAATATCACCCATCAACAGAAGAAACTCAATGAGCGGGAACTCCGGGAATTTAGAGAACGGTTCAAAGTCCCCATCTCTGATGAAGAAATTGTTGATGCGCCATTCTATCGGCCTCCTGCGGATTCCCCCGAAATGGTATATCTCCTGAATCAACGGAAAAAGCTTGGAGGTTCACTCCCGAAACGGGAAAATAAATCTCTCCCGCTGGATGTTCCGAAACTGGATGTCTTTAATGAATTTCTGAAAGGTTCAGAGCCGTTCACGGTTTCGACCACAATGGCTTTTGTCCGGTTAATTAGTAATCTCCTGCGGAATCCGAAAATCAGTAAAAATATTGTTCCGATAATTCCAGACGAAGCCCGTACTTTTGGTTTGGACCCTCTCTTCCGGGAAATAGGAATTTATTCTCCCAAGGGTCAGCTCTACCAACCTGTGGATAGTTCCACTCTCCTGTATTACCGGGAAGCTAAAGATGGCCAAATCCTCGAGGAAGGTATCACTGAGGCGGGGGCTATGAGTTCCTTTATTGCCGCCGGGACTGCCTATGCCAATCATGGCGTAAATATGATTCCGTTCTTCATTTACTACTCCATGTTTGGATTCCAGCGTGTGGGTGATCTGGCCTGGGCGGCGGCGGATATGCGAGCGAAAGGCTTCATGCTGGGTGCGACTGCCGGTCGGACTACTCTTGCCGGTGAAGGACTTCAGCATCAGGATGGCCACAGTCTGCTGCTGGCCTCTACCATTCCTACCTTGTTGGTCTATGACCCAGCCTTCGCTTATGAAATGGCTGTGATTATTGCTGATGGCATGAAGCGGATGTATCAGGAACAGGAAGATGTCTTTTATTATCTGACTCTCTACAATGAAAATTATGTGATGCCTCCCATGCCGGAAGGTGTGACGGAGGGTATCATTAAAGGCCTCTATAAATTCCGGCAGGGTCCGGAAGGTCTCCGTTACAAAGCCCATCTGATTGGCAGTGGGCCGTTGATGAAAGAGGTCTTTAAGGCGGCTCAGATCCTCGCTGAAAAATATGAGGTCTCTACGGATATTTGGAGTGCGACCAGTTATAAACAGCTCCGGTCTGAGGCGATGAAGGTTCGGCGGTGGAATATGCTTCATCCAACCGAATCACCTCGGAAATCTTATGTGGAATCTCTCCTGGAACATGAAGCGGGCGTATTTGTGGCGGTGTCCGATTATATGCGGATTGTTCCGGAACAGATTGCTCCCTGGGTGCCTGGCGGATTGATGACGCTGGGTACAGATGGTTTTGGCCGCAGTGATACACGAGAGGCTCTCCGCCGCTACTTTGAGGTTGATGCCGAATCTATCGTGCTGGCGACCTTATACCAACTGGCTGAGACCGGTCATCTGGATTTCCAGGTTGTCGCCAAGGCAATGAAAGATATGGACTATGACCCTGATAAGATGTCTCCCTACTGGGTCTAAAGGGTGGACACCTGTTCAGGTGCATTGAATGTCAGAATAACGGTACATTGAAAAGATATTAAACACGAGTGAAGTGAGGAATAGATATGGATGTAAAACTGCCTAATCTCGGTGAAGGTGCTGACAGCGGAACGGTGGTCGGCGTCCTTGTTAATGTGGGAGATATGGTTTCAGAAGGACAAACCATTCTGGAACTGGAGAATGAGAAAGCTATTGCTCCCATTCCTGCTCCGGTCTCAGGAAAAGTCGCGAAAGTACTGGTTAAGGAAGGCCAGAAACTTTCTGTGGGACAGGTCATATTGACCCTTGAAGGCGATGGCGCTGCTGCTCCCAAAGAACCCGCTCCTGCTCCAGCAGCCAAGCTCACTGCTGCGCCGGTCGTTCCGGTTAACACGGCTCCAGCATCAATACCGGTTATCCCTCAGGGCGTTCCCCTGTATCAACCGATTGAGACGGGATTGCCTCCCGCTGCGGCTCCTTCTATCCGCAAGATGGCTCGTGATTTGGGAATTGATTTACATCGAATCCGGGGTAGTGAACGTGGTGGTCGGATCGTCATGAAAGATTTGTATGACTACATCCAGTATCTACAGGCAATTGCTTTTTCACCTAAACCGGTGGCCGAAGCAGCCCCAGGTGTTCCTGCTAAGCCTGCCCCCGAATCTATTGATTTCTCTAAATGGGGGGCTGTTGAGTCTGAACCAGTGACGCCTTTGCGGCGAACCATTGCCCGGCGGATGGTGGAGTCATGGACGACCATTCCCCATGTCACTCAATATGATGAGTCCGACATTACTGATTTGATGGCGCTGCGGAAAAAGTACAAAGACGATTATGCTGAGAAAGGGGCCAACCTCACAGTGACTCCCTTTGCCCTGAAGGCCGTAGTCAAAGCCCTTCAGCTGCATCCTGTCTTTAACTCCAGTTGGGATGAAGTTAAAGAAGAAATCGTCCACAAACAGTATTACCATATCGGCCTGGCTGTTGACACAGAGGCTGGACTTCTGGTCCCGGTTATCCGCGATGTTGATAAAAAGTCCATCCTGGAACTATCCCTTGAAATTGAGGAACTGGCCAATAAGGCCCGCGAACGAAAACTCTCTCTGGATGAAATGAAGGGTGGAACCTTTACTATTTCCAACCAGGGCGGAATCGGTGGTGGTCCCTTTACCCCCATCATCAACAAGCCAGAAGTGGCGATTCTGGGTATGGCCCGAGGCGTAAATAAACCGGTGGTAGTAGGTAAGGAAATCAAAGCCCGTTTGATTCTGCCGTTATCACTTTCGTATGACCATCGAATCATTGATGGAGGAACGGCGGCTCGCTTTATTACCGACTTGGGTAAGGCATTTACTGAGTTTACTGATGAAGACGTTAAGTTACCGAAGAAATAAATGAGGATTATCACATGGAACGCATAAAAACAGAATTGGTGGTTGTAGGTGGAGGCCCAGGTGGATATGCTGCGGCCTTTTACGCCGCTGACCGTGGTCAGAAGGTTATTCTAATCGAAAAAGACAGGAATTTGGGAGGAGTTTGCCTGAATCGGGGGTGCATTCCATCTAAGGCTTTATTGCATGCCACTCGCATGATAGAAGAATCCCGAGCGTCTGTCCATCGGGGGATAACTTATCCTGAACCGCAAATTGATTTGGATAAACTTAGAGCTTGGAAATCTTCGGTGTTGGAGAAACTGGCGGGTGGAGTATCTCAGTTGGCCAAGGCTCGTGGGGTTGAGATAATGCACGGTCGGGGTTATTTCGAAGACTCAAAGACTCTCCGGGTGGAAACTCCAGAGGGTCAACACTTCATTAGTTACGACCATGCCATCATCGCCGTGGGTTCGAAGGCAGCATTACCTTCTGTGTTTGATTTAGGTAATCCTCGCGTCATGACTTCGACGGGAGCTCTGGAGATAGATGAAATACCGGCGAGTTTGTTGATTATTGGGGGTGGGTATATTGGTATGGAACTGGGGACCGTGTACGCATCACTGGGGAGTCAGGTTACTGTGGCAGAGGCTCTGCCGAGAGTTATGACCGGTGCTGACCCGGATTTGACCCGTCCCGTCCTCAAGTATCTAAAGGATCACTTCAAAGAAATCCGTACAGGTGCCAAAGTCCAATCTATGGCCACTCAGGGAAAACAAATCAAGGTGGTTATGGAATACAACGGACAGAAACTGGATGAGCTGTATGATAAAGTCCTTGTTTCTATTGGCCGCGTACCAAACTGTATTGATATAGGTTTGGAGAACACTAAAGTTCAACAGGATGAAAAAGGTTTCATTAAGGTCAATGAACGCCAGGAGACATCAGACCCATTTATTTATGCTATTGGCGATGTGGCGGGTGGAATCATGCTGGCACACAAGGCCTCCAAAGAAGCCCGCGTTGCAGTTGAGGTTTTGACAGGAGAGGCAAGCTCTTTTGAAAATATGCTGATACCTGCCGTGGTCTATACCGATCCGGAGATAGCCTGGTGCGGACTCACAGAGGAAGAGGCTAAGAAAAAAGACATCAAGATTGAAGTAGCAAAGTTCCCCTGGGCGGCCTCTGGACGCGCACTGACCTATGACCGTCCGGATGGGTTGACCAAAATGATCATTGACCCAGAGACTGACCGTATCCTCGGAATGGGGATTGTTGGACATAATGCCGGGGAACTGATCTCCGAAGGTGTGGTGGCGATTGAGATGGGTGCCACTGCAAGAGATTTGGCGGAGTCCATTCACCCCCATCCGACTCTGTCAGAAACAATCATGGAATGTGCTGAGATGTATTATGGAACATCCACTCATGCTATTCCCCGTAAGAAACGGGAAGAATCCTGAGGTTTTACGATAAGTAACTATTTATCAATCCCCTGGAGTCTATATGACTTCAGGGGATTTTCTTTTTGTATATTTTTGTGGGAATTAATGGGGTTCATGGTTAAGTCTTGTCAACCGATTGGTCTGTTAAAAGGGTTATAATAAATGGAAAATATCAGTAACTTTCCCCAAATGAACAGAAAGGTATTTTCAAAATGAATATTTCGCAAGTAGCTATCCAGTTATACACCCTCCGAGATTACCTGAAAACTCCCCAGGACGCACGCGAGACTCTGCAAAAAGTGAAAGAGATTGGATATACCGCTGTCCAGATTTCCGGGATGGGTCCGATGCCCACCGAAACAGTCCGGGACCTGGTCCAGGAAGCGGGTTTGACGCTTTGTGCGACCCACGAAAGTGCTGCATTGATCCTGGAAAGCCCTCAGCAAGTGGTTGATATCCTCAACATACTGGGGACTGACTATACAGCCTATCCCTGTCCTACAGTGAAAGTCGATTTATTGTCTCCCACAGGCGTTAAAACCTGGGTGCAACAGTTGAATGATGCAGGAAAATACCTGTATGAACACGGGAAAGTTCTCACCTACCACAATCATCATCATGAGTTTATGAAAAGTGAAAATAAACTGATTCTGGATATTATTTATAACGACACTGACCCGAAATACCTGCAGGGTGAAATTGATACCTACTGGGTACAGGTGGGTGGTGGAAGCCCTGTGGAATGGTGTAAGAAGCTGAAAGGAAGACTGCCTTTATTACATCTGAAGGATTATCGAATCGGGGAAGACCGCGTTGTGAAATATGCCCCCATCGGTTCTGGTAATCTTGATTTCCCGGCCATTATCAAGGCGGCGGAAGAATCGGGCTGCAAATGGTTCATCGTAGAACAGGATGATTGTTACGGTGACCCCTTTGTGTCGATTAGGTCCAGCTTTGATTACATAAAACAAAATCTGTGTAAAAGCTGATTGCTCTGAAGTTATTGTAAGAAACGAATATATAGTTTTAGTCAGAACAATGATGGAGGAAGAGGAGACTCCGTCATTGTTTCCCTTTTATATAAATTACTGGAAGCGAGGATGTGCCATGGATATAACGCGTCGAGATGCAATAAAAACAACATTGGCTGGAGCTGCCGCCATGGGTTTGGGTTCTCTTGTGTCGGCTGTGGAAAATGTACCTTCCAATCCACCTCAACCGACTAATAAATTCCGCCCCTTAGCGATTGCCCACCGAGGATATTCAATAAAATACCCTGAGAATACTCTTTTAAGTTTCAGTAAGGCGATGGAACACAATCCCGATTCATTGGAATGCGATATTTATATTACAGCGGATGGTAAGCCTGTAATCAGCCATGATCATACGACAAATCGGATGGGGGACCGTGAAGGTGTGATTTCGCAAATGGCCTGGTCCGAATTAAAGAAGGTGGATGTGGGTGCCAAGAAAGACCCTAAATTTGCCGGTGAACGGATCCCTCTCTTTGAAGAACTCTTGGATTTAGCGAAGGGAAAGGTCAACCTCTGTGTTGAAATAAAGAATTTTTCTGCCACGGCCGAAACTGTCCGTTTGATTCAGGAACATCAAATGATTGACCAAGTGGTGATCTTTGCTTTTGGAGATTTGGCGATACCGGAAGTGAAGGCCCTATGCCCTGAAATGGCGTGCCTTTCTTTACAGGCTTATGATGAGGGAAAAGACACTCAAATCAACCCAAAAGTATTGACTCGAAGAGTTCTCGGATTGGGTGCCAATTCCATTGGTCTGGCTAATGATAATATTACTCCTGAGACTTTGAAGTATTATCATCAGCATCACCTTTTTGTGACGGCATGGACCATCAATTATGACGTACGGATGAGAGAACTTCGGGATATGGGTTGTGATGCCATTATTTCCGATGATATTGTGACTCTCCAACAAGTCTTAAACAGTTAATTTCAAAGTAATTCCCAGGGACCGTTTTTACGGTCCCTTTTTTTATTCTCACCTGGAACGAACCATTCACGGAGTTACTCCGAGCTGCTCCGTGGATGCTGCGTCATGTGAACCTGAGATATTAATGCTAATATGTAATAAAATATGGAGTGATAAGGGTCATGTTCGTTGTTGATTGACCCCAAATCTATGAATGGATGGCATAGGATATTATGTTCAAATTTAAGACTAATCATTGGGTTCTGGGCGTTATCGTTCTGACGGCGATTTTAGTTTCATCCCTGTCGGGCACTCTCTTTTCTGCGGATATTCCCAAAGACAGGCTTGTGATTGATTTTGTGGGTAATGTTCGGGGATATCTTGAGCCTTGTGGATGTCACTCCGGCCAATACGGCGGTGTGGCGCGGAGGGCGACCTACCTGAGCCGTTTGAAGCAAAGTTATCCTCATCCCGTCACTGTTTTTAATGGGGATATGGGAATCAACTCAAATTCTCAGGAAAAAGTTAAAACCGAATATCTCTTTGAAGCCTTTGACAAAATGGGTTACGACGCCATGAATATGGGTGAAAATGAATTCACCTTCGGATGGGATTTTGTTAAGGGATTACAGTCCCGATATAACAATTTGATTTCCGCAAATATATACAATAAAGAATCGGGTAAACTTCTCTTTAATCCCTATTTAATAAAATCCGTACCGGTTATCATTGCCGGCGAGACTGTCATGGTTAAAGTTGGGATTGTCGGTGTGATGGACCCCACTTATGAAAGTATTGTCCGCTCAGTCCAGGGTGGGCCTTCTCTGGAAGTCTCAGACCCTGTGGAAGCCCTGAATAAGTACATCCCCGAAATGCGAAAAGATGGGGCGGTTATGGTCGTTGTTTTAGGCCATATTGGAATGCAGGACTCCCTTGATATGCTGAAGAAAGTCAAAGATGTTGACCTGTGGGTTGCAGGACATGAACCTTTCCAATATGTCGAGAATCCAAAGAAGGTGGGTAAAACCATCGTGGTTCTCAACGGGGACCGGGGTCGCTGGACAGGTTATGCTGCGTATCAGATGAAAAATCGTAAACAATCCGTTTTCCTGAAGACTCAGGAAACTACGCTTAATGAAGGTATTCCAGATGACGTATCCATGTCTGGTTTGGTGATGAGTTACAAAAAGGGACTGACACTTCCGGTCCCTCCCAAAAACACAATATCTATTTTTAGTTGGAATAAACGACCCTCTTTTGCGGGAGCCCAATCCTGTTTGCAATGCCATCCACGGATGTATTTTGCATGGCGCAAGACCGCTCATTCAAAAGCACTGGTTTCTCTCAAACAGAAACATTCCGACCAACGGGTTGAGTGTGTGGTTTGTCATACCGTGGGATATGGTAAGGGCGGTTATGTAAATGAAAAGCAAACTCCGCGACTGGCAGGGGTTCAATGTGAGTCCTGCCACGGTTCCGGTCTGCGTCATGTGGCAGCGGCATATGGACAACACAAAAATACTATTTTTCGCCCCAAAGGCCCCGAAACATGTTTGACCTGCCATGACAAGGAACATGATCCGAAGTTTGTTTATGTCGATAAGAAGTTAAAAATAAAACATTGGCATTAAAGAATAAATAATAATAAGAAAACCAATAACTCCAGTTTCCCGGGTTATTGGTTTTCTTTTTTGAGGGCTGCTTTACTTCGTTGATATTGATTCCCATTGACGACAGCCACAGAGGCCAGAATAATCATGGCTCCCAGAATCAAATTCAATGTCAGTGGCTCTCTGAGTATCAACCATCCCAAAAATACGGCAATGACAGGGTTTATGTAGGCATAAGTTGACGCCCAGGTGGGAGATGCATGACTAAATAGATAAAAGAACGCTGTATAACCCAAAATGGAGACCACCAGCGATAAATATCCCAGTGAGATGATACTTGTCATGCTGACAGCTTCCCACTTCACTGAAGGGCCACAGAGAGCGATTAAAAGCAACATAACACCTGCCATGGACATCTCAATGGCCGAAAAAACAGTCGTATTATATTTTCGTCCGACCTGATTCATCCAATAAGTGCCACTGGCCCAACTGATGGTAGAAAGAAAAATAATAATCAAGGCAGACAGTGTCCCCGGTTTGATGTCCGTGATAGTGGGATAGACCAAAATAACCATTCCCGTAAATCCAGTGATTACCCCCGCTAACGTGACCCATCCTGTTTTGCGAAATCCATATTTAACAATGGAGAAGACTGCCATCCACAGAGGCAAGGCGGCACAGATAATAGCTGCCAGACCGGAGGGTAATACGATTTGTGACCATACTAAAAAACCGTTTCCAATCGTCAGAAATAATGTGGCCAGCATCCCAATCCGCAGATAGTCCTGCCACTGGTTTGGGAAGGGAAGTTTCTTCCATTTGCACCATATCAGCATCAAACCGCCTGCTGAGAGGAATTGGATGGCAACCTGCCAAAATGGAGGGAAGGATTGAAGCGCCAGCTTCGTGGACATGAAGCTGGTTCCCCAGACGATACTGATTATCAGATAAGCGATGATGACTTGTATATTCATTGGGCCTCTTTAATAAGAAAACCGGATACCCGTTAAATACGGATACCCGGTTTTCATGTTTATTGCAAAATTGGGATTAATGACGGAAATGACGCATTCCGGTAAAGACCAATGCAATTCCATTTTCGTCACAGACATCAATTGACTCCTGATCCTTTTTGGAACCACCCGGATGGATGATGGCACTGATTCCGGCTTTCGCCGCTTCCAGTGCGGTATCGTTATACGGGAAGAAAGCATCACTGGCCAAGACTGCACCCTTGACCTTCTCACCCGCTCTGGCAATTGCATGGCGCGCCGAGTCTACACGGTTAGTCTGCCCCATTCCCAGTCCGAGGGTCACATTATCCCTGGCAATCGAAATTGCGTTGGATTTCAGGTATTTTACAACAGTCCATGCGAATTTCAAATCAGCCATCTGTTCAGGTGTTGGCTGAACTTTGGAAACGACCTTCAAATCGGATTCATTGAAAAGGCAGTTATCCGGGGTTTGCATCAGCAATCCACCCAGGACGTATTTTGTGGTTAATTCGAAAGGTTTTTCACCCAGCTTCCACAGTCCTGTGGTAACGACGCGAAGGTTTTCCTTAGTGGCGAGGATGGCTTTAGCACCGTCCGTAATTTTCGGGCAGATAATGACTTCAAGGAATTTCTTAGCCATCTTTTCAGCGGCAGGTTCATCAAGCACCGTGTTGATGGCGACGATTCCACCGAAAGCCGATACCGGGTCGGCTTCTAATGCCTTCGTGTAGGCATCCAGAGCATCCACGCCCAGAGCTACGCCGCAGGGGTTGGCGTGCTTCACTATGACACAGGCGGGAGTGGAAAATTCCATCACACATTGCAGGGCTGCATCGGTATCAGCGATGTTGTTATATGACAACTCTTTTCCCTGTATTTGCTGCAGATTGCCCATGCTGGGAGTTAGTTTGTTGGTGGATTTATAAAAGGCTGCGGGTTGGTGAGGGTTCTCACCGTAACGCATTCCCTGTACTTTACGATACCCAAGGGTAAGCTGTTCGGGGAAGCCCTCTTCCTTATTCACAACGGTCCGGAAATAGTCCGCAATCAGAGTGTCATAATAGGCTGTATGGGCAAATACTTTACCTGCGAGGCGGGCACGAGTTGCGGGAGTCGTTTTCCCTTGATTGCTCTTTAATTCAGACAACACAGGTGCGTAATCAGACGGGTCAACAATCACCGTCACTGATTCGTAATTCTTGGAAGCCGACCTCAACATTGTGGGGCCACCGATATCAATATTCTCAATGGCATCTTCTAAAGTGATTCCAGGTTTGGCGATTGCCTGTTCAAAGGGGTAAAGATTCACGACGACCATGTCAATGTTTTCCAACGAATGTGTTTCCATTTGGCTGATATGGTCCTTATTTTCGCGGCGGTATAACAATCCTGCATGAATTTTGGGATGAAGTGTTTTGACGCGGCCATCCAATATCTCAGGGGAACCCGTGAATTCACTGACCGCTTTGACCGGAATGCCTGCTTCCTGCAGAGCTTTCGCAGTTCCTCCGGTGGATAATAATTCGAAACCTAATGCTGCTAACTCTTTGCAGAAGGGAATCAACCCGGTTTTGTCGGATACGCTGACTAATGCACGGGGCACATTATTTAACATGACAAGTAACTCCTTATGAGGCTAGTTGTTTTTTACGGCAAACTGAAGGGTTTCTGGCTTGAATATCTTGTAGACGATCTCTCGTAATGGCCAAGCCACTATTCCATTATACAAGACTGTGGGGAGGACCAGGAACCATATATGCTTAAAAAATCCAATGCCGATTCCCCATGGATATACAAAAATGCCTTCTAAGAGACTGCATCCCAATACACAAAGTATTAGAGTCAGGGCATGATGCCGATAGAATTTTTTTGTGACCAGGCCCACAATAAGTCCCGAAAAACTAAAGATTCCAGCCATAAGCCCTATCACAGAATAAGTCATGACATCCATGACCAGTCCTGACAGAAACCCAATTACGGCACCTCGGGTTCCACCATAATTCGCGGCGAAGATAATAACGGTAATCAACACCAAATTGGGTATGACATTGAAGATTCGATATACGGGTACAACTTCGACTTGGAGAATCAGTGTAATTACAAGTATCAGAAAAACCCTTAGATAGCCTGTTCTCTGGAAAGGCCATTGAAAAGGATGTCGGGGGAAGTTCATCTTACTCGGTTGCCTCTTCAACATCCGGTTCCGGATCGGGCCAGGATTCCCGATTCTGGGGTTGCGTAACAATGAGGACTTCACGGACCAAGTGACAATCTACAGCCGGTCTAACTTGAACGGATAATGCCCAGCCAGAGCGCTTATCACGTTTTATATAGCTGACATAACCGACATATAAATTGGGAGGGAATACTCCACCCATTCCGTTAGTATAAATACGGTCTCCCGTTTTTATCTGGGCGTCTGGAGTCTCCATGGTTAGTTTACAACGAGTGGTTCCCATACCTTCCAGAATAGCTCTGGCTCCAGTGCGTTGAACTGTTACTGAGACTGCGGATCGTTGGTCAGTAATTAATAAGATTTTACTTGTCCTGGGTGATACAGAGATAATTCGTCCTAATATCCCATCCTGACCTAATACGACCATCCCTTTACGCATACCATCCTCTGACCCTTTATCAATAATCAGGGTTAGATAATAACTGCTGGGAGAGAGCCCGATGACCTCTGAAGCTTCCGTCTTGATGGGGACTCGCTGTTTCATCTCCAGCAATTTACGGAGACGATTCAATTCCTGGTCACGATCTTTGGATTCAATTTTCTGTCGCCGGAGAATAGCATTCTCTTTCTGAAGATCAACGACCTGGTCATTAAGAGTGTACTGCCGGAGAATGTACTCGCCCTGATATAAAAGCCAAGATTGAGCCTGGCTGATAAAAGTACCTACTGGACGATAAATGACTTGGACCTTTTTAAAAGTCATGTCAGCCAGTATTTGCCTCTGGGTGTGAGGAACCAGCCACAGGATAAATAACAGGACCGCCATGACCACGAGGGTCAGCAGACGGCCCCAATAACGGCGAAAAAAAGCATACATAGGTTTATCAGCTTATTATCGGTTTGCGTGTTTACTGTTCAGATTTTTGACGTACCGGAGTATGGCTATTTCTTCTAAAGCTTTTCCGGTACCCAGGGCTACCGCTGTTAATGGATCTGGGGCCAGAGAGACAGGTAATCCCGTTTCTCGTGAGATTAGTTGATCTAGTCCTCTCAAAAGGGCTCCGCCACCAGCCATAACCAAACCTCTTTCCATGAGGTCCCCGGCCAGTTCTGGCGGAGTTCGTTCCAGGGTGTTTTTGACGGCTTCCAGAATGATGGAGATGGGTTCCTGCAATGCTTCCCGAATTTCGCTGCTGGTAATTTTTACAATTTTCGGAAGTCCGGTGACCAAGTCTCGCCCCTTAATTTCAAGAGAGTCTTCCTGGCCTTCAATTTTCATAGCGGAACCGATTTTCCACTTAATTTGTTCTGCAGTGCGTTCACCGATCATCAGGTTATAGGTCCTCTTGATGTGCTGGACGATAGCTTCATCCAGTTCATCGCCTGCGACGCGGACAGATCGACTAACTACGATACCACCCAGGGAGATGACAGCCACCTCAGTCGTACCACCGCCGATGTCAACAATCATGTTTCCTTCGGGTTCGGAGACGGGGAGGCCGGCACCGATTGCTGCCGCCATGGGTTCTTCAATAAGAAAGACTTCCCGGGCACCAGCTTGTTCAGCGGAATCCCGGACAGCCCGTTTTTCTACTTCAGTGATTCCACTGGGGACACCTACGATAATCCGAGGACGGATGAGGGTCCGTTTGCGGTGAACCTTGTTGATAAAATAACGAAGCATGGCATTGGTTAAATCGAAGTCAGCAATAACACCATCTTTCATGGGGCGGATGGCGACGATTTCGCCAGGGGTACGACCCAACATGCGTTTCGCCTCTGCACCAACAGCTAACGGGACATTCGTCCCTCTCTGGATGGCGACAACGGAGGGTTCTGAGAGAACAATGCCTTGCCCTTTAACATATACCAGGGTATTTGCTGTTCCCAGGTCAATTCCTAAATCGTTAGAAAACATGCCGAAAAAAAAGTCAGCCATGATAGATATCTTTATCCTTTCAAAATTGTGAGGTCAAAGACCTCATCTCTCACAATAATTGTCATATACCTTGCTTAATCTTTGGGTCGCTCAGTTTTATTTTCTTTTTCCGGAGTTCGGAACAAGCTGGGGAAATGAGTATCATCATCGCCCAATGGATCAAAAATAAAAGATTCTTCTGTCTTCACCGGTTCTGGTGCTGCCGTTGGTTCTACGGCTTCTTTTGCTGGTACCGGTGCCGTTTCCACCTTGGGTACTGATTCCACCGGTGGGGGTGTTGTTGCTTTTTTCTTACCGGGTTTCTTTTTAACAGAATCAACCTTTTGTATGGCTTCCAAGATTCTATCCAGCTCCTGCCGAGTCAGTTTCCCTTCGGCATAGAGCTGTTCGAAACTTTTAATCTTTTCATCCAGAGTGGCTGGTCTGTCAGGTTTTACTGGACCGGGTTGGACTTTTGCCGGAGGAATGGACGTTGTATCCAGCCCGGTAATACCATAATTCTTTATCATGGTATTCCGAATCTTATCCATTTCTTCCCGGGTCAATTTGCCTTTGCTATAAAGTGCACTAAAACCTTTCATTTCATCTTTCAGGTCAGGGCCCGTTTTGGGCTTAACCTGTTTGACGAAGAAAAGTACTAAAACCGCCAGACCAATCAGCACCACAATAGTGACAGACAAAAGTACCAATGTAGAATCCATAATTACACCCGATTATCTCTTTAGAATATTAACAAATATACTCGTTAGGTTCAATAAATCCTTAATTCGTCAAGTCTGGAGCGAGTCAAATACTTTTAACATATTGACAGATTATATCTGAACTGACCAAATAAAAGAGGACCTTTTTTCAAAGGTCCTCCTGAAAAAAGCATTTATATTAACTAATACGAATTATTGGCCAGCCAGCTTCCGTATGTCGTTGCATAATGATTTGGCTTTTTCTTCTGTGGGTGCCTCCGCAATGATTCGTACGATAGGTTCGGTTCCAGAAGGCCGGACATGGACCCATGAATCCGGGAAATTGACTTTCGTTCCGTCCAGAGTATCTATGGTGGCATCCGGATACTGGGACTTGGTTTTTTCTAATAAAGCAGGGATTTCACTGCGTTCCAGGGTGATTTTATCTTTCACAATCACATAGGGAGGCAATTCAGCTGCTTTCTCCGCCAGAGTTTTTCCGGTTCTTACAAGCATTTCCATCATTAAGGCAATTCCGGTGGCAGCATCCCGTCCATAATGGGTTTCGGGGAAAATTACGCCACCATTTCCTTCACCGCCGATGATGCAGTTGGGGTCAGCGATCATGGTCCGGGCGACATTGGCTTCACCGATTTTGGTTCTATGGACGGTGGCGCCATGTTTGGCGGCGACATCTTCAATGGCTCGGGTCGTGGACATGTTGACGGCCACTGTGGGTTTAGTGACAGATGCTGGTTTCCTATAACCCAGGACATAATCGACAATGAGGGCAAGACCATTTTCTTCGCCGATAGGAACTCCCTTGTTACTGACGAAAGCAATCCGGTCAACATCCGGGTCCGTAGCAAACCCAAAATCAGCATTGGACTCTTTCACTGCATCGCATAACTGAACCAGGTTTTCCGGGAGAGGTTCAGGTGTATGAGCAAACTGTCCATTCGGTTCCGTATTGATAGCAATGACCTCACACCCCAGTTGTTCCAACAGTGGAAGAATCATTGGGGCGCCGGCACCATTGCAGGGGTCATAAGCGACTTTGAATTTTCGCGCCTTGATAGCCGCAACATCCATCTTGGATAAAACGAGGTCGCGGTGTTCCTGAAGTGCTTCAGGATGGTTCACAATTTTACCCAGATGATAGACATCTGTGTAATGGATGGGGCCGTTTTTGAAGATATTCAAAAATTCAGCACCCTGGGCAGCATCCATGAAAATACCGTCTTCCCACATGATTTTCAGGGCATTCCATTGCACTGGGTTGTGGGATGCCGAAATCATGATTCCACCTTTGGCTTTTTGTTTACGGATTTGAATACCAACGGTGGGGGTGGCGCATAGTCCAATATCAATAACTTCACAGCCTACGGCAACCAGTGCCGCTCTGACAGCATTGCACAACATATCGCCAGAGATTCGGGAATCTTTGCCCAGGATAATGCGGGCCTTGGGACCGCCGCGGAAACTTCCAAATGCGGAGGCCATTTTACTAAATAAATCGGGAGTGATGTTGTCGCCGATAATTCCACGGATACCGGCCACACTAATCATTAATTCAGACATTTTTCTATCCTTTTATAATAGGAATACACTATACAATACTGAATTATTCCAGCTGAAAACATCCCAGCAGGGTACGATTTCCCAATTCCCTTAAACACACAAAACACTATACATAAATTAAACAAACTTCATCAAAAATGAAGGCACAGCATTAAATTATTATTATAACTCCAATCACCTTTTTGTTGAAAATATGGGAAGTAACAGGATTTCATTGCAAGAGTGTTCTTAATTCGAGATAATGCAAAAAGAGGGCTATACTGGAAAATACAGGAGGGTGATATCATGCCGGAAGATACCTTCAAAAGTTACCTGGGTATTGTGATGCAGATGATGGATGGAGACCTGCTCCGATTTGAGGCGCAAGATGCTGACTCGGGTGCCCGGATATTGGAATCCGTTCACCGAATGAAAATATTCAGTGAAAAATATATCATGCTTTCAGATGAAAAATCGGTGACCAGTATTACGACCCAGTCTGTTTGTTGGATACGGTTTGATACTCGGCAGCCGATGGAGTGGGATTATCATCCGCAAATCAAAAAGGTTGAATTGATCAGTGCGGCTCAATTCAAGGAAGGCTTGAGAAAAGAAGTCCCAGAAGCCCGTAATGACCTTGAAAGCAATATCCCCGGGATCCCGATTCATATTTATGCAGAATTCCACTTTAACCATGGTGACCCCTTATACTTCAAAATTTATACTCAGACGCATGTTCGACTGGATAATGTACGGGTGGCAAATTTGTTGAGGGAGATGACGACTTTTCCTGCGGTCAGTTCCGAAGGAGGAGGAATTTTGGTAAATATGGCGAATGCTCTCCATTGGACGACACATCCTGCACCCCCCGACTTACCGAATACTACATGGAAAGTGACTTCTGAAATGTAACCCCAGGGAGTTTTTCCTACAAACGACTCATCCACGGAGCTACTCCGAGCAGGTCCGTGGATGAGTCGTTTAAGTGAGTGTTAAGAGTCTGTTTATCGTTTTGAAAATATCAGGGTTGAAATGTCAGTCTCAGGATGGTTCCTACTTTATCTTTTTCAGGTCCAGCGGTCGTGATAAACAACACCTTTTTATCTTTACCTGAAAATTCACAGTTGGTCGGCATTTTTGCCGGCAGGGAGATAGTCTTTTGGATTTTTCCATTGGGGGAGACTATACATAATTTCCCATTGCCTGCTTGTGCAATGAAAAGGTTACCTCTTGAATCAACGGTCATTCCATCAGGAACCGCCCCTTTTTCCAACTGCACCCAGCAAGTCCCTTTTGATAAAGACCCGTTGGAGTGAATTTGGAATCGCCAGATAGCATGAAGGCCTGACCGGGCAACATAGAGCCATCGGCCATTGGGACTGACCACAATTCCATTCGGTTGCTGGTTCAATTCGACAGCGCGGGTCAATGTTCCCTTTGATGAATAACAATAAACTCCCTGAATATCTTTGGGGTTTCCGGTCCAGTCCGGGTCTGTAAAATAAATGTTTCCCCGTCGGTCGAGGGCAATATCATTCACATTCAGAAAAGGTACACCCTTGTAATCGGAGGCAAGTGTTTTGAGGGTTCGAGTCGCAATGTCAATTTCCAGTAAGGCTTTTACGGAATGACCACAGGCGAATATTTTCTTTTTGTCTCGGCTTAGAATCAGCCCATTTGTTTTAATGTTCTTGGAAAGCCAGGGAATCGTGCCGCCTTCAGGTTTCAGTTGTTCAATGGTTTTGGCGTGGACATCTGAAAAGACAAGATAACCTTCAGAAAGCCATACCGGGCCTTCTGGGAAAACCAATCCACTGACCATTATTTCGATAGTGTAGTTATTCCAGGAATATCCCCAGGCTGTTGCGGTGGTCAGGAGAAGGAGGGTGATGAGACTTATTGTTTTTTTCATGATTAAAACCTTTTGAAGGACTTTGTTTATTGCCCTTCATTGTAGCATTGGCAAAATAAAAAAGCCGGCTCAATTGAACCGGCTTTTGCAAGAACTATCGGGTTATTACCGCTGTGGTTTTTTGTACCAGTCAGGGTATTTCTTGAACCATTCTGTGGTGATAGTGAGACCCTGTTCAAAATCAACTTTCGGAACCCATCCGAGTTCTTTCTTGATTTTGTCGGCGCACAGGTAGATTTTGTCCACTTCACCCGCGCGTTCTGGAGCATAGATGGCATCATGATCATAACCGGTGATTTTTCGGAGCAGGTTATATATCAAGTTGACGGATATGGGGATTCCCCAACCGAGATTGAAGATGTCATTCTTATCGGAATTAAGGGCGAGCCAGTTGCCTTCTACGACATCATCTACAAACACGAAATCACGAGTCTGTTCACCGCTGCCGAAGATGGTTGGGGTAATGCCCCGAATCATCATTCCGATGAAGATGGCATTGACGCCGGCTTCACCGTAAGGGTTCTGGAAGTGACCATACACATTGGGGTAACGGAGAATGGTGTACTGTAAGCCGTAGAGCATGTGGTACAGCTCAATGTAATGTTCAACAGTGTGTTTAGTGATCCCGTAAGGACACAGGGGTTTGATGGGGTGGTTTTCATCACAGGGCAGGTATTTGGGTTCACCGTAAACCGCACCGCCGGTGGAGGCGTAAACCAGTTTCTTGATGTTGTATTTACGGCAGTTTTCCAAGAGATTCAATGAACCCAGGATATTGACTGTGGCATCATAGGCAGGGACTTCGACAGATTTACGGACATCGATCTGGGCGGCGTGATGGCAGACAAAATCAAACTTCTCTGCGGCAAACAAGGCGTCAAGTGCTGGATCGCCTAAATCCATCTTGTGGAACACGGCTTCTGGAGCAATGTTTTTCTCGTTGCCTGTTACCAAGTTGTCGAGAATATGGACTTGATACCCTTCCTTGATGAACCGGGCGGAAATCCGGGAACCAATAAACCCGGCTCCACCGGTGATTAGAATTTTACCGGACATGAGTGGACTTCTCCTCGAATAAGATTTTATTCTCAAAATACAATTATACTTTATTCAGGGTGTGTCGGTATTTATAAACATAAAAAAGGCCAGTGCAAAACACCGGCCTTTGTATTGTTCCAGTCATGAATTAACTAATTTTCAAGAATTTGAAACTTAATGTCATCAAACAGGATTAACAGCGGTTGGGTGCTGTTATTTGTGACAATCCATTGGGCACGAAGGTTCGGTAGATCCGCTACATCCAGACCGGCACTGAAAGGGGTCCATTCATTGGTTGGAATGTTGTTCAGCATGGCATAGGTCCCAATATTGAAGGGAGTGATGGTGGAGCTCTCATTGTACAGGACGAGTTGTCCATTCACTTTTTCAGGAGTCCACGAATAGACATAAATCTTTCCTGTCAGAAATACCCTTCCGGACGTCGGCGCAGAAAGAACGGGGCCTGTCAATTTCAAGCTGTCACCCGGTTGGAATGTTCCATAAACAACTCCCCACTGTCCACCCCATTCGCTGGTTGTGTGCGAAAGGGTGACAGGAATCTGGGCGGAATCAAGCGGTTCTTGTCCCCAGTCCTGAAGGTCATATGATTCATTGAATAACCCGGTATCAAACAGTATATTTGTTGTGGAGGTTGAGGTGACTGGGTCAATGGATACACTGTCCAGATAGATTGTTCCTGTAGTAGTGCCAAGAGATAATATCATTTGAAACATGGCATATTGAGATTTCTGTAACGATACATATCCCGTCCATGTGTTCCAGCCAGCCTCCGGTAACAGTCCTCCTCCGGAATAGGATCCCGCCACTTCTAATATTTCAAAATCCGTATCACTGGCAAACCCCAGTAAAGCTGGTATCATGCTGTGTTCAGTGTTTGTTGTTTCGGAATAATATGTGACAGAGACCTTATAGAGTCCTGAACCAAGTATTTTGTAGCGAGTTTTTCCTGTGAATTTAGCGATTTGCCCTGTTGTCGTAAAGGACAACTGTAACAATCCAAAATGACCCAGATAATCATTGACCCATTGATATTGCGGAATCCCTGTTTCATAGTTTTCTGGCTCAAGACTCCAGTAATTGATGTAACTATTGTGTGAGAAATTCGAAATATCGGTTATCCAATTGGGATAAACAACCTTAATGGGTTTTGGAATAAAGTTGTTATGCATATACCAAGTATTATTGGTTCTATCTACATCATTAATTTCTTCATCTGGATCAACAATAGCTCCTACATAGTATGTGCCAGGAGTTATCTCTAGAGGAAATGGACAACGAACTGCACCTGCCCACCTCTTTGATAATGAAGATAATCCATCTATGGTACAGACACCAAAGAGACTATCAGTTTTATCAATCACCGTATCTTTGGAAAAATAGAATTTTATGTAGAAGGGTCCTGCGTCTGCCCCATAGTTAATGACTTGATAGTTTTCTAATGTGATGGATGCTCCCGGACCTCCCCAATAAATATCTTCGGTAGGTTGGGTTACGCTTTTGACTAATTGAGGAGATGTCTTCACTAGATACAAATCAGGTTGAGTTCCTACGGGGCTGATTTTCTGCAAATGAGCAAACTGTTTATCATCAATATATGTTGCCAAAACAATTCCATCTGTGGTTTGTGTGAGTGTCAAATAGTTCGAATTTGATGTGGGGAGAGGTTTTTGTTCTATAATCTCACCTGCAGAAGAGACTGTGTACAATAAAGAGTCTTGATAGGCAATGCAACCTTGGCCATCCGCTGAAGTTGCAAGAGCGTGTATAGATGTTAAAGTGCTGTTTCTTGCTAAAATATTTCCATATGTATCAATTAGGTATAGGGCGCTTGTATCAGATACCCAGACATACCCATCACTTGTAGAACACATTGGAATGCGGGTCGCATATTCTTTTCCAGATATGGATATCTGAATATGTATTACCTTGGTGCCTTCATTATTCAATAACGAGACACCGAATCTATGTGTTAGATCAACAGAGTCTATCCAACTTAGCCAAACACCTCCATTGGTTGTGGGGCAAATGCCAATATTTAGGTATGCATTTACTATTGACCCTCCAATAGTGGCACCCCTGATAACTTGATTATCATAGGTGACGTGGTACGTACTAATCGACTGCCAATGGTTTACTGCCATCCACATTCCCCCGTTACCATCGGAGGTGCATGCGAAATTTCTCGTACTTGTAATGGATATCTGGGATGAAGCGCTTCCAGAGGAAAAATAATGCTGTGCATATACTTTCCCACCCCAACTGGTCACGAACCATATCCCATTCGCGTTATCCGTACAGCTGTGTAGTTTACTAATGCCCGTCGTACTCAAAAGGGTTTGGATGGGTTCCAACGTATTATCAGCGTTGACTCTGCGGGCAACGACCTTTGAACTCTCTGTGCCTGGGGCTTCCAGCCAGACTACCCAGTGACCGCCGGATTGCGCGGGTACGATCGTAGGTGAAGCGAAAGCGGTCGTAGCCTCACTGATAATAATGTCCTGGGTGGCCCATGCCCAAGTCGCTACTAACATTAATGTTATCAGTACTATAAAGCTTTTTTTCATGGTGCTCCTCCGCAACAGAACTGACTCTATGTTTTAGTTGTTATATATAGCAGAGCGAGCGGAAGGCAAAAACCTAACAAAAAAAATCAGGGAACCTTAAAAAAAGATTCCCTGACGGTTTAAAGGACTGATAAATCAACTATTCGAGACGTGGGTCTTCCCCTGGAAGGTCATTAGGATCCGGAGGACTGCTCATACTGAACACTTGAATGTCATCAAAGTAGACGGTGACAGAGCTAGAGCTATTGTTCAGGACAACCCATTGTGCGCGGGTAGTTGGTGTATTGTCTGTGTAGATAAACGTAGTAAAGGTCTTCCACTTGTTAACAGGAACCTTGTCGAGATTGACATAGGACCCCAAGTTGAACGGGTAAATAGTGGGCGTTTCATTGTACAGGTTCAACTGAAGGGTGACAGGCTGCTGGGTCAATGAACTGACATACACTTTACCTTTGAGCATGACCCACCGGCCTGTTTCACAACTGAAGGTTTGGCTGGTCAATTTCAAAGTATTGCCGGCAGCAAACTGAGCCGCCAGAACACCGGACTGACCCATCCACGAACTCTTATAGCTGCACTTTGCCAATCCACGTTTCGGATCATTGAAGGCCTTCTCAAATCCCCACTTAGTGGTATCGGAGGCCTGGCTGAACTGACCCTGAGTGAAAGTGACGGTGCTGATACTGGTGGTGGTGTCTTCACTGATTCGGACCGAATCAAGGAAGAATAATCCGGGTTTACCATTATTGGTCATCAGTAACTGGATTTGAGCAGAACCGGAGTACTGGAAGGTGACATACCCTTTCCAACGGTTCCAGTGCTTATTACGAATCATCTTATCCAGTGTCAGCGATGCGCCAATTTCGGTAATGCTGTAAGTGGTGTCATCAGGATAACCGAGGAAGGCCGGCAGAATCGTGAATCCGGTATCGCAGGACCACACATGGTAGTTGATATTAACTTTGTATATCTTGGTACTGTCAACGGCCATTTTATACTTGCAGGTCATCTTCAGGCCTTGATTGGTGGTGTCGAACGCCACAACCTGATGAAATTTGGGGAACCAGCATGTCTGCGGAATTCCCAAGGTGGCATCGATGCCATCATAAGACCAGTAGGTTGTGTCTTCGCCCTGACGGAAATCACCCAGTTCATTGGACCATTCGGTGGGCAGAATGATGAACGGGTTGCAGGAGTAAACCTGATTATTGAATTCCAAGGCTTCATTGACAACATTGTTCACATCAATCTTCCAGCCAATATAGTATTTACCAATGGGCAGATTGAAAGTAAATTCCGGGACATTGAGAACACAGTCTGTGGTGCTGCGGCCGTTCATAGAAGAGATGGCCACATCACCTAATGTGGTGACTGTATCAAAGTGGTCATTATACAGTTTGAACCGTACAACGAAATCACCGGTAGTATCGGTCCCGTAATTCACAATCTTGGTAGCTACGGAGAGGGCTGACGTTGAATTGCGGTCAACAGTCTGGGGGGAGAAAGTTTGATAGTCTTTGCCTGCATCCGCCAACTCACGTTTAATTTCTACGACCAGAACCTTTAACGGAGTCCCTTCGCAGTTGTGCAGCATCTTGTTGTTGCTGCGGTCAAAGTCATTGACTTCCTGTGCCTCATCAATGATGGCTCCGACATAATAAGTGCCGGCAGGAATTGTGACCGGGAAGGGGTTCTGAATGGCTTCAGCTGCAGCGATGGTCTTACCCGTCAATCCCTCTGAAGTATAGGTTCCGAACAGATAATCGGTGGCATCAATGACGGTATCGGTTGAGAAGTAGAAATTGACTTTGAACGGACCCGCATCCGCGCCGGCGTTGTACACCTTGAATCCTTTTCCATCAACTTCCGTATTGAAATATCCGGTGAGGATGATGGGAGGATTTACACAGGTGTTGTTCCACAGGAAGAACAGGTCGGGGAGTTCAGATTGAGGTGCTGCAACTTTGGCGTAAATGTCATCGTTCAAACAGCTCTTCTCTTCTTCCCAAAGCACCATAATACTGGATGCATCCAGTGGGGCAATAGCTGGTTTACTTTGAACACCCGGGGCACTGACGGCAGGATATGGCTTACTGACGGTTAAGTCAGAAGTAATCCGATACGCCAGGATTTCGTCATTACCCACGGCCAGCCAGCATCCGCCATTCCCATCGGGAATGAGAACGGGATTACACATCGTGAGAAATTCTGAGTCATCCACATCGGTCTGGGTGCTGGGGTCACTAAAGTGTGTAAATTTATCGTCGATACCTGCTACCCACAAACCCGCTTCGCCATCACTGAGAATGGCAATTTTTGAACAACTGTAGAATGTAATCGGTGTCCAGTCAGTAACGGGGACTCCATTACTGTCAAATTTCTGGATGGTACGATTGTTCTCTTCTGGAGGACATCCATCTACCTGGGAAACAGTGTCTGGGGTGGCGATGGCTTCATCTTCCCATGTTGCCCAGAATCCACCTTCAGGGGTTGGGGTAATGATGGGACGACAGCCGTTTTCAACAGTGGTTGACAGGGTGAATGTTGAAGCAATACTCCCGGTAATGTCCAGATGGCAACCTAATAAACTTCGATTGTTTCTCCAGACAAACCAGAATCCACCATTGTTGTCGTCGCAAACTGCCGGTTCACTGCCCTGCGCATCTAAAATGACAGGGTCGCCAATACTGGCATTTGAGAATACTTGTAATGCTTGTAACGATCCGCCATTGCGGAATACTGCCCAGAATCCCCCAGCTTTATTAGACCAGAATGCTGGAGTGACTGATTGACTAATACTTGATACGGTAAACGACTCGTTAATGACACCGCTGGCATAAAACTCGCGGGCATTGATAGCTCCATTGATGATGTTTGAATTATCCACCCAGGCCGCCCAATATCCCCCCGTTGCATTTGCCGCAACAAAAGGATTTACCTGGTTCCCCTCTGATGTTGCAATCCCCAGGGGTTGTGACCATCCTGTGACTGCACAGAGTAATGTGAGAACTACTAGCAGGTACATACATTTCTTCTTCATACGCAGACTCCCTCTTTCTTTGTTTTCTCGCTCAACATTGGACTGCAAATCCCTTTTGCAGTCAGACACTAATTCTATTTATTTATTTGATTGTATGCAATGGTTTTTTGACGAACTTGTCAATTCGGTGCTAAAAGGTTCGTAACATAAATATTATCAGTGCTTTATCTGGTAACATCCACATTGTATTCTGAACGGATTCTATTGATTATTGACACCGAAAATCAGACGAAATATTGCCGGATTATGAACGAAGCAGAAACGAAGAGGGTACGGAGCTGCTCGCAGCAGCTCCGTGGAGGATTCGTTATCAATGAGGAGCAGGGATTATTTATTCCGTGGAGAACTTTGATAATCCAACAGCGATTCCCTGATCAATAGAAAATGAATCAATAATAGACCAATCATCTTTGTACACATTCACTTGGACCAGGGTTTCGGTGACATCAACTACCGCGAAATGGTTGGCGGCAATGGGGGGAATATCCACATTTAATGTACTGGTGTAAGTGGTCGTGAGTGGAGCTCCGAAGCTTCCGGTCGTAACCTGATAAATGCTGTGGTTGAAAGAGGATTTATTGGCCGAATCAACATGCCGGCGTGTGTAGTTATGCTCATGTCCCACAAAGACCATTGAGACATTGTTATCATCCAATAATTGCCAGAAGGCATCCCGTTCGGTGGTATTAACATCCAGAGACGACCCGACATGAGCTCCTGTCGGATAGGCCGGTGCATGTAAGAAAACAAAATAATGAGTCTTCCCGGTCAGTTTTCCGGCCATCCATTCCCGCTGTGAAGAATCTATGACATAACTGCTGCCGGCATGATTTGAATTCAACATGAAAAACCGACTGTTCCCATAGTCAAAATAATAGGCGGTTTTACCAAATCCCGGATAAAACTCAGCGGCGGTAAATTCTGAGAATACGGTATTAAAAGCCGAGTCGATGGCACAGGTGGTGCTGGCACTGTTCGTTTCATGATTACCGACGCCGGGATAAAAGAAGGTAGCAGGATAGTAAGTGGGAGTCACTGCATCTTTGAAGGTTTGCAATTGTGAGGTAAGGGTGCCGAAACTGTTGCTTCCGCCATTAATCATATCTCCTGGAATGACAAAGAAAACCGGCGCCGGAGATAGAGTGGTTATTTGACTGAGTATCTGATGAACGACGGTGGTGTTAACTCCATTGAAGGAACCGCGGCAGTCGGCAGCAACTATGAACCTGAAATCAATACCCCAGGTGGAGGATGAGAGAATAGAAAGAGCTGCCAGGTATAAAATATATTTATATGAATTTTTCATAACTCAACTCTAACCTTTGATTTATGATTAATGAATCTATTATTAAGTATGCAACAAAATCCTTTTAATACAAGTGAAAGGTTAATACATATAAAAAAGAGGTCATAATGAAAAAACCGTTTGTTGCTGCCCATCGTGGATTTTCAGGTATTTATCCTGAGAATACCATGCTGGCTTTTGAAAAGGCTGTGGAACTTAGGCCCGAGTTTATGGAATGTGATGTTCACATGACAAAGGACAACAAAGTTGTCGTGATGCATGATGAAAAACTGGACCGTACTACCAATGGAACTGGTCTCATCATGGACCATACTCTGGAAGAAATCAAAAAGCTGGATGCCGGTTCTAAGAAAGACCCGAAGTTTGCCGGAGTTCAAGTTCCTACTTTGGAAGAACTGCTGGACCTTGCTAAAGGGAAAGTGGCTGTTTGTATCGAAATCAAAGCCATTTTGTCTGTCTGGAGTACGGTCTCTCTTATCAAACAGTTCAATATGGAAGATGAAGTAATCATTTTCAGTTTCATGGAAGGTGCTATCCGTGAAGCCAAAGCACATTGTCCTCAGCTGACCACTCTTCAGCTTCGTTGGTTCAAAGAACCCCTTAATATGACGGAAATTTCTGCTCAGGTTTTGGGTAGTGGCGCCAACTGGATTGGAATCAATCATGATGTGATGAATGAAGAACGAACCCGCTTCTTCCAACGCCGTGGTATCTCTGTTGCCTGCTGGACTGTTAACCAGGAAGACAGAATGCAGGCCATGATTGATTCAGGTGTGGACACGATCATTTCAGATTTCCCCAATAAGGTCCAGGGTCTCCTGAAATAAGTCATCCGTAATTTAATAAGCCCGGAGTCCTGATATTGTTCAGGGTTCCGGGCTTTTTTATTTGATTTGTGATTCCCTTGCAGGAATTTTGAAATTCCTGTTAAATTATTTCTCATCATGAGAACACCTTTTTTGAATGCCCACCGGGGGTTGTGTGGCTTATACCCGGAAAATACAATTATTTCTTTCCGTAAAGCGCTTGAATTACATCCCGACTTTATGGAGTTTGATGTTCATGTTACTGCAGACGAGGAAATCGTTATCCTGCATGATGACAATGTGGACCGAACGACGAATGGGACGGGTTATGTCGCTGAAATGTTGTTGGATGAAGTAAGAGCTCTGGATGCCGGGTCATGGATGGGGCCCCAGTTTGCCGGTGAGAAGATTCCAACCCTGGATGAAGTTTTTTCTCTGGCGGATGGAAAAGTAGTCCTGCATATCGAGATAAAAGACAGTCGCGCCGTCCTTCCTGTTGTGAGAAAAATCCAGGACTACAACCTGGTAGATAAAGTCATGGTCCTGAGTTTTAACTCCCAGGATATTGTCCTCGCCAAAGCTGTTTGTCCGGCCCTTTGTACCATGTTACTGCGGTGGTTGGAGAATCCTGTGGATTTCCAAAATCTATCCAGAGACGTGCTTTCCAGCGGCGCCAATTGGCTGGGGATCAATCATTATATCCTCACTGCTGAATCCATTCAATTCCTTCACAGCCGGGGAATCTCGGTTCTGGGATATACCGTCAATGAACCGGACCGAATGAGGGAATTGGCGACAGCCGGAGTCGATGCCATTACCTCCGACTTCATTAATATTTTGCAGGACACTCTGCGGTAAGACGGAAAAACCTCTAGGAATATTGGATTCAGATACGCCATAATATTGGAAAATCTTCCGGGAAAGGCAATACTATGCGGACTCGATATTTATTTCTTTTATGGATAGGTCTTTTAATGGGATTCATGTCTGTTGCTTCAGTTCATGTAGCTGATGTTGAGAAGATTTCTCTGCCCATTGATTATCGCTGCACTCTCCAAGCCGAATCTTTCAAATCCGATTCGCAGGGTGAATGGGTGTCCGTGTGGACGCGGTCTCGCATGTCTTTTGATGAACTCATTTATTCCTGGAAATTGAAACCCTTAAAGAATAATGGAGTTCGGTTTTATCTTCAGGTCCGATTGGTGAATGGGAAAGAATCTCCCTGGTTATATGCCGGATATTGGGGAACCGTGTCCCTGATTACCAGCCGGAATATCCCACAGTTTGAAGAAGGTAAACTGGATTTGGACCAGTTACTTTTAAAAACAAAGGCGACTCACTTCCGTTTCAAAGCCGTACCGGAAACTCCCTCCTCCGAATTTACGCCCCCGTTGATGTATGTGATTACCACCGATAATCAGTCTCCAAAGAAATTGAGTTCAGAGAAGATTCATCAACTGCCCGGACGGACCATTCCTGCCACTCTGGTGTTGGATATCCCTCACCGGTTGCAGGTCGATTCTCAGGGCAATTCCATGCCGAACCGGTGCCAGTCCGCTGCGCTTGCTGCTGCCATGGAGTATTTGGGTAAGAAGGTTCCTCTGGAGAATATCTCTGATTCTGTGACGGACCCTGAATATGATTTGTATGGGATTTGGCCGCGAACGGTTCAAACAGCCATCGATATGGGGTTTGATGCGTATATAGACCGGTTCAGAGATTGGAACCATGTGTATAAAGCTCTGAAGCAAAACAAGGTCATTCTCTGTTCGATCACGATGCCAGAAGATGCGGATTATCTTTATCCTCCATACCCGGGAATATCGGGTCACATTGTGGCAATGAGTGGTATCAGTAAAGATGGCAGGGTATTTATTACCGACTCCGCGATTGGTTTGCTGCGCCGGGGAGAAAGTCATCCTACGCAGTGGTTACGGGAAGACTTCGAAAAAATCTGGATGGGGAATAAGGGTGGAGTCGGAATGGTTATCTGTCCCCCTCAGGGTTATCCCATGAAAGAACTGAAGACGATTAATCCATTTCCGCCCCGTAAATCGTTCAAAAAACAATAAGTCATCCAGTTTTCTGCAGGGGTCTAGTTTCGGAGAATCGGTTTATCTGCGAAAATAATAGACTATGACAAGAAAAATAGACTTACCTGAAATCCCATTTGAAATAACAATGACCGGATGTTCTTCCCATGCGGAAGGAATCGGCCGGTATGACAACAAAGTTATCTTTGTAGAGGGCGGCCTTCCCGGTGAACGGTGTATGGTGAAGGTGTTCCATCGTTCCCGAAAAATGGCTCGTGCCAACCTGGTTGAAGTATTAGACCCATCTCCGGACCGGGTAGAACCTCCATGTCCCTATTACAAGGAATGTGGCGGATGCCAGTTGCAGCACATGGGGTATGACCGCCAGAAATCATTGAAACAGCAATCTGTTCAAGACGCCATGCGGCATGTTGGGAATCTGGATGTAGAGGTTCTCCCTGTGATTGGGGCGGACACCATCTACGAATATCGTAATAAGATGACGTTTCCTCTTACCGTAAAAGATGGAAAGATTCGTTTTGGATTACACCGGCGAAACAGCTATCGGGATATTGTGGACTTGGAAGATTGTTTTCTGATTGAACCGGGGATGAGGGATTGTTTAAAGAAGGCCATGCAGGTGCTTAATGAGGTCCTTCCTGCCTCCTCCGTTTATTGTTACAGTAATCGAGATGGTAATCTCCGATATTTATCCATTCGGTCTTTTGCCGGGAAAGTTGTTTTGTTGCTGGTGATGCGTGAATACCTGGAGGCAGAGGCGAATCTTCTGGGTAACCGGTGGGTGAATGAATGTGGTGCTTCCGGAGTTGCTTTTTATGAGAGCCCGGATGTGAACGAATATGATTGGGGAATGCGTCCCGCCAAACTCATGGTAGGTGAAACTACCTGGCCTATTCCGTATGGGGATATTATTGGGACTGCGGGTCCATTGACCTTCCTGCAAACGAATTCGGCTATGACCCGAAAGCTTTATGATTATGTTTTGAGTATTCCTGTACAAAATAAGGAATGTTTGTTCGATGGGTATTGCGGCATTGGTCTTTTCAGTCTGGCTTTAGCAAAGGAATATCAACATATCATCGGTGTTGAGATTGATCCCAATGCGATTGCTACTGCCAATGCTTCCTCTGCGCAACATGGTTTTGATAACTGCCATTTCCTGGCCGGCCCGGTTGAGCATGTCCTGCGAATCTATGGCAATCCACTGGTAACCAATCCCAAACCCTTAAAACCGGAAGTGGAACACCTCAAGGAAGAGGCTTTGAGCCGTCTTGGGTCACGTAAAATCACGACTGTGATTTTGGATCCACCCCGGGCAGGATGTCATCCGAAGGTGATAAAACGGTTAGGTGAAATCCAGCCGTTGGATATTATCTATGTGTCTTGTCATGCGGCGACACTGGCCCGTGATTTGGGTGGACTTGTTTCTCTGGGATATAAGATCCAGTCTGTTCAGCCTTTTGACCAGTTCCCTCAGACTTTCCATGTTGAGACGGTAGTGCATCTTCGCAGATAAACTGATTTATTTCAGATAATAAAAAAGAGGAACAACCTTGAGTTGTTCCTCTTTTGTTTTTGTAACGGTAATTAAGCTTTATTGATAAGATCGCGGATGGCTTTGACTTCGTGGTCCGCCGTTTCTACATCGTTCGCCATGGCGTGGCACTCTGAGGACAGATATCCTTTATATCCCATCTTCTTCAGCTGTCGGAATGCCGGGAGATGGTCACAGCCGCCTTCACCCAGCAGAGTATGTTGGAAGAACTCTTCACCATGGACTGTTGTGTCACGGAAAGTACGGGGGAGATTCCCATGAGGGACCCGGAGTTCATCTTTGACATGGACATGATAGATTCGGTCGTAAAGAGTTTCAATCGCTTTTTCAGTATAGTCAGTATCCGTAATATACATATTCCCGGGATCGAGCAACAACCCAACATTGGGTCGATTGATTCGGTCCACCATTGTACGGGCCGCCTCGACTGTTTCAATCAGGGAGTTATTATGGATTTCCATAACTAGTTTTTTGTTGTGCATCTGGGCCAAATCGCCCGCTCGCCGTAACCATGTCACGGATTTCTCGATATGGTAACTATGGGCATTTCGGATGGAAGGTCCACCACACCAGTGTCGTATCGTGGGTGTTTCCAGAATGTCCGCTACCCGGAGATAGTGCTGTAATAAATCTATCTGGTGATGGCATTCCTCATCGGATAGAACAGAGTATCCCCCGGTGTAAGTCGCTAAAGATGAGCAGGGGAGTTTAAGGTCATCTAACAGTTTTTTGATTCTTTCAACTTCCGAAAAGTGAGTTTCATCGGTCAGGTGCGGAGTCCGACACATAATTTCTATGCCATCATACCCAAGCTCTGCAATTTTGCGTATAGCTTCGTCCAGATGTGTGTGTTGAAAGACAATGGTGAAGATACTTGTTTTCATTTAACAGGTCTCCCTCCAGGTAAGGAGTCTCTTTGTAAATGGTATAACTTTATTAAGAATATCATAGCTTATTGTCCCTAATCAGATGTTTTAATTAGAGGATCTGACCCTGTCAGGAAGTACAGTTGATCCAGTGTTAAATTGTAGTTTAAACAGGCTTGTGCGTGGTTTGCTTCTGCCTGGTAGCGAAGTGCAACGGCTTCCAGATAGTCCTGTTGCGTTCGTTTGCCTGCCCGATAAGCTAAATCCATTATTCGCTCATTTTCCAGTGATGAGGTTAACTCTTTTTGCGTAAAAGATATTACTTTCTGGGCAGCCTCCAGTGTCAGCCATTGTGAATCTAATTCCGACTGTATTTCCCTCTGGGTATCACTGAGGATGTAATCAGCCATTTTTAGTGATTCACGAGCTTGATTTACCTGATAAAGGGTCTCACCACTGCCAAAGAATGGAAATGACATGACCAAGCCATAGGCGTAACCACTATCTTTACCTGTCATATCTTTTTTGTACCAGTCTTGCATTCCCATGAAGGATATCTGGGGGAACAGATTGGCTCTGTTTTCCGATACAGACATCCGGGCTGCCTCCCTTTTAATAGAAAGGGCGGAGTATTGAGGGTTAGTGTTCCAGACCCTTTGATTCAAGGATTCGCGTGAGAAGGGGTTTTGGAGAGGTTCTAATGAGTCTCCCTTTAAAACTAATGGAGTGTCGGGTGATAATCCTAAAAGGGACCGAAGACGGACTAAGGCTGTCTGGTAATCCGTCTCTGCCATTACCTTCATACGTGAGGCTTTTGCCAGTTCGGCTTCATCACGGAGAACGGTGGTCTTTGCCGTTTTGCCTGCATTGAAAGCGGTCTTTGAATTTTCCAATCTTTCAGAAGCCTGGAGCTCCATTTGTTGATAAGCGGTTATCTGTTTTTGTGAATACTGAGCCATCCTGAAAGACTCTTTAACCCGCATACTTAGTGCCAGCTGACTTGAATAGAGGTCTTGTCGGCTGGCCTGATACAAATATCGGGTTTTCTTCATTTGAGCCAGATTTCTTCCTCCGGTGAAGAGAGGAATCATTACCGTAATGTCTTGAAGCCAGAAGTCATCTGGCATGGTCATGACAGTGTTCCTGGGCATGGAGGGTTCAATAGAACTCATCAACATTGTCATATCCGACCGAGTTAAATAAGTGTTGGAAGACACTTTTGGCAGAAAGTTTGTAAAAGCCATCTTCTCGTCGAGCCGGGCCATATTTGTATTGGACCGACTCATCATAATGGAGGGGTGTGATTCCAGAGCCTGATGTACAGCTTCCGACAACTGAACTTCTATCGTGTTGCTTCCTAGTACGATTGAAGCCGTAAGGTGAAAGATTGTCAGTATGAAGAATATTTGTTTATTCATATTTGGAACTGCCTTTCCTTTTCTGCCGGAAAAACTGGATCAGGTCATCAATGTAAGTGTGCATCAAGGGCACATCAAACAGAGACAGGATAGTCCCGATGACCAATCCTCCAATTATCACTGTTCCCAGGGGAGAGTAGGCATCCATTCCTGTTCCGGGAAAGAAAGCCAGCGGAACCATTACGATGATTGTGATTATGGAAGTCATCAGGATAGGACGGAGTCGCTGCGGACAGGCTTTCACAACCGCCTCATCACGAGGCATTCCTTCCTGCCGATACTTATTAATCATGTCCAATAACAACACTGATGTAGTGGCATCCATCCCGGTCAATATAATCACCGCCATAATGGAAACTGTGGAGAAGTGTTGTCCTGCCAACCATAAAGCGAAGAATACCCCTGCCAATTCGAGAGGCAGGGACGCCACCATTTGGAATGGTTGAATAAACCCCTTAAATTGGGCTACAAGGACCAGGTAAATCAAAAACATTGCGATAACCAAGCCCAGTAATAAGCGGTTAAAGGAATCCATCATCTGGGTCATATCCCCGCGCATTTCGATTCCGTATCCCGGAGGAAAATTGAGTTTTTCAATAGCTTTCATCATCACTTCCATGGAGATGTCCATGGAAGGGGCTTCCCCTGGACGGTAAAAACCTGTGATGGTCTTGATACGACGAAGTCCATCATGCTCAATCATGGAAGCTGTATTAGACCGTTCGATTGTGGCAATAGACCCTAAGGGGACAGTCATTCCGTTCATTCCAGTAATAGTGACAGATTCCAGGTCATTCAGACTTGTTCTCTGATTTTCTTCATATCGAACCAAAATAGTGTTGTGCCTAATATTGGGAAGACGATAATATTCATCTGTGAGGCCACCCTTGGTAGCATAATAAACCTGTTCAGCGATCTCCATGGGTGTCAGCCCCAGCTCTGCAGCTCTTCGGGTATCAATGCTGAGTTTGTAGGAAGGCTTGGTCAGTGACCATGAAGTCCCTGGTTGGTAAAGTCCCTGAGTGCTTTGTGCCGCCTTAAAAACTTCATCGCCCATCTTGTCTAAAATGGGAAGGTCTGTTCCATAGACCATTAGTTGAATCGGAGCGGCAGAAGTGGCCATGACATCAGACCCCATCTCTTTGATTTGGAATCGTCGGATACCGGGAATCGTTGCAAGAGCCTCTTTCTGGATACCGTCCATCACATCCCAGATGGATTTCTTCCGAACATTTTTATCAGATAGAGTGAACATGAAAGTCGCTGCATTCACTGCGGGCATGGCATACCCGGTAAAGAAAGGGCTGAAAGATTCATACATGGATTCCATCCCGACTTCTGTAGAAACTTTCTCGATTTCAGGGTTTTTAGAAATGATTTTCAGGATTTGTTGAGTGGCCTTTTCTGTCTCTGTGAATGAGGTGCCAGGCTGCATTTCAAGCACTCCGTAGGCCTGTCCTACATCTGCCAGGGGCATCATCTCGCTCCCGATAAAATTATAGAAAGTGATTCCGATGATGACCGTCACAATGATTCTGACTAGATTGGAAAACCTGTGTTTGAGGACCCACTGAATAGCCTTTCCATAGGCATGGTCCAGATGGTCCAATGCCTTTTGGGAAGGGGACATCAATGTTCTTTCAAACCAGGTATCTGGTTTGTTCGGGTCTGGCAGTTTCAGAAAGCGGTCTGCCAGTAAAGCTGTTAGTGTGAAGGAAACGAAAGTGGAGGCGATGAGACCCATAATAATAGGCCAGACTAATTCCCGGAACATCGCTTCTACAATGCCGCCACAGAACAGCAATGGAGACAATGCCAGAATGAGCATTATCGTTGTGGAAATAACAGCCAAACGGACTTCGCTAATACCTTTAATGGTGGACTCTCTGACGGAGAGGCCTTTTTTTAAATAACGCTCAATGGCGTGTATATCAATAATCGAGTCATCAACCAGCCTTCCGATTGAAAGAAGTAGCCCGATCAATGTGCCGCTGTTCAGGCTCATTCCAAAAGGGACTAAACCCAAAATAGCGATACCCAGTGAGGTGGGAATTGTGACCAGTGAAATCAAAGCCCCGCGTCTGTTACCCAGGAAAAACAAGACCGCCAGTCCTGTCAGGAGAATGGCTATTCCCAATTCAACGAACATATTCTTGAATAGAATATTTACAAAATGGGCATTGTCATACGCAACGCTGAATTTTACACCGGGATATTCTTTTTCAATCTTTTTGAGTTCGGCGTTCACTTTGGGGACTATCTGGGAAGAGCTGGCTTCCGGACTTTGATATACCGAGACTTCTATCCCTGGGCGGATAACGGATCCTTCTGAATAAAAGTATCCACTCCGTTTTTCCCAGTGAGTATCCACGACTTTAGCGATATCCCGAAGATAAACGACTGCCCCGTCTTTCCCTTTAAGAGGGATGTTTTCTAAGTCTCGGGAGGACCTCGTCAGTGTATCGATGCGGATGCTGGTTTCTCGTGGACCTTGTGTCAAAACGCCGCCTGTCTGGCTGACATTATATCCATCTACGGCCTTTTTTACATCCAAAATAGAGATTCCCTGACTGGCTAGTTTGTCTCTATCCACACGGACTTGAAGTTGACGTTTATATCCTCCGAATGGGACGACTGAATAAACCCCATTGACTGTTTTAAGTCTATTTAAGACCTGGTTGTCAGCAAACTCTCTCAATCGTTGTTCATCCCATCCGGTGGCTTCCATGTGCAGTGACAGAATGGGTGTATTTAATGGGTCAATAGGAATGACCCAGGAAGGTTTTAAATTGGCTCCGGTCATTGGCAGGCTGGCCTGAATAACATTCATCAAAGACTGAATCTCGATGACGGCTTTCTGCATATTCGTTCCATAGGGAAATTCCAGAGATACCACAGACAGGGATTCCTGGGAGGAGGACCGTATGTACCGAGAACCTTTTACATGGACTAGCTGTTCCTCAATAGGCTTGGAAAAGTATATTTCCATTTCTTCCGCAGATAATCCGGGCATGGAGGTTACAACCGCCACCATGGGGCTTTCGACATAGGGCATCATTCGCCGGGGAAGATAAAACCAGACGGCCAGCAGTGCCGCAATAAATAAACCCAGATAGACAACAATCACGGTTTGAGGATGTCGAATGGACCAGCGAACAATGCCCCCGGTATTTTCTGCGGCGTGTTGATGTAATGAATCCAGCATCTTGAGTTTATCCTCTCATTTAGTGGTGCTGGTGGCTGGCGGGCATGGAATCCGTGGATCCCATGTTGGATTTTGTTGGAGGCGGTGGCAACTGGACGGGGCCGTTATCCGTCCATTCAACGGGCCAAACCCGAACACCCTCAGAGACATTTTCCTTGCCACGGGTAATAACAATATCTCCTTCTGTTAATCCATCCAGAACTTCAACCCAATCGCCAGCTTCGATTCCCAGGGAAACAATGATTTGCCGAACATTTCCGAAACTGCCTTTCGGTGGAGCCGTTTTCTTGACCAGAGTCATGCCACATTTGGGACATTTTCCAGGCATACTTTCATGGATTTCTGGATGCATGGGGCAAGTATAATAGGTCTCTCCGGATTGTTTATTTTCTTCAGACATAGAATCTGTCTTCATTGTGGGGGTATCGGGAGTGTACACCCAAACTGCGGTGGTGTCCTGACTGTCAATTCGTACAATAGCATCACGGGGGACAGCCAATACTTCCTCCCGGGTTTCACCAAAGAGTTTAATCGTGACGGATTCTCCGGGATGAAGTTTGTGGTCGGGATTTGCCAGAATCCCTTCCACGGTAACTGTTCGAGATTCTGCATCAGCAGAGGGGAAAACCGCAGATACTTTTGTGGTGAGGATTCGATTTCCTGCCGTTTTTATCTGGATGTTATTTCCCTTATGTATCTGTTCTGCCAGGGCAGCGGGTATCTTTACTTGTACTCGTAATCGGTCATTTTGGATGATTTTCATCAGGGTCATTCCTGGTTCTACCAGGGTTCCCGGAGAAACCATCCGTTCACTGATTGTCCCAGCAATGGGGGCTTTTATTCGGGTGTAGTCACGGACAATCGTACGCATTTGACGATTGGCTTGGGCCATTTCCTGTTGTGCATTGGATTTATCGAGGGAGGCTTGTTTGTTTTTAATCATTGCCTCGGCTTCCTTTAACATCATGGAAGCCTTTCGTTGATTGGCCAGAGCTGATTGGTATTTGGCCGTGGCGTCTTCATGTTCATCTTTGGATATGGCGCCATTGGTATAGAGCATTTCGGACCGCTTGATTTCCTTGACCCAGTAATCCGATTCTGCCTGAGCCATGTCCAGCTCTGCCTGCGCTGCTTCACGCCGGGCGATGGCTGCGTTTAGTTCTTCCTTTGCCATAGTCTGTTCCCGCAGCATGGCAGTCAATCCGGCCTCGGATTCTTTGACTTGAGCGTCCAGTTCAGCAGTGTCTAACCGTGCGATTAATTGTCCAGCGGTGACCTTGTCTCCAGGATATCCAGGTAAGTCGATAATTCTGCCCGTAACACGGGCTTTTATCTCCTGTTCGTTGAAGGCTACCAGTGTTCCTGAATAAGAATACTCTGAAGAGAGGTTTTGGTATTGGACAGTATCTAATCCCACAGGAACATATCCGGTGATGGCTCCCATGGATTCCATGGTCATGGGTTTCCCACTTTCAAGAACTCCCATCTGCATCGGATTACGGTACTTTTTTACAACCCAGATACATCCAATCAGCGTAATCGTTAATAAAAGTAAGGATGGCCAATGTCGGCGGGTAAAGGTTAAAAACGATGGAATTACAGGCATCTTCAATGTCCTTTTTATTCCTGAGATAACCCTCTTTTTCTCATTATGACTAAATTGGTTAAACAGGTCAACATAAATAGAGATACCGTTAACTATATTGTTTGGGATGACGCAGAAGGGATTACGGTAAAATATAAACAATGTTTATATTTTTATTCTGTTTGTTTTATGATGATTCAATAAGGAAAGAGGTAACAAGGTGAGCTTTTTTCAAAAACCCCACAAACGCTACAATCCATTGACCGGGGAGTGGATATTAGTCAGTCCCCATCGGATATCCCGACCCTGGCAGGGCAAGGTGGAAGAGTTGCCCCCGGACACCCGTCCCGAACATGATCCGAAGTGTTATCTATGTCCCGGCAACACACGAGCGGGTGGCCATCAGAATCCTGAATACACGGAGAGTTTTGTATTCGTCAATGATTTTTCGGCCCTTCTGCCGGAAGTCGCCCCGGAAACATACAATATTGAAAATCTTTTGATGGCGCACAGTGAATCCGGCGAATGTCGGGTGATATGTTACTCACCGAAACATAACCTGACTCTGGCGGAAATGACTCAGGATGAAGTACGGAGAGTCGTGACTCTCTGGATTGACCAGTTTAAGGAATTGTCTGCCCGTCCTGATATTAATTATGTCCAGATATTTGAAAATAAGGGAGCCATTATGGGATGCAGCAATCCCCATCCTCATGGTCAAATCTGGTCCACCCAGACGATCCCTCTTGAACCTGAAAAAGAAGAACTTCATCAATCTATTTATGCCGAACAAAACCCGGGTAAATGTCTTTTATGTTCCGTCCTGGAAACTGAACTGAAACAAAAGGAACGAATCGTAGTCGAAAATGATACCTGGGTTGCCCTGGTTCCGTTTTGGGCAAAGTGGCCTTTTGAAACCCTGGTCCTTCCGAAACAACATCATCGCCAGTTACCGGAATTATCCGAGAACGAACAACATGGATTGGCCGATATCCTGAGCCGAATGACCATTAAATATGATAATCTGTTTAAGGTATCCTTTCCGTACACCATGGGATTTCATAATGCGCCCTGTGATGGAAAAGACTATCCGGCGTGGCATCTCCATCTGCATTTCTATCCACCGCTGTTACGGTCTGCGACGGTTCAGAAATTTATGGTGGGTTTCGAAATGCTGGCAAACCCACAACGGGATATCACCCCAGAATCCGCAGCTCAACAGCTTCGGGAATTGTCTGAAATCCATTATCGGTTAAAATAGTCCATAAACGGTGAATAAGTATGATTGATACTCAGGAAATAATTCAACAATACAAAAACGAGTTCGGCCATAAACCAGTCTGGTTGTCCCGTGCTCCCGGTCGAGTTAACTTGATTGGGGAACACACAGATTATAACGGTGGGTTAGTTTTCCCCGCCGCCATCAACCGGGAAATGAAGATGGCCGCCGGTCCTCGTTCAGATCGTAAATTTTGCATCTACTCCACCAACTTCAAACAACGCGTGGAATTCCAACCGACAGACTTTCAAAATGTTCAGCCCAACCATCCCTGGGTCAATTACTTCTTTGGGGTGATTGATGGATTCCGTCAACGGGGATTTGTCATGCCGGGACTCAATGTGGTCGTGTCCGGGGATGTTCCCCTGGGAGCAGGGTTGTCATCTTCGGCGGCCTATGAAGTGTGTGCCGCCACATTATTGAATCACATATTCCGGGCAGGGCTTGCTGCCAAAGACATCGCATTACTTGCTCAGGAAGCAGAACACAGCCGGTTTGTTGGGGTAAGGTGTGGGATTATGGACCAGTTTATCTCCGCACTGGGTCAGGCAAACAAGGCCCTCAAACTGGATTGCTTTTCACTTAGTTATGAATTGATTCCCTTTAACTCCAATAAAGCTTCCATCGTTATTATTAACTCGATGAAAAAACGGGGCTTGGTGGATTCGGAATATAACCGGAGACGGCAGGAATGTGAAGAAGGTTTGGAGACACTTAAGAAACTTGATAGTGCACCCTTTAAAACATTACGACATGTGCCGATGTCTGTTTTTGAAAAATATGAAGACCGATTAGGGGTCAATGTTGCCAAACGGGTACGGCATAACCTGACGGAAAATCAGCGGGTCAAAGATTTTGGGATTGCGCTGAAGACCGATAATTTTGATATGGCGGGTCAGTTACTTTATGATTCCCATGTCAGTTTGCGGGATGATTTCCAGGTCTCTTGTAAAGAACTGGATGCGATTGCAGATTTATCCTCCGCAATTGGCGGGTGTTTTGGATGTCGAATGACAGGCGCAGGATTCGGGGGATGTGCGGTTGCTTTAGTAAAACCGGATGCGGTGGATCACTTCCGGGAACGGCTGACTCAGGGATATCGGGAGGCCTTTAATGTGACTCCTGACATCTACATTTCCAAAGCCGAAAGTGGAGCGATGATCGCTATCCTTTAACATTAATTAACTCAGAATGATGAACGGGGTCCTGATTTCAGGGCCCCGTTTTTTATGTGCTTATCATAAATTCCTGATGAAAAGTGTCCACGCATCAGGTCCTGGGAATCTGGTTTGATTCAGTCCAACGAAAATGCCATTTCAACGAAGCACTCACGGAGTTGGTCGGACCTGCTCCGTATCTGCTTCGTTATCGAGACTATTATTTTGGTTCGGGGATTTGGGGGTAAGGTGTCTACCGGGAATTAGCCCGTTGCAAATGCTCTTGTAAACCAAGGTTAACAGGATGGAGCATTCTCTGATATAATCCGGCTAGGATGCACTAAAAAATAAAACTTGGAGGACGACCAATGCGACACCTGAAACAAATTGGGATAATTCTAGTACTGGTACTAATTCCTGTATTATCACTGGCACTGACAGACGCAGAAAAAGCTAGGCTGGATAAGGGGGTAAGTGAGATTACTCAGGATGATCCAATCATTAATTATATGAGTGGTATGCAGATTGATTCATTTAAATACATCTACGATAAGGGAGTTATTGATCTGAATAAAACATATCCACTCTCTTATACCACTTATGTTAATGGTAAGAACGAAAAACAAACATTCTATAGGACCCCATTAATCGCTTTATTAGATTATGGTAATGATTCCGTGATTCAGTTTATATTAGACCAGAAACCCGATCTGAATGTGAAAAATTCAAATGGCGAAACGGCGCTGATGTGTTTGTTTAGTCATAACTTAGATTCCAAATATCTAGATAGATTCTTAAAACAGGGCGCTGATGTAAAAGTCAGAGATAATCAAGGTCAGAATATTTTGTTCCATTTTTATGAAGATCGATATTCTCCTGATTCGAAAAATCTACCTAAAGACATTGATGTTGAAAGTGACCAGTTTGTCGGATACTGGATAGGCATTGAGAATGTTCAGTATCAAATAGATAAAATGATTGCTCTTGCAAATAAGAATGGTATCAGCGTAAATGATGCAGATAATAATGGCAAGACTCCCCTGATGAAAGCGTTGTCTATTGGAGAAAAAGAGGTTGCACTGAAATTGTTAGCCGCAGGTGCAAAAGTGAATCAACAGGATAAAAGGGGACGGACAGCCCTTTATTATATTAACCACTATAAGAAGGGTGAGTTGATGACAAAGATGCTGATTGCCTGGGGTGCGGATGTCGGAGTCAAGGATAACGATGGAAACACTCCTTTGATAAAAGCAGCAAAGGCAGGCCAGTTGGAAATAGCAAAAGTACTCTATGAGAAAGATCCAAAAGTATTAAACCATAAAAATAAAGAGGGACATACGGCACTTGATTATGCCATTCAAAGAGGCCTGGTCAATACCGCCCTTTTCCTAAAAGAGCAGGGTGCCAAGTAAGGACTGTCAATATAGAAGATAAAAAGAAAAGGCAGAGTTCGGATGAACTCTGCCTTGATTATTTTAAGAATGGAGATTAGCTAAGAAGGGTTTCGATAGCATTCTCATATTTATCTTTGAGTTCAGCCACCGTGAGGTTGACCAGGTTATCCCGGCGTCCAGAACCCCGTTCATTCATACCCAGAGTGAAGTTCTCACCACCGACCTTACCAATGATGGCGCAGGGGATATCAAACTTCGCGGCCAATTCTTCGATTGCCTGAACATGTTCATATTTCGCTGAGACCACAGCCCGAGACTGGGACTCATTGAATAATTGAATGGCCAGACTGTCATCAGAAGCCGGTAACAGAATCTCAGCACCGATATTACCCGCCACGCAGCTTTCTGCCAGAGTCACAGCCAATCCACCATCAGAACAATCATGAGCGGACTGGAGGAGGCCAGATTTGATGGCATTCAACAGAACATTATGGAGTGATGTTTCTTTTTTCAGGTCCAGAGCTGGAGGATTTGCCTGCCAGTCTTTCCCTATCACTTCCAGATATTCACTGCCGCCCATATCAGAACCGATACCACCCAGCAGGATAATTACATCGCCGGAACCCTTGAAATTCATGGTCATAAAGGGCTGTTCGGATTTGGATTCTTTCGGATCAATCAATCCGAGCATTCCGATTACGGGTGTCGGGTAAATTGCTTTACCATTTGTTTCGTTATAGAAGGAAACATTCCCCCCGGTGACCGGAGTGTCAAAGTGTTCACAGGCGATACTCATTCCTTCAATGGCTTCTTTGAACTGCCACATGATACCGGACTTTTCTGGGTTACCAAAGTTCAGGCAGTTAGTGACCGCCAAAGGTGTCGCACCCACGCAACACAGGTTGCGGGCAGCTTCAGCGACAGCGATTTGAGTGCCGACTTTCGGGTCCAGGTAACAATAGCGTCCGTTGCCATCTGTTGTCAGAGCAATGTATTTACCATTCTCTTTAATGCGGAGGACGGCGGCATCTCCCTGACCCGGTAAAATGACAGAATTCGTACGGACCTGATGGTCATACTGGCGATAGACATATCGTTTGGAGGCAATATTGGGGGAACTTAGGACTTCCAGCAGAGCCTTTCCGTAATTACGGGGCTCAGATACTGATAAAGTCTTGTTCTGTATTTTTTCGATATATTTGGGTTCTTTGTAAGGACGGTTATAGAGCGGTGCTTCGTCAGTGAGTGCATTCACTGGCATATCGGCCACCATAACGCCCTGGTCCATAATCTGAAGATTGCCCGTATCGGTTACTTCACCAATCACGACCGCTTTCAGATCCCATTTCTCGAATATCTTGATAATGTCGGCTTCTTTACCTTTCTTACCGCAGACAAGCATTCGTTCCTGCGATTCAGAAAGCATTAATTCATAGGGGGTCATTCCTGGTTCACGACGGGGGACTTTGTCCAGATCCATCAGAATACCGGATTTACCGCGGCTGGCCATTTCGGATGAAGAAGAGGTCAGACCGGCGGCACCCATATCCTGCATACCGACAATCAAGTCTTTCTGGATAAGTTCGAGACAGGCTTCCAGTAACAGTTTCTCAAGGAAAGGGTCACCGACCTGTACATTCGGTCGTTTGTCTTTGGATTCTTCCGTGAACTCAGCAGAAGCTAACAGACTGGCGCCATGGATACCATCCCGACCGGTCGTAGAACCGACATAGATGATAGGATTGCCTTTACCTTTGGCAATGGCTTTTACCATTCCATTGGTTTTGACAATACCGGCGGTCATGGCGTTGACCAGACAGTTCCCGGCATAACATGGATCGAAACAAACTTCACCAGCAACCGTCGGAACACCCATACAGTTACCGTAACCGGCAATACCGGCCACAACACCACCCAGAAGCCGCTTGGTCAGTGGAGTTTTCAGGCTTCCGAACCGGAGGGAATTCAAGTTGGCAATAGGACGGGCACCCATAGTGAAGATGTCGCGCATGATTCCACCCACACCGGTGGCAGCACCCTGATAGGGTTCCACCTGGGAGGGATGGTTGTGGGATTCAATTTTGAACACGATCGCATAGCCGTCACCAATATCAATGGCACCGGCGTTTTCTCCAGGACCCTGAACGACCCGTTTTCCCTGAGTGGGAAGAGTCTTCAAGAAAACCTTGGAGGATTTATAACTGCAGTGTTCAGACCAAATAACAGAAAAAACGCCCAGCTCTGTATAAGTCGGCTCACGGCCGAGGCTTTTCAGAATATGCTGGTATTCGTCTTCGGTCAGCCCGTGTTCTTTCACGAGCTGCGGAGTGATTTTAATGTCTTCCATAATTCTTACTTTTTAACCTCGCCGTTGTTTTACTTTTGTGTCAGATGATGAACGATGGATTCAAAGATAATCCGCCCGTCCGCACTGCCTAAAACAGACTCAGAAGCCCGTTCTGGATGGGGCATCATACCTACTACATTGCCCTGTTCATTGGAAATACCGGCAATATTGGCCAGAGATCCATTGGGATTGCTTTCGGGGGTAGGGATACCGAAGGTGTCGCAATACCGGAATACGACTTGTTTGGCTTTCACCAGTTTCCGGTGTTCGCTTTCATCAATGTAGTAATTTCCTTCACCGTGAGCAATTGGGACACGGAGAATCTGTCCCGGTTCACACTTGCAGGTAAAGGGGTTGTCGGTGTGTTCAACGCGGATATTCACATACTGACAGCGGAACTGCAGACAAGTGTTACGAAGCATGGCGCCAGGTAACAATCCTGCTTCCAGTAATATCTGGAAGCCATTGCAGATCCCGATCACGGGTCCACCGTCTTTGGCGAATTTATCTACGGATTTCATAATGGGGGAGAACCGGGCAATCGCGCCAGTTCTTAGGTAGTCCCCGTAACTGAACCCGCCGGGTAGAATAATACAATCCACACCTTCGAGATCAGAGTCCTTATGCCAGAGTGGAACTGTTTTCTGGCCCATAACCTTTTCAATCGCATGGAAGCAATCATGGTCACAGTTGGACCCGGGGAACATGACAATGCCGAATTTCAGTTTCTTGGTAGTCACGGGATGTTCAATCCTCCGAGAATTGATAGGGGTGAAGTGGGATGTCCAATCCTGCCGAATGGCCGGACCGGGTTGTCCCGTCTATTCTTCGATTTCAAAGCGATATTCTTCAATGACTGGGTTAGCCAGTAATTGATCGCACATTTTGTGGACCCGGTTTTCGGCCGTGGTCCGGCTTTTTTCTTTTAACTCAATCTCAATGTACCGGCCCACCCGGGCATCCTGTACTTTTTCAAAACCCAGGCTGTGCAGCGCATTGGTGACGGCTTTACCCTGTGGGTCCAAAACCGTTTTCTTCAAAGTAACATAGATTTTCACTTTCATAGTGATAGCGCATCCTTCTTTTTTTGGTATTTCCCGCTTAGGAAGTTAATTAATTTTAACACAGACTTGAATCGTGTATGTGAAAAAATACCCTATTTAAGGAAACCTTTAATAGCGTTTGTCAAATGGAGGGGAATGAAGGCAAATTAAAAAGCGGGAAGAAGTTCAACTCCTTCCCGCTTTTTAAGTCGTTCTGACGAGGTTACTTAATTACGATATCTAACTCAACGCGACGATTCTGAGCCCGACCTTCTTTGGTCTTGTTGGAAGCGATGGGCTTAGATTCACCGAAGGCCTGAGTATCAATCTTTTCAGCTTCATAGCCTTTGCTGACCATATATTTCTTGACGGTCGCTGCACGGCGAGCAGACAGATTCATATTGTACTTATCAGTACCGATGGAATCTGTGTGGCCAGACACTGAAAGGAAAGGATTGCCCTGACCAGATAAGTCTGCAACAGCTTTATCCAGTTCGGCTTTACCAATGGCCTTGAGGGTGTCTTTGTCGAAATCAAAGAAAACACCCGGTAAAACTAAGTAAGGTTTACGAACTTCTTTTTCAACGGGGACTTCTTTGATAACTTCGCGGGTCACGATTTTTTCAACCGGAACCTCTTTCACGATTTCTTTGGTAATGATGCGTTCTTTGCCCTCACAGCCAAGTAACTGACAAATTTCTTCATTAGTCATTTTGGCAATTCGGTCCCAATCTTTAGCTTTTTCAGCGCAGCTATTGGTTCCGCACTTTGTCGGGCCGATATCATTTACCAAAGTGTTTTTGCGGGCGACATACTTGGTAGAAGAACAACCAGCGAGCATGGCTACGGCCATGACTAATGTCGCCACTGTCAAAATACGATTTCTCATAAACTAACCTCCATTCTTTTAAAAGATTTAAATCCAGCAGTAAATGCTGATTGATAATTGTTAATATAGCACGATTGTTAAGGGTTGTAATTCACTGATTCGATAATAACTTGATGTTATCATCCCAAAATCCTTTTTTATATCCTCAACTTCATCTTACAGTATCATTAACCCCAAATTAACAGGTATTGTTCCCTAATACAAGTTTTATTATTACTTTTGGACATTTGTGCAAAATATTCGAACTAATAAAAAAACGCCGCCAAGGACAATACCCTGGCGGCGTTTAAGAAATTTAATTATTTATTCCCACTTCATGAGAAATAGGACTTAACAAGTTTTACTAATTTTAGCCGTTTTTCGTTGGCATGTTTTCTGGATTATCTACAGTTTATATCTGTTATCAAAATGACGATATTATAAACGGTTTGTCAATTCGTAAAGCTACATCTGACCGTTTGCCGCGCCGCATTTGAGCCGCGGCATGTCAGAGCAGAATATCTTATGTAGCGCAAGGACGCGTTCACTCCTGAATATGGCAAGTATCAACAGATACGGGAAGTCTATGTTGTCAATGTAACCGTGGAAAGTCTTTTGAATTTTGGCATGGATAAATTGTACTGTAGAGAGCGAGCTATAAACTCAAGCGTTTTTATATTGAAAAAATCGCAGTCCTGTGCTATCTTCCCATACGGAAAGCTTGAATGGGAGTGGATGCATATCTTTATGAATCTGAATCTTGTTGTTGCTGAAACTGCCATTCCTGTTGAGGATGATTTTAGTGTGACTCTGTAGATTTGGACAGTAGTAGATCCGAGGCATTGGTGCAGATTGCCATTTAGCTTGGAAGATCGGATACTTGGGATGCTTTCTAAAGGTAAAACCTATCAGAGCGCCATAAAGAACGCGGACAAGCAGATGGTGCACACCTACAGTTCATGTCTTTGGCATTATGATCATCAATATGAAGTTATTTAAGCAATTTAGCGACAATCCGACGGTAGAGAATACTGAAAAGTGGTCGAGAAATAAAAGGATGGTTGTAAAGTGTAAAGTAATAATAAATCATTTACAGAAAAGGTGATGATTTATGTGTACTGAAGGTAATATTTCAAATAGTATTACAGAAGAATTTATTGCAGCAGAAAACTTTATATGGATGGTAAATTTTCATGATATATACCTGAAAATTATTGAATTACTACCTCCTAGAAACCTCTCCTTTTCAAATCTACCACTGAATGATATTATCGGTTGTGAAATAATCTGTGCGGCAATTGCCATCAAATCAATTGGGATTTTCTTAGGAAGGCCATTTATGAGAGGACTATTCGAGATAGTTCATGGCTTTCACCTAATAATTTATCAAAACTTACAACTGCCGATGTGAATGATTTATTGTGTGGATATGATAAACCGGAGCGCATAAGGACAAAAGAACGTTGTTCATTTTTGCGCGCGTTGGGAAAAAGCCTTGGATTATTGGGGTACAGTTATTATGATGTTTTTTTCTCTGAAAGCCATCAGATAAAGGAACCTGAAAAAATCATACAAGTGATT
>CAZXWN010000004.1:0-138961 GCA_964644695.1 uncultured bacterium
TTTTATCTATACAAACGGGAAGAATCTGATATAGAATACTTGTATGCAGAATACATATAATTATCAAAAACAGGAGATATAGGGATGAAAGAAAGAGGGAAAGAATTACGAGATTTATTGAGGTCGTTAGTGAAGGACCTCGGGTTATTACAAAAGGAAAAATATGCCTGCTGTGGAATGACCCTGGCACAGTGTCATTGTCTGATTGAGACAGGATATATAAAGAAGGCGACCGTCAATGAATTGGCGGAGACATTAAAACTGGACCAGAGCACAGTCAGCAGAATGATTGAAGGTCTTGTCAAAGAAGGATTGATAAATCGAACTCCGGGCGAAGAGGATCGACGAAAGATTGAAATTCAGTTAAGTCCAAGAGGCAAGACGAGTTTTAACAAGATAGAACTCATGATGAAGAAATATTATGAGGAAGTTTTGGAGAGGATTCCGGAAGATAAAGCAGACCAGGTGATCGAAAGTTTACAGTTACTTTTGGATGCCATCCAAAACAATGAAACAAGTTGCTGTGGAATCCCCAACAAACCAGGGCAAATCAACAAAACAGACGATACCAAAAGGAGCGCAAACATGGAAGACATTCGTGAATACATTAAAGATAAATACTCCATCGCACTGAAAAATAAGACAAGCTGTGGATGCGGTTCTCCACTCCCGGTTTCCCTATCGGGCAAAAAGACCCCATCAACAGGGTGTTGCAGCAGTAAAACCACCACAGAGTCCTCCGACATTCCCTCTTTCGGATGTGGATTCCCCGTGGAAACGGCCAAGGTCATACCTGGAAGCAGGATACTGGATTTAGGATGTGGAGCAGGCGGCGATTTAATCAGAGCCTCCAGAAAAACCGGACCTACCGGGAAAGTCTATGGGTTGGATATGACAGATAGCATGTTAGAGGCAGCCCGGAAGAATATTGCGGCGGCAGGCCTGACTAATATCGAATTACTGAAGGGATACATTGAAGATATTCCCATGAATGATGAAATGGTAGATTTAGTCATTTCAAACTGTGTTATCAATCTTTCCCCCGATAAAGGAAAAGTTCTTAAAGAAACTTTTAGAGTACTCCGTCACGGAGGCGAGTTTAATGTAGCAGACACTATCTTACTCAAACCCCTTCCGGAGAAATTGCAAAAGAATCTGGATGCATGGTCGGGATGTGCCTCAGGTGCGTTGAGTATGGATGAATATAAAACTCTGCTAGAAAAAGCCGGATTTACTGATATCCACTTTGATGAGATACACCCTCTGACATTGGATGCGGAAACAGGTCAAGTCTTATTCTCCGGGGTTACGGATGAAGAATTAGCCCTGCTGGATAAGGCATTGGCCAGTACGATTGTAAGGGCACATAAGGCCGCATTACCTCCTCTGAAGGAAGGTATTGATTTCACTCTCAGGACAGGAGTCACAGCTGATTTTGACAGAATCAATCAACTGCTCAAAGAAACAGGATTACCCCTGTTGAAACAGACCACTGATTTATCTGATTTTCTTTTAGCAGAAAAGGATTCAAAGCTGGTAGGTGTCATTGGATATTTGATTCAAGGACATTCTGCCATATTAAGATCAATGGCGGTTCAATGGGAATTCAGAAATAGAGGAATCGGCCAGACCCTTACCAACAGAGCCATAGAAACATTAGAAAAAAATCAGATAGAGAATATCTATATATTGACGGTTACGGCCTCCCAATATGCCGAAAAAGCAGGCTTTACTAAAATCAACCGGGAAGATATACCCGTAGAATTATTACAGGATTCAGGATTGGGGAAAGAGTGTCCATCTTCCTGTGTCTGTATGAGATATCAATAAACCCAATCAATTCTTTCATATCCAATCAAGAGCCGGGTCCCCTCCCCGGCTCTATTTATTTCTGATACAAATACTATATTTTCACCAAAGGACAAAAAACACTAAATATTGGAGTCTGGTGAATAACCACGCTTTTCTTCTTTCATGAAAACACCTTCACCTTATGCAATCCTCGAACAGAATTCATCAGATAAATGGAGGGGCTGTTAAGCGCCTCGGTGAGTGTGATTTCTTTTTCGAAGATACGATGAGTTTCCAATAGATGAGCCCGACAAGTCCCCGGTAACAGTCCACAGTGAACGGGAGGGGTATATAAGACATTCTCGATTTCGACAACGATATTCGCTCTCGTGGACTCCGTTACCAGTCCATCCTGATTGTATAAGAGTAAATCCGGGTAATCGGGTGATTGTGCCAACAATTCCTGATAGACCTGCCGATGCGTAGTCTTGTGGTAAAGGAAGGGATGATGTTTATCAATGGGATGTTTGGCGACACCCATATCCGGATAACACATCTCGTCTGGATGAAGAGGTGATGAGGTTATCTCAATATTCCCTCTCCGGTTAAGCAATAACCGGACTTTATGGAATGAATCAGGGAGACTCCTGCCATATTTTTCCAACTGGAAAACAATTTCCTCGAAATTAACAGGGTATTGGAAATATTCAGCGGATTCTTTAAGCCGTTTCAAATGCTGCGGAAGAAGATAATATCCCGTTTCAGGGTTCCAAAGGAGAGATTCCAAGAGAGAAAACTCAGGCATTTTATGAAAGAGTATTTTGGATTTTGTCTGACATTCCTCATGCTCACTGGTAATTTGTGAATCCCAGGTAATGCCGCCCCCGACCCCATATTCCACGGTCCCCTTTTGTTTATCTACCAGAAGCGTTCGAATGGCCACATTAAATTGAGCCTTACGACCGGGAGCCAGGTACCCGATGGTCCCGGTATAAATCCTTCGGGGTGAAGATTCGAGTTCCCGGATAATCTCCATGGTCCGCACCTTGGGAGCACCTGTAATGGAGGCCGCGGGAAATAAGGCCATCAAAATGTCCGTCAATGATTGGGAAGTCTTTCCCTGAACAGTCGAAGTCATTTGCCAGAGGGTGGGATATTTTTCAATCTTAAATAGTTCAGACACCGTAACAGAGCCGGTATCAGCGACTCGTCCAATGTCATTTCTGACCATATCCACGATCATGACATTTTCAGCCTGATTTTTAGATGACTGTCGAAGCCACTCACTTTGCTCAATATCCTGAGAATACCAAAGTCCCCGGTCAACGGTTCCTTTCATCGGCCGGGATTCCAAAAGGTCATTATCTAAACGGAAAAACAACTCCGGCGATGCACTGCAAATACACCAGTCTTTTATGTTGATATATGCTGCATAATGAGGATATAGAGGATGGCAAACATTCTGAAATAATTCCCAGGTATCCCCCGTAAATCCTGCCCTCAATCGATACGAGTAATTAACTTGATAGGTATCCCCCTGCCCGATATATTCTTTAATCCGATTCAGACAGTCAGTGTATTCCTGCTTTTCCACTGAGGTTTTCCAGTTCAAGGGGGTATCCTGATTTACAGGAATGTCTGAGATATCCATAATTTCTGGTTTTGGATATAAACCAAACCAGAGAAGAGGAAACCCATCATTTTCGAAAGTTTTCAATGACTCATCAAAAGCCGCGGATGCCTCATAAGAAATGAAGCCTGCGGCATATAAGCCTTTTTTTTCTACGGCAGCCTCAACCTGACTTAAAACAGAGGGCACTTCATCGATTCGAGTGGCACTAAAATACTCCACAGCATGGTTAAAACATAAAAATTGCCCCGATTGTCCATCCCGAATAACCACTTCAGAGGGAATATATTTATTTTTTGAATTAATATTCTTCATCAGAGGGTAATTCCTTAATTATTGTTGTGGCACTTAAAATTCCCAGTTTATATTCCATTATATTTCCAGAACATACCTTCTAAACAAAGTATTAAAAATATTCCAGGAATAGACCCCTTCCAAAGAGTCCTGAGAATATAGGCGTTTAGAGACCATACACCTGTTGCAAATATGACCTAATTCATTTATTATCAATAAGAAACAAGATATTTATTCGGCCGTCCCGTCATAGGAGACGACCTGTTTTACCTTGACAAAAATGTCAATCTCTTCTAAAATTTATCTTCTGTAATGTTAACGGGATAACTGCCCCGTAGTGTAACTGGTAGCACAGCAGCCTTTGGAGTTGCGTGACAAGGTTCGAATCCTTGCGGGGCAGCCATTATTTTGAAAATTCCCAGTCCTTCAAAACACCCAAAAAATCAGGAGTCATCGTGTTAAACGACCTCAAAATTTTTGGCGGCAGCGCCAACCCAGGCCTGGTAAAAGAAATATGCCAGGCGCTGAATGTCCCTCAGGGACAAATAGAAATAAAAAAGTTTCCTGACACCGAGATTTTCGTCAAAATCAACGAAAATGTCCGGGGTTCAGAAGTTTTTGTCATTCAACCGACTGCACCTCCGGTGAGTGAAAATGTTGTGGAATTACTGTTGATGATTGATGCGTTGCGGAGAGCTTCCGCCCACACCGTCACTGCCGTTCTTCCTTATTATGGTTATGCCCGGCAAGACCGTAAGGACCAGCCCCGTGTCGCCATATCCTCAAAATTGATTGCCAACCTTATTACAACCGCCGGTGCTGACCGGGTCGTTACTGTGGACCTGCACGCCGGACAGATTCAGGGATTCTTTGATATTCCGACAGACAACCTGTTCGCAGACAAACTGTTAACAGATTATTGGATCAATCTGAATCTGGAAGATGTTATGGTTGTTTCTCCAGACATCGGAAGTGTCAAACGGGCCCGTTCTATCGCTCGCCGGTTGAATGCCAACCTGGCTATCGTTGATAAACGCCGCCCCGCCCAGAGTGTTGCAGAAGTTATGAATATTATTGGTGATGTCAGTGGAAAGAACCTGATTATTGCCGATGATATGGTTGATACTGCGGGCACACTGTGCGAAGCTATTAAAGCATTGAAAAATGCTGGTGCCAAAGATATTTATTGCGGCTGTACTCATGCCGTATTAAGTGGTCCTGCTATCAGCCGTATCATGGAATCTCCCATGAAGGAACTGGTCGTGACCAATACGATTGCGTTGGACGAATCTAAGATGTGTCCGAAAATCAAAGTCCTGTCCATCGCAGAATTGCTGGCCGAAGCCATCAACCGGATTTACCGGTGCACTTCAGTCAGTACCCTTTTTACTTAGGCTCAAAGCGGTCCGTTTCCACGGACCGAAATAAAGAAGGAGTGAGTCATAATGCAACAAGTGTCGTTTAAAGCAAGCACTCGCGACAAAATCACAAAGGGGGCTAACCGACAACTACGCATGATCGGTTATGTCCCGGCCGTAGTTTACGGCGGAGCGACCGAACCCCTCCCTATCAGCGTGAATGACCGGGAACTGCGAAAGGTGCTGCACTCCAGCGCCGGAAGCAACGTTCTCATCAGTCTGGATATCGAGGGTGGTACGTCTCCAACCAAGGAGAATGTCATCGTGAAGGATATTCAGAAAGACCCGGTCAAGGGCTCTTTCCTTCATATTGACTTTTACCGAATCTCCATGGACAAAACCCTGACTACCGAAGTACCCGTCGCACTGGTCGGGAATTCCGAAGGCGTTAAAGCCGGTGGTATTCTCGAACATGGTCTTCGTCATGTCACGGTTGAATGTTTACCCATCAACATTCCTGATTCAATTAAGGTTGATGTAACCAGCCTGCAGATGATGGACAACGTCCGTGTCAAAGACCTTAAGGTTGATGACACCGTCAAACTGTTGGATGATCCTGACATGATCGTCGTGTCTGTGGTCCCGCCAGCCAGTGAAGTGTCCGCAAATGCTGAAGCTGCACCCGCTGCTACAGAACCTGAAGTAATTGAAAAGGGTAAGAAACCCGTCGAGGAAGCCGCTGAGGAAAAGAAATAACTCGATTCCTCCGGTTGTTATAAAGGCTCTTTAACAATGAAATTAATCGTCGGGCTGGGTAATCCTGGTCGCCAATACGAACAAACCCGTCATAATGTCGGATTCATGGTATTGGATGAACTGGCATCCCGGCTCAACATTCCCTGCACGAAAGCCGATTGGCATGCTGTGTATGGGAAAGGCGCTTCCGGTCGTGAAGAGGTCGTACTGGCCAAACCACTGACCTACATGAATCGCAGCGGAGAATCGGTATCTCCCATGCTGCAATGGTTCAAGATTCAACCGGAAGACCTCATTGTGGTGTGTGATGACATCCATCTGCCCATTGGCCAGCTGCGAATTCGTCAGCGAGGGTCAGATGGAGGCCATAACGGCCTAAAATCTGTCATCCACCAAACCGGCTCGGACCTGTTTGCCAGGGTCCGGTTGGGAGTAGGTTCACCTCCTCCGGGATTCGACCAGGCCGATTATGTGCTGAGTCGTTTCTCCAAGGAAGAACGTGAATCACTGGAACTGATGGTGAAAGAAGCGGCGGATGCCGTGGAACTTATCCTGAGCCAGGGTCTTCCAACCACCATGAATCGGTACAACCAAAGAAAGAATAATAATACAGGAGAAAAAAGCCTATGAAACGCAACTACGAAACCATCGTCATCTATGACATGGGTTTGGATGAGGCGGCCCTCGAACAGAGAATCCAGAAAACCGAAAGCGTCATCAAAGCCAATGACGGTGAGATTACTAAACTGGAGAAGTGGGGCAAGAAAACCCTGGCTTACCTCATCAAGAAAAAACGGGATGGGTATTATGTGTTTTATGCTCATACCAGTGAACCAACTGTTGTTGAAGCCCTGCGGAATATATATTTCTTTGACGAAAGTGTTCTAAAGAACATGACCGTCGTTATTGAAGATATCCGCAAGAGCCGGTTCACTCCCAAAAAAGCCAAAGCTCCTAAACCGGTTGAAAATCCGGCTCCCGTGGCCGCTGAACCTGAAGCCGCCCCGGAGGCCACCAAGGAGTAATCTCCAATGGCCAGTCTCAATCACATCACACTTACCGGTAATTTGACACGCGATGCAGAAATGCGTGCGACACCGTCAGGTTCCATTGTTTTATTCTTTGATATTGCAGTAAATCGTCGATATAAAGATAAAACAGGAAATTTCCAAGAAGAAACTCTATTCATAAGAGTCAATTATTGGGGAACAAACCGACAGCTTGAACCCCTTCAACCCTTTTTAACAAAGGGAAGAGAAGTTTTTGTTGATGGTTATCTCAAACAGCGTTCATGGGATACACCGGAAGGACAAAAACGGACCGTCATTGAAGTACAGGCTTTCAATTGTCATCCATTGGAAAAAGTGTACCGGTCCAGCGGAAACGCCGGTCCGGATCAGGGATATAATCCCCCTCCACCAATGGAAGAAACCAGTGATGATGTGCCCTTCTAAGAGACAGCCATAGGATTGAAGACGAAAGGATAATACCATGGAAGAAAATAAAACTATAAATACCCCTGCGGCCCCGGCTGCAACCAGCTCTGCACCCAGTGCCTCACCACGGGATCAGCATGCCGCTCCCCGGCGTCCATCTTCTGGCCGTCCACAGCGGTTCGTCCGTCGGAAAGTTTGCCGATTCTGCATGGATCATGTAGACCGGATCGACTATAAAGATATCTCCAAATTAAAACGGTTCGTGACTGAACGGGGTAAGATTATTCCCCGGCGGATTACCGGCACTTGTGCCCACCATCAGCGCCAACTGACTGAAGCCATCAAGAGGGCCCGGACCATCGCTCTGCTCCCCTTCACCACCGATTAATCAGATACGAAAGGGTTAACAACCATGAAAATCATACTTAAAGAAGATATTGATAAACTCGGTAAATATGGCGAAATAGTGAATGTGGCCGATGGTTATGCCCGTAATTTCCTATTACCAAAAGGTTTGGCTTTAGAAGCCACTCCCCATGCCATGAATTTATTCGAAATGCAGGCTGCCAAACGCGCCAAAGTTGTGGCTGAACAAACTGCTGCTGCCCAGAAGGCTGCAGAAACTCTTCAGGGCCTGAAGGTCACCATTAAGGTTAAAGTAGGCGAAGAAAACAAACTGTACGGTTCAGTGACTGCTGCTGATATCGCCGCTGCAATCGCCAACCTTGGTCAAGAAATAGACCGGAGAAAGATTCAACTTGATGAACCCATCAAAGCGGTCGGTGAATATACCGTTTCCGTTAAACTGTATAGCGATGTAGTTGCTCAAATCCCGGTTTCCGTCGTCAAGGATGAAGATTAATCACACAAAGAAACATACTTGACATAGACTCTATGGAAGGGGAAAATTGAAACAGATTTTCCCCTTTTTTATTTTATGAAGAAAGCATCAACTAATGCCCGGAATTCAGTCCACATCGGTCACATATAATACAGAACGCATCCTCCCGCACAATGAAGATGCCGAGCGAGCTGTTTTAGGCTCAATCCTGCTAGATAATTCATGTCTCCATGATTTGTACAAATATCTTCGGCCTGAGACCTTTTATAATACCGGTCATGCCATTATCTATAAGGTCATGGGTGAATTATTTGAGGCAAATCAAGCCATTGACCCGGTGACATTGACTGAGGCACTCTCGAAAACAGGACGGTTAGATGCTATTGGGGGAGCGTCTTATCTAACCGCATTAGTCGATGATATTGTGACCACATCCAATGTCTCTGAATATGCTCAAATCCTGAAAGATAAGTATATTGCCCGGTGTTTAATCAGGATGTCCGAGGACATCTCTCAAAAGAGTTACGACCCAGGACAGGACATTGTAACTATTGTTGAGGAAGCCGAGAAAAGCATCCTTGAAATTGCTCAACAAAAAACAGAAAGTGATGTATTGCCCCTGAAGGAAATTATTCCTTCCGTTGTAGCCAACATCGAGATGATTTACAATCGGAAAGGAAGCCTTACCGGATTACCCACTGGATTTAAGCAATTAAACGATTTGACCGGAGGATTTCAAAAATCTGACCTGATTATTCTTGCTGCTCGTCCCAGTGTTGGTAAAACCTCCTTTGCACTCAATGTTGCATCTAACATCGCGACTCCGACATTATCTTATCCGGGATATCCTGTTTTAATATTCTCATTAGAAATGTCCAAAGAACAGATTGTCCAGAGGATGGTCTGTACAGAGGCAGGTATATCTTCCAAGAGTGTCCGGGATGCCATGTTCAGCCGGAGTAAATTTGAAGAAATTAATCATGCCGCCGAGCGGTTATTCAAATGTCAGATTTATATCGACGACACCCCTGGTATTTCCATTATGGAATTACGGGCAAAAGCATTACGATTGAAATCCAAAGTGCCTGAACTGGGAATGATAATGATCGATTATCTTCAATTAATGTCTGGACGGGGAAAGATTGATAGTCGTCAGCAGGAAATCTCTGAAATTTCTCGTTCATTAAAAGCGCTGGCTCGTGAATTAAAAATTCCCGTCATTGCTTTGTCACAATTAAATCGTGCGGTTGAAATGCGTGGGAAAGATGCAAAGCCCCAATTATCAGACCTTCGTGAATCAGGAGCTTTAGAGCAGGACGCGGATGTGATTATGTTCCTGCACCGATTCCCCAAAGACCCTAGTGAAGAGTCTATGCCTGATAATAACCGAAAGATGAGCCTGATTTTAGCTAAACAGCGTAATGGTCCGGTTGATGAAATAGAATTAACCTTTGTCAGTGCCTATACCCGGTTCATAGAAACAATTAATCTTGATAAGCCCGGTGGTATGGATTCATATTCAGAATATGGCAATACCGATAACAATGACTATGCTAAGGGAAACCGCAAAATGGTTGACTTCAGCAAAGGCGCTGCTGATTTCGGACCTCCTCCCTATCCAGATCCGGATGAAGAGGTACCTTTTTAATGCCGAGCCGCATAATTAGCCATTTTGGAGATCAGGTAATTACCAGTTTCGAAAAAGCAGGAGATATTACTAAATTATTTTTAGATACCCTGAAGTGGTGCTTCAAATCCAAACCCAATATTAAACAAACCCTTCAACAAATGGTTTATTTTGGTTTTGACTCAATACCGATTGTTTTACTTACAGCAATGTGTATCGGAATGATTTTTGTTCTTCAGACAGGGTATCAACTAACAAAATTCGGCGCAACAATCTATGCGGGTGGTATTAGTGCAATCGCTTTTGCACGTGAAATAGGTCCTGTATTTACAGGCTGGGCTGTTGCGTCCAGAGTAGGTGCCTCCATTGCTGCAGAGATAGGGACAATGCAGGTAACAGAACAAATTGATGCTTTAAAGACTCTAGCAACGGATCCTGTCAGGTATCTGGTAGTTCCGCGGTTACTAGCTGGAGTTATTATGGTGCCAATATTGACAATTCTTGCGGTATTAGTAGGAATATTGGGAGGATGGCTTATTGCAATTTCAAATCTAGGGATTACAACCCAGGTTTATTTCAGTAATATACAATCATTCCTCCTACCTAAAGAAATATATGCAGGATTAATTAAAACGCCTGTATTTGGAGCCACAATCGCCATTATTGGATGTTATCAAGGCTTCAATACATTTGGCGGTGCGGAAGGTGTGGGAAGAGCTACACGCAATTCTGTCGTAACATCAACGATATTAATCATTTTCTTTGACTACATCATGGGTGCATTTATATTAGCTATATGGAAATAATTACATTTAAAAAAGTCTCTAAAATTTTGGGTAAAAAACAGATTCTGGATGATTTCGATCTCTCCATTCAATCCGGAGAGATTATGGTTATCATTGGACGAAGTGGTGAAGGAAAATCTGTCACTTTAAAACATATCATGGGACTGATGAAGCCAGATTCCGGTGAAGTATGGGTTGATAACGAATGTATAACTCAACTAGATGATGATGACATCAACCGGGTTAGAGAAAAATTTGGAATGCTATTCCAGTATGCGGCATTATTTGACTCCATGAATGTCCGAGAAAATGTAGGGTTCGCACTGGATGAGCATACTAATTTATCTGAAGAAGAAAAATCTAAAATCGTTGCTGAAAAACTTGAGTTGGTGCATCTTTCCGGAATTGAGACAATGATGCCTTCTGAGTTATCCGGCGGCATGAAAAAGAGAGTAGGACTTGCCAGGGCTATCGCTCGGAATCCTCAAATTCTTCTCTATGATGAACCTACAACAGGATTAGATCCTATCAATTGTGATGTTATTAATAATCTCATTCTAGAGCTAAGTAAGAAGCTTGGAGTAACATCTATTGTTGTCACACATGATATGCAAAGTGTTTTTAAAATTGCAGACCGCGTAGCTATGCTCCACAAAGGTAAAATAATCCAAGTAGGTCCAAAATCTGATTTTAGAGACCCAGAAAATCCAATCGTTAGACAATTTGTCCGGGGTGAGGCTGAAGGCCCTCTCACTGACGAAATCATACAAAATGTGTTAAAATAATAAACTCAACTAATATCTACGGGAAAGGATTTGCCATGAACCGCGGAAAAAAACGGAAAAAATTACGTTGGAAATGCAAACGTTCCAATAAACGCAAAGGCACTGCGGCCTTCAAACATCGTTAATTCTGTATTAACACAAATAAAAAAGACGATCTTTTCGATCGTCTTTTGTTTTATATATTAATAAAACGTATGATTTATGCTGATTAGATAATGGGTCTTGTCCTTTTTCTTAGATAGGCCGGAGTGTCATAATCATCGCGAGTAGAATTCTGTGGAGTTTTAAGATTAGAATCTGATTGTTCATTAGATTCATTTTCATCATAGCTGGGAACCACTTTTTCTTGATTATGGATATGGGCAATTAGATTCATTTGTCCATCTTCATCAAACTCATTTTCTGGTTCAATCACTTCTGGCTCAGGTTCTTCTTCAACAGTAACGGGAGCCATTTCTTCAGATTCTTCTAATTCCACCTGCGGAGGAGGAGAAATAACTGGTTGTTTGGAATAATACTCGGTTGAGGTCGGCCAATTAACACCATCAAACCCTGTTGCAATAATCGTAACCTTAATTTCATCCCCAGCATCGTTATCTATTACAGTTCCAATCCTGACCTGAGCATCTTCATGACAAGCATCATAAACCATTTGCGATATCTCAGACACTTCTCTTAGTGTGAGATCTGGACTTCCTGTAATATTTAACAAAACTCTCCTTGCGCCTCTTATTTCGTTTTTCTCTAAAAGGGAGCTGCTACTGGCAGAACGAAACGCCTGTTCTGCCCTATTATCACCTTTTGCCGAACCAAATCCAATAACAGCTCCACCTGTATTACCAATAATTGAGTTTATATCTGCAAAATCAACATTAATAGTCCCCGGTACGGTAATCAAGTCTGTGATGCTTCTGACAGCCTGTAACAGAACCTTGTTTGCTATCTCAAAAGAAGAAATTAAAGTAGCTTTATCACCTGCCACCTGTAACAAATGGTCATTGGGAATAACCATAGTTGCATCTACTTTAGATTTTAAACGCTGAAGCCCAGCCTCCGCCACCTTCATTCTTTCTCTTCCCTCAAAGGTGAACGGCTTGGTAACAACTGAAACAGTTAACGCATTAATACTCTTAGCAATCTCTGCAACAACTGGAGCGGCACCAGTACCAGTGCCTCCCCCCATTCCTGCAGCGATAAAGACCATATTGGCACCTTCCAAGGCTCTTAATATGTCTTCGCGGGATTCTTCGGCAGAGAGTTCTCCAACATCCGGTTTTCCACCACTCCCAAGACCATTGGTTGCATTAGCTCCCAATTGAATCCGATAAGGGGTCTTTGTCTTAACTAAGGCTTGCCCATCGGTATTGGCAACGATAAACTCAACACCGGGTAAACCCTCTGAGAACATACTGTCAACAGCATTACATCCAGCCCCTCCAAGACCAATTACTTTTATTACTGCCAACTTTTTATCTGGTTCATCAAAATGCAATACCATGGGTATACCCCCAGTTTATATTTTAAAAATATTTTTCAAAAAACTCTTTAAAGTGCTTTGTGATTTGAGAATAATATGATTTCTTTTCCTGCTCATTATCAATTGTTTCTAAATCTCGTGACAACAAAAGCCCGATGGCTGTTGAATGGAATGGGGTTTCTAACGCGTTCTGATTCATGTATGAAAAATGCCTTGGCAATGCAATTCTCACTGGCAAATTAAAGCTCTTTTCTGCCAATTCTTTCAATCCTTTTGTTAATGATACACCCCCCGTAATAATTACTCCGACGGGTGCATTATACTGCCGGTTAACAATATCAAGTTCTTGGGTGACTAGATCAAACATTTCCATCAAGCGAGGCTGAATAATTTCTACCAAGGTTGATTTATTGACCAGTGATGTTCCACCATCTACCAATCTTTTTACGGGAATACTTTCATCACGATTTACAGCTGCCAAAGTAGCATGACCATGGTTGATTTTCAAGGATTCCGCATCACTTGGGGATATTCGCAATGCATATGATATATCCTGAGTTATGTGGTTCCCACCCATGTGAATCACCTGTGTATGTCGAATTGCTCCTTGATGGTAGAGAACCATATCAATCACACCGGCACCAATATCCAAAAATAATACACCTGAATTCATCTCATCAGAAGTCAAAACAGCTCTAGCCGAAGCCAACGGCTGCATGACATGCATCCCCACTCGATATCCGGCACGATTCACACATCTCACTATATTCTGCAAGGTATTTGGCATTCCGTGAACAGCATGGACATCAATAGCCAAACGACTACCTACCATGCCGATTGGAGGCATATCAGTTCCTGTTCTCTCATCATCAACATAAAATCCCTGGGTTAAAACACAAAACAGTTCTTTCCCCGGAGGCAACTGTATTTCGCCAGCATTTCGTTCAACTTGATCAATATCTTCTTGGGTAATTCCTTTTAGAGAGTTGGTTACATTCTGTACATAATTAAAGTTCAAGCATTGCAAACCCTTTCCTGCAACACCTACAATCACACCTTCAATTTTCTGATTTCCAACAGTACTCTCAGCTTTTGAAAGAGCTTCTTCAATGGCTTCAACCGCAGCATCCTGGTCAAGAACAACGCCACCTCTAATAGCGCTTGTATGCACAATTCCTTCTCCCTGAATAACAGCGATGCCATTATCATCCAGTTCTCCTACTAGTGCACAAACCTTACTGGTGCCTATATCTAGTGCAGCAATCATATGCCATACCTCTATCTTGAATTATGTCGATGGAGTTGTCACTGTTCCATATACTTCAGGTTTCTTTATACCAGTTTTTCTTGGATGTGTTATTAAAGAATCTTCATCATACCGTAAATCAATATAATCAAAAGGTTCGTTTTGTTCCAGTAATCTACACATCATTTCTAAACGTTTATCGAAATTTATATTTCCAAGACTTATCTCTGTTCCATCAGGTTGTGTTATCAACTTTGTGTTACGAGGATTTGAAATATCAATTTCAGATATCTGGGCCATAAGATCTGGCTTATTCTTTTTTATCCAATCCAATATATAAACTGCATTAGAAATATCATTACCTTTCAGTTTATGTTGTTCTTTGATATTGATATTTCCAGATATATTTAATAATGGAATGTTTACAGCTTGTTTAATATCTATTTCTGGTAATAACACTCCTTCTGTATCTATACCCAAGGTTTGTTCTCCTACAATGAGCATGGCAGGCTTTCTTTCCTGCACATTTATAATCAACACAGAGGGGTATCTTTTAATAACTTTCACACTCTGAATCCAAGGGTTCTGAGAAACTCGTTTATTGATTAACTCTGAGGATATTTTCATTAAATGTAATTCTCGATTAAGACCTATCTCCCTCAACAGTGATTCTCTGTCACAATGGGGTGTTGATTCAAAAACAATCTTTTCCACAACAAAATATGGGGACTTCCATGCAAATCTCGCCATTCCTACTGCCAGGAGCAAAACACCTATCAGCAAGAGGATCGTCACTATCCGACGACACCACTTAGTGACCAATTCTCTCCAAGTAACATTCTCCCCATTCTTTTTATAACGGGATGTTTTCCCAATATCCTGTTCCTTAAGATGTTTGGAATTATAGAGGTTCTTTCTCATAATATTCTTACAGTTGATTATTTTCCAACTATTTTAACTTCCAACTCCAACTCAATACCTGATTTTTCTTTTACTCTACGTCTTGCCAATTCAATCAATTCCAAGAAATCAGAAGCAGTTGCATCACCCACATTGACAAAGAAATTGGCATGTTTAGGCGAAATCATTGCTCCTCCTACTCTGGACCCCTTCAATCCTGCCATATCAATTAATCGCCCTGCAGCCTCCTGCTCAGGATTTCGAAAAAAACAACCCGCACTGGGAAGATCTAATGGTTGTGTTTGATTTCTTTTGTCGAGAAAGTTTTTTAATTCATTTCTAATAATGTCTGATGAACAAGGAGTTAACTGTAAATCAGCCTCATAAATAATGGCATCTTTTAAATTTGTTGAATGATAACCTGCTTGAATTTCTGATTTATCATACTCTTTTAAATCACCATCAAAAGTAACTACTCTGATTTTACGAACAAGATCAAACATAGATCGTCCATGTGCGCCAGCGTTCATAAACAGAGCTCCGCCTAAGCTTGCGGGGATTCCTGCCACTGGTTCAAGACCTGACAGTCCCAATTCGCTAGCAAATCTCGCAATTTGTGGTAACCATGCAGAGGCCCCAATCCGAATCTGATGTCCTTTTAGTAATGTCTTATAAGAGAATCTTTTACCTAATTTAATAACGATACCAAGAATTCCAGAATCTAGCACCAACAGATTAGAACCAGCTCCCAAAGTAAATATCGGTTGATTATATGACTTCGCCCAACGGACCACTTTTAATAAATCATCCACTGTTTCTGCAATAGCTAACCACTCAGCATTCCCACCAACTTTTATCAAAGTATGTTTTTTCATGGGGACCTGAGAGACCACAGTTCCTGAGATAGCCAATCCACCTGGAACATTGGGTTCCGCATCTGGTATTGTGCGAATTTTTACCAATAAATCATGTGCCACCTTCCAAATATCGCCGGCGCCAATAAATACAACCAAATCACCGGGGCGAAGAATATTCATCAAATAGTCATTAATTTCATCTCTATCTGGTATATATAACAAGTTTTTATAGCCTTGCGCAATCACTGCATCAAAGATATTTAACGAAGAGACACCCTGTCGGGGTTTCTCACCTGCGGCATAAACACCTGTAAGAATACTTAGATCTGCTTGATTAAATGAAGTCGCGAATTCCTTAGCTAACAACTCAGTTCGAGAGTATCGATGGGGTTGAAAAACTGCAATGACACGTTTTGCATCACCTGTAACTGCACCACTAATAGCAGCAGCAACTTTGGCAGGGTTATGTGCATAATCATCAAAAATACGAATTCCATTAGATTCACCCACGAGCTCAAAGCGACGACCAACACCACTAAAAGATTCAAGGCCTGGAACCATGTCTTCAAAACTCAAACCCACAGCCAACCCTACAGCTATTGAAGCCAAGGCATTTCTCACATTATGTTCACCTGGACAGCGCATATGGACTGCACCCAATAAAAGATCTCCATCATACACATCAAAGTGACTCTCAAAATTAGCATACTGAGGATTTACTGCATGGATGCGGGCAGCTTCAGTCATACCGAAGGTTATAACTGGTTTTTTACATGCAGCAGCCAACTGTGCCGCATTCAGGTTATCAATTCCAACAACAGCACACCCATTTGGAGCAATTTTTTTAGTAAAGGAATGAAATGCTGCAATAACATTCTCAACTTTATCATCATAATTCTCCAGATGATCAGCCTCAATATTATTAATAACAGCAATTTGTGGTGTATATGATAAGAATGACCCATCACTTTCATCAGCTTCTGCAACTAACCAGGGACCTTCACCAAGCGTAGCATTACTGTCGATTTCTTTGACACGTCCCCCAATTATTGCTGTAGGCTTAATACCAGCGGCTTGCAACATACTAAATATCATAGAACTTGTTGTTGTTTTTCCATGAGTACCCGCCACAGCAATAACTTGCCGTGAAGACATTAAATCCAGCAGCAATTTCGAGCGATGCCATACAGGTATATTTAACTTAGTTGCTTCAACCAATTCTGGGTTGTCTTCCGGTATCGCACTAGAACGAATAACCAAGCTTGCTTCCGTCACGTTACTTGCAGCGTGGGTGGGATATATTTTAGCTCCCATGTCTTGTAAACGTTGAGTCATATAGTTAGTGGAAAGATCTGATCCTGTAACTTTGTATCCCAACTGACAGTATACTTGGGCTAAACCACACATACCCGTTCCACCAATACCTATGAAATGAATAGTTTTAATAGTATCTTTCATTGTCTTCTCGATTTCATTAATGATTCAATCAAATCACATATTGCTTTCGTTGCATTCGGTTTACCCAAGTTCCTACTAGCTTCAGACATTTTTTGTTTTACATTCAAATCCATCACCAAGCTATCAATTAGCTCAGCAAGAACTATCGGTGATAAATCTTTCTCTAAAATAACTTTTGCTGCACCTGCATTTTCAACTGCTCGAGCATTCTTTTCCTGGTGATTTGCAGTTGCGTGTGGATATGGAATTAAGATACTAGGTAATCCGCACGCAGCTATTTCCGATAATGATATTGCACCTGACCTAGCTATCACCAGATCAGAAGCAGCATAGGCTTGAGCCATATTGTAAATAAATGGTTGTATGACCAGCTTAATGCCTTTGACATTCTTTAAAGCTTCGGTTGTTGCCAAATAACCTTTTTCACCAGTCTGGAAAATCACCTGATATTGACGCTTGCGTTTTTCAAGCAAATCAAGAGCCTCCACCACATTCTGATTAATGGACAAAGAACCTTGGCTACCACCGAAAACAAGTAATACCGGTTGTCCTGATTCAAAGCGAAAAGCCTTCAAACCCTCTTCACGATTGAGATTATCAAAGCGGCCTCTCAATGGATTACCAGTAACATGTACTTTCTTTTTACCGAAATAATCCACTAACTGCGCATAGGATGTGGTAACTATATTTGCTTTTCTTCCTAATAAACGATTAGTTATCCCAGGAATAGCATCAGATTCATGTATAAGAGTTGGGATTCCCATTCGCTGTGCCATTTTCACAGTAGTGCCAGAAACATAGCCACCAGTTCCAATAACCACATCTGGCTGAATAATTTTCAAAAGTCTACGAGATTCGTACATTCCCAGAACATTTTCCCAGATTGTAGCAAATAACCGAGTAGAAAGCTTTCGAGGTATATTGGCAGCATGGATTCCATGAAAAGTGATAGGTAAATCTGATTTAGAAGATAAAGTTTCTTCACGACCACCAATTCGACCAACATAATGAATTTCCATATTGGGATGTCGTTTCAACATCTCTTCTGCAATGGCTAGAGCCGGATAAATGTGGCCACCAGTTCCACCACCTGAAACAACAATAGACCGAGGGCTCATCTGATACTCTTTCTTTTCACTGAATCCGGATCGTAATCTGGAATATATTGCGCTACATTTAGTAATAACCCCGCAGCCGCCATCATGAAAAACATAGAGGATCCACCATAGCTAATAAAGGGTAAAGGCATTCCCTTGGTAGGAAGAAAACTCACGGACATTCCCAAATTTATACAGATTTGAGAAGCCATCATAACAGTAACGCCTGTTGCAAGTAGGCATGCGAATAAATCCATTGAGTGAGTTGCAATTTTAAATCCAAGCCAAATCAAATAGATAAAGGTAACAATCAAAATAAAAGCACCAATAAATCCAAGTTCTTCACATATTACTGGAAAAATAAAGTCAGTATGGCAATCAGATAAAAAGCCATATTTTTGCATTCCATTACCAAGGCCTTTACCAAAAAAGCCACCTGATCCAATACTTATAAGTGATTGTGTTATCTGCCACCCTGTATCATAACTTATATTTCGATGATTCATTAGCTTTTCCAGAAAGGATGTTAATCGACCTTGTTGATGTTTGTTCTCCAGAATCTCCTTAATAATAAGAGGTACTCCTAATGGAAGAACAAATAAAAAGTGGTTTAATTTCATTCCAGCAATAAGACACATAATTGAACCAATAATAACCAATAAAAGAGCTGTTCCCATATCAGGCTCTATTAGAATTAAAATGGCGATAAGCCCAAGAACACATATTATTGGAAAAAATCCACGCCAAAAATCCTTAATTTGGTTTTCCGGTTTTCGGCTTAAAAAATCAGCGGCATAAATAATAATTGCTAATTTTGCAAATTCTGAAGGTTGAAATTTAAAAACACTCCAACCCAACCAACGTGTCGCACCTTTTACAGAAGGCATGAACAATACAGCTATTAACAATAAAGCCGCTATCATGATCAATGCAAAACCTTTATATCTAAGGTTCTGATAATCCATACCCATCATCTTATACATTACAAATAAGCCCAGAATCCAAAAAGCAAACTGCTTGAAAAAATAATTATATGGATTTAAATAGCTGCTCGCACTAAACACCATAACCTGCCCAAAGAGCGAGAGGAACATAATTACCATAAATAACTGAACTTGGGTTTTCGTTTTAAATTTCAACAAATCCAACATTATAAACCCTCTATTATTTCCTTAAACACACGACCACGTTCTTCATAATCGCGGTACATATCATAACTGGAGCAAGCGGGAGATAATACAACAGCATCACCATCAATGGCATTTTGAGATGCCACAGCGACAGATTCTTCCATAGTTGCACACTTAACAGTGAACACAGATTTACCTAAAGCATCATAAATTATGTCTTTTGCCTGTCCCATTAAAATCAGAGTTTTTACTTTTTCTTTTATAAGTGGGATCAATGGTTGATAATCACTACCCTTATCCTTACCCCCCATAATAAGAACAATAGGAGCCGGTAGCGCACTTAAAGCGATCATTACAGATGCAACAGTAGTCGCCTTGGAATCATTGTAATATTTGACACCTTTCAGTTCTTTTACGAACTCCAATCGGTGTTCAACACCTCTAAAGGTTTTCAGTGTTGGTACGATATCTATAGCAGGTATTCCCATTGTACATGCTATTGCAATTCCCGCCATTGCATTTTCCAAATTATGGCCCCCAGGCAAGCCCAAATCACCTTTATCACAAACATTTACTTCATGGGATCCATCACGATATATAATTCTATTTCCAGCCAACATCACACCATAATCAACGGACTGTGTTGTTGAAAAAAACATCTTGCGGGAAGCAATATCAGGTAAACGACTCATCAGCTCGTAATTATCTAGGTTTAATAGAGCAATATCTTCAGCTGTCTGATAGTCAAATATACGAAACTTAGCTCTTGCATATTCATCCATGCCTGGATACCAATCCAGGTGATTTCTGGAAATATTCAATATTGCGGCAATCTTTGGTCTGAAAGATGTAATTGTCTCCAGTTGGAAGCTGGATATTTCCGCAATGACAACACCCTGGGATGTCATATTTCTTATAGCTGCAGACAAGGGATAGCCAATATTTCCAGCAACAGCAACGGGACCTTTCTTCCAAGCACTCTTAAACATTTCATAAGTCCAGGTTGTAGTTGTTGTCTTACCATTAGAACCAGTTATAGCAACCATAGGCGCCGGAGAGTTTTGATATGCCAGCTCAATTTCACTAATAACTGGAATACCTTTCTCTCGAGCCGCTCTTACCGGAGGCACTGTATCGGGGATACCTGGACTTAAGACAACCAAGTCGGAACCAGAAACATCTTTAATTTGGTCTGCATTTGCAGACACTTGAATTTCAGGACTTTCTAATAGAGCTATGTATTCAGCAAGTTTCTCTGCTGGTTTTATGTCACTGACACAAACAGAGGCTCCACAAGTGCGTAGCAAATTCGCTGCGGCCGCACCACTGCGTGCCAGCCCTAAAACGCATACTTTCTTTCCGACTAAATCCATGGTCTTATTTACCTGACTTTCAAAAGGCCCAAACCAATCAAGGCCAAAATTGCTGAGATAATCCAAAAACGTACAATTATTGTTTCTTCTTTTATACCAGCTTTTTCAAAGTGATGGTGAATGGGAGACATCAGAAAAACTCGTTTACCACGGAGCTTGAAAGATGTAACTTGAATAATTACTGATAGAGCTTCCATCACAAATATTCCACCTACGATGAAAAGAGAGAATTCTTGTTTGATTAGTAACGCAATGATCCCCAATATTCCACCCAAAGCAAGAGACCCTGTATCTCCCATAAAAACTTTAGCGGGGTGACAATTATACCAGAGGAATCCTAAAGAGGCACCTATTAGGCAAGACACAACAACTGTAAGCTCACCGGCTCCAGGCACATAAGGTACATTTAAGTATGCTGCAAAATCTGACCGACCGATTACATAAGTCATTACCAGATAACTTAATGCAGAAGTTGTTACACAACCGATAGCTAATCCATCCAGACCATCTGTTAAATTCACCGCATTCGATGTTGAAACTATCACCATCATGGCAAATGGAATATAAAGCCAGGATATATCCGGCGAAAGATGTTTAAAGAATGGGAAATACAGATAACGTTGTTCAGGAATAATCGGGAAAACAAATAGATAAACACCCACACCCAAACCCAGTATAAGTTGTAAAATCATTTTCTGTCGTGGATTAAGTCCCTCCGACTGTCTTTTCATCAGTTTAAGATAGTCATCCAAGAAACCAACCAATCCCAACCAGAGAGTTACAAGAACAGTTAATCCAACCAGACGATTCGAGAAATCACAGAGCAGAAGTATAGGGACCATTAAGGCAATCAGGATTAGAATTCCACCCATGGTTGGGGTTCCACTCTTTGCCTTATGCATTGCACCTAAATTGGGTCCACCCACTGTGTTCCGAATAATTTGACCAATTTTCAATCGCTTCAATTGATGAATAACACGGGGTCCAAAATATAAACTGATTAAAAACGCAATCACTGCCCCCGCAACAGAGCGAAAGGTAATATACCTAAAAAGGTTTATACCGGGGAAGTAAAGTATTTTAGCAAGCACATGATTAACTAAATAATAAAGCATCCATCACCTCAATGATTGAGATTCTGATTACTAAACAAATCTCCAGCACCAGCCCACTGTTCAAGAGAGCTGGCTAACCTTTCAAACTCCATTTTTCGGGATGCCTTGAGTAAAACGACATCTCCATCCTTTAATGCGGATTTCAAATAGTCCAAAGCCTCATCGCGAGTCTCACAGGCAAACAATGAGTTTTTACTCATTCCTGATGACATGGCACCTTCAATGACAAATTCAGACATACTACCAACAGCGATTAACAACTCAGCACCTGTTTTTTGTATTGAAACTCCGGCGGATATATGCGCAGCCTGACTTTGTTCCCCAAGCTCTCGCATATCACCTAAAACAACAACTTTCCGCCCTTTCACATAGAGTTGTTTCAAACAATCTAATGCTGAATTTAGAGACTTTGGATTAGCATTGTAGGCATCATTAATAAGGGTAATCTGACCGGCAGGAATTATCTGCATCCGCATCTTTGCCGGCTTAAAACTTTCTAATCCCCGTTTGATTTGGTATTTATCTGAAACAATCTGCCAGGCAGTAGCGGCTGCAGCAACGGCATTGGCTACCTGGTGTGTTCCAAGGACGGGGAGATTTATCGTAATATCACCATCAGGAGTATTAAGGGTAAACTTCATTCCAAGGGGCTCAGTCATAAACTCGATATCTCTAGCCTGGAAATCAGCGCTTTTCTCTAAAGAGAAAAAGACAGTATTTGCACGAGTTCTTTCTTTAAATTGACTTACCAATACATCATCTGCATTTAAAACAGCGACGTTTTGAGAACTCATTTTTTCTAATAGCTCAAACTTAGCCTCAGCAATAGCTTCTTTTGTACCGAAATATTCAATATGTGCGTCCGCAACATTGGTAACAACACCAATATCCGGCGGGCATATCTCAACCAGACGCCGAATTTCTCCTGGATGATTCATTCCCATTTCTTGAACTAATATTCGAGTCTGCCTGTTTAATCGAAACAGCGTAAGCGGCAATCCAATGTCATTATTGAAACTGCCTTCATTCTTAATAGTATTGTGTGTTTTTTCAAGAATAGCAGCTATCATTTCCTTGGTGGAGGTTTTGCCATTGCTTCCGGTTACACCAATTACTTTCACTGGGAATCGGGTGCGGTAAAACCGGGCCAATTCACCCATGGCGTATTTGGGATCGTCCACCTGGATAACAGCTAACTCCTTACGGAATTGCAAAAAATCCAGATTGACACCCGGACGGGTAAATATACCCACAGCTCCCCTGCTCATTGCGTTGGGAAGATAATCATGCCCATCGAAATTCTCACCTTTTATAGGAACAAACAGATCCCCCGGTACAATTTTTCGACTATCAGTAGAAATGCCAGAAAACACTTTATCTGGCTCTCCACTTACCCAGACACCCTTTACAACCTCACATACATCTTTAGCTTTTAACGGTTCCATTATTTTTCCGTTCGATTAGTTTGTAGATACTTTCGAGCCATTTCCACATCATCAAAATGGATGGTGCGGTCAGCAAATATTTCATATGTTTCGTGGCCTTTACCTGCAATCAAGACACTATCACCAGGACGAGCCATATTAATCGCCTCACGGATAGCATCTTCCCGGTCCAAGACCACCTTATATTCTGGTTTAGGAGATAACACTCGCCGAATACCTAATTCAATATCCATGGCAATTAAAGCAGGATCTTCACTCCGAGGGTTATCCGAAGTGATAATACTATAGTCTGCATGTCGAGCAGCAATTTCACCCATAAGAGGACGTTTACCACGATCTCTGTCACCACCGGCGCCAAATACAATAATGATTTTCCCTTTTGTAATTTGCCGCGCAGATTTGAGGAGATTCAATAAGGCATCATCGGTATGAGCATAATCAACCAGTACCAGAAAATCCTGACCTTCATCCACTCGCTGGAAACGACCCGGGACACAAGCAACATTCTCCAGTCCCAAACGAATATCCTCAAGATTAAATCCCAGGGCAATCCCCATCGCGGCAGCCGCCAGACTGTTATAAACATTAAACAGTCCACTGATACCCAGACAGACAGGAGTTTCACCTAATGGGGTCTTCAATGTAAACGAGAGTTTGTCGGGAGAAAGGTTTACATTGAGGGCACGGACATCAGCGTCTTTGTTGATAGCATATGTAATAACCGGAACAGAAGATGACTGAACAACCTTTTCACCCAGGGGGTCATCTATATTCACTATGGATCGTTTGGGTAGTCCCTTATCAAAGCACTGAGCCATTCTTTTAAATAAGATACATTTGGCTGCCAAGTAATCTTCCATGGTTTTGTGATAGTCCAAATGATCACGGGTAATATTGGTAAACACTCCAATATCAAATTCCAAACCTTCTACCCGACCCTGATCAAGTGCATGTGAAGATACTTCCATAACCATATAGTCACAACCAGCATAACGCATATCCCTCATTATTCCATTTAACTCCAATGATGAGGGGGTTGTATTATTCAATGGTTGTGACTTGCCAGCAAACCGAGTACCAATCGTACCAATAATTCCGGCCTGATGACCTGCCTGTTGGATAATGGATTCCATTAAATAGGTTGATGTCGTTTTTCCATTGGTTCCAGTTACACCCACAACTTTTAATTCACGGGACGGGTACCCATAAAAACAAGCTGCCATCAAAGCTTCAGCTAATCGGCTATTGGGCACCTTAATTTGGGGGACTATTCCCAATTCGGGAATAAATCGTTCAACAACCAAAGCCACAGCCCCAGCTTTTACAGACTGGGCGGCATAAAGATGTCCGTCTTGTTTAACCCCGGAAATACAAACAAATAAATCTCCTGGTTTTACATATCGGCTGTCACGGGAGATACCTTGAACAGATAAATTACCGATATCACCCTGACATTGGAATTCAGAAATAGATTGTAGTAAGTTTTCTAATAGTACATTCATAATAATTTGCCTGAGACAATTCTCATTGATTTAAGACCAATGGTAAAAGTTAATAATTAAGTTATTGTCTATTCAAAGTTGTATCACGGTGTATCACAGTAGGTTGATAAGTGCTCCCCAGAATCAACTGACATTTCTGTCCTGGAATAACAGTAGCACCCGGTTTGGGGTATTGGTCTAAAACAACACCAGAGCCTGTCATTACAGGAACCAGATCCATATGCGTAAGCCGAACTAATGCCACCCTTTTTGCAAGACCCTTCAAATTCGGCATCATAAGAACGGTTTTTTCTTTTTCATACGATATCTGTTTTAATCCAGTGTTATCCAACTTATTTTCAGAAACCACTTTATTCTGAACGGGTGCCTGAACCTTAACGGGCACTGAAACATCCATGTAATCCTCATTCAACATGTCATTTAAGGAATCATCAGAAGGATGCGCTTGCGCCATTGGCATTGGAGGAGGAGCCTCTGGAAATATACCTAACTGGGTCAATGCTGCTTCCGCAATTCGCTTAAAGGCTGGGGCAGCAACAGTTCCTCCGTAATACCCATTTTTTGTGGGCTGGTCAATAAAAACACCTATAACCAGTCTGGGGTCTTCCACAGGCAAGAATCCAACAAAAGAAGACATGTATCGGCCGGGGAGATATCCTCGGCCCCCTTCAGCAACGACTTGAGCCGTACCCGTCTTTCCCGCAACTCTGACCCCTGGTATGGCAGCCGGCTTTCCGGTACCACGGTCAACAACTCCCTGCATAATCTCTCTAATTTCACGGGCCGTATCTTCTCGTAAGACCTGGCGTACTATTTCAGGTTTATATTCTTTCTTGAGACGGCCATTTTCATCCCGAATAGATTTCACCAGATGAGGTTTCAGGAGTTTGCCTCCATTTGCAATAACCGAATAGGCGGCACACATCTGGATGGCATTAACAGAAACACTCTGACCAAAACTAACACGAGACCAAACTAAAGGAGTCCACTGTTTATAATTCAATACTAATCCAGAGGATTCACCCGGAAGGCCAACCCCAGTCACATTGCCAAATCCAAATTTCTTGATATATTCATACAGCCTGTCGGATCCAAGTTTTTGAGCAATCTGCAAAGTTCCAATATTAGAAGAAACTTCAATGACTTTGGCAAAGGTCATAATGCTGTATGAATGGGTATCCCGCAAAGTACGTCCTGCAAATTTAATACGTCCACCCATTCCATTAAAGGTGTCTGTCAATTTTACTTTGCCGGTTTCTAAAGCGGCCGCAGCGGTAAAGACTTTAAATATTGAACCTGGTTCAAAGGCCTGTTCCACAGCCCTATTCGAAGAAACTTCCCGCCACATATCTTTGGAAACGCTGCGATAGTTACTCAAATCATATTTTGGATAGTTGGCCAAGGCCAGGATTTCACCTGTCTTAGGGTCCATAACCACGACAAATCCCGCATGAGCACCATGTTTTTCGATTGTGGCCGCCAGTTCATCTTCAGCAGCCCGCTGTATAACTTCATCAATCGTTAAATACATCTGGTTTCCCGCAAGATTTGAAAATACATCATCTTCAATGGGAACCAGTAATCTCCCTGCACCATCTTTACGGGATGTAACTTGACCAAAATTCCCACTGACCTGTGGTTGATAGACAGCTTCCAAACCACCCAGAGGCCGATGAGTACCCCAGCCGCCCAAACCTTCTTCCATACTACCAATACCAACCGGCCCCAGAATATGGCAAGCCGCATCACCTTTAGGATACAGTCGCTTACAGTACTTTTCTGTCCGAAGTTCATTTCGTAGCTTGAGGTCTTGTCGTAATATCGTAACTTGGGCATACTGCTCAGGTGTCAGCTCCATTGCAAGAGGAACCCATGAGACGGTTGTGTTGCGGGTAATAATATCCAGGAACTTTGATTCAGGTTCATTCAGAATAACTGCTAATCGAGCAGCCAATTTGACCGGAAGATCTTTCTTAACTGATTTCTTTTTCTTAGCGGCATCCAAATTCTCAATAATGACATCTTTTGGAGACAGGATCAATGAATCCACCATAATTGAAGTAGCGAGAGGATTTCCCGAACGATCATAAATCCATCCCCGCCGAGGTTCAATCACTTCACCCCGATAGTGTTCTCCCCGGGCAACACTACTAAAATAAGCATGGTCAAAAATCTGGAGATATCCAACCCAGATTAATACTAAACCCAAAAACAAAAAGAATAGGCTACGAAATAAGACTATTCTTTTGCGGTTTGTTTTGTCAGTTTCACGACCAATCATTGTTGTTTTCTCGTTGACTTATAACATGATGGCCCCCGTCGGGAAGGTCAGATGAAACGGACTAAACCGTTGTCATCCGGCAAACCCGGCTCAATCCATGCTCCGAGCCTCAGCTCGTGATACGAATCGAATCCATTTTCCCCATACAGAAGCAGTCTGTTGATTGTTTTCTGTCGTCGGAGTGGGGTTTTGGAAAGAAGCCGGTTGGACATTCACCCAGGAGGCTGCATAAACTTTGGCCAACTGGTTATCCTGGGCAGGAATCATTCCCTGTGCCAGAGCTAATTCACGAATGCGGGATGGATCTTTTAATCCAGCGATTTGTTGTTCCAGTCGTAATCGTTGGTTATTTACTTCCAAAAAGTCGCGTTGTGTCAGAGCCAGTTTCTGTGATGCCTTCTGTATTTGTTGCTTCATATAGAGGTGACCTAATGAAAGAACAATCACCCCTAAAAATACCACTATTAGTATATTTATTTTATCATTATCAGTGCTTGCTCTGCGTCGAACAGCTCTGGCTCTTTGAATTTCTGGCAACTCATTGTAGTTACTCGGTTTCCACTTCATATTTTCCCTCCCGAAGGTATTTCTCCCCCTACGGGGTCAAACTATTTTATTTTTTCTACGACTCGGAACTTGGCACTTCTTGCTCTGGGGTTCCGACCCATTTCATCTTCATCTGGTACGACCGGTTTTCGAGTCAGTATTTCTAACTGTTTGATTCGTGGACAACTACATAAGTCTGGCGGTTGTTCACAGATACATAATCCAGCGGCTTTTTTGAAAGCCAGTTTCACTAACCGGTCTTCGAGAGAATGGAAACTAATGATTCCCACTCGCCCCCCTGGCTTGAGACAGTCTAAAAAATCAGCCAGGAATTGCTTCAAACTTTCTAATTCGCCATTCACTTCAATTCTTAAGGCCTGGAAGGTTCTTGTTGCCGGATGTATTCGGTTATGAACCCTGTATCCAGTACCCCGGACAGCGTGTTCCACCAGTTCCGCCAACTCATGGGTTGTCGTAATGGATTTTCCATCCCGGTATTGTGCGATAGTCCGGGCAATCCGTCGCGACAACCTCTCACCACCGTACTGATAAATAACATCCGCCAGTTGGTCTTCCGGCCAGGTATTGACCACATCGGCAGCGGTAACTCCCTGGCTGCGATCCATCCGCATATCCAAGGGCCCGTCTCGATCGAAGGAAAATCCCCGTTCATCCCGGTCCAGTTGGTAACTGGAGATTCCCAAGTCCAGGAAGATTTTGTCCACCTGCGGGAAACCTAAACCGTTCAGCTGGTTTTTCATGTCCCGGAAATTACTGTGAACCAAGTTCAGAGGTGTTCCTAAAGGTTCCAGTCTTTTCCGAGCCAGTTCCAGAGATTCCTGGTCTCGATCAAATCCGATGAGCCGACCTTCCGGTCCAAGCCTTAAAACGGCTTGGGAGGCAGCCCCACCCATACCTAAAGTGCCGTCCACAAAGACCTCACCGCGGTCCGGGACCAGCCATTGCAACATTTCACGAAGCAGTACAGGTTGGTGGATGGGGTGCTCCCCGTTCATCATGTTCTCCTGTGAAAGAACTCGGATGGTTTATCTAACAACCATCGGTAACTTTTCAAATTTATTTAATTGTCAGATTGTGGTTCAGATTCTGAAGGTGTTTGCTGGCCCCAGAACCCGTCAAAATTTGACATCATTTCTTCTGCAATATCATTGGCATTGACACTGAACTGCCGAATCTGATCTTCCCAGCGTTCTTTGGACCAGACCTGGATCCGATACAGGGACCCGACAAGAACCACTTCTTTTTTTATCTGGGCGTATTCCAATAAGTGACGCGAAAGAACAAATCGTGCCCCTTTATCCAAGGTTTCTTCCTGTACTCCCGAAAAATACGCATTGGTGAAGCGCTGAGCACGGGGATCAAAGGGATTCATTTTCTTCTTAACTTGACCTTCCATGACCTGAAATGTTGCCAACGGGTATATCCAGAGACAAAACTCTACTCCGCGGGTTACGACGATTTGGCCTTGATTTTCAACCACTAATCGCCCCGATAACCTGCGGGGAATGATGATTCGATTTTTGCTGTCCAGGTTCTGGTAAAACTCACCGCGCAGATCCTCGATCATCTTTCGATACCCTTCTTTTGAAAATGGGATTTGGCCCCACTTCGAGTCACTTGCACTAGTATAGGAGTACCATGGGGTCCTGTCAAGCGAAAAATGCTGATTTTTAGCGATAAATACAAACTTTTTTTACAAATCAGAAACAGGGTAAAATAAGGCAAAATCAGCACTACATTTTTGTAGGGTTTAATTTATAAACGAACCCTCCACGGAGTTGCTCGGAGCAGGTCCGTGGAGAGTTCGAAACAAGTCCATTTCGAGGAAAAATTTGAGAACAAAATAATATTTCGGCGGAAGGTTTCCGATTCGTATGTCATTCGTTTCAAGAAACGGAGTCAAAGTCCCTGTCAACGCGAACTGGAGAGGGTGATAGATAGATTCCATACAATATCATTCATATTTCAAATAAATCACCTTGAATGGAATGACAAGTCAGGCTCAATAAAGGTATGATGTAGGATAATTGGAAATCAAGTATAGATAAGGGATTGATGGATGATAAAAAAAGGGATCATACTGGCTGGAGGCGCAGGAACACGACTGTATCCGTTAACGATACCCATCAGTAAACAACTTATGCCAGTTTACGATAAACCGATGATTTATTATCCACTGAGTGTCCTGATGTTGAGTGATATTCGCGATATTTTAGTCATCTCAACCCAGGAAGATCAAGCCGGGTTTCAGAAGCTTTTACGAGACGGTTCGCAATGGGGAATTAAAATCCAATATGCCATACAAACCAGGCCGGAGGGATTACCGCAGGCTTTCACTATTGCAGAAGATTTCCTTGCCGGAGAAGGATGTGCGCTTATTTTGGGGGATAACATTTTTTACGGAAGTGGCTTATCGGGATTATTAAAAAAAGCGACCAGTTTAAAAACGGGGGCAACAATATTTGGATATCCTGTCCATGACCCTCAGAGATACGGCGTTGTCTCGATAAATGAATCCGGAAAAATAATCGATATTGAAGAAAAGCCCCTTCATCCGAAATCCAATTATGCTGTTGTGGGTCTTTATTATTTCGACAATAAAGTTGTAGAACTTTCCAAAACACTGAAACCTTCCAAACGAGGCGAGACAGAAATCACGGATTTACTCAACATTTATTTCAGAAAAAATCAATTAAAGGTTGAGTTATTAGGTCGAGGATTTGCCTGGCTGGATACCGGTACACATGAAAGTATTTTGGAAGCCTCAAACTTTGTTCAGACAATACAGAAACGGCAAGGTTTTATGATATGCTGTCCGGAAGAAATCGCCTGGCGAAAAGGATATATATCTACCGAGTCACTCCTGCATACCGCGAAGGCTTTATCGAAAAATGAATATGGGGCTTACTTAAAAAAACTCTTAAGTAAGTAAAACCTCAATTCACTTCAAATTTCTCAGTTACCTTACCTCAACGGCAATCAATGGCTTCTCCCCTATATGTTTATTTTTTCTTTGGGGCAACGATTATTTTATCCAAAATGGAAAGATAACTATTGGGAGCGGTATTGAGTATTTTTGTTTTCTTATTGGGTCCAAAATTTTCCGCCGGTAAATCGATATCATTATCAAGGTCTTTGATGGAGAACATAACCCCATAAATTCCTTTTTTTGCCTGGGGATCAATGTCAAGATACAAGTCAGTATCTTTGACTACGATATCAGGACTAACTTTGGTAAAATCTACTTCACCATTACATAGATACCATCTCTCTGTTGCAATAACGTTTTCACTTTTACCATCAATCTGTCGCACACTAAGAGTCAGCAATATGTTTTTATTTTGAATCTCCGGATCAAGCACCTTCCAATAGTATTTCATATGTACTTTACCACCCGGATTTACTGTTCCCGGCCGAAGGTCATACCCTATCAACGACAAATATTTCCCAAAATTTATTCCACATTTATAACCCGACTTCAGATTACTTTCTTCAGCAAAATAAGGGAAATTAAAGCTACTGATGGAGAAGTTCAATTTAATATCCGAAATAGTTCCCGGTAAATCTTTGTATGTGTAAAAAATAATCTTTACATTCTTAACAAAAGTATTTATGTCTCCACTGACAATTCGAGGCTCACCCGCACCATAATTTCCCAAGTTTCGAATGACCATAACCTTATCTTTTCCAACAGTGGAATCAAGCGACAAAATTATAGCGGTAGAGGCCATTCCTGCGTATTGAGGAGCGAAATTCCGAATTGCGAATTCCACACTTTCCATATAGACAGGAACGGCAAAATTGTACTCAACCTGAACGCAAGTATTTTTCGATAAATATATCGGATCATTATAAAGGTCATCGAGATTAGCATGGTAAGTCAAACCTGTTATATTCTTCGTCAGAGCCAGGTTCATATAATCTTTGATACCGTTATCTTTGAGCGAGATTTCTTCTACTGGCTTGCCTGCTTTTTTCCGGGCATAATAATCCATCAAACTGGAATTGGTGGATAAGGTTCCCTGGAGATAAGCATACATTTTATTAATTTCATCAACACCGATTGTATAAGATGAATTATATTTCTTCCATAGAGATGATTTAAGGTCTTTATCCAGATGCTTTTTATTTACCAGCTGAGTAAATGTCATCTCTGAGAGATTGCTGACATTCGTTGACCCTGAATAGACATATTCAAAATACTTTTTACCTTTGCGAACAGTAGAGAGCTGCATGGAACGATTATCCGTACCCTTTACAACCGGAAATTCAAAATAACCATCATCACCATCTACATCAGCACGGTAATAATCTAGGTAATTGTTTACGTCTTTACCCACAATGGCCACTGCACGCGAAGAATGATCACTATATACGCCTGAATACATCTGGTTATCATTTTTCTTTTGACACGCTAACAATGAAACACGCGTCTTCTTAACCGGGTCATCCAGTGGGATATAAGCTGGATGAGACTCTCCGGATGATAAATACTCATTCAAGCGATGAGTTATCGAATATTTGATGAAGTTATCACCCTCATTCAAATTACATCCAGAAATGATTAATTCCCCTTTTCCAATTTTTAAGCTGCCCAAAAGGAAACAATCATCATATCCATCCAAGGACATAATGGGTTTAAACAACATTTCCCGATTATCAAATACCTCATAATACGAGGTGGTCTTGGAATACATATCACACAGGGGAGTAAATAAACCAGGGAGATATTCCGGAGCATCCTGAGTCAGATAATGATTGTTCCGGATAACCACCGGAATCAATCTGTCCACTCTGAGTTTAAGTCGATTAATTGTGGAATGTCCCTGATGTTCTAAAATCGTATTTACAACAGATAGCGCATCGCCCCCCTGGATATATGCCTTTCCTCCGTTTTCCAGGTAATCCAATAAGGAAGCCGTTTGCTGACCACTGAATTTCGTGATACCCGCTATCAGAAGATTCTTATTAACCACATCAGATTTGGGATTAAACACTTTTGGACTCAGCAATGATTGATTAAACAAATCGTTCCAAAAAGCCCTGTAACTTGTATCTTGAATATAGACGGCATAATCCACATCTTTTACCGTTTGTGTTGTATTAACTTCCCAGACAATAATGTCCTTGCCTGCTCCAAAAATGGGGTGGATTTTATTCGATTTAAAAACCGGACCCTCAAATCTGTAAACATCATCTTTGACATCATTAAAAACACCACTCTGGAAAATATACCGAATATGATTCTTTATAAATATTTGAGAACTGATATTAGTATCTGTCGCCTGGAAAGCTTTCTTGGTCAGCTTGTAATGTTTATTGAAGGTGTCATCCATCGGACCATAACCACCGGGATGTCCCATGAATACAAGTCTCCCGGCCATGGCTGTTACATAATAACTGGTATCCCAGGGAGCTCCGAGAATCTTTGAAGTTTTAGGGATATTTTTATCAATCCATGACCCAATCCAGCGATTTTCGGAGAACTGTTCATCCTTCCATTGTTTTTGATAAACAGATTCATGATTCAAGATTTCTTTACGATATTTAAGGCTCTTATCAAACATATTAAGAACCATATATCCCTGAAATATGGAAATAATGACCAGGGAGACAATAAGGGGAGAATGAATAGGCCTGTAAGTTTCCGACTTCTCTCCAACAAATCTCAGGTCACTCAATATGTCTATGGAAAATTGGACCAAAAGAATTAATGACAAAACAGTGAAGGTTGGAGTGAATCCCGAGAATCTATGGGGCTGGACCGAAAACCCCAGCAATGGTTCAGTGAAAATATGGTGCCATCTTAAAACAAGACAAACACTGAATAGTGAAACAAATGATGACCATAAATAATAATTCTTCGTCTTCTTTGAAGCAAGATATCCGACAGCTATTGTGAATAATTCTAAATAGACCGGTTTAACTATTAAATTCCAGGTATCAGCCCATGACTTAAATTCAAACGGGGGTGTTTTCCACTGTTCATCCTGCAACCAACCACCTGCAGCAGGTTTAATACCAGCGATATGAACATAAAAATACCAATACGACAAAAACAAACAACCCATTGTAAGCAAACTGGAAAATGCCCACAACAATGATCGAACATCATGTTTCCTGGATAGATAAAAAAGCAGGAATAATACAAAGGCACACATTATTAGCATGGCACCCTGAACATATAGAACACTGACTAATCCAACAGCCAGCCCTGCTATCATCAGGTAGTAATAGTCCTCAAAGGCTTTGGAGAATAGATAAAAACACAATACGATAAAAGTACGACTGATCGCGCTGGGAAGTGCCTGGAAGGGATATATCGCGTCAAGTAAAAGTAAGGAGAATAAAAACAAGGCAATAAACCCCTGTTTTCGGCCAAGGATTTTTCGAAAGGCATAATAAGCTAAACCAATATATAATAAGCCCCAAAATAAATTAGCCCCTGATATATAAGAATCGACAGTTACACCAGAAATAAGAACGCTGGCAACAGCAATTAGGGAATAAAGCGGCGGGTAGTAATTGGGATGCCCCATATTATCCATAAGCAGTGGGAACTGATCCTTAATCAAATGGATTTTAGAAGCAATAGTGATGGGATCCCCTGCATATAAGGATGTTATGTCATTTAAGAAAACAAGATAGGTCTTCAATGCGACATACTTGAATATGAAAAACAAAATAACAATTTCACCAATAACCTTGATGACTGATTTCCATTTTATTGAATAGAAACAGTTACCTATATCTTGAAACGATAATCTCCCAATCCGCTTTATCTGATAATAAATCAGTAATGGAATCATCGAAAAATAAACAGGGATGACAATCCAATAATTAAAAATACGAAAAACATTTAAAAGGTAACCCAAAACATAGATGAAGAATAAACTCAAAACACAGGAAATAATCCAATCATGCTGCTTTTTCAATAGCGTTTGAATAACCAGACCAGGCAGGAAACAAACGATAAGAAGAGAAATTGTAATAAAGCCAATTTCAGAAGTTCTATCCAACATAGCCATGTAATCTTGGAAATGGGGGTACAATGAACTAAATTTCAGAATCATACCCAGAACGATAGTTAATACCCCTGTGCAACCCCAAAACACATAGCTCCCATTCTTAACCAACAGAGAAAACAGCTTCTCTTTCATATTTAACCCCATTTATTCAAGTCACTTCCATAAAACGAAACCAACAGCATAATCATTTTATTTCAACTGATTTTCAACCAATTGTCAAACAGCCACTCAAGTTTAGTTTTAAAGGGTTTACTGAACCTGTTTTCTACCTGAGTGTTCACCATGTATGAGAAACCAATAACCAGTACAATAGTGCCCCAAAAAAGAACATGAATATTTGAAATAGTTGGATACAACCAATTCATGATCATGAAACCCACATTTTCATGGATCAAATACAGAGGATAGGTTAACGCACCTAATATGAGCCATTGTGTTTGCCCAATGTAGGGAATTTTCCTTCTCGCTGAAAGATAAAGTATCGTGAAGAAGACCACTAACAAGAGAGTTATGACATAATGCTGAAAACCTGCATGATATTTGGTTTCTAACCGATCCATATTCATGTAAGCAAAATGATTTGCCAGAATAAAACACGCTATTAATATAAAAATTCGTTTCAGATTCACTCCACTAATAAAAATCAAATAGAATACCGCTCCAGCACTAAATAACGGGGCATAATCAGCATTAAAACCGTAGATAAGGATTTTAACGGGATAGATTATCATTAACAAACTGAAGATTAACCATCCAATAAGAATATTCTCGATGTGTTTGATATATCCCAACCCTAATATAATTGCTATAAACACATAAAACTTTATTTCAGCAAAAAGTGACCAGTAAACTCCGTCAATGGAGGGAACTCTGATAAAATCACTCATCATTGTCATATTTGCAAGATACTGTAAACCTGAGACTGAGTATCTCCCATCTCCAATCAACAAGGTAACAAGTACAGTCATTGTGCAGCAAACCCAAAAGGCAGGATATAACCTGACTACTCTGGAAATGATAAATTTCTTCAAACTTCCATTCATGGCCGTCATTAAAATAACAAAGCCACTGATAAGAAAAAACAACTCAACACCAAGATAACCGTATTTTGCAATTGGAGATAGTGCAGGATAGGAGATTTCACACATATTATCTCCAGCCCCTCCCCTGAAAGCAAAATGGTAAAAAACAACGGCAATTGCAGCAATAAACCGGAACAAATCAATTTCATGAACTCTTATTTTATTCATCCATTATCCAAATCAATTCAGCAAAAATAGCGGCCCATTCTCCAAGCATCAAATCAGGCCAAATGGTTAGTATAGAATGATTCTTTGGAGACATCAACCAATGATTTATCTAGCATTAAATACTGCCAGTAAAAGTTATTATGCATTTACAAAACTATCGTTTGTTATACTTAATCAATCTTATGAAAAACAAACAGTTTTATATTAATCTTGTCTCTAATTTAGTGAATTATGGATTCACCCTGTTGATTGGGGTTTTCTTCACACCTTATCTGGTTAATCATCTGGGGAAATCCAGTTTTGGTATCGTAACCTTAGCTCAGACATTGGCAAGCTACCTGGCCATTTTTACTCTTGTAATAAGTTCTGGTATTAACCGTTTTTTAGTAATTGCACTAAAGTCTTCGGACATTGAAGAATCAAATCAAATCTTCAATACGACACTACTGGGTATACTTTTACTCGTCACAGCATTAATCATTCCCTGCTGGCTTTTCTCAATCAATATTCAACATATCATCGCAATTCCAGAGGGGTTAGAATATGAGACCGTTATCCTGATTGGGTTAATGTTTGTATTTTTTATGATCAGTAATATTGCCATGCCCTTCTCAGTTTCTACTTTTGTAAAGAACAGATTAGATTTAAAATGCATGGTTGAAGTTTCTGGGAATATGGGTCGAATAGGAATAATTGTTCTGTTATTCACTCTTTATACTCCCCGTTTATGGCATGTTGGATGCGGATTGATTTTATCTTCACTTATTTTGCTTGGAGGAAGTATCTATAATTGGAGATCTCTTTTACCCGAAATATCGATAAAACCAAAATGTTTTCAGCTAAAAACATTACAAAAACTTGTTTCATTTGGATTTTGGATTGCTGTTGATCAGGTTGGAATTCTTCTATATATCGGGATAGATCTTTTAGTTGCTAACAAGGTATTAGGCACTGAACTTGCAGGGGATTATTCGATAACACTTCAATGGGCAAATATGCTTCGAGGCATATCAACTGCAATTGGATATACTTTTACTCCGGCAATTTTTATTCTGTATGCCGCCAAAGACTTTAAAGGACTATATCAACAAGCATGTTCATCCATAAAATTTACAGGCTACCTATTGTCTCTGCCAGCAGCTTACATCTGTGGATTAGCGCCATTAATCCTGAAAACTTGGATTGGCCCTTCATACACTCACCTTTCGACGCTCATGATTTTACTAACTGCCCATCTGGCGTTATGTCTTTCAAGTATGCCGTTATTTCAAATCAATGTCGCTAACAACAAGGTAAAACCAACAGCCATATTCACACTTTTCATAGGGCTTACCAATCTCATCATGGCTGTTATTTTTGCAAAGATTTGGGGAGTCTATGGAATAGCCGTTTCAGGGATTATTTCTCTCACCATTAAAAATGTTTTGTTCACACCCTTATATATCGCTCATCACATGAAATATAAAGCTTCTGGATTTTATAGAGAATATTTACAGGTGGGGATACTATTTGTAGTGTTAGCGGTAACTCTATACGAAGTTAGGATATGGTGGTTGGTTCCTGGATGGTCTGGCCTGATAATATATGGTTTATTATTAACAATCTTATGGGGAATAGTGGGCTGGCTCTGGGTAATAGACAAACCAACAAAAGATAAAATAATCGCTAAGATTCCTTTATTCCAAAGAAGCTAACTTTTTTTATTTATAATGGCATCATATAATTGACCATATTTGATTGCCATTTGTTTTATATCATACTGTGGAGCATCAGCCAGATTATTTGTACTCATTGAACATCGCAATTTTTTGTCATCAGCCAACCGCAATATTGCTTTGGAATATGTATCCACATCACCAGATTCAACTAACAATCCATTACGACCATCCTTGAGCACATCAGGAACTCCACCAACAGATGTTGATATAATAGGAAGACCTGAAGCCATAGCCTCCAGGATACTTAATGGCAACCCCTCATGAGAAGACGATAAAGTAAATACATCTGAATTCAATAAAAGCTCAGGAATGTCTCCCCTTACCCCCAATAAAGATACAACACTATTTAACCCAAGGTTATCTATTTTTTGTGAAAGCTCATTTCTCAAAACTCCATCACCAATAATTCGGAGTCTAATATTTTTATTTACAGCATATGCCTTGCAAAAAGCATCTATTAGTAATGCGTGATTTTTCACAGGCCTGAGACTTCCAATTGCACAAAACCATATTAATTGGCTTTCAAAGGATCTTTCAGAGACAGGAGTATAAAGCGATATATCAATACTGTTATATATACAGGGGATTTTGTCAGGTTGAATATGATAAATCTGATAAATAGTATTTTTAATAAAATCAGATATTGCAACAGGAACAAACCTAAAACATCGATATAACTGCTTCATAATCAAACGATCTGTTTTGCCTAATTCTTTGTCTGCCATACTATGAACAGTGTGTATCCGAGCTTTTACACCTGAAAGTATTGCCGGGACAAGGATATATTTGGCTCCATATAAATGGGTGTGGACTATGTCAGGCTTTTCCTGCCGAAACAGTAAGTACAATTGCCATATTAACGAACAATCAAAGCCTTTTTTCTTATCTAAGAATATTAATTTCAGACCTTTTTCCCGAGCAATTCTTTCATAAACTGTGTTCTGACTTTTATACAGAGAGACAAGGGTAACATCATACTTTTTATCAAGCTCACTTGATAAGTACAAGGCTATTTTCTCTGCGCCACCTTCAATTAGATTAGGTATTATCTGAAAACATTTAATCGGTTTATTCATGTATTTTTCAGCTTATCCAAGTGTTGTTTTATTTCTTCCTCAGAAAACCTCATTTTTATCTGTTTTGCAGGGACACCTGCCACAATTGAATAGGGTGCGACATCTTTAGTAACCACACTTCCAGCAGCAATCACACTTCCCTGCCCAATTCGAACTCCCTTTAAAATAATCGAATTAGCTCCTATCCATACATCATCTTCAACGACAATATCACGGTCATCCTCAGGACGTTTTTCACTATTCGAAACGTCTATCATATACCTGCCAATCATGTCTGTACGATGCCCACCGGTAATCATAAACACATGCGGTCCGAACATCACTTTTTTCCCAATGTGGATTTTGGCACGGGTGCACATAAACATTGCATCCAAACCAACAGATGAATAATCACCTATAAATATGTTTTTATAGGTAAAATATCCTCGTCTGCCGATATGCACGCCTTTTCCGCATTTAGCAAACAAAGATTTTTTAAAAGGCATAACTATAAACTTGTAAATACTTTTATCTAAACATATAAAAAAGGTAGCAACTAAGTTCATTAATTTATTCATTCTGAACTCCATTGTTTGAGCTATATTCATCAAGCAATTTATCAATCACTATATCCACCAAATAATTACTTTTAATTTTTTCAATATTCCATGCCGACATTGCTTTTCGTAATGAAGCATCATCTAATTGGTTTAAGCTGTTTACCATTCCCTTCACATCGCCAACCTGAATCAGCATTCCACCTGATTTTTCAATCATGTCTGGGATAGCACCCACAGGTGTTGATATGATAGGCAACCCCGCAGCCATTGCCTCCAGAATCACATTTGGGAATCCCTCAGTATGGGTAGGAAATAGAAAAACATCTGCATCTGTCATATATTGCAATATTTTTGTTTTATCAACTTCCCCCGTACATTGAACATTTTCGGGTCTTGGGAGACTTTTTATTTCTGCCATAAGATGACCAGCAAGAATAAATTTGATATCAGGGAAATAACTAGCAACCGTCAAAATATCATTGCAACCCTTTTCAATAGTGACATGTCCTGCATACAAAACGGTTTTGATTCTATCTGATATTATTTTAGGCGTTGTTTTTATATGATTTTGCGAAATATAGTTAGGTATAATCTTACTTTCACACCCACATTTATCATGCACATATTTCTGTGAAACAGAATTTAAAACAAGAATCTTATCCACTCTTCGACAAAGAAATTTAAATATTTTATGTTGAAAATTATCCTTTATTTGGTACGTCACATCACATCGGCAGTGAATTAGCACTTTTAACCGGTAAAATTTAGCAATGAGCGTACAAAGAGTATCTCTGATAAGACCTTTTTGAGAACAAGGCGTGTTTATGTGCACGATGTCATATGAACTTCCAGACGCATACCTATATGTAGAAAGAAGAATACGCCAAGTACGTATAAACTCATCTAGAATAAAAACACTTGTAAACTTATTTACTCTTCGACCTGTTACAGCAGTATTTATGATATCAACATGATTTCCTAATGTTTTCTGCGCTTGAAGATAAGTTTTGGTCCAAGTAGCAATTCCCCCAGCTGGAGGTGGAAGTGGAGAAACCAACAAAATCCTCACTACAAGTTCTCCTGGTACCACTTTACAGCATGCTGCAGTCCCATTTCTAAAGACCAATCAGGATCATATCCTAATAATTTCCGAGCTTTCGATATATCAGCATTTGAGTGCTTAATATCACCACCTCTTTCAGGACCATACAAGGGTGGAATTGATTTGTTCAATAATCCCGACAGTAAGTTGTATAGAGAGTTCAAATCAGCTTGAGCTCCAAAAGCAATATTGAAAACCTCTCCAGATACAGATGGTGGGGCACTCATTCCTTTTAAATTTGCCTCAACTACATTTTCAATATAGGTAAAATCTCTCGATTGTGTACCATCACCATTAATTACTGGCGGCTCATTATTCATTAATGCTTTTACAAATTTTGGTATAACAGCCGCATAATACCCATGAGGATCCTGCCTCTTGCCAAACACATTAAAATACCTAAAACCAATAGTACTTAATCCGTACAATCTGGAATATAAGTCGGCATAATATTCATTTACTTTTTTTGTAAGTGCGTAAGGAGAAAGAATACGCCCCTCAACTCCTTCTTTTTTGGGTAATACAGGATGATCCCCATATACAGAGGAACTAGATGCGTATACAAACTTCTTAACACCTTGAGTCCTTGCTGCATCCATCATGTTAAGAGAACCCTTAATATTGATTTCCTCATACAAAATTGGCATTTCGATACTTCTTGGAACAGATCCCCATGCTGCCTGATGAGAAACATAATCCACACCTTCTGTTGAATATAGACAGGTATCGAGATTACGAATATCTCCTTCAATAAACGAAAACTTAGGATTCAACAAAAAGGGTTCGATATTTTTTTTATTTCCTGTTGATAAATTATCAAGACATCGAACAGTATATCCTGCATTCAGTAGCGCTTCACATATATTTGAACCAATAAAACCAGCTCCACCCGTTACCAAGAATACTGAATCATCTAAAAACTTTACTGATTTATATCCCACGTCACATTCTCCAAAAATCAAAACCAAGTTCATTAGCCTCAGCTTTGTCAAAAATACCCTTAACATCCATAAGTACAGGCTTTTTTATTCCAGCTTTATATAAAGATTTCAGGTGGTTTAGATCTAGTTTTTTAAATTCTTTATGGCCAACCGCAAGTATTACAGCGTCAACATTATGTACCTTTTCAAGATCTGCCAGTTGAATACCATACTCATGTTGGGCCTCATTACTATTTGCAAGAGGGTCTACCACACTAACGGTTATATCGTACTCACTTAGCTCATTCACTATATCTTCAACCTTTGAATTTCTTATATCAGGACAATCTTCTTTGAAAGTTAATCCTAAAATAAGAACATGTGCTCCTTTAATAACACTTCCTGAATTAATCAATCGTTTTATAGTTTTTTCAGCTATAAACTTCCCCATCCCATCATTTATACGACGGCCAGCTAATATAACTTGAGCGATATAACCTGATTCTTCAGCTTTGTTTGCCAAATAGTAGGGATCAACACCAATACAATGGCCTCCCACTAACCCAGGAGAAAACTTTAAAAAATTCCATTTAGTTCCAGCAGCTTCTAAAACATCACGAGTATCTATGCCGAGTCTGTCAAAAATCATTGCCAATTCGTTTACAAATGCAATATTGATGTCCCGTTGTGAGTTTTCAATTACCTTTGCGGCTTCTGCAACCTTGATGCTTGATGCCTTATGTATACCTGTTTTAACGATGCTCCCATATACTCTTGCAATAATATCTGCAGATTGTTCGTCCATACCAGAGGTTATCTTAGTAATTGTTTCAACACGGTGTTCTTTGTCCCCAGGATTAACTCTCTCAGGAGAATATCCAATCTTAAAATCAACACCACATTTCATTCCTGATTCTTGTTCTAGAATTGGAAGACAAATATCTTCGGTCACTCCAGGATATACAGTAGATTCGTAAACAACTATAGAGCCTCTGGATAAATTACTGCCTACAACTTTACTAGCAGACTCAATTGGACGAAGATCAGGAATCTTGTTTTTTAAAACAGGCGTAGGTACAGCAATAATATAGAACGATACTTCTTTTAAATCGTCTGGATTGGAAGAAAATCTGATAGTGGATTTAGCCAAACGCTCTTTTCCTACTTCATTTGTTGGATCTATTCCCTTTTTATAAACATTAATTTTCTCAGAGTTCACATCAAAGCCTAATACATTAAATCCTTTTTCAGAAAAGGCCATAGCCAGCGGAAGTCCAACATAACCCAAACCTATAACAGCAATTTTCTTCTTCCCTATAACAAGTAAATCAAACAGGTCATTGGCAACCATTTTTATTTACCCCACACAACAGAATTTATTATTTTCGTATAGCTTTGGATAATTCGGACAACTTTCAGGGATACATTAGTGTCCATATAATCATTGGGCAGTTGATATTTAACACCGTGTTCAAAATTAAACCGAACCATTTCAATAGCAGAAATAATTTCATCCCCATGAATACCACCTATAACAATATTTCCCTTATCCAACACTTCGGGCCGCTCTGTACTGGTTCTGATTAAAACACCAGGAAAATTCAACATCGAAGACTCTTCAGATAATGTTCCAGAATCAGAAATCACAGCGAAAGCATTCTTCTGTAATTTGTTGTAACCAAAAAAACCAAAAGGCTTTAAGTTTTTCACCAATGGACAAAATTTAAAGCCTTTTTCATCAATTTTCTTCATAGATCTGGGATGGGTTGAATAAATTAATGGCATTTGGTACTTTTCAGCAATTTTATTAATGCCTTCCATTAAACAATAAAAATTCTTCTCTATATCAATATTTTCTTCTCTATGAGCACTAACCAAAATGTAATGTCCTTTTTCTAAGTTCAGCTCACTAAGAATATTACTACTGTCAATAGATTCCATATGGGCACTTAAAACTTCCGTCATCGGCGAACCAGTCACGTAAATATGTTCCTTCCGAAATCCTTCACTCAACAGGTATCTTCGAGAGTGTTCTGTATATGGCAAATTGATATCGCTAATATGGTCAACAATTTTTCGATTTATTTCCTCAGGAACATTTTGATCAAAACATCGATTTCCTGCTTCCATATGAAATATTGGAATTTTGAGTCGTTTTGCAGATATGCTTGCCAAACATGAGTTAGTATCTCCCAAAATCAATAATGCATCTGGTTTTGTCGAAACCAATATTTCGTAAGATTTAGCAATTATATTCCCAATAGTTTCTCCAAGATTATTTCCAACAGCATTTAAGTAATGATCAGGCGCTCTTAGTCCTAATTCATCAAAGAAAATTTGATTTAATGTGTAGTCCCAATTCTGTCCAGTATGCACTAAAACATGGTTGAAAAACTTATCACAAGCCTTTATAGTTTCAGATAACCGTATAATTTCAGGTCGCGTGCCAACAATTGTCGCTACTTTTAATTTACTCATTATTAAACCTCTAAAAAATATGTGTCGGGATTATCACGATCAAAGGATTCATTAGCCCACAATACTAGAATCATTTCCTCTTCACCAATGTTTTCAATATGATGAGTATATCCAGTTGGAATATCTACAACCGTTGGCATCGTTCCAGATACAGCATAGGTAATTATTTTATCTGAATCTATCCGCCTAAATCTGATAATAGCCTCACCTTTTACAACTAAAAATTTTTCGTTTTTTGTGTGGTGAAAATGATTACCCCTAATAACTCCTGGTTTTGATGTTGATATTGAAATTTGGCCAGAGCCCATAGTTTTCAAAACTTCTACAAAGCTACCCCTATCATCAGAGTGTTGTAATAATGGATATGAAAACTTATTCTCAGGTAAATAACTAAGATATGTTGAATACAAGGCTCTCTTAAATCCATTACCAACCTCTGGAATAGTTAGAGTACTTCGGTTACTCCTAAAACTTTTTATTAAATCAACAATTTCACCTAAAGAAGCTTTATATTGGATGGGCACATTCTGATAATACTCACCCATTTCCCATTCATGCTTGGCAAGCTTATCAACAAAACTGGAAATAACATCATCAATATAAACCAAGGTCAATTCAACTCCAGGGTCACTTATTTGAACTGGTAAATCATTTGCGATATTATGGCACCAAGTTGCAATGGCAGAGTTATAGTTGGGCCTACACCATTTTCCAAATACATTCGGGAGTCGATATATAAGAACTGGTACACTCTGCTTTTGTGAGTAAGATAACAATTCCTCTTCAGCCATCAATTTACTGCGACCATAAGGATTATCTTTCTCTGCTTGAATTGAGGATGTTATGAGTATTGGAATCTTTTTATTCCTTAATGTTAAATAATCAGTTATTATTTTTGTAAAACCAGAATTTCCTTCAAAAAATTCACTTTCATTTTTGGGCCTGTTGATTCCTGCTAAATGAAAAATAAAATCGGCAGTATCTAGGAAATGATACAACTCATCAATATTATTTCCCAAATCATAAGGCATCAATTCATATTCGGATCTAAATTGAAGGTTATAAAACAGATTTTTACCTATAAACCCGTTAGATCCTGTGATCAATATTTTCACTTATTTAACCCCAAACCATTTCAAGTCATCCTGTATATCATTCAATTTAAGCAATATATTGTTCATGGAAATATCATTTAGCTGCTGCGTGTTATGAGAAGTATACTCGTGGGACTGAGTTACGACCTCATCACCTTTTTCGAAGAATTTGTCATAATTAAGATCTCTAGTGTCTGCGGGTATTCTATAGTAATTCCCCATGTCAATGGCATGAACCATTTCTTCTCTTGTGATAAGAGTTTCGTACAATTTTTCCCCATGCCGAGTCCCAATAATCTTTATTTCATGATTTGGCTTACCTACAAGTTTCCGCAAAGTGTCAGCTAATAACCCAACAGTGGCCGCAGGAGCTTTTTGAACAAAGATATCCCCATTGTTTCCATTAGCAAAAGCAAATAATACCAGATCGACAGACTCTTCAAGACTCATCATAAAACGAGTCATGCTTGGGTCTGTAATAGTAATTGGCTTATTATTTTTTAACTGTTCAATAAATAAAGGAATAACAGATCCCCTAGAAGCCATTACATTTCCATATCTTGTACAACAAATCACAGTTTCACCCTCAGACAAATCACGCCCTTTGGCTACAGCTAATTTTTCCATCATTGCCTTTGATATCCCCATAGCATTGATAGGATAAACTGCCTTATCAGTACTTAAGCAAACGACTCTTTTTACTTTGGCATCAATAGCTTCAGTAAGTAGATTTTCTGTTCCAATAACATTGGTCTGAACCGCCTGCATAGGATAAAATTCACATGAGGGAACCTGTTTCAACGCTGCAGCATGAAAGACATAATCTACACCATGCAAAGCATCTTTAAGAGAATTTCTATCTCTGACATCTCCAATATAGAATTTTAACTTAGGATTATTATATATTTTCCGCATGTCATCCTGTTTTTTTTCATCTCTCGAAAAAATGCGGATTTCTTTTATCCCAGTTTGAAGAAATCGTTTCAAAACGGCATTCCCAAAAGATCCTGTGCCACCTGTAATTAGCAATATATTATTTGTAAACATCATTACTCCTATCAATTATTCAGTTTATTCATAATAGTTTGATATGCAATATCAACCCCTAAATACTCTTCATAATACTTTCTACCATTAGACCCTAATTCATTTCGCAATTCTTTGTTTTGATAGAGCACCATAAGTTTGTGGTATAAATCCTCAACATTACCGGCCTGTCCAACAATTCCAGCTTTTGCTTCTTTTTCAAGAAAATATCCATAATCAGAAATAGCAGTCTTATCCAAACTAGCCAAAACTGGCAACGACAACTTAAAGTAATCTGTTGTTTTTGAAGGAAAATTTGGAACGGTAAATTTTTCATCCAGACTTACAATACCAATGTCACATGCTTTAAGTAAGTATTCATAATCATACCTAGGAACATGAGGAATGAAAATCACATTTGATAATTTCATTCTATTTGCCAACAACATCAAGTTCTCACATTCAGTCCCCTTACCGACAAAAAGATATTTAATGTTTGTATGGGCACAAGTTCTTTCCGCTAGCATCAAAATATTCTCCAACTTTTGGGGTTTCCCCATGTTTCCCCCAAAGACCAGAATAAAATCATCTTCATTTAGAGAATATCTTTCCCGTACATTTTCACACTCATCAGAATTTCCTTTAATTTCCGCCCAATTTTTTAATATCAATAGCTTTGATTCATTAATCTTAAAATGATTTTGTATGTATTTTTTGCATCCTGGCGACATAACTGTAACATAATCAGCACAATTCAAAGCCTGTTGATATTTTTTTTTAAAATATCCTACAAGAAAAGTATTTTTTATTAATCCAATATCTACGGCATTCTGTGGGAATATATCCCATATAATTAGGACAATACGACAATTAAAATATTTTCGTAATTTTGCCATTAAATATGGATTATTCATCATCGGAGTAGATAGGATAACTAAGTCAATTTTTATATCCTTTAAGTGATGACTGATACCACAGATAAAACTGTAGGGCAAAATCAATGAAGTAAAACCACGCTCATAAAATGAAATATTTTTTTTGTAATAATTTCCTGTCCTTATTTTTAAAAGATTTATGCCTCCCTTATTTACTAAACACGTTTTTAACTTCAGATATCGCTCTAATATGACAGCCACATAAATATTGTTCCCTTGTTTCTGAAATTCCATCACCAGATCTTTCTCAATAGAGGAGTCTTCTTTATTTTCAGGAAAACGAGGCAATAAAAATAATACATTCATAATTATTCCAAATCACGCTTTTTTTGATTAGTTTCCACTTCAATTCGGCATATGGAAATTAAAGCAACACCCATTCCAATTAATAACCAGAGATATTTGCCACGCCATCCATCTAAAAACACATTCTGTATTAAATAACAAATAAGAGCGGAAAGAATGGAATTGAATAGGACTTTATCCGATAGATATTTTTTTTCCAAGACACGAAGATTTTTAATAACATAAATAATTAACAACAATAAAACAATTAGCGCAGGTATTCCGTTATCCGCAGCAAATGAGATGTACATATTGTGAGCAGGCTTTGTATCAGCATCCAAACCAAATTTTATAACTTGAAAAATGTCATATTCCTTTGTTAAAAAAGCATGATTGCCAATACCAACACCAAATATTGGGTGATGAATAATAATATTTGATCCCGCAGTCCAAGTTAATACTCTATATGATCCTAATTGCCAGACACCATAATTTTTAGTCCGCTGAACTTGATCTTCAATTCTTGTTTGCATCACAGGGAGAAATAAGACAACTAAAAATGATATAAACAATAAAAATAATATTAATATTTTCCGGCTAGCAGATATAAGGTGTGTTGAAACGATATGATAAAAACATATCCCAAACAGCCCAATAATTGCGCCAATAGACAGTGTAAGTGAAATCGCCCATAAAAGGACAAGAATCATAGGAAACAATATAAGCCTTATCCAGTTATTTTTCATGTACATAAGAGAACTTATCGAAAAAGTTAATCCAACCGATAGCTGTACAGCAAAGTAGTTTGGGTCTCCATCGGTTCCAGTTTGCCGCTCAACACCTAAATCACCATATGTTAAGGCATTAAGTGAAAAAGGTAAAAGATTAAATTTAGCCATTAACGTTATAAGGGCAGCAAAAAAACAAGACACAACAACAACCCACCACAGCCAATTCAATTTCTGTTTAGTGTTCATCAAACAAATAACTAAAAATGAAAAGCCCATCATTTGTAATATGCTTTTCAAATAGTTCATACTTTGTTTAAAGTTAACACCGATCAGTGCTGAGAATATTATTAATAGAGCCAATATACCTAACAACCAATATACAGTCCTTTGTTGAGGAATATTGATTGTACCAATCAATAAATGAGGAATACATAAAATCAACAGAAAAAGAGCAAGAAGGGGAACAGCTGTCATTCCTGGAACAACAACAGCAAGTACTCCCAAAGGGATAAAAGCAACAGTTAAATACAGAATTATATGAGGATTTTTTAAGTACCATGGAGAAGCAAATATAAAAAGAATACTACCTATTAATGCTATTGAATGAACGGATGTGCTAACAAATAAAGAAATTACTGCAACAAAAAGAGCAGCCAATAAACCACCTATTATTAAAAGTCTGTTATCTACTATTTGATTCATGTTTTTTGGGTCTGACACAGCCTTTTACTAACAAGGTTAGCCATTAGAAATTCATTAAAAACGATGTAGAGCTATTTTGATAGTCTATTAATTTGAGTCTTAATTGGATATGTAGGTTCCATTTCCAGAACTTTCTTATAAGCTTTTAAAGCTTCTTTTGGACGACCAAGTTTTTCATATGTTACGCCTAATTCTCGATAACTATATAAATCGTTATTAATATCTATTGATTGGTTAAAATACTTTAAGGCATCAGTGAGATTGTTTTTATAATCCCTATTAATAATTCCCAGCTTATAATACGCTTCACCCTGTGTGGGGGAAATGGTGGCAGCTCTTTTAAAATATTTTTCTGATAATAATATTGATTGTTGCGTTCCACGGTTGTAATACAAACGTGCTAACGATATGTTATTGAAATAATTACTATCATCTATTTCCTGGGATTTTTTATAGGCTTCTTCAGCCTTGGCAAAATTCTTCTGGCCTTCAAACAGGCGCCCCAAGTTAAACCATGAAACAGAATCATCGGGATTTATCAATACAACTTTAGATAAATATTCAATCGCCTTGTTGTTCTGATTCATGAGTGAATAATTAATCGCCAAACCCTTTAAAGCTTCTAAAGATCTTTTGTCAAGACTATATACCTTCAAATAGACATTTATTGCTTTATCTGGCTTTTTAAACTTCTCATATATTAAGGCAATTCGTGTTAAATATGCCAAATTATTTGGTTCTCTCTTTAATTGCTCTTGAAGAAGATTTTCAGCTTTCTCCCACTGATTACTCTCTTGATAATGCCACGTTAATCCACTGAAGTATGATTTATTTGCTGTATCTAGCTGCCTGGCGATAAGTAAATATTTTTCAGCCTCTTGGTATCTTCGTAACCCATCCAAAGAACGGCCTAGCAAGTAGTTTAAATCAGCATTATTTGGCACTATTTCTAATCCATAACGAAAATTATCAACAGCTTGCGAATATTTTCTTTCTTTATAATATTGCAATCCAATGGCTTTATATTGCGAAGGATCACTTAATCTTAATTGACGTAAAAAAGATGGCGAGTAAACTAAAATACCAATAAATAACATCATTACAATCAACCATATTATTGATAAATTCAGAACATCTTTTTTTGCCAACATTTTCGTAGAGCTCTGACTATTCATGTTGTACCTTATATAGAAAATAATGATTCATTATAATATATGTTCGGCACTTAGATTTCAATAAAAACATAAAGCTTTGTTTTACAAAGGAACATTTATTTATGAATATAAGAATAATTCTAAAAATCATTCTTTTTGTTGGTGTTATAACAAGCACTACCATGTCTGTCGAAGTAAAATCCAACAACATCCAACCGGACTATTGGAATATTTCAATCAACCAAAAAGGAATATGCCGAATAACATATACTGATTTAACTACGTTTAATATTAATCCGGAAATGTTTAATTTATCCCAATTAGGCATTACCTATCAAGGAGAACCTGTTCCATATTATTCAAACAAATCAACAGGGTTATGGAAACAGAATGATTTTATAGAATTTTTTGGAAAAGAGCCCCAAATTAATGATTCAGAGAAAGATCCTTATACTAAAACAAATGTTTACCAACTGTATTGTGGCACAACAGCTAAAACCAAATATTTCCAAGAACTTTCAAATAATAACCTTTTAAAATCGCAATTCAAACCAGACATTAAACAATATATCAGTAAAGAAAGATTTTATTGGGATATATATTACAGATATAACTCAAAAGATCACCAATATCCTCGTATTTGGTATAGTAGCCTATTCAAAGCACCAACCACTTTTAACCAGATTTTTACTTTACCCAATATAGACTTAACAACAAATGCTTCATCCACAATGGTAAGTTTAAGGATGGTCTTGCAAGGCGAATCAAGACCTCCTGTCACACCAAATCACCACACTATCGTAAAAATAAATAGTAACCCAATCGCTAATGTGTGGTGGAGCAATGTGACGGAGTATGTCATCACAACCACATTTTCATTATCACTACTCACATACAACTTAAATACACTTACTATTGAATTACCGGGAGATATTAAAAGCAATCCTCCAATGGATCAAATTTTACTTGCCGGATTTGATTTAGTGTATCCTAGACGGTTGAATGCACATAATGATGAGATATCGGCTCAACTACCCGTCACAAAAACCAGTAATATCGAATTGTGTGGATTTTCGAACCAAAACATTTCAATCTACAATCTGACAGATAACACTCGCATTAATCCATACATTATTCAAAATCAAGAAAATAAAAACCTTTATAATGCCAGATTCTCAGTAACAGGGAAAGATACAACACATATATATGCAGTTACTGAAAAAGCACTAAAGCACCCTACAAAGATCACACCTGTTTTCAATGCCAGCATTAAGTTAATGAAACCCGCTGAATATGTCATATTAACGCACGATAGCCTAGCTACAGAATTAGAAAATTTAGTAAAACACCGTAAAGAGCAGGGATATTCTGTAGCTGTCATAAAGATATCTGATATATATAATGAATTCAATTATGGTCGTTTTAGTCCTGAGGCAATCAAAGCATTCACTAAATATGCTTATGCCAATTGGAAGTCACCAAAATTAAAATTTCTATTTATTGTTGGTGATGCAAACTGGGACTATTTAGATGCCATGAGAAAAGGCGTAATAAATTATGTTCCCACATATACCTATACTTATTTTGCCAGTGATCATTATTATGCCGTCATGGATACTACAAATAATAAACCAGCCTTTGCAATTGGCCGATTACCTGCAAAAACGTCAGATGACGTAAAAAATTATGTCAATAAACTCCTGGAGTATGAAACAGCTACAACAAATCTTGACTGGACCCAAAAAGCTGTATTAGTAGCTGGATATGAACCAATGTTTACAACTGATATGGATCAATATGCAAAACATATCAGCCCTACTTATAAGATAGTAAGTTGTTATGCACAGACATTGCCAGAGTTTTCTGTAGGCCTTAAAGATAATGAAACCAGAGATCTCATCCAAAAGTCATTTTCTGAGGGAGCTGGACTTGTTGCTTTTGTTGGACATGGAACTTTTGGACAATGGTCAGACAGATCTTTACTAACAGTTGCAGACATAACCACCTTAAAATCAATCAAAATTCCAGTAGTCCTTAGTATGACATGTTACACCGGACGATTTGAGCATGAAACAGATACCTATGGTATTGGAGAATTACTAGTCAAAAAGCCCAATAGCGGTTCCGTTGCATTCATAGGGTCAACAGGAAGATCCTCCGTTTCATCTAATTCAAGAATGCTTAGAACAATCACTGATTCATTAATAAATAAGAAAGTAAAAACTATTGGGGAAGCTTTATTATTATCAAAAATGGAAATGAGTCCTTGGGAGACAGACCAATTATATAGTTATGTCTTACTTGGAGATCCTGCATTACAGTTTAAATCACCTATGCAGACAAAATGAGATAGTTAAACAATAATATCTGTGGTAATTTAAATGCAGGTAAAATTCAATCAGAAAGATTTCGTATGAATCAAAATCAAGACGTTTTAAAACAAATCATCACTTTAATCCAAAAAAAATTCATATTTATCATTATGTGTGCTGTTGTTTGTGGAGCCGTTGCAGCAGGACTAAGTTTTCTCCTGCCAGAAACTTGGGAATCGCAAGCAACGCTTATTATCATTCCACCCAAAATTGAAGCCGCAGTAGAGCCAAATGCCTTATCTCCCATTACTTATCAGAACCTTCTTGAGTCTAAAGAAATGGCACAAGAGATCCTTCAGAAACTCAAAATAAAAGATGTCCAAATTGAACAATTACAAAGAAATTTAAAAACATCGACAGTAGTTGAAGAACGAGGCCTTAACCAACGCAGTTATAGTCCAATAGTAAAATTATCTGCACGAGCAAAGACACCTCAATTAGCCGCTAAAATTGCCAATACTTGGGCTGATTTGTTTGTAAAAAGAAACACGTTACTTACGTCTGAAGGATCGGAAATGTCATATGAGTTTCTGACCACCCAATACGATGTAACAAACACTCAGCTGTTAAAAGCTGAAGAAGACTTAAAGAAGTTTAGAAATGATACACAATTGGAGTTAATAAAGACTGAAATTGGCACATATATATCGAAACTTGAAAATTTCAGAGGAAATATTAAAGACTTGCAATATGATTTAGATACAAAACGAAGGCGATTGGAAAGATTGCAGGCAGCAATTCAAGCCGAAGAAATGGATGGCAAATGGATTGGACTTATCACTCCAGATCGAACCTATAGCGATTTTCTTAAACAAAAAGCCATGTACAATTCACAACAGGCGGACCCTACTGCTCTTTATTTTAGAGTTCAAACCTTGGAAGCCAAAAGCAATTTAATATATGCCCAGGAAAAATTAAGAATTTTCTTAGAAACAAACAAACTAGTTCAATTAACAGATGAGCTGGAAACTTCCCGCAAGGATTTCATCAACACCAAAGTTGAGTATGCTAAAAATAATATAACAGTAATGTCTTTGGAGACTACCTTACTTATTATTAAGTCTAGTCTCGAAAAAACCCCTAAAACTATCAGTTTAAGCAAAGGCTTAAGCAGTGAAGCCCTCTGGAATTTAGCTATTAGCGGAAAAACAACGAACCAACAACAGCTAAATGATTTAGCTATAAAAACAGAAGAACAAAATCCAGAATATTTAGCTTTGCAACAAAAATATATTGACCTTCAAGCCCAATACGATACACTGAAGCCTCGGCAAGACACTCTCAAAAGCAAAATGAGCGAATTAGATAACACGGTCAGAAGTTTAGATACTTTAGTTGAATCATTGAATATTCAAAAAAATCGTTTAGAATCTCAATCCAACTTGGCATTAACTGCTTACAACCAGGTTTCACAACGATATGCTCAAGCAAAAGCTGAGGTAAACAGCTTGGAAGTCGAGGTTGACCAGCTTAAATCCCGTCTAAATGAAACCGTAAATGCGGCCAACACTTTAAGTGGTACAGTACAGTCCTTACAATCCAATATATATAATGGGGAAATGAGTTCAGATCAAAAAAATCGGCTTGTGCAAACAATCAGATCAACTTTTGATATGCTGTCAAAAGAAGTGGAAAAAGCTAAGCTGGCAAAATCAAGCCAGATATCCGAGATTCGTATTGCAGCAAAAGCAGTGCCTCCACAACAACGGGTGTCCCCGAAAAGAAGCCTCATTACCCTTACCGCAATAATTGCAGGATTAATAATCGGATTAATGTTCGCTTTGTTTCAAGAATTTTTGTTTCCGAAAGAAAAAACTGAGGGTATATAATTTTTAGAATTTAGAAGCCTTTGCCTCAAAGCAAAGGCTTCTTTTTTATTTCACTTTTCCTGAAAATCTGACTAACCTGCGATATAATCTGAAGTCCATAACATCACTATTAAGAATGGTTAACGACTTGAGAAATCTTTTAAAACAACTTATATTTTTAGGACTTGATGGAATAGGGATATCCATCAGTATAATTTTAGCTCTACTCCTAAAATTTGGAAACACAGTCCCCCAGGATAATCTACGACTATTTCTTGATTATTACCACTACATTGTATTCTTCTTATTGTTATTTTTTATCCCTGCAGGGATGTATCGTTTCCGAGACCGTCAATCATATTTAGACACCCTATACAAAGTAATCTGGACAAATTCTCTCGCTATTCTCGCCATAACACTTGGCTTTCTAATGTTACGAACTTATTATCGCCCTGACTTAAATACTTCAAGAGAAGTTTTATTCATTCTCTGGGTTTTATTAATTGTATATACGGCAACGTGGCGATTTGCATATCATAAATACCAGGAAAAAAGAGGGTGGACCATCAACACAGCGTTGGTGATAGGAACGCCTAACGAAAATCTTTATTTAGCAAAGGCCTTGGGAAATGCAACACGGACAGGATATGAAGTCCTTGGATTTATACTTCCGGCTTACGCCACATCATCTGCCAATTCCTCTGAACAAAATATAGTAGGAAATATAAGTGAACTATCCACTATCGTTACAGATAAAAATGTCCAGGACATTATCATTGCAGGAAATTTGTCTCCAATAGCATTACTTGAAACTATCGACCAATGTAGTAACTGTGGATGTAGAGTATGGATATATCCCAGTTTGTATGAAGTAATGATTGGCCGATTACAAATTCAGGAAATTGGAGGAATTCCCCTCATTGAAGTAAATCCATCACCTTTGACAGGATGGTATGGATATATTAAGCGGGGGATGGATTTATTAGCAGCAGGTATTGGTTTAGTGCTGGCAATTCCTCTCGCCATCATCGTTATTACAGCAATTAAAATGGATTCACCAGGCCCCATATTTTATTCCCAGAAACGGCTGGGGAAAAATGGAAAACCCATCTTCGTCCATAAGTTTAGAACGATGAGACAGGATGCCGAAAAAGCTACAGGAGCCGTACTGGCACAAGCAAATGATCCCCGAATCACCCGAATTGGAAAATTCCTTCGAAAAACCCGGTTAGATGAAATTCCCCAGCTCTGGTGTGTCTTCAATGGTGACATGAGTTTAATCGGCCCTCGTCCAGAAAGACCCGAATTAATGGAAAAATATAAAGTCACATCTCCCCACTTTCATCGCCGGTTAGCTGTTCGTCCAGGTTTAACTGGATTGGCTCAAATTCAGGGTGCTTATGACCTGGATATTGAAAGTAAGCTCCGATATGACTTAACCTATATCTATAATGTAAATATGCTGTTAGATATTAAGATACTTTTGGCAACAGTAAAAGTAGTCTTTACTGGAAAAGGAGCCATGTAATTAGTCCACCTTATGCCTACACTATCCGAGCCATATATGCATCGCCAACGCTGGATATCAGTGATTTTTGATATTATTTTGGTAGCATTTTCACTGTTACTGGCATACACCATTCGATATGACTTCTCATTAACACAACATATAGTTGATCAATATCTCCGCGTATTACCCATCGCTATTATCAGTCAACTCTTATTATTCTGGGCCTTTGGTGTTTATCGCAGTATCTGGAGATATTCTGGACCCAGTGATTTGCTTTTAATCCTTCAAGGCGCTTTACTCAATCTGCTGGTCGGCGTCCTGTTTCAGGTGGGTATCAGAACCTACACGGTATCCCCAAGATTTCAAGATTTACTCCATTCAATGGTTCAACCTGTTTTTCACTTTTTCTTTATTGGATTTGAACCTTCACAGCTATTGTTCAGTTATTCCATCCTGATTATTCATGGGTTACTCACAATCATGTTTATTGGTGGGATACGGTTACTGGCTCGGCTTTGGGTAGAAATGAAGCGCAAGGAACAAGTTCCCACCCTGAAACGCCTGTTGATCATCGGCAGCGGTAATGAGAGTGAAACCGTGCTGCGGGAATTACGCAGGAATCCAGCCCTTCCCTATCATCCCGTCGGGATGGTCACAGAAACGGGAAACCGGCTGGGATTACGAATTCATGGAGTACGGATTCTGGGAGGTATCAGTGATATTCCCCGGCTGATTGAACAACTTAAAGTCGATGAAATCCTGATGGCACTTCCATCGCATTCGGGCAAAATAGTCAGAGAAGTCGTTGACCTTTGTGACACGGCCAAGATCAAAATCCGGACAATTCCATCCATGGAAGATATGATGGAAGGAAAAATCCGGTTCAATCAGTTCCCTGAAATCAGACCTGAAGACTTTCTGGGCCGTGATCAGGTAAATATTCATACCAAAGAAATCGCTGAATACATTACCGGGCAGAAGGTCCTTGTGACAGGCGCCGGAGGTTCTATTGGGTCCGAACTATGTCGTCAAATCTCTCAACTTAATCCCAGCCAGCTTATACTTCTGGGTCGAGGTGAAAATAGTATCTGGGAAATTGAGACAGAACTACGCCATTATTATCCTACTTTGAATATTTACCCTGTGATTTGCGATATCCGAGATAAAGAGCGGATTGAATCTGTCTTTGCCCATTTCCAGCCACAAGTTGTGTTTCATGCTGCAGCTCACAAACATGTTCCCATGATGGAATTAAATCCAGGAGAGGCCATTAAAAATAATGTCCTGGGTACACAAAATGTTGCAGAAGCCGCGGTCAGACACAGTGCAAAACGATTTATCATGATATCCACAGACAAGGCCATCAATCCAGCCAATGTCATGGGTGCATCAAAACGAATCGCTGAAAAAGTCATCCAATCCATTGCCCGGACTTCTACGGAAACCCGATTTGCTATTGTTCGTTTTGGAAATGTGTTAGCCAGCCGCGGAAGTGTCATTATCCTGTTCCAGAAACAGATTCTCTGGGGTGGCCCAGTGACAGTGACCCACCCAGAAGCGACCCGGTATTTCATGAGTATCCCGGAGGCAGTGAAACTGGTCATTCAGGCCGGCGCTATTGGCTCACAGGCAGACATATTTGCCCTTAATATGGGTGAACCTATCCGAATGGTCGATGTTGCCCGGAATTTGATAAATTTGGCGGGTTTAGAGCTTAACCGGGATATTGAGATCCAATATACAGGACTCAGGGCCGGTGAAAAACTCATTGAAGAGTCTGTTACCATGGGTGAAGGTATCCAAATCACTGAATATCATGACCTGTTCCGATTACCTACTCAGAAACCACCCTCCCCTGATTTCATCCAGCAAATTGACCAGTTGGCGATGAATATCCAAGAATGTATGGATCCAGCTAAAGTATTAGATGAATTAAATCGATTAGCTGATTAAAAATAAGAGTGTAAATTCGGGGGAAGAGAAGAAATTGGAGGCGGCTTTCGGAGTCGAACCGAAGTATAGAGGTTTTGCAGACCTCCGCCTTAACCACTTGGCTAAGCCGCCCTGTTGAAAATAACTCGAATATTTATCATAGGAGATACCTGCTTCTGGTGTCAAGAGTTTACCAGAAATAACGCAATATCCCCTATTTTAAGGCCTGATGCAACTCCCTGACAGAGTCAAAAACATAATCAGGTTTCAAATCGGATTCAGACAACATCTGGGAACTGGTTTCTCCGGATAAAACACAAATAGAAACAGCTCCCGCATTAATTCCCGTTGCCACATCTGTATATAACCTGTCCCCCACCATCGCAACCCGATCCTGGGGCACTCCATATTTTTGAGACAGGATATCGATCATGTGCCGCGCCGGTTTTCCGATATACACAGGCTCTTTCCCTGTGGCTGTCGTCAACATTCGGCAAATACTCCCACAGTCAGGAATATACCGTTTATTTTTCATGGGACAGACTAAATCAACATTGGTGGCCAGGAACTCAGAACCCTCCACTAAAAATCGGCAGGCTGTCGTCAGTCGTTTATAAGTAAGTTCTTTATCAAAACCAATAACCACAATATCTGCTCGCTCTGCGTCCTCATCTACCAAAGAAATACCATAAGACAACAATTCTTCCCGGAGAGCTTTTGTTCCAGACAAATAGACTGTCTTATCCCGCCGGTTTTGCGTCAGGAACAAACCCATCGCCATCCCGGAAGTAAAGACATTCTCCTCACCACAGGGAATACCCAGACGATTCATCTTTTTAACATAATTACCCGCATTATCAGAGGAGTTATTGGTCACAAAAATAAACCTTTTATTCTGGTCCCTCAAACACTGAATAAACTCGGCGGCGCCTTCTATTAACTGGTCCTCAAAACTGACTGTTCCATCCATATCCAGCAAAAACAACTCGATATCTTTTAAATCTGCCATCAGGGTTTCCTCATTAACAAAAAATCTGGACTTATCATCCAGATTGTCATTGTTCACTAATGGGTATGATTATATCTTATATATCAGCAATTTTATCAGACAATATCCATTCCATATTTTATGTCATTATCTCGCGCATCCATATCAGGAAATAGTAATATCATAAAAATCTTCGAATCAGTTTACATCACAGCTCAATCCAATTTCAGTCGGCTAATCAGGTAATCACTTTCAGTTGCCATAACAGCAATATCCAACAAAACACCGGTCTACTTATCTTGGCTATTCATCACTCCAGACATCCAGAATCGCTTTAATACGTTTATCGGAAAGTTTCCTGACTAACTTTTTTGTTTTTATGTCATAACACAGAACGACCTTTGACTTGTTTATAAAGAGACTCGTATCCCATACATATAAATAGTTACCTGACTTGGAAAAATATGAATAGATACTCTGTAACGAATCTTTAGATATATATAAAACAGAGTCTTGTTTTTTGTTCAAATCGAGAAGATGAATCTCGGTCTGGTAGTTTTTATCGAGATAATATACCAAGAAGGACTCATCTGGACTAAGTAATGTGCTCTTATGGCTAGATAGTAATCCGTTCTCGGGGAATTCCATAAGTAAATCTAAATCGCTCCCAGTATAATCAGGATTTAGATTCGCGGAATAAATTCCAATCGCAGTGTATTTAGATAACGCGCCAAAGTCATAACGAAGGAAAAGCATTCTGCCTGAAGGAGTGATCAATTGGTCCTCTATAATAATGTCAAAAACAGAAATAATGTCAAAAACAGAAAGACTCTTTATGAAGGTGCTACATGGGTACAAATCATGGTTAACAGGTTTCCCAGATTTAAAATCCGTAATACCCATCATTCCATCGCTAACCATATGTAAGACTCTTTTTTGCGGAACATCCCAAAAGGATCTTCTTTTTATGACTAAAGATGGGGGCACTAACCAATAAGATGAATCCTTGGATAAATCATAAATATAGGGATAAAAACCATATTTTTTGATAATTTTGTTCACAAGGATATGGTCGTTATCAATCCACTTCATAGAACGAATTATTGGCTCAGAGGATAAACCACCAAAAGTTACATTTATAGGACAATTTATGTACCGGGACGTTGTCCCATCGGCGGTGAATGATGCGACAACCAATCCCTGGTTCTTAAACATAGCCACATTCTTTCCATCAGGTGAGAGTTGTGGCGATAAGATACTTTCACCCGCAATATAGTCTTCTGAAGGATAAATAATCTTCCCAGCCTTCTGCTCATCAAATTCAAGAAGTCCGAGTTTATTTTCATCAGTATAGATTAGCAACTTAGTTTTATTTACTGGAAAACATAATTGACATAGACAGAATAACAATAAAAAGAATATTTCAAATTTAATAGACATAATCAATAAAACCTCCACGCGGTTTATTATAAAAACCTATTGAGTAGCTTTCACTTGCCTACTTATCTCGACTATTCATCACTCCAAATGTCTCCAATAACGAGATTCTTATCAAAGGTTATTTCCAGGGTATTCATCAGTTTACCTGTTGTTGTGTCATATACCCGGATAAACTTTTTGAATGTTTTATCCTTATTTACTTTGTATTCATTGTTGTTTACAACATATACCTTCTGCCCTGACTTTGAAAAATAGTAATTTAATCCCAAGGGAGATTCAAATTGAACCGTTGTGATCAAAGTATCCTTATTGGCAGCGAAAGAATATATGTGGACCTCAACAGCTTTTTTGTTTTTCACTTCCAGAGGGTAAATCAGCTTTGACTCATCAGGACTCAATTTAACCAACATTTCATTCTCTTGATGGGGAATCAACTTATTGGGGGGAATTTCATAAACAAATTGCTGTTCTCCGACGATGGCTTTATCACCCGTCGTCTTCTGAAGAATTATTCCCGAATCAAAAGCGTCAGAGGAAGAGTTCTCCGGCACCATGAATTCAGTAAAAGAACGCGATAAATCACCCAGCAAAACCACCTCAGAGCTACCTCTAAATAAATAATGGAAGGTCCCACCTAAAATAGACTGTACCTTGGGAACAGGTATCCCGGATGAAAAATCGGTTAATATCAAGTCATTCCCGTTTATATGCTGTAAGGCTCGCTTATGTTCAATATCCCAGACAACCCTGTTATCCAGTGGCCAACAGGGATTAACCAACCAATAAGAGGTATCCTTGGATAAATCGTAAATATAGGGATATACACCATAGATTTTCAGACGGAAGAACACACAAACCTTATCGTTATTTATCCATTCCTGAGATACTGCAAAACCGGATTGTTTCCCATTTAATAAGGGCCGATTGTAATATTTTGTTGAATGGTTACCCTTTATTTCCTCAATACAAAAATAGGCCGGAGTAATATATTGTAAATAGGCAATCTTACTCCCATCAGGAGATATCTTTCCCCTATTTCGACAAGTGGTTGATTCCATCCAATAAATCATGCCCTGTGATGAATCAGAATCAAAATCAACATATCCCGATTTAAAAACATTCGTAGCAACAGTTGCTCGTACTTTTGCGCTGCAGGGAATACTCAACAATAAAAACAAAGCGATAGAACCACAACACGCTTTAATGGCCCTGCTTTCCCATACCCGCTGAACCAAAGAATTCATTTCACACCCTCCATTTCAATTTGATATACCGGTGATTCACTAAAAGGAGACCTGAATACATCTTTCGAATCTGCGATCAACACCATAATATAAGCGATACTTTTATCGGGGTCATATATCAGCATTCCATTTTGATCCCAATAGTAAAAGTATTCTGGATGTTTAATTTGATCAACTCGTAACCACGAAATTTTCTTCTCAAGAGTGTAAGGATAGAATAAATCAAGCGAGACATCTTTATATTTAAAACGAATAGTATTATCAGGCAAATCATGATTCATCTGATTTGTAAAACAAAACACCTCATCCGAACGAAAGGTAGTATCACCCGATAACTGTTTAAGATATCTATTGACCGGAATAATGTCATAATTAGGATAACGAAAGGTAGTATCGCCAGATAGACGTTTAAGATATTGATTGACCGGAATAATGTCATAATTCGGATTTTGAAAAAAGGCATTCTTTTCTTTTGGGAATATTTTAATCTTCAAAACAACAACTTCTCCTGCAGGGGTGTTCATCTGACAGGCGTTCCGATAGGCAAAATGCTCTACCAATGGAATATTACCGGTTTTATCCATCAATAAACGATCTCTAATATTTTGAGCTGCGACTAACACTATGAGTCCTGGCACAATAGTGGTAATCAGGAATAAAAATACAACTACACATCTAAAAAGTGTCTTGTTAGAAATTAGAGACTCAATTTCTGGCAATAACACAGCACTAACCAAACCAGGAATTAATCCTAATGCTAAAAAACATATATAACCATAAAGAAACGTACTAAGGCTAAACTGGTCTTTCACAAGTAAAAACGAAAAGAAAAGACCAAAAGCAGCCACATATAACAACACATAATCAATAACACTGTGTTTTAATAATCTGCGAACAGGCAAGTCCTTTTTCCTCCAGAGGGTCATATATCACAAAATACTGTATGAATTGATCATTATATGAAGTCACAGGAACATAAATAAGCACATCATTCCACCGTCCACCATATATCTTCTGTACTTCATCAGGAATAAAAATCTCGGGAATATACCTGGAAACATTGTACACATTATCTTTTTTTACATATTCAGTAAAAGGCACATCCCTCTCGTAAGAATCAAGATCGACAATGTTTTCTCGGAGTGAACTTAATCGATAGTCATCTATTTTTTGATATCGATACTTCCGTATTAATGAAATAAATTCTGTCGATTTCATAGAAAAAGAATAATAAATTATCCGGGTAATATGATCACTCTGCTTATCAGTTATGTTAGACACTTTGACAGCAGTTTTACACCTGCTCATCAGCAAATTATCGAGATTCTTTTCAACTTGAACAGAATCTGGTCTTGGTTTTATCAAATATTGATAACTGAAAAAACTTATAACAGTTGATATAAGCACTAAAATTAAGTGATAGGTTATTTTGTTTTTATATATACCCGACAAGCGGCCAATCAGGTATAAATGAAACAACGAACCTATGAACAATGCAACGAATTTATACATTTAAACCCTCTCATTTCGATCTGAACCAAATTCGTTGTATCAAAATTGATTTTCCCATCATATACCCTTCATTAAAGACCCAGTTCATCCACATCAATTAATACCATGAGGAGTTTTATTCAGTTGACACGGTCTACCTATCGTTCCACCCATATAATAGGCAAACAGAGTTATCGTAGTCAATCCCTCTGGGTAAAACTTAAACAATACTCAGAACATTAAACTTGTCTCGGGACTAAACGAAGAAGCTACGAAGCAGCTCCGAGCAGGTCCGTGGAAGGTTCGAAAATATCAAACCATATTTACAGGGGGGATAAAAGAAAAAACGGTCAATCCCTGAGGGGATTGACCGTTTGAATAGTCAAATAAATTACTGAGCGGTGGTATCAGCCGCTGGAGCAGGTTCTGCCGGGGCAGCACCTTCCGCCGGTGCGGGTTCAGCTGGAGCCGCTGGAGGCTGTTCACCAGCCGGTGGCATACCAGGGTTCATCATGGGGTCACCCATTTCACCAGCCGGGGCCGGACTTCCCAGATACGGTTTCGCCATTTTGTAACCAAACCAAGCCGCAGCAGCAATAGCGACAATGGCTATGATTGCAGTTAACGCTTTTTTCATTAAGAATCTCACTCCTCTCAAAAAACATTTATAGAGTTTATTTCTATCAATTCGATATTATGGTTAGCATACAATAACACCCCACTATATGCAAGGAAGAATCCACATAAACCCTGATTTTTAGCAGGAAGCCCTTATTTATAAGTGATTGAACATGGCAGAAAATACAAAGAAACATATGACAAAATTTACAAGAAAACATCCCGCGCCAACAATCAATCCCACCCAGCTGTGAATTTTCCCCCGAACCTCCGGATGACGATAAGCTGCCTGTAATCCCCTGATGCCTGTAATAATAGCAATCAGTCCGGTCACTAAACCTAAAACAGGGATAATGGACAGTATCCCGGCATAATAGGAAATTAATGCCTCTTTGTTTTTATACGGAACGAGCTTGATAAACGTGTCATCGGGTGATGGCGAAGAACTGGGAGGAGTATCCTGGAGTAAATTACCACATTGGTCACAATACTTATAATAAACGGGATGCTTTTTCCCGCACCGGGTACAAAAGATTTCCACATTACTGTTTTGTGCCTGCTGATTATCTTCCATCAAAATGACCCCTCACTTATTCTATATTACGAGAAATCAGATTCATTGAACACCCAATACCGGCTCTGTTCAACCCCCTCATTCTAAAGAATCCAAGTCCATGATGCAACTTGATTTATGCTTGACACCACCCCCTGTGAATGAGAAAATTCCCTTAGGGTAAGAGAGATCCTCATTTTGGAGGTGTCTATGAAAAAGATATTGACCCTGTCTCGAGAACTGGGGAGCGGGGGAATCGCTATTGTACAAAAACTGGCACAACGGCTGGACTGGAAGATTATAGATAAGGAAATCATCACCAGAGTGGCTGAAATGGCAGAGTGTACAGAAGGCGAAATTGCTCCTTTTGATCAGGAAGAATTCCATCGTATAAAAATGTTATTTAAGGATATCGCCAGCCCTACAACGGGGGGAGGATTGATGTTCCCATTTGCCGCCGGCGGATATATGGAACCTTACTGGATACCCACTGGCGTCAATGACCCCAAGATTATCGATGAATCCCGTTATCTGCAGCTGACAAAAGCCGTCATTGAAAATCTGGCGGAAAAAGGAAATGTCATTATTGTGGGAAGAGGAGGTTGTGTCCTGCTCAAAGATAATCCAGACACCCTTCATCTCCGAATCGTATGTCCCATTGATGCCCGAATCAAACGATTAAAAGAAGTCAGTAGTATTGATGATGCACAAGCCAGACAGACCCTGGAACGACGAGACAAGTCCAGCGCTGATTATCTGAAGTATTTCTATCATGTGGACTGGAACAATCCCTATCTCTACAATTTGATTATCAATACCGGACGGGGTACTCTGAACGACGCAGAACAAATCATCTATCATGCGCTGATGGAAGATTAAGGAATCCAAATCAGAATTAAAAAAGCCCGCTGACTCCGATGAATCAGCGGGCTTTTAATATGCTATTTATTATCCAAGAGAATCCAGTAACTGTTCCGTAATATCATCAAGAGACTCAATCACAGCATCAGCTCGACTGAAATCCTGCATCCTGGTATATCTGTGGGGGAACGCGATACACTTCATCCCTGCATCCTTGGCTGCGGCAAGCCCATAATAAGTGTCTTCCAGAGCAACACATTCACTTGGACTGACTCCCACCTTCCTGGCCGCCGCCAGATAAATCTCCGGGTCTGGTTTTCCAATACTGACTTCATCTCCACCGGTAATGTAATCAAACCGATCTCGGACTTTTAATAAATTCAAAACCAGTTCAATGTCCTCACAGATAGACCCAGAGGCAACAGATTTCTTCACTCCATAACGATCCAAACGATTCAACAGTTCACTAAGCCCCGGCATCTCCACTCCATTTTTCCGAATCAGCCGGCCATAGGCCTCCGTCTTCTGGACAAAAAATTCCGGATACTCCAAGGGAAGGTGATAGACCTTCTTCATATACGCATAATCATCAGACAATCTTCTTCCCACCAGAGGAATATATTCTTCTTCTGAGAGCTGAACGCCCCACTGGGAAAGGACTTCATTGATCGACATCATCTGGATAGGTTCACTGTCAATAATGACTCCATCCATATCAAACATAAAAGCTCGCAACACATTTAACTCCTGATTTTACTTGTTTATTCAAATAATCCTAGCATGCGAAATATTTTACCCATAGCCAAAAGACATCTGTCTTAGATAAGATTAATCATTAAAGATTGTTTGAGGAGTCCCTGCAGTGTCCTTTTTGATTCTAGTCATTTTTGGCAAGGCCATTCAAATCTACAGCCTGGTTTTACTGGTTCGGATAGTCATGTCTTTCATCAATCCCGATCCCTGGAACCCCGTTGTACGCTTCATTTACAGGATCACGGACCCTGCTCTGGAATTCATCAATCAGTTTATTCCCTGCCGTATTGGAATGATTGATTTCTCTCCAATGGTCCTTATGCTTCTGTTAAATTTGATTTATAAAGTTCTTTTTAATTTACTGACTCGTTAATCAGAGTTCCTGAAACACTATATTTCATGCCTGTTTCACCTGTTCACAAATCACACATCTCATCACTTTGAGTTTTCTGTTCTCTCTCTTTTCATCAAAGAAGGACTCTATTTTCTGACTCCACATCCGGAATGAAGTCTCTTTTGAAAAAAATATTTTAAAATATTTTTTCATGCACTCATTTCATCACATCAAAAATACGAAACGCTGGAAAGTGCATGAATGCTGATTATTTTCGATACGTTTAAAACACCTTGACGAAACTCTATCGCAACCTGCGTTATAAACACCCTGCACATGACGGTTTTTTTTTAATTATTTGATTAACACCTCTTGACACGTCTTTGAATAATGTTATTATTGGATTTAATAAAGGAGGTGATTCGCTTTGGCTGGTGAAAAAAAAGAAATCAAAAAAGCAGTGAAACCCGCAGTGAAAAAAGCTGCCGTGAAACCTGCTCCTAAGAAAAAAGCCGCCGCTAAACCGGCAGCTAAACCCGCAGCAAAAAAAGCTGTTGCTAAACCGGCAGTAAAGAAGGCCGTCGCTAAACCGGCAGCTAAGAAAAAAGCCGCTCCGAAGGCAGCTCCAAAAGCCGCTCCGAAAAAAGCTGTTGCAAAAAAACCGGTAGCCGCTAAGAAACCCGCTGCGAAAAAGTAAGTTTATAAAAGTTCTTGCCACTTTAGTGCAAGACCGTCCCACCCATCAATTGGGACGGTTTTTTTTCCCCCAAATTTCCCACCCTCTTTATAAATCAAAACAAAAAACTGTTTTCAGCATGGCTACTGAAAACAGCTCTAACAACGATCTATTTAATTTTTATATATTGGCGATGGGAGATTCAGACGATTTCATTGCGGTACTGTTCACATTGATTCCATCCATCATATCCGATTCGTTCAAATCGGATGTCATCACATATACCAACCCATTTTTTTCCCAGGCCACCAGGTTGTAGTTGTTCACTTGCGCCCGATAGTAAGCGCCTTTTTGCTGAACCGGTAAGTCTACATCTTTTATGGAGGCTACCTCAAGTGATACAAAATGTCCCTTATGCTTAAACGCAAAATAGACACTTGGTTTATCTTTTAAATGACAGAACCGACAACCATAGATTTCATTTTTCATCGTATCGATAGAAGGCATTGCTAACGCAAAATCCCGCTTATTGGACATATTAACTTTCTGGACAATGGCGGTCATGTCACCTTCCACATAATCAAACCCAGCCATGGGATGTGTATTTTGCTGATGACATTGAACAGCCGCCTCAGTCAACCATTGCTCTGATGTCGCAGAGGCAGGCCGCAACAAAGGAACAGCGACGACCAGACATAAAACAAACACAAACACTCCCGCCAGGACATAGGCTGGCATAGGCTGTTGAGAAAACCATGATTTTAATCTCTCCAATAAGGAGACTTTCTCACCCGCCAAATTTTGCCGGGCAGCTTCCTCTGCCAAGGTGGTGGAGATTCTTTGTTTTAAGACATCCGGTACAGGTTGGGGTTTAACTTTGGCTTTGAGCAAACTCCGGAAGTATTTTTCTCGTTCCAGATGAGTCTGGCAGGACTGACAGTGTTCCAGATGTTGCGTGACCGAATGATGTTCTTCAGAATCCAGTTCATTATCCATCCAGGCACTCATCAGATCTGCAATGTCATCACATTTCATCAATCATTTACCTCAGTCAAAATAAAATAGGGACAAAACCTTCATAATCCCTTACTATCCATTAATCTTTGACATAACCTTCTTGCTTTGCATACTCCCACAGTATTTCCTGAAGCATTCTCCTGCCCCTTGAAATCCGAGAACGCACGGTTCCCGTCGGACAATCCATTATTTCTGCAATTTCTTGATAGGACAAATCATTTAAGTCGCATAAAACAACCGCTGTTTTAAATTCTTCTGGCAACTGGTCTAATGCTTGTGTTACTTCATCCCCAAGCATCTTTCCAAAAACATCATTTTCGACTTCTTTCATCATCTGTGCCGAATTATTCTTGGCCAGCCTCTCATAATAAGGTTCTATGATGTCATATCCGACCTTTACAGGTTCACTCACCTTTTTACGATACTGATTTATAAATGTGTTCCTGAGAATTTTTAACAACCAGGCTCTAAGATTAGTTCCCTGCTCAAATTGATAATAAAAACGGTACGCTCTCAAAACAGTGTCTTGCACAAGATCTGCGGCATCATCAGGATTACGGGTAAACCGCAGAGCCATATTAAACATGAGACCTGTGTGCGGGGCTATGGCTGTTTCAAACTCTTTATGGGCAATAGAGTTTCCTGCACCCTGTACGGGTGGCTGTACCGTTTGTGTTGACGTCCCGATAGTTTCCATAAACGCCTCGCAATCTACGATATAAGGACCTGTTTTTTCATTGTAGCCTATTATATATGGAATAACAAACCACTTAATCCATGACATCTCTAAGGACCGTTACTTGCGGAAAATCTCTAGCTGAACTAAGATAAATTACTTATAATCCATTGGTTTATCTGAGGAGATTTATCCTATGTCCAAAAAAATGGATAACGAACGATATCATGTGGTCAGCGCTTTAGTTGAGAACCATCCAGGTGTCCTGGCTCGCATTGCCGGCCTTTTTTCCGCTCGGGGATTTAATATTGACAGTCTGACTGTCGGTATTACCGAAGACCCTACCGTTTCTCGGATGACCATTGTGGTTCGTGGTGATGATGCTATTCTGGAACAGGTGACTAAACAACTGGATCGGTTACCCGTCACTATTGAAGTAAGAGATTTTGTCGGTCAGGACTTTGTTGACCGTGAACTCCTGCTAGTTAAAGTAGGCACTACCAGCAAAACACGGCCTGAAGTCCTGCAAATGAGTGAAGCATTTCGCGCTCATATCGTGGATGTCAGTCATCAGAGTTTGACTTTAGAGTTAACCGGCGGACTTAGCAAAATAAAAGCGTTCCTGGACATCTTAAGACCTTTTGGAATTCAGGAAATTGCTCGGACAGGGCTGGTCGCCATGGCTCGCGGTCCTTTGAAAAAAACCGGTGACAGTTAATCCCTGCTGACACCCCAATACCTTGAACTATCCAGAAAATTGGCTTATTCTTAATTAATTCCACAGCCACTTTTCTTAGTGACTTTAAAATCAACTAAATCTTCGGAGGAATCTAATCATGGTCAAGATGTATTATGATGCGGACGCGGATATGGGACTGTTGAAAGGTAAAACAGTCGCAATCATCGGTTACGGTTCACAAGGTCACGCCCAGGCCCAAAACCTGCGCGACAGCGGTATTAATGTCATTATTGCAGAAGTAGAAGGTACTGAGAACTTTGAAACAGCTAAAAAACACGGATTTGCTCCGATGTCTGCAGCTGAAGCTTCTAAAAAAGCTGATATCATCCAGATTCTTGTTCCAGACGAAATCCAGCCCAAGGTTTACAATGCTGAAATTAAAGCCAATATGGTTGCTGGTAAAGCCTTAGTGTTCTCTCATGGTTTCAATATTCACTACGGTCAGATCATTCCTCCCAAAGAAGTGGATGTTTACATGGTCGCCCCCAAGGGTCCCGGCCACCTGGTTCGCAGTGTCTATCAAGAAGGCAAAGGCGTTCCTGCTTTGATCGCCATTTATCAGGATGCTTCTGGTAAAGCCAAACAAATCGCCATGGCCCATGCTGTGGGTATCGGTGCAGGCAAAGCCGGTATTATCGAAACCACCTTCAAAGATGAGACTGAAACCGACTTATTCGGCGAACAGGCTGTTCTCTGTGGCGGCGTCACCGAATTAATTAAAGCAGGGTTTGACACCCTTGTTGAAGCTGGTTATGAACCTGAAATGGCCTATTTTGAATGCTGCCATGAATTAAAATTGATTGTCGATTTGATTTACAACAATGGGTTAAGCTACATGCGGTATTCCATTTCCAATACAGCTGAATACGGTGACTATACCCGTGGTCATCGGATCATTACTGACGAAACTAAGAAGGAAATGAAGAAAATCCTTACTGAAATCCAGAATGGTACCTTTGCCCGCGAATGGCTCCTGGAAAACCAGGTCGGCTGCCCGTCATTCCGTGCTGCTCGCAAAGCCGGTTCTGAGACTCAGCTCGAAAAGACCGGTAAAGAACTTCGTGATATGATGAGCTGGCTCAAAAAATAAGTTATAACTCTTTGTAACTTAATATATAAAACAAAAGGGATTCGGTTTTACCGAGTCCCTTTTGTTATTAAAAGAATGCATACCCTACATTTTTGTATCGTTTGCAATGATTTTTATTTATTATTCATAATCCCACATAAAAGTATTGCCTATTAGACGTTTTTAGTTTATCCTGTTATGCTATAAGAAAGTAGTAATCCCAAGGTTGACAATAACCGAGGGGATATAAGATAAGACTAATGGAAGCGTAAAACTGAAAGATCTGAAGTTGAATAATGGAAGATTGCAAAACAAAACGAACACAGGAATTCAAGCTAGTAATATGAAAACGCTGTCCTCAGCTAAAAAATTTGAATTTGGATACTATGGACTTTTTTCCTCGTACCAGACGGATATGAATATATATACCGAATCCATATACGCCGTCATATTTTGCTGGATATACTTAACTTCGACATTGTCATGCTTAGCAAGCCAACTGTTTAGAAGCTCCAGCAAATTCCAAATTTGGGTTTTTTCACCTACAGCTGCGGTGGCAAAGAAATGCACTTTCATAAGCGAGCCCTCACTCCCTGTGACAGTTTCGTTCGAAAAATGCCATGGGCTTATGATAGCCCAAGCAACAAACTTATGCAACCTCCCCAATTATCCCCCTGAATCCCGATATTTTCATGGGCTGAAAACAGGTCTTTTCCATCTTATCTAATGTTCCCTCCGTTGAAGCGTCAGGTTTGATTTTTTAAACCCGGCGATTATATAAAAGGAGGAATTGTTATGGATCCCGTAACAATTGGTATTATCGTAGTATCTATCGTTGTCGTTGTGGCAGCTCTGGTTGTTGGACTCTATTATTTCAAAAAGATGAATGCCGACACCCAGATCAAGTCAGCTCAAGACGAAGCCGAAAGAATCCTGCAAAAAGCTCGGGAAGAAGGCAAAGTTGCAAAACAACAGGCAATTCTCGAAGGCAAGGAAGAACTCCTCAAGGAGAAATCCAAGTTTGAACGTGACATAAATGAACGCATGGGGAAAATCAACGGGTTAGAAAGACGCGCTGCCGATAAGGAAAGCTCAGTAACCCGAAAACTGGAACAAGTAGAGAAAAAAGATAAAGAACTGACTGATAGAGAGAAAGAGTTATCCAAAAAAGAACAACGTATTGTTGAAAAAGAAACCCGACTAAACGTCCTTCTGGATGAGCAGAAAGAAAAATTACAGCAAATATCTGGAATGACCGCTGACCAGGCAAAAAAGGAACTTTTAGTAGCCCTTGAAGATGAGTTAAAAGCCGAAAGTGCCATGCTGGTCCGCAATATGGAAGTTGAAGCAAAAGATATTGCTGAACGGAAAGCCCGGCATGTAGTATTAACTGCCATTCAACGATGTGCTTCAGAACATACTTCAGAAGTTTCTGTCTCAAGTGTCCAACTTCCTTCCGAAGAAGTCAAAGGAAAGATTATTGGTCGTGAAGGCCGAAACATTCGAGCTCTGGAAGCCGCCACCGGGGTTACTTTTATTATTGATGACACTCCGGAAACCATTGTTATTTCAGGTTTTGATCCACTGAGGAGAGAAATCGCCCGGGTATCCCTGGAACGGTTGCTGGCAGATGGACGTGTTCACCCGGCCCGTATTGAAGAAGTTGTCTCTAAAACCCGCAAAGAACTCATTGAATTTGTCCGTGAGGCTGGAAAGCAAGCAGCTATGGATGTGGGTGTTCATGGACTTCATCCGGAATTGGCAACCATCCTGGGTCGACTCCATTTCCGTACAAGCTTTGGTCAGAATGTGCTTAATCACGCCAAGGAAGTTGCCTGGATTGCTGAAAGCCTGGCGTCCGAGTTGGGATTTGATACTCATTTAGTCAAACGCGCCGCTTTACTTCACGATGTCGGTAAGGCTGTTGACCATGAAATTGAAGGTCCACATGCTCTAATTGGTGCCGAATTAGCCCGTAAATACAGAGAACGCCCGGAAGTCGTAGCCGCTATCGGAGGCCACCACGGGGAAGTCCATGATCAGAGTATAGAAGCCATCATTGTACAGGCGGCTGATGCAATTTCTGGCGCCCGACCGGGGGCACGGCGTGATTCCATTGAAGGTTATATCAAGCGTCTGGAAAAACTGGAAGAGATTGCGGATTCGTTCCCCGGAGTTTCAAAAGCCTTTGCACTCCAAGCTGGCCGTGAACTTCGAGTTATAGTAGAACCTGATGACATTGATGATAATGGCGCATTGTTATTGGCCAGAAATATTGCCAAGCGCATTGAAAGTGAAGTGAAATATCCTGGCATGATTAAGGTAGCAGTGGTTCGTGAAACCCGTGCCATCGAATATGCAATGTAAGTGACCCAGAGGTTTTAATGCGGATATTATTTGTTGGAGATATATTTGGACGTCCTGGCAGGAGAGCTGTAGAAAAGTTTGTACCAGCTCTCCGAAAGGAATATGGTGTTGATTTCTGTATAGCTAATGCAGAAAACTCAGCTTCGGGAAAAGGTCTGACCCAGGAGATTGCGCATCAGTTACATTCCTGGGGAATTGATGTTCTGACGGGTGGAAATCACACATTCCACAACCGTGATGTTTTGGCACTGCTAGAGTCCGATAATCGCGTTTTACGCCCAATAAACTATCCCGAAGGGGTTCCAGGCCAGGGATGGGGAATTTACAAGCCAGAATCGAAAAACATCAATATAGGCGTCATTTCCTCAATGGGTCGTGTATTCCTCCGAGAATTAGACAATCCTTTTCACGTCGTTCAAAAAAAGGCTGAAGAACTGTCAGGATCATGCCGTATTATTCTGGTTGATTTTCATGCAGAAGCCACCTCAGAGAAAATAGCCATGGGATGGCACCTGGATGGACTGGTTAGTGCCGTAATTGGGACTCACACCCACATTCCCACGGCAGATGAAAGAATCCTCCCCAACGGAACGGCTTATATTACAGATAGCGGGATGACAGGGCCCTATGACTCAGTGATAGGGGTTCGCAAAGATGTCATCCTAAATATGTTTTTAACCCAAATGCCCGTCAAACATGAAGTAGCTACCGGCCATATTCAGCTCCATTCAGTATTGATTGAAGTAGACGAGTTAACAGGTAAGGCTACCCATATTGAAAGAATCCGACGGGATTTGGGTGATTAACACCATCTTTCGGGTATAATCAATTTCATGGAAATACAAAGAAACCGATACGGAAGGGCGGCAAATCAACCCCCGGCCACATCTGATTCAAATGATTTATTATCATTTTCACAGCCCCAGCGAAAAGTCTTCTCAGTCACGGAAATAACAGAATCCATAAAGACTGACTTAGAGGATAAATATTCCGATATCTGGGTCGAAGGTGAGATAGGCAGCTTTAAATTATCAGGGCCAGGCCATGCCTATTTCAATCTAAAAGATGATAACAGCCTTATCAGTGCAGTGATTTTCGCAGGTTCAATGCGATCCATAAAATGCCCACTTAAAGATGGATTAAAGGTCCTGGCTTTTGGTCGCGTCAGTGTTTATCCCCCTCGTGGAAATTATCAACTCATCATTACTCGACTCGAAACTTCAGGCTTGGGTAATCTGCAACAAGCCTTTGAAGCATTAAAAGCAAAGTTATCTGCTGAAGGCTTATTTGATGAGAGCAGAAAAAGACCTCTTCCACTCCTCCCACGCCGAATCGGGATTGTCACATCTAAAACTGGAGCAGCACTTCAAGATATCCTCAAGGTTATATATCGCCGATTTCCAAATGCCCGGGTTGTGATTGCCCATACACAAGTACAGGGCACAGATGCAGCCCCACAAATCGTTCAGGCAATCAAAAACCTCCATCAAACCGATGAACCTATAGATGTCATCATTGTTGCCCGTGGTGGAGGCTCTATCGAGGATTTATGGCCATTTAACGAAGAGATAGTCGCCAGAGCCGTTGCCCAGTCAGAGATACCCATCATATCTGGAGTTGGCCATGAGGTAGATTTCACTATCTGTGATTTTGTGGCGGATCTTCGGGCACCCACACCTTCTGCCGCAGCAGAATTAGTTGTTAAACGTAAGGAAGATATGGAATCAGAGGTCTTGGGATTTACCGAGTATTTGAGAAGGAATATGCGACAACTTATCGACAACTCAAGAGACAGGCTGAACAACATCAGCCAACGTCCAGTTTTATCCAGACCCCACCAGGCCATTGAACCGTATTTACAGCGGTTAGATGATTTATCTGGACAGTTGGAGAAAGGGACTGGATATTTTCTGGAGCGTATGAAAAGTCAAGTCAGCCATTCCCGATTGGTCTTGGATAAGCACTCCCCCACAAATCAAGTAAAGATGGCATTCCAACAACAGACAACACTGGAACAAAAGTTACAGAGATGTTATAAACATCAAATTGAGATATTAAACGAAAAACTTGAGAACAAAGCCGGGCGGCTTCAGGCACTCAGTCCTCTTTCCATTTTAGGAAGAGGATATTCAATTGTTTTTACTGCGCAAGGTGAAGCCATCCGAGACAGCGCCTCTATCAAAGAAAACGATATTATCAGTGTCCGGCTCCATAAGGGCCAATTAAAAGCGAAAGTCATGGAAAAGGAGAATCCATCCAATGGCTGATACCAAAAAAACAAAGTCTTTTGAAGAAGCCATGCAAAGACTGGAAGAAATTGTCAGACAAATGGAAACAGGAGATGTCCCTCTGGAAAAATCCCTTCAGTTATTCGAAGAAGGAGTTAAGTTATCGCGGCTATGCCATGAAAGACTTAATGAAGCAGAGAAAAAGATTACCCTATTGATGGAAGACAAAAACACAGGGAAATTAGTCGAGACCGAATTAAGGACTGATACCAAAGATAACTTATTCAATGAGGACGAGAATGTCCCCTTCTGATGAAAATCCAGTAAATGTGAAACAATACTTTGCGGATAAAGTCGTCATTATTAACGAGAAATTGACTACACTATTACCTGAACCATCCAATCGATTAAGAGAAGCCATGCGATATGCAGTTCTTAATGGCGGAAAACGATTCAGACCCGTATTAGCCATAGCCACCTCGGAAATGCTAAAGGGTGATATCCAAGAAGTATTGCCTCCAGCCTGTGCCTTGGAGTTTATTCATTGTTATTCACTGGTTCATGATGATTTACCCTGTATGGACAATGATGACCTGCGGCGAGGAAGACCCACCACCCACAAACAGTTTGATGAAGCAACTGCATTATTAGCTGGAAATGCACTTATCTCTCTGGCTTTTGAGGTTGTCAGTAAATCCGCGCAATCTTCATCTCTACCTGAAATTCAAAAGATAAATATCATTCAAGAGCTGGCAGTCGCCAGTGGTATGAATGGTATGGTGGGAGGTCAGGTTGCCGACTTGGAATCTGAAGGACAGCCCATTGACGAAACAAGACTGGCCTATATTCATTCACATAAAACAGGTGCATTAATTAGAGCAGCCGTTCTAATGGGTGCTTATGCCTCCAATGCCACAGAAGAACAAATTATCCAATTAAGGTCGTATGCCGAGAAAATTGGTCTTTTATTCCAAGTCACAGATGACATTCTGGACATTGAAGGGAATGAAGATCAACGAGGAAAGAAAATTGGTGGTGATTTAGAGCATGATAAGGCCACCTATCCAAAGATCCACGGAATGGCTCGCGCCAAGGAATTAGTTCAGGAATTAATGCAGGGCTGCCGAGATGATTTATCCATATTCAGCGATAGAGCTAAAGTTTTAGTTGCTTTGTCAGATTATGTAGGCAATAGAAAAATCTAGTTATTCAAGAAATATAAATAGCCCGGGAATCAAACGATTCACCGGGCTATATAATTTTCCAAACTTAATGACTATTTAGAATCAGCGGGTGGAATGGGTAAAACATTGTTTTTCTGTTCAACAATGAATACCGGCATGGGCTTCGTCCAATAGACTTCAATCCGTTTATTGTTGATATTTGTTTCTACCGGGGATTGTGGCGTATTTCTTACATACACATCCGTCAACATGACAGGATTACCCTTTTCATCGGTTATGCCCGGTAAACGTGTTAAAGCATCAGCTGTTGGAATAAAGACCAAACCTTTCAATACCAGACAGAATAAGAAAAAAGCAATCAGTGTCAACATTGTTTTGGTATATCGATCCGTATGAATTACCATGAATAGTATCCTCCTATAAAGTGCACCCAATATAGTTTTAAGTTATTCCATCAGAATAGCCAAGTCCATGGTTTTTGTAAAGCCTGAAACAATAAATCAGAACTGGCGGGTAATTTTAAAATGCTCACAACCAATACGCGCAGCGGCCTGTTCAGCTTCTTTTTTGCTTCGTCCCTGACCCAATCCATACTCAGTGTGATTCACAGTGACTCGCACATTAAAACGCTTATCATGGTCAGGACCTGATTCACTGACGATGGTATAAACAGGAATCGTATTAAAACGAGCTTGCACAAATTCCTGAAAAATGGATTTATAATCCCGAAGAAAATAATCCTGCCCTGATTTATCGAGATCATCCTGTAGTTGTTCAAGAATAAATTTACGAACAGGCTCGATCCCACCATCCAGATATATCGCCCCAATAACTGCCTCGAACGCATTTCCGAGATTTGATATTCGATCTGCTCCACCCGATTTAGTTTCACCTTTACCCAATTTCAGATAACTGCCCAGTTCCAACTGTTTCGCCAAAGAAGCCAAGATTGGCTCGCTGACCAGGAAAGATTTCAGTTTAGCCAGTTTCCCTTCCGCTAAATCAGAGAACAAATTATAGAGGTGATGGGATACCACGAAATTCAATACAGCATCGCCAAGAAATTCCAGTCGTTCATTATCCATGACATTCTGAGAACGAGCTTCATGCCGATAAGAGCTATGGGTCAGGGCATGATCCAGATGCTGAAGAGACTGAAATTTATATCCCAAGGCCTTCTGCAAGGACTCCAATGACACTATTCGTTCAGGATCCATCAAAGCGACGTCCTGAGTTATTGTTGAATCATTTTTCATAGAATTTAAAATGCCTGGCAGCTCCCCAAAAGGAACTGCCAGGCATGATAGTTACAATTCCGAACGGGTTCCGTACGGTTATTCTGTATATTTTTTTATCAACAAAGCCGCATTATGGCCACCAAATCCAAATGAATTGGAAATGGCGACATTGACGGGCATCTTACGGGCTACATTGGGCACATAATCCAAATCACAATTCGGATCAGGCGTTGTATAATTGATGGTCGGATGTACCATACCGGTATAAATAGACATTGTTGTTGCGATGGCTTCAACACCACCACCTGCACCTAACAAATGCCCCGTCATTGATTTAGTAGAACTAATGGCTAATTTTTTCGCATGTTCACCAAAAACATTTTTAATAGCCGTCGTTTCATACTTATCATTCAATTCAGTGGATGTTCCATGTGCATTAATGTAATCCACATCGGAAGGTTTTAAACCAGCATCTTTAACGACCAATTCCATTACACGGGTCATGCCCATAGCATTTTCATCCGGATGGGTAATATGGAAGGCATCAGAGGTCATGGCATAACCAGCAACTTCAGCATAAATCCGTGCACCACGCTTTTGCGCATGCTCCAGACTTTCCAGAAGTACCACACCAGAACCTTCACCCATAACAAAACCATCACGATTGGCATCAAAAGGTCTTGATGCGCCAGCAGGGTCATCATTACGGGTAGAGAGTGCTCTCATGTTGGTAAAGCCGGCGATTCCGGTTCGCGTAACAGCTGCTTCGGTACCGCCTGCCAGCATAACATCTGCATCTCCACGCTGAATAATCCGAACTGCATCACCGATATTATTAGTACCGGTTGCACAGGCTGTGACGACAGCACTATTTGGTCCTTTCAGACCAAATCGAATAGAAACCATGCCACTGGCCATGTTGACAATCAGTTGAGGAATCAGGAAGGGGGAAATTCGACGGGGACCCCGTTCAAGAAGAACGGCCACCTGTTTTTCGATGGTGTCCAACCCGCCAACGCCAGCACCAATCATAACGCCCAAGCGATAAGCATCTTCCTTGGACAAATCGATACCAGCATCCTTTACCGCCATTTCGGAGGCAATGACTGCTAAACAAACGAACCGATCGGTTCGCCGGACCTCTTTTGGGTCCATATAATCCTCCAGAACAAGGTCCTGGATTTCGCCGGCGATTTTCACGGGATAGTCTGAGACGTCGAATTTTTCAATCAATCGAACGCCACTTTTGCCGGCGAGCAGGGCTTTCCAGAAGTTGTCCAAACCAATACCGTTTGGAGAAACAACGCCCATGCCCGTGATAACTACTCTTCGTTCATTCATAAATATTCCTGTTCGGTTAAAGCGGGAAATAACAAGTATTTTTCACCCGGTTTATTCTCGAACGGTTTACTTGTCGGCCATCTTTATTTCAACGAACTTCATGGCATCGCCGACAGTCTGGATTTTCTCGGCTTCTTCATCAGGGATATCAATACCAAACTGTTCTTCGAGTTCCATGACCAGTTCAACCTGATCAAGAGAATCAGCACCCAGATCATCAGTGAATTTTGCGTCGTCTTTCACCTGATCTGCGGTAACACCCAGCTTCTCGACAATAATCTTCTTGATTTTGTCTTTGATCTCATTAGACATGATTGAAGTTAACCTCCTAAGGGTCTTCTTACAAAAAATATCGGTCCGTGACCGTCAAACTATTAAGTATAATACAAATCTAATGTTTTAGATAACCATTCCACCGTCAACCCGAATCACCTGCCCGGTAATGTAGGAAGCATCCTCGGTACATAAAAAACGGACAACCGCCGCGACATCTTCAGGCTTACCCAATCGGGCCAAGGGTATCATGGACAACATTTTAGTTTTCAAATCATCAGGCAAAATGCCTGTCATTTTTGTTTCAATGAAACCGGGGGCTACGGCGTTCACACGAATGTTCCGTGTTGCCAGTTCTTTTGCCATAGATTGAGTGAAAGCAATCAATCCGGCCTTACTGGCAGCATAGTTACCCTGCCCGGCATTTCCGATTTGACCAATGATACTGGATATATTTATAATGCATCCAGAACGCTGCTTCATCATAATGCGAGCGACAGATCGTGTACACCGGAAAGCACCCTTTAAGTTGGTATCCAGTACGGCATCCCAGTCTTCGTCTTTCATACGGATCAGCAGGGTATCCCGAGTCATCCCGGCATTATTCACCAGAATATCCACCCGGCCAAAAGTCTCCATAGCCATATTGATCAAGTTATCACAGGATTCGGTAGAGGTCACATCGGTAGGAACAATCAGTTCTTTATCGTCCACCTGTTCCATCTTTTCGGCACTGCGATATGCCCGAACAACAGCCGCACCCTGTGCTTTCAACTCACTGGCTACGGCCTTTCCAATACCACTGCCGGCACCGGTCACAACCGCAACTTTACCATCCAAAACCATAGGGTCACCTTATTCAGATATATAGAGATTATCCATTTTAGCAAATTCTCTCACATCAGGACAATCCGTCAATACCCTATTGAAAAAAATAATATATTCTCTTCCGGAAGAGGGTGCTTATATGAAAATGGTTTGAGGGTATTATTTTGAATAAAAGCTCATGGGGTGGGGTTTATATTTTCGACCTTCCCCCTTCGTTTCTGCTTCGTTCATCATCAGGATTTAAAGTGGTAGGAGAATGGTTCGGAAATACAAAATAGATTCACATTCCAGGTTAGCAATTAACCAGAAAAAGTACCAGCCTTCAGAGGAACTGGATCATTGTGGGAGCACACTAAACATTGCAGACAGAGATAGTTTGAGTAGATTTCGGACTTGAAAGGCCGTATCATGATAGAATATAAGACTATGTCCCATAAAAACTTGCCTATTTTAGCCCTTATTGGGCGCCCAAATGTCGGAAAGTCAGCCCTGTTCAATCGATTGGTTGGCTGCCGGCAAGCTATTGTTGAAGATATCCCAGGAGTCACCCGTGACAGGAACTACGGAGAAAGCGACTGGAATGGCCGTAGTTTCACAGTCATTGATACGGGGGGATTCATACCCGGTTCTATGGATGAAATTGAGGCCGAGGTTCGGGATCAGGCAGAGTTTGCCATCCGGGAAGCCGATGTTATTCTGTTCATTGTGGATGGAAAAGTTGGCTTCATGGACAGTGATATTGAAGTCGCCAATCTGCTGCGTAAACATAACAAGCCCCTGTTACTGGTCGTCAACAAGATAGACAACACAACAGATTATTCCTCCTGGACTGAGTTTTACAAATTAGGATTGGGCGACCCGCATCCAATTTCATCTCTGCATGGCAATGGCCTGGGTGATGTGTTGGATGAAGCCGTCAAACTATTTCCGCCGCAAGATGAGGAAAACGAAATCAACCCCGCCGCTCGAATCGCCATTGTCGGCCGGCCGAATGTTGGAAAGTCCTCTTTATTAAATGAATTACTGGGTCAACGGCGCTCCATCGTTTCCGATCAATCGGGAACAACTCGCGACTCCATAGATACCGTGATAGTCAGAAACGGTAAAGAATATATTCTGATTGATACCGCAGGAATACGAAAAAAATCGCGCGTCAATGAAAATGTAGAATACTACTCTGTCAATCGCGCCCTGCACGCCATCCGGCGTTCCGATGTTGCTATCCTGGTAGTCGATGCTCAAGAGGGCATTACAAGTCAGGATGCAAAACTGGCTGGCTACATTGCTCAGGAAGGTACTTCCTGTATATTAGTGATAAATAAGTGGGACTTGATTGAAGAAAAAGTGGATGATTATCTCGCCCGGTTCAAAAAACGGGAAGAAGATCCCAAATTCCAGAGTGATGATGAAGATGAACTGTTTGAAGATGGAAAGCCAAAAAAAATCCCCTTCAAGAAGTTCAAAAAAGAAAAAGCCCCTAAAGTTTATGTCGATCAAAGTATGTTGTTTGAGAGCATGCTGCCGCAGGACCGTGGTGCCAATATTCATCTAGCGATGCGGGAATATCAGAAACATGTTGAAAAAAACCTTTATTTTATGACCTGGGTTCCAGTTCTCTATACCAGCGCCACTCAGGGAAAGCGCGTTGAGCGAATCTTTGAATATGTGGATCAGGTGATGGAAGCCCGTCACTCTCGTGTTTCAACGGGTGAATTAAATCGATTCCTGGAAGGTGCCATTGAACATTGGCAGCCACCGGAAATCCATGGCAAAGAAGTAAAAGTTTATTATATGACTCAAACCGATACAGCTCCGCCCCACTTCACTCTGTTTGTGAATTTAAAAGATTCCATACCCAGTGACTATACTCGATATTTAATGAACTGTATTCGAAAAGCATTTGGCTTTATCGGCTGTCCAGTCACCCTCAATATTCGGTCAAAAAAGAAACTTAAACAACGGTCATAACCTCCATGATTCTTTTGATTGCAATCGCCCTCGCCTATTTGCTGGGATCCATTCCCACAAGTTTCTGGCTGGGTAAACTCGTCAAAGGAATCGATATCCGAGAACATGGCAGTAAAAATCCCGGTGCCACCAATGCTTTAAGAGTATTAGGGAAACCCCTCGGATTCACCACATTACTGGTAGATATTTTAAAAGGGACTGCCGCGGTACTGGTTGCCATGAAATTGCTGGGAATCACCTTGGACTGGCAACTTCTGCTGGTGGGATTAGCCGCAGTATCAGGCCACATTTTCACCCTGTTTTTAAGATTTAAGGGAGGGAAAGGTGTCGCCACTACCTTCGGGATTTTCCTGGCGTTAGCCCCATGGGCCACCATTTATACACTGGGGATATTTATAATCGTGGTCACACTCAGTCGGTATGTCTCCCTGGGTTCCATCATTTCAGCGGTCTGTTTCCCCCTGTTTATTTATCTGATTGATGGGAACATCCTATATACTGCTTTGGCCATTCTCATAGGGACATTCATCATCTGGCGGCATCGGAGTAATATCCAACGCATCCGCGAAGGTAAAGAAAATAAAATCTTCAGCAAACCAGCCGCTTAGTTTTTCTGCTCCACCTTCGATTTCATCTGGAAGTATGCACGATACATCAGCCATACCATTGTGGAAGCAAATAAGAGAAGAATAGCCGTAGCAATGTATTCCCGAGTGTGAAGCGACGGCATTGGAACTTTCCCATCCCAGCTCCATTCCCAGTGTTCCCAATAATGTGGAAGATACTTTTTCGCTCCCGGCACATATCGATTTGCGTAATCCTGCAACCAGAGATAACGAGCGGCAGGATGTCGATTCAAAAACAGTGCAAACAATAAACTCAATCCACCCAATCCATAAACAACTATCTGTCCCACCCGAGGAAGTTTTTCCTGAAAAACTCGAATTGTCAGAATTGCCAATACCGGCATTACAGGCAGGAGAAACCTCCCGGCTGTTGTCCATCCAATAAAGAAGGGGGGCTCATAGGAGAGGAAACCATAATAGGCCAGGAAAACACAGGGAAGTATCCAACCCCAGCGATGCTCTTTCCATGCAAGATAACCACCCAGGATAGAAACCAGATAAACTGGGGATTGGAATAAGAACCCATATTGAGGGTCCAGCAAATAGATTAACCAAGTCTGGCCCAATCGGCGATAACTGCTCCAATTATATCCAACATAAGGGCCAAATATGGAAAAGTTCCCATATACCATCCATCCCAATAAGCACATTTCCAGAATAATTAATCCAACCCAACCGGTGAGAATTCCTTTCCACACCCAGCCTTTGCATCGAAAGAAAAAGAGCACACCAAAGACACCAATCAAAAAGGAAAACTTCAGATGCAGCAGTGGTAAATAAGCCAATCCCAACAAAACGCCTATCATTGACAGTCGAGTGGGACCTTTGATTAAAACATACAAGAAATAACTCACAAGAAACATTGCTATTACTTCGGTATAAACCTGCCCTGCAAAAGAAAGCCAAGGGGTTGATAACCCAATCGCCCATAATGGAAAAATATTTGTCATATTAGTTCCAGCCAACATGCCAGCCGTTCGCCAACACAAAATCAGAGAGCTCAACATGACCAAACTGATAAACACTAAAACAGCAGGGTATCCTCCAATGGCATAGGGAACAGTGAGGATTAGCGGTAGGCCGAAGTTGTGAATAGAATAAGGAGTTTTGTCGAAGTTGTGCGGCTCAAGAGACTTTTCCTTATAAAAAATCTTCCAATCTTGATTCTGGTAATTATTGGCCAGATTGATATCGTGGTCATATACCAGACTGTGGGTAATCAACAAGTAATGAGGTTCGTCTCCAGTAGGCACAAATTTTCGATGGGACACCCTGTAATCCGAAGCCAGAAATAAAACCCAAATCCCAAGGAAAGAGAACACACATAAAAACAACCAATGCCGATTCGTCATCAAAAAAAGAACACCTTCCCTATAATTTCATACCACCAGCCAGAAGATTATACTACATTACATATTTTAATTTGAAGGAATTAATACATAAATTTTATTTGATGCAGGCAAGATTGCATTACTAATTCGTAGGGTGCTGCTTCCCAGTCGGGTCACATTCTTTTGGGATTTCAGGAAATCATCAACAGGACGTAGAGGAATTTTAATTTGGTCTGTCTTGTAATGCATGGGAATGGTGATTCGAGGATTAATTTGAGCAATTACATCCGATAATTTTGACGAGTCCAAAGTATAAACGCCACCGGCAGGAATCAGTAACACATCAATCGGACCCTTCTTTAGAATTTGTTTTATTTGGTCCTGCGTCAACTTTTGTCCCAGATCCCCCAGATGACATATTCGAAGACTGTCGATTGAATACACAAAGATGAGATTCTTCCCACGCGCTTTGCCTTGTTGGTCATCATGAAAAGATTCAATCCCCTGAATTGATACATTATTGATTTGTGAATACCCGGCACTTTTAATCACGCTGGGTTTTCCTGGAAGACTGGATACATCGTTGTGGTCTGCATGGTCATGGCTGACAGTTACACCATCGGCCTTTATCGTAATAGTGCTGTAATTTACTGCACCCCCAAAACCTTTTGGTTCGTAAGGGTCGGTGATAATTTTTGTGCCATCCTTAGCAGTGAACAAAAACGCTGCCTGACCAAACCATTGAATCTGGACAGACCAAACCGATGATAAACCTACAAGACATACCATCAATAATAAAAAGATATTTTTCTTCGACATATTATCTCCTCCATACCTATTCTGATTGTACCCCAAATAAAAAAGCGGAGAAGACTTTTATATCTTCTCCGCTTTCGTGATTTACTCAATTTTATTTAACGGCTTTTTTCCATATTTTCGACAAACTTATCGAATAGGTAGCGGGCATCATGAGGTCCGGCTGAAGATTCTGGGTGATATTGAACACAGAAAATTGGGAGTGTTTCGTGCTCCATACCTTCATTCGACATATCATTGAGATTCAGGTGAGTAATTCGCAAACCGGAATTCTTCACCGAATCAAGGTCCACACAGAAACCATGGTTCTGAACAGTAATTTCAATTTTCCCAGTAGCTAATTGTTTGACTGGATGGTTAGCACCACGATGACCAAACTTTAGTTTATATGTTTTGCCACCAAAGGCCAAACCTAGAATCTGTTGACCTAAACAAATCCCGAAAATCGGCTTTTTCCCAATGAGTTTTTTTACATTCTCAATGAGGTATGTGACAGCTTCAGGATCACCAGGTCCATTGGACAGGAAGATACCATCAGGATTAAACGCCAAAACATCTTCCGCGGACATATCCGCTGGAACAACGGTAACTTTGCAGTTATGCGCTGCCAGCAATCGGAGAATGTTCAGTTTGATACCACAGTCGTAAGCAACCACATGGAACTTCGCTTTATCGGGAGAATAATCAGCGTAGCACCCATTCCATTCAAGGTCGGACTTGTTAGGGACAAATACATAGGGCTTTTCAATCGTAACTTCTTTGACCAAATCTCGCCCGACTAAGTGGGGGGAATTCTTCGCCTTCTCCACAAGTCTTTCAGGATTATCATCCACCGTCGAAATGACGCCTTGTTTTGCACCATACGTCCGGAGATGTTTGGTCAGTGCACGGGTATCCACACCCTCGATACCGACGATACCATGTTTGTTCAAATACGTACCAAGATCACTGTCAGCCCGATAGTTACTAGTAATGCCGGAGTATTCTCTGATGATAAAACCTTCAACATAGGGTTGGCGAGATTCCACATCTTCAGCATTAACTCCGTAATTACCAATCAACGGATAGGTCATGGTAACGATTTGACCCTTATAGGATGGATCTGTCAGGATTTCCTGATAACCGGTCATGGAAGTATTGAATACAACTTCCCCGTAATTCTCACCTTCAGCACCGAAGGCATAGCCATGGAAGACTTTTCCATCTTCTAAGGCAAGGATGGCAGGTTTTTTAACTTTATTCATGATTATTAATTATAGCGTAACCCTGCCCAACTCCTGAATAACATCCAATAAATATCATGTTGTACAACTTTAATAGACAATTTAGTCAACTGATGTTAATTTATGGAAAATTTATCAAGGAGAATTGTTTATATGCCGATATGCAGAGGGAAGCTAATTCAACTTCAAACATTTATCTTGTGCCTTTCACTGGCAGGAGCTTCATTCGGGCTCACATTAAATCTCAAGAATGGAGCGGGTCTGGAAGGTAAACTCATTGAGCGTTTCAACAACCAGGTTACGATGGAAAACAAAGGGATTCGGACTACGGTCCCAGTCAGCAGGGTGAACGATCCAGAAACTACCTGGATGAAAGAAGCTCAGGATGCCTTTGATAAAGAGGATTATGCCACCTGCCAGGATTATTGTAAGCAGATCCTGATATGGAATTCTGCATCAGCAGAGGCACAGAATTTATTAAAGCAAGCGGCAGTGGGGTCCAAGAACCGAGTCACAAAACTTGAGGCAGAACGTATTGCCAAAGAGCAACAGGAAGCCGCCCAAAAGGCACTGGAAGCGCAAAAGAAACTAGAAGCCGCGACCAGTATATCGAGCACTTCAAGTAAACAAACTACCGCTCATAACAATGGATCCGCGATAGATATTAATACGATCCTCACTAATATCCAAAATACTTATACAGCCATTGACGCCTTCAAGATGTCCACAAAGGTTAAAATCTCTACCAATATACTGGGCATGAGAGAAACGAGTGAGCATATTGTCTCTATGGAATCCATACCATCTAAAAAACTGTTTAAATACAATAATTCCAACTCGGCTATGCATTCGGATGGTAAAAATATTTACCTGCTGTCTCAAGCGAAAAAACAATACATACAATTTTCAATAGCCGAAGCATTATCTCAAGATCCTAATAATGAATTATCCGAATTAATGGATGCACTAGGTCCTATCGCTACAATTACGAAATCGAAAAACCCCGCATTTTTACGGGAAGAAACCCTTACTGTAAACAATCAACCGCATGACTGTTATGTCATTCGAATAGATGCCGACCCCAATCCATCAAAATCGCTTATCAATGGCCCAATACTCTATTGGGTAGATAAGAATACCTGGTACATATTGAAAAAATATGCCAGTAAGGGAACCAAAGATGGAAAAATGACGACGGAACAGACAACCTATATCAATAATTTTGATCCACACCCACAGTTTGCTGCCAATCATTTCAATTTCAGTCCACCTTCAGGCTACCAATTTGTTGATATGAAAAAGATACAAGATTCCTTCCAAAAGCCAAAAGAAAAAATTTCACAGGCAAACAAGCGCCAGACTTTACGTTAAAAGCCATCAATTACAATGCCTCATACAACTTGAAAAGCTTGAGAGGAAAAGTAGTTTTGATAGACTTCTTTGCATCCTGGTGTCCCCCTTGCAGAAAAGAACTCCCTTCCATAGAAAAATTGCATAAGGAATTTGCTCCAAAAGGATTGGTCGTTTTAGGAATCAATGACGAAAAGAGATCAGTTATTGATGATTTCAGAGGGAAAAGGGGATTAACTTTCCCGATATTAGATGACACTCAAAATATGATTTCGAGAAGCTATCATGTCACAGGGATTCCAACAACACTTGTCGTTTGGAAAAATGGTGTTGTGGTGGCACATTTTGTTGGAGCAGCAAGCGAACAAAATTTGAGAGATGCTTTAGCAAAAGCAGGTATTCGTTAAACATATACTTTGTTAAAAAAGAAAAGACCGACCTTCGAAAAGGCCGGTCTTTTTTTATTACTGTAAATTAAAGACTTTTCAGAACATCCAGGAAAGCGGACAAATCCCGTTCTTTAACCAACTCATTCACATGGGTAAACCTGACCACTCCTTGTTTATCAATGATGATCGTGGCTCTTTGAGCAATCCCGTGGTCGTCTGCATAGACACCATATTTTTTAGCAACATCGCCTTTGGGATGAAAATCTGACAACATGGGGAACTGGGACACTTTACAATGCCCGGCAAAGGCTTTCAATGTGTACAAAGAATCCACACTGACAGAGAAAAACACGGTATCATTAGCGGTTAATTCAGCAATGTGCTTTTCAAAATTGGGCATCTCATTAGCACACACGGGAGAGAAAGCCAGCGGAAAGAAGAATAATACGACATTCTTTTTACCCTTGAAATCAGATAGTTTTACTTTTCCTTCACCCAGAGTGGAGGCAAGTTCGAAATCTGGAGCAGATTGACCGACATTAATTGGCATTTCAGTAACTCCTTCTATTCATTTATGAGTTTTGCTTGATAAAGAAATAAACCCATAAACAACAGAATTAGTTCCTGAGAATTTTACCGGCGAGAGCTCCGGTATGGATACCTTCTTCAATGATGGTTTTGCCATTCACTAAAACATATTCAATACCCAATGGATATTGATGAGGTTTCATGAAGGTTGCGGTATCCTTGATACGGTTAATATCAAAAATCACGATGTCCCCGTAATAATCCTTTGCCAGAATCCCACGGTCTTTCAGATGCAGAATTTCAGCATTCAGTCCTGTCATTTTACGAATGGCCTCTTCAAGGGAAAAGAGATTCTTCTCCTTTGAGTAATGAGAAATAACCCGGGGGAATGTGCCGTAAGCACGGGGATGGGGCTGGTCTTCATTCAACGGAGGATAAGGTGCACGGGCCGTTGTATCCGAACCAATAGAGACCCAGGGTTGAGAAATAAAAGCATCCGTTTCGGTATCATCCATAGAGAAAAATATTGCGCTGACCATTCCGTCTTCTTCCAGAAGAATATCGCACACCGTATCCGGAATAGACTTATTGCGTTCAGCGGCGATACTCTGAAGTTGTTTGCCTAGTAAATCATGATTTTTATGCACAGAAGAAATGAGTGTGTCTTCATAACCTGACTCCTGCCCAATATTAGCGACAATTTCTTCAATGATTCGAGCCCGGGATTGGGGATCCCGCAGACGCTCCAACATGCGAGCCATACCGCCATCATGAGCCCAGTCTGGCAACATTGAGGATAACTCTGTCGAAGAGGCAATATAGGGATAACGGTCGGCATGAACCGGCAACCCGGCATCAACCGCCATCTGTATCAGTTCAATCGCCCATTTTCCTTTGCCCCAGTTTTTCCGACCTGCCGATTTTAAGTGGGAAATCTGAACGGGGATTTTTGCACGCCGCCCGATAGTCAAAGTCTCCGTAATAGATTCCAGCAACAACCGGCCTTCACTTCTCATATGCGAAGCATAGATGCCACCTTTAGCCGCCACAACTTTAGCGATTTCGACAATTTCATCCATGGCAGCAAAACACCCCGGAGGATAAATCAACCCGGTGGTTAATCCCAAGGCCCCCTGCTCCATTGATTTTTCCATTTCATATTTTTGCTTATTCAATTCCTCAGGAGTCGGCGGTCGGTTATCTTCGCCCATACAATAGATCCGTAATCCGCCATGCCCAATAAACGAACCATAATTAGTCCCTATACCTTGTTTTTCTAATCGGGAATAGAATCCACCTATATCTTCCCAATCGAGCTCCAAACCATGTTTCTTCATAAATTCCCGGGTCTCAACATGTCCAATAGGACCGATAGGGAATGGGCTGATACCACAATTACCAGAGATATCAGAAGTCACCCCCTGACGAATTTTACTTTCTGAGCGGGGATTTACCAGTAATGACACATCTGTATGGGAATGGATATCAATAAATCCGGGACAAACACATTTGCCGGACGCATCAATAATCCGGTTGGCTTTGTTTTCCGGAATACCGGATTCCATAGCAACAATCTTTTCACCCTGGATGGCAACATCCGTTTTTATGCGGGGCTTTCCAGTCCCATCGATTACTTCTCCGTTTTTTATCAGCAAATCAAACATGATATTTACTCACATTCTCCACATTCATTAAAAGCACATTAAAATCCTTGACTTATTATAAACCTATTATTCACTTTTCCGCAGGTAAAGAAAAAGGAACGGGACTCTTCCTCCGTTCCTTTTGACATTCTTGTGAAGTTCAATATTATCCTGTTATTTTCTTTGCCTGGACCAGTGTTCTCTCCGCCAAATCTGTAAACCGACTGTGAGTAAAACCTACCACATCAGAATGAAGGGTATCATTCAGAGGGCCTGTCCATTTGTGGGGAAGTTGTACAGCACCCAGGAAAGCCCCCATGATGGAGCCGGCGGTAGCACCATTACAATCAGTGTCCCAACCTCCCATGACAGCCAGAGTGATTGCCTTTTCATAATCACCCTCAGAATAACACAGGGCATTGATGACAATAGCCGCATTGTTGATAGTATGAACAGCATGATACCGACCAAACACATCCCGAATCCGGGAAATAGTCTTCATGGGGTCTTTATCTTCAATGACCCATGTCCGAACCTGCTGGATGGCTTCAAAAAGTCGTGATGTTTTGGGGATTTCAGCCAGCCCCGCATCAATAGCCTGGTCCAGAGTCTTTGATGTGAAAGCCGCCGCAATAATGGCCGCAAACATCATCTCTCCATAGATACCATTTTTCACATGGGAGATACAGGCATCCTTATAGGCCAGTTCCGCCGCTTTCTCAGGCCATCCTGGGGCGACATAACCAAAAGCATCCGCACGAATTTGGGCTCCGATCCATTCCCGATAAGGATTGTTTCGGGTGGCAGAATCCGGCGGATTGATATTACGGGTGAAGTTCCAGTAAGCTACTTTTTCCGCAGTATAAACCCGGTTATAAGGCAATTTCATTGTCCATTCGAGGGCGACATTTTCCGGGGTAAAACCTTCCCCATATTTCTCCACATAATGAAGTCCCAGACAGGTGTAATCCATATCATCATCCCGTTCACAGGCCTTCAGGACATCCCGGTCGATAATCTTCATTTCATGGGCCCAATGATGATAATTAATTTTTTCAGGGACCTCTAAAGTCGGGTAAGGTAAATAACCTGTAATGGGCCAACATCCATGGGCTTTCAACATTTTTACCATGGCGTCATATTCATTCATAAACGGTTCAACAAGTTTTCCCAGAGTACATCCGGCACCACGACCCAGCCATGCCCCCAGAATCTTATCCTTCAATACGTCGTCAGAGGGTAGTTTCTTAAATCGGCGAATTCCCCGACTGCGTTTCTTCAGAATTTTGGAATAGTCACTGGGTTCCTGATAAGGATAATCTTTACGGGGTTTGAGTTTAGCCGCTTTCTTATATAAGGCTTCGCACTTCTTCTCTGCCTGAGGATCTTTCTCGGATATAGCTTCATAGTGAGCCGTCAATTCAGCGACATCACAACCTTCCTCTGCCAACTGGCGAAGCTCGTTCTTAAATAACTGATACAGTGTTTCAGTAAACAGCATTTGATTATCCTCCGGATACTAATAAAAAAAGGGCTGAATCAGCCCTTTTTAGAATACTTATTTTTATGATTCCGAAATACTCCTACTTTTCAGGAGCAACCGGTGACTCAGCACTCTGAACAGAAACGATAGCCGTACGGGAGATATCCAGTTTCACATTATCTGCCACTTTCACTTTCAGGACATCACCGGAAGCATTGGTGATGATGCCATGGATTCCTCCAGAGGTAATGACCTTATCGCCTACCTTAAGGTTGTTTAAACGCTCCTGATGTTTTTTCTGTTCTTTTCGCTGTGGGGCAATCAAAAAGAAATAGAAAATCACCATAATGATGACCATCATAAATATGGGGTTAGCAAAAATGGCGGCCGGGCCTGTCGGTTGTGCACCACCTTGAGCGGCTGGAGTACCCATTGCATACGCATTCTGAATCAAAAATCCAAACATAGTCTTAATTCTCCTTAATAAATTCGTCTCTACTCATCTCCGGATTCACTCTGGTACCTGTCGAAAAACGCCTTTTTATAGGGAATGAACCGATTTTCCAGGATGGCAAGACGGATGTTTCTCACTAATTCTAACAGAAAATAAAGGTTGTGTAAGGTACAGAGTCGTAACCCTAATATCTCGTTTGCCCAAATTAAATGGCGTACATAAGCACGGGTATAATGGCGGCAGGCATAACAACCACATTCCGGGTCCATCGGCAGCATATCCTCAGTATAAGCCCCGTTACGCACCACCAGTTTACCAGTGCGTGTAAACACCGTTCCATTTCGGGCATTTCGGGTAGGAAGAACACAATCAAACATATCCACGCCCCGCTCAATGCACTCAAATAATTCCAACGGAGTCCCCAGTCCCATAAAATAATGAGGCTTCTCAGCCGGAAGCTCTGCCACAGAATATTCCAACATTTCCAGCATTTGCGGCACAGGTTCTCCGACACTCAATCCTCCGATCGAGTAACCGGGAAAATCCAAATCCACTAACTGACGGGCTGATTCCTTGCGGAGATTGGGATACATCCCGCCCTGGCAAATACCAAACAATGCCGATTGGGTGACCCAATCCGTTTCCAGTCGGGTTTCCCATTGTTTCTTGCAACGAGTCGCCCATCGTGTTGTTAAACCCAGAGATTTTTCGGTATAGGCCAAATCAGCATCATGGGGAACACATTCATCCAAACACATGATAATGTCAGCCCCAAGGTCCATTTCAATATCAATGGTGGATTCAGGAGTCAGAAAATGTTTTGAACCATCCAAATGCGATTTGAACTCTACTCCCTGCTCGGACATCTTCCGAAGTTCAGACAGGCTGAACACCTGGAACCCTCCGGAATCCGTCAATATGGGACGGTCCCAGTTCATAAAACCATGCAGTCCGCCATGCCGCTTCACCAGAGCTTCTCCGGGCCGCAAATGAAGATGATAAGTGTTACACAGGATAATCTGAGCTCCGATTTCCTTCAATTCTTCGGGAGACATACATTTAACAGTGGCCTGAGTTCCGACCGGCATAAAAATCGGAGTCTGGATATCTCCATGGGGTGTATGAATCACACCCGCACGGGCTCCTGTACCCTCGGCAACATGCTCTAATGTGTATGAAAATGGGTGTTTATTCAAGATAACTTCCAATCAAACGATATTTGTAAAATTATACCGTACCTAATGTCCCGTTAATGGAGAATAAACGAAGAAGGTACGGACCAGGTCCGAGCAGCTCCGTGAATGAATCGAATGGATGAGGAATCCCCGTCGAACCAAATCAGGTATTTACACGGATTATTTTGACAGAAACAAAAGAACTCCCATTTACTTTTTGGGGGATTGATCCATCATCAAATTAAGGAATATTCGGGTAATACGGGGATCGAACTGAACTCCAGATAATTCCTGAATGTAATTCCAGACTTTCTCTGGAGGCCAGCCCTTTCGATAAGGACGGTCTGAAGTTAAGGCATCCCAGACATCCACCAGAGTAAATATCCGGGCGGCGATGGGGATTTCTTCGCCTTTCAACCCTCTGGGATATCCTGTCCCATTCCATTTTTCATGGTGACAATAGGGAATGTCTATGGCTGGACGGAGGTATTCTATCGGATATATCATTTCATAGGCATACACGGGGTGCATCTCCATAATGCCCCATTCCTCATCAGTCAACGGACCCGGCTTTAATAAAATTGAATCAGGCACACCAATTTTTCCAATATCATGCAGTAGGGCACCACGCTTGATTTGAGTTATTTCTTCACCCCGGATACCTAAACGAGTGGCCAGCTCCACTGTAATTTGAGCCACCCTTTGGGTATGTCCCTCAGTATCTTTATCACGCAAATCCATTGCCCTCGACCACCCTTCCAAGGTAGTTTCATACGCTCGGAGAAGTTCAGTGTTTGTCTTTTGTAGCCCCTCAAATAATTGAGCATTATCAATAGCAATGGCAGCCTGAGTCCCCAGATTTTCGAAAAATTCAAGCCAATCAGGATCGTCAGGTAATGCAGTTCGGGAATATACTTCCATAACGCCCTTAATCTCACCTTTACTGATGAGCGGGACGCCACCATAAGCTCTGAATCCTTCTTTTCTGACCCATTCAGTAAATTTCGAACTAACATTAGAATATTCAAAAATATTTAAGATAATTTTGGATTGTTTTTCTAAGGCAATCTTCCCGGCAAACCCCTCTGTTAAATCCAATTTAGCTGTAAAATGGTCCTGTAAATGGAATCCTATCCCGGACTTATATTCCAACAAGAAACTTGCAGGATTCAACAGCAATATTTCTACGGCATCTACTCTTAACTGAACCTGAACTCGTCGCAACACCGAATGAAGATTAGCCTCCAGATTTGCACCGCTGGTGATTAACAGGTCAATCTCATGCAGCACATGGATATGCTCCAACTGGTGAATGGCTTTTTGTTCAGATTCCAATCGAACCTGAATTTGCTTCTCTAATTCCAGAGCCTGATTTTTTAAATCCTTAAACAAGATATCGTTAGCAATTAGGGCCCCTACTGGATTCGCTATAATCTGCAAGTGTTTTACGTCAGTCTCTGTAAAACGAATCAACTTGTTTGAGGAATATACACCAATAATCCCAATCACCTTATCGCCAACAATCATTGGAGCGCCCGCATAAGATATAAATTCATAACCACCTTTATACATGGCTGTGAAGTTAGATAATCGAGAATCACTGTGAACATCGTTGATAACTATTGGTTTTTTATCCCGTAGTATCAGTTTTCCCAACCCTAAACGGCCAGACATGATGGGAATCTTCCCAGACTCAGGTAATCCGCTACTGGCAAGGAGATGTAGATCCTGATGTTCATCTAAAGTACGGATAACACAGGCATCTAAATGGAATGCATCTTTTACATATCCTGCAATCTTTTCACATTTATCTGCCAACGGCTCATCACCTGGCATCGCCGTCGTTATACTGGCCAGCAGTTCTAATCGGCCTACATGATACCGGAGCTCATCTTCGTTTTTTTTCCGTAAAGAAATATCGCGAATAATAAATTGAATATATGTTTCATCTTCTATGGAAATCTGGCTGATACTTATTTCAGCCTGGAATACCTGTTGATTTTTCTTAATATGGTTTGCAACAATAATCTGCCCCGTTTCAGTCTTTAATTTTTCACGTATTTCTAACAAGAGAGAGCTGCACTCCGGGGCAAATAGTTGTTCTATCTTCATGGATTGAATTTCATCTTGAGTATACCCATACAGTTTTTCAGCTTGATGATTAGCTTCAATAATCCAACAATCCTGGTTTGCCAGTACAATCGTGTCATAAGCATTTTGAGCAAGCAGCTCATAACGCCCCTGGTATCGTTTCTTTTCCATCTCATTTTGCAGGGCCAAGTTCTCCAAGTGAACTTGTTGCTGCTTCCAAATCAATAAAATAGTAAAAAGACAAAATCCCACTAGAATAATGACCGTTCCCAATATCCACAACCCTTTTTCCTTAGCAGGTGCTAACACTTCATCTAGGTCAACTTTTGCCACTAAATACCAGCCACTCCCTGGAACAGGCTTGGCGGCAGAAAGCACCCATTTCCCACGATAATCCTTACCAAAAGAGATTTCCTTTTCACCTTTGATAGCTCTGACAGCAACCAACTCTGATCGACTTAAGGGAATTCGCATTTCCAAGGGTTTTGCTTTACTGTTCCGAAGGGGACTGATGAATACCACTTCCTTGCCTTCTTGGCGAACCAGGAAGGATTCTGAAGTATTCGTGGGATTCGTCCATTTTTCCAGATAAGGATATAAAAATTGATCCGGGTCTATTTCAAGAATTATTGCCCCCACCACAGGCGCATCGTATTCGTTACTGGGATATAAAATGGGAATCCATAAATCCATGTGGGGTTTGTTGTTAAAGGGAGAAACATGTATGTCAGAAAGAAAAATCGTTTTTTTATGAATAATATCCTTTGAAATGCTTTGAGCATAAGGGCCTAAAGCATTATTTTCTTTAGAACCTGATAACAATACTTTTCCCTGATTGTCTATAAGCCGATAATCCCTATACTGATAAGCCTGCATATACTTATCAAAGATGTATAACAAGACCTTCTGTTGCTCTTTATTTCTTTGGCTAATAAATTGATTAACCGCATCTGAAATACTCTTACTACTCTGTATCAGTTTGGCATCACCAAGCCGTTCATTCTGCCAACGAACAATTTGCTCAATCTTCAAATCAGTTAGATTGTTAAGAGTCCTCAGAGCCTCAATTTTCAATGTTTTATTATCTTTGTAATAATTAAGAATTCCTCCACCGATAACGACAATTATCAGAAGGCACATAATTATCAAAATGTATCGAAAGGACCTGTTTATTTTCACATTTTCCACTGTCATACAGATTGTCCTGCCATACCCTAGTGTACCATTGATTTAGCCGTTTTACATCCCAAATTCAAAGGGTTACCCATAAGTTAACCATTCACATCATCACCCTGTGTAATATGCTAGATTTAATTAAATAGAACCCATCAGGAAAAGATTCTCATGACACCCCCATCAACTCGTTTATCACATCGAATTATTAGAAGGGCCACCCAATTTGGATTAGCCTTCGGTCTCGGTGGGAGTCAATTAGCTACTCGACAGGAACATGCCTGGGTTCAAACGGTTCACCTGAAGGTTCCTGTTCACAAATTACCAGATTCCCTGCAGCATTTTAAAATTGCCCACCTGACAGATATTCACCGCAGTCGTTATGTCTCCCGTAAATTTATTAAGCACTGTGTCCAAATGACCAATGAGGAACATCCAGACATCATCTTATTAACTGGAGATTATGTCACCCATAGTATTCGTTACATCCCCATGGTTATGGAAGATTTGGCACACTTAAAAGCTAAATATGGCGTATATGCCGTATTGGGGAACCATGATTATTGGACAGACCCTGAGTTGACTATGGTCTGTATGCAGAAAGCCAATATTACCCCTCTAGTCAATGAAAGCGTATTTGTTCCCTGCAAGGATAGCGGGATTTGGATATGTGGAGTGGATGACCTGTGGGCAGGATTATTCGATTTGGATAAAACCTTCGAGGGAACATCCGGAGACCATCCCAGAGTCCTGTTAATGCATAATCCTGACTCATTTAAGGAAGCCACCCAGTTTCATCCGGATTTGATATTATGTGGACACACGCATGGAGGCCAGGTTTCTCTACCCACCTATGGTCCCATTATTGTTCCTTCGAAATATGGAAAGAAATATGCTTCAGGATTGTTCCATCATGGATCCACAACCATGTTTGTTAATAAAGGATTGGGACTTATTACTCCACCCGTCAGGGTCAATGTCCGGCCTGAAATAGCCATTATCACCCTCCAAAAATAACCAGGGATATTTCCGCTGCTATTTTGCCTTTTTTATTTGTTTCTCAGCAGCTTTGATGGCTGTTTCTAAGACCTTGATTCGGGCATACCGCTTACAATTGGATTCCACAATCGTCCATGGAGCATACGTCGTACTGGTCTTTAAGAGCATATCTTCGTAGGCTTCTTTATACAGAGCCCATTTCTCACGATTCCGCCAGTCTTCTTCTGTGATTTTCCATTGTTTGGCAGGGTCATTTTGTCGTGTTTCAAATCGAAGGATTTGCTCCTCCGGGGTAATATGAAGAAAGAACTTCACGACGACTATCCCAAAACTGGTAAACTGTTCCTCCATCTCATTTATTTCCTGGTAAGCTCTCTTCCACTCAGTTTCTGTGCAATAGTTCTCAATCCGCTCTACCAATATTCGCCCATACCACGTTCGGTCAAAGATGGCGATATGACCCGCCTTCGGAACATTCTTCCAGAATCGCCAGAGATAATGATGGGCTTTTTCCAACGCAGTTGGGGCCGCAATCGGTACCACCTCATATCCACGAGGATCCAGATTAGCCGTCAAGCGCCGAATGTTTCCACCTTTGCCCGCAGCATCCCAACCCTCAAAAAGAATTATCATCGGGATTCGGTGACGATATAAATCAAACTGGACACTACGAAATTCATCCTGGAGTTTACCCAGCTTTTTATCATATTCAGCCTTATCCAGAATATGACTCATATCCAGTGAGTCCAAGATTGAGTTCCTTGCTAAAAGCGTAGCAGGTTCAATCCTTTTTTTCTCCGGTAATGTTGTAGTTCCACCAGAAACTTGATTCAACCTTTCCTGGATTCGGCGTTCAAACTCCTGCATAATTTTGACCGCAGCATATCGAGTGTCATGGGCCTCAACAATTGTCCAGGGAGCATAGACCGTATCTGTTGCTTCAATCATTTCATCGCCCGCCTGCAAATACTCATCATACCGCCGGCTTTTCTCCCAGTCTTTCTTAGTTACCCGCCATGCACTTTCTGGATTCTCTTCAAATTTCTTGAATCTCTTCTGTTGCTCCTTGCTGCTAATATGCAGGTAATACTTGATGATGACCATCCCATCCCGGGTCAACTGCTCTTCAAAGGAGTTTATTTCTTCATAGTCATTCAGGCAGTCCGCTCTATTTTTCCCATTCTCAACACGTTCAGAAAACACCCGTTGATACCAGCTTCTATCAAATAAATGGATTCGGCCCCGCTCTGGAGTCTTGACCCAAAACCTCCAGAGAAAAGGTCGTAATGCCTGTTCCTCATCCGGAGGTTTTACCGTATATACTTTGAATCCCCTGGGATCTAATGGCAGAATCAAACGATTTATTAACGTCCCTTTCCCTGCGGCACTCATCCCCTCAAAAACAACCATAACAGGTATCCCCGCCTGTTTAGCCTGACGTTGTAATTGCCCCAAACTGATTTCCAGGGTTTCTATTACAGACTTATATTCGTCTTTGTTCAAACGAACCTTCAAATTGATGTCCTGTAACATGGAAAGTCCTCCACCCCCTAAAAGAAAACCGGCGGCATCACTGCCACCGGTCATTATCTTTTATTTTTCAGGTTCATCCTGGCTGTCTTCATCCATCTCCGGCATATTCCCGACATCCAAAGCATTCATATATTCGGTAATAATGAACCTTGCATTATCTGCCTCCGAAGAAATAACCCAGAGATATCCATCTTTAAACATATAGGGAATCTCCGAATCACGCATGATGTTGGCATACAAAGCGGCCTGAATCCCATCCTCAATCGGCATCAAAGGTTCCATGCTCTTGGGTTCATTGGATTCCTCATCATCACCCGGGAAACCAATATCGGCAGGCTCATCAAATCCCTTCGGTTGCTCTTCGACTAACTCAATTTGGCAATCCGGACATAGTTTTCGGCCCGGCATATACTCAAATCCACACTGTGGACACCAAGGCATATATTATCTCCTCTATAACTTTCAGTTTAATCCAACTTTAGATTGGTAATGTCATTTTTTATGATTTCGCCAGGTCGAGTGGTTAATCCAGGCCAAATCTTCCGTCCTGGATATATGCCTGTTTTAATGCCGATGCGGGCACCCGCTCCAATCACCGTTCCGAACCGTTCCCGCCCCGTATCCACCAAGGTAGACTTTACGACAGATTTCACGGTACTCCCATCATGCCGCCAATTGGCAACAACGGTCGAAGCTCCCACATTGACATTCTCAGCCAACACCGAGTCTGCAATGTAACACCCGTAATTGATCACACTGTTATTCATAACAATGGAATTCTTTAACTCAGTTCCGTGCCCGACCGTCACCCCATTACCCAAGGTTGTTTTCGGGCGGATAAAGGCTCCAGGGCCAATCAGACAGTCTTCTCCAATCAAAGTTGGGCCCTCAATATAAGCTCCGCTGCAGACTCGGGTTCCCTTTCCAATCACGACGGGTCCCTTAATCACAGCGCCCGGTTCAACATCGCCCTGGATATCTGCTTCCAACGATTCCAGAAAGTATTCATTGGCATTCAGTAAATCCCATGGAAAGCCGATGGGAGACCAATACCCTTGAAGTTCAAGACACTGCACCGGGGTCATACTCGCCAAACGGTTGGTTCCATCAGCCGCTTCATATTCACCCCTAGGTGATTTTGGGATATTTTTCAAGCACTCAAAGATTCTCCGGTCAAAGGTGTGTAATCCAGTACTGGCCAAATCACCCACAAACTCTTTTGGTTTTTCTACAATCTTCTGAAGAATCCCATCCTGATGGGTTAAAACCCCAAAAGACTGTGGATTGGGTACGCGTTTCCCAACCGCACTATTGGGGTACTGTAAGGCAGCCTCAATATCCACACGCGCACAAAGATCGTCACCCACCATCATCACAAACCGGTCTCGGATAAAAGGCTCTGCCTGCAGTATTGCATGGCCAGCCCCCAGTTGTTCCTTTTGCTCTACATATATCAATCGGATACCCCGATATTCATTCCCAAAGTGGTTTTCAATCATATCCCTACGATATCCGACGATTATTACCGCTTCATCCACCAACCCCACTAATCGGTCCAAATTATGGGCTAATATGGGTTTATTAGCAACAGGAAGCAAGGGCTTGGGTTGAGTAACAGTTAAAGGGTAAACGCGGGTTGATTTTCCAGCGGCCAGAATTACAGCCTGAGGTTTATCAGACATAAATAATTACTCCATCTTATTAAAAAATCACTACAATGGGTAACATTTTATCTGATTTGAATGAAAAGGGGGAATAAAAAAAAGGCGGCATCACTTTTACAAGTAATGCCGCTTTGTTTCTTATTTTAAGAAAACTTATGACTATGGACCACGGCGCCAAACGTCACCACCGGAAGTGGTTCCATTGGTCGGATCATAGGTAAACGGAGAATTTTCGAGCTTGAAGCCTGCGGCCTGACCCATATAGTTGTCATTCCAAGCAGATTCTTCAGCCATTGTTGTGCTACCGTAACCATCGACTACGTCCGGACCATAAGAAGAAATGATCCAGCCAGAACCGGGCCAGTTACCCTGACGCTGTCCAGCGGTAGCCGGACCACCATTATAACCATAGAAACCCTTACCGTTTTGACGGAATGGATCTTTGAATAGGTTGCTAATGAAAGCAACCGGAGTGGTTAATGCACGGGGAAGAACACCACCATTAGCATAATCACCATCAACCGGGCTGAGGATGAATTGCGGTGGAACAGCGGTATTCACGGCATCCGCACGGGGATAAATGTTGTTATCAACATAATAAGATTCCAAAGCGGTAGCCATGCTCTGCATTTCAGCTTTAACCTTAGAAACTTTAGAACGAGTTTGCGCGGCAAGGAAGTTCGGAATCGCAATGGCCGCGAGGATAGCGATGATAGCAACGACGATCAACAATTCAATTAAGGTAAACCCTTTATATCCTTTCATATTTTTCCCTCCTTTCTACTTTAAAATTGTAATTCTTTACTGTCAGAATTATATCGCTTTTTTTTGATTTCAACATTAAATCTGTCTTAATCATTATATAGTTGTAATTTTAAAATACAACCACCTTGCAAATATACTAGGTTACATTGGGGTTGTCAAGAATTATTTTATAATACAAATCCACCCCTGGATTCTTTTAAATTCTATCACATATTTATGCCAACTTCGACAATTCATTTAATCAAGTTATAGTACCTTATTTTACTGTGAATAAATACCACATAAACCATTGATATTGTTTATTTTAAATACGCATAAATAAGTCCGACAACAGTTTCCAGAATCACAGAGAATTGATTAACGCTTGATACAGAAGTCTATTAAAAACCCAAAGAAATCTACGACCCCTGTTTATATCTTGAAATCGATATAAGGGCATACAAAAAGGGGTTAAATCAAACCATCCTTCAACCGACTCTTCTTTTCAAAGATAACTCCCTGTTTATAAAAAGGTTAAGTCCCTTACATACCGAAGGATTCACGGAGCAGCTCGGAGTAAGCCCGTGGATGATTCGTCACCAGACAATAAAAAAACCGGAGAATTTTCATAGATTCTCCGGTTATAGGATTTTCTTTTAACTTATTGGTCGTTTTCGTCTTGGGCGATTGAATCAGAGAGAATGGTCACTTGGTTAGAAGACACTTCCAACATACCACCCTGGATGTCATATAGGGCTTCCTGTCCATTTTCTAGTCTGATGGTCAATTTACCATTGCTTAAAGCCGTCATTAAAGGGGCATGGTGGGCCAAAATACCAATATACCCCATAATACCCGGCGCGATAATAGATTCTGCGGTACCGTTAAAAACAATCCGTTCCGGGGTCACAATTGAGAGTTTAAAGGTATTGGCCATGCTAAGAGTATCCTATATCCTAACTTTGACGTTTCATCTGTTCAGCTTTTTCGATAGCTTCTTCGATGGTACCCACCATAAAGAAGGCCTGCTCCGGAAGATCATCAAACTCACCTTCGGCAATTCTCCGGAAGGATTTGATTGTTTCTTCCCGTTTCACATATTTTCCTGCGATACCGGAGAATGTCTCGGCAACAAAGAATGGCTGAGACAAGAATCTCTGGATACGTCGTGCACGATTGACAGTCATCTTATCTTCTTCGGAAAGCTCTTCCATACCCAAAATTGCAATAATATCCTGTAATTCTTTATATCTCTGTAAAATCTTTTGCACATCACAGGCCACCTGATAATGTTCGTCACCCACAATTCGGGGGTCCAGAATACGCGAGGTTGAATCAAGGGGGTCAACCGCTGGATAAATACCTAATTCGGATATTTGACGGGAAAGTACGGTCGTAGCATCTAAGTGGGAGAACGCTGTCGCTGGCGCAGGGTCAGTTAAATCGTCCGCCGGCACATAGATAGCTTGTACCGATGTAATAGAACCCCGTTTGGTGGAAGTAATTCGTTCCTGGAGAGCACCCATTTCAGTGGCAAGGGTCGGCTGGTAACCGACAGCACTCGGCATACGGCCCAGAAGTGCAGACACTTCAGCCCCCGCCTGGGTAAAACGGAAGATATTATCAATAAAGAGCAGAACATCCTGATTTTCTTCATCACGGAAATATTCAGCCATAGTCAATGCTGATAAGGCTACCCGAAGACGGGCTCCCGGAGGTTCATTCATCTGGCCAAATACCAAACAGGTTTTATCTAAAACACCCGATTCACTCATTTCCAGATAAAGCCCATTACCTTCTCGGGTACGCTCACCCACTCCGGCAAACACGGAATATCCACCATGCTCAGTGGCAATATTACGGATGAGTTCCATAATAAGAACCGTTTTTCCGACACCCGCACCGCCGAACAAACCAATTTTGCCGCCTTTTGGATATGGCGCCAGCAAGTCAATAACTTTAATACCGGTTTCAAACAGAGACCCAACGGGGACCTGGTCTTCAAATGTCGGAGCACTGCGGTGAATGGGATAACGTTTATCCGGATTTGCCAAAGCACCTAAACTGTCCAGGGGCTCACCCAGCAAGTTAAAAATCCGTCCCAGCGTTTGTTCGCCAACCGGTACGGATATAGGTTCGCCAACATCAATAGCTTCCATACCACGAATCAAACCATCGGTTGAGGCCATAGCAACACACCGAACAACATTATTTCCCCGGTGTTGCGACACTTCAACAATCAAATCTTTCTTTTCTGATTCCATATGGATTTTAATAGCGTTCAGAATAGGCGGCAAATCACCTGACGGAAATTCAATATCTACGGTAGGTCCAATAATTTGGACAATTTTTCCGACATTTTGCATGGTTGATATACACTCCTTTAGTCAGGGATTGACTTAGCTCTTAAGAGCTTCAGACCCACCGACAATTTCAGAAATTTCCTTAGTAATCTGTGCCTGACGAATCTTGTTGGCCTTAAGGGTCAGGCTGTCTATCATATCCTGTGCGGCCGTTGTTGCATTTTTCATGGAAATCATCCGGGCACTGTGCTCGGAAGTAAAGGATTCTGCCACTGCGCTGAACATTCGAGTGCCCAAATAACGAGGCAGGAAATCGTGGAATATCTTGGCAGCATCGGGTTCGAATATATAATCCAATTCCATTTCATGTCCCGATTTTTTGGCAGAAGAATCCGGTGAGACTTGTATTTCAAAAGGCAGATACTTAAACATCGTCGGTTCATAACGCATGGCAGAAAGATATCTAGTGTGGAGCAGATAAATCTCATCTGCTTCGCCCGACTCAAATATGCCAATTACTTTCTGGGTAACTTGATTAATCCGTGCATAATCGACATTCCCCAAAAGGTCCGTAATGCTCATGACAATCGGCCATTGCCGCCGCTTAAAGTAGTCATAAGCCTTTTTACCGATAATAGCCAGTTTTACATGGTCTTTGGGTTTGGAGAGGAGAAATTCTTCGGCCTTACGGATAATGTTCATATTATAAGAGCCGCAGAGGCCTTTGTCGCTGGCAACGATTACTAAAAGGGTGGACTTGACCGTTCTTGAGTCCAGCAGGGGATGAGATAAATCCCGGACGCTGGGTAAAAGGCGGTTCATCAGTTCTTCCATTTTTCGGCAATAGGGCCGGGATGACATAAGGCGAAATTCAGATTTTTTCAGCTTCGCCGCTGCCACCATTTGCATGGCTTTGGTTATCTGACGCGTGTTTTTAACACTGCGGATCTGATTGCGTGTCTGTCTTAATGATGCCATTACAAGTTATGCCTTATATGAAGTTTTAAATTGTTTAATCGCCTGTTCCAATTCAGCAGCCAGTTCATCACTGAGGACTTTCGTATCAGCGATATCATGCATAATCTTGGGATATTCTTTTTGAAGGAATAAGACCAGTTGTTTTTCGAATTTCTTCAACAATTCAATCGGCTGGTCATCTAACAACCCTCGAGTCGCTGCAAAAATGATGACGACTTGTTGTTCCAAATTCATGGGGACATATTGGCCTTGCTTCAGCACTTCAACAACTCTTTCACCGCGAGTTAACTGGGACTGAGTGGCTTTATCTAAGTCAGAGCCGAACTGGGCAAATGCGGCTAATTCACGATACTGGGCCAAATCAAGACGTAAGCGCCCTGCAATCTTCTTCATGGCTTTTGTCTGCGCTGCACCACCAACACGCGACACAGAAATACCAACGTTGATAGCAGGCCGAACCCCTGCGTAGAACAAGTCTGTTTCCAGAAAGATTTGACCATCGGTAATGGAGATAACATTCGTAGGAATATAAGCCGAGACATCGCCCGCCTGTGTTTCGATAATGGGTAATGCCGTCAAAGAACCCCCGCCTAATTCCTGAGACAATTTGGCGGCTCTTTCCAACAATCGGGAATGGCAATAGAAAACATCACCCGGATAGGCTTCCCGTCCCGGAGGACGACGTAATAGAAGTGATAATTGACGATAGGCCTGTGCCTGTTTAGTTAAGTCATCATAGACGACCAGAGCGTGTTTTCCGTTATACATGAAATATTCGCCCATAGCACATCCGGCATATGGAGCGATGTATTGCAGAGACGCAGCATCATCAGCGGGTGCAGATACAATGGTGGTATATTCCATAGCGCCGTGTTTTCGTAACTCTTCGGCTACACCAACGATGTTTGAAGACTTCTGCCCAATACCCACATAAATACAATAAACACCTTTACCTTTTTGGTTAATAATGGTGTCTACGGCAACAGCAGTCTTTCCAGTTTGCCGGTCACCGATGATCAATTCACGTTGACCACGGCCAATAGGAATCATCGAGTCCACTGCTTTAAGCCCAGTCATTAACGGCTCATAAACAGGCTGTCTCTGTAACACATTCGGAGAACCTGCTTCTATGGCGCGGAATTCCTTGGTAGCGATGGGGCCTTTGCCATCCAGTGGATGTCCTAGTGAGTTTACAACACGACCCAATAACGCTTCACCCACCGGTACCTGGGCAATCCGGCCGGTCCGTTTTACCAAGTCACCTTCTTTGATATCACGGTCTGAACCGAACAAAACCGCACCCACGGAATCTTCTTCCAGATTGAGTGCCATACCCATAACATCGCCAGTGAACTGGAGCAGCTCACCACTCATCACATTGTCCAACCCATAAATCCGGGCAATATTATCACCAACCTGCAGGATGATACCAACATCTTCCATCTTCAGGTCGCTTTTATATCGTTCCAGTTCTGCCTGGATTATGGAGCTGACTTCTTCGGGTCGTAATGCCATATTTATCTCCTTGAACAACCTGGTAATTCACTCCAGGCTTTTACCGTTCAAAATGTATATGCAATCTTCTTAATGAACATGCACCGACATAAGTCGGTCTCTTAAATTATTTAATTGGCTGCGAAAACTTCCGTCAATCATATGGTTATGAAAATTCACTATTACGCCGCCCAATATCCGTTTATCTACTTTATGTTCCAACCGGATTTGTTTACCCGTTAACACTTGCAGTTTCAGTTGTAACTTATTCGAAAGGTCTTCCGACATGGGAACAGCTGTAATCACCTGGGCCTTCTGAATGCCAGCTTCCTCATCCACTTTTTCAAAGAAAAACTCAATTATCTCAGACATCTGGCTGATACGCTTATGCCGTAACAAAATCAGAATAAATTCGTATGTAAGCTGGGAGACTTTCCCCTCCAGAACCGCCCGAATAAATTTCATTTTCTCATCCAGGGAGAACTGTGGACCTTCGATAAATCGACGAAAGTCCTGTTTTGTTTCCATGATGGGTTGAAACAACTGCATTTCACTGACAATCTGGTCCAGAATCCCCAACTTACGAGATTCCTGATAAAGCGCATGCGCATAGATTATGGAGGATATGGGATCTTTCATTTAAGCTGCCCAATCTCATCAATAAAATCTTCTATTTCCTTCCGATGACGTGCCTCATCAAGCTGGTCTTTGATAACCTTTTCGGCAGCAGCCATAGACAATGTTACAATCTGATTCCGGAGTTCCATTCTCGCCTTAGAGACTTCCAACTCGATGCTGGTTTTCGCTTTTTCCAGAATTTCGTGGGCTTCTGTGCGAGCTTTGGTTTGCATTTCAGTAGAGACCCTATGTCCTTCACTTATAGCCAGGGCTTCTTTTTCCCGAGCAATCTGGTCGATATGGGCCAGCTTCTCATTCAAATCATCACGAATTTTCTCGACATCCGCTCGAGCCTTCTCAACTTTGGCAAAGTCGTCCAGAATCTTCTGCTTCCGAGCATCCATCATCGCAAGGAGAGGACCCCAGGCAAATTTCTTTAATAGCCAAAATAGAAGGATAAATCCTACTATCTGTGTCAGTAGTTGTTTTATTCCAATATCCAATGCAGTCAACCTCTCTGTAGTTCCGGTCAGGTTACTCCGGAATGGATAAGTATTCAGAAAAGGGGATTTGACCTGTTGCCAAATCCCTGAATCTCAAGACTAATCCAGTGGTTATCCGATTTTGCCCATTAAGACAAACACCGTTGCAAACGCATAAATCGTTAAGGCTTCGATAAGCGCACAACCAATGATCATGGACGTCAGGATTTTACCCTGAATTTCAGGTTGACGGCTCATGGCTTCCATTGCGGCAGCGACAGCCCGTCCTAAACCTAAGGCCGAACCAAAGGCAGCGATACCCAGTCCCAGCGGCAGTGCAAATGCTAATGCAGTTCTAAAATCCATGTCTATTCCTCCTAAAATGAGTTCCAGTTATTTAAGCGTGTTTTTCTTCCGTCACCCCAGAACTTTCATGTTCGTGAGGCAGCATCAGGAATATATATATTGTTGATAACAAACTAAAAACCATGGCCTGAATAGTACCCGTCAGAATTCCCAGCAGTAAGAAGGGGAATTGCAATGGAACCCCAATCGGGCTGTGGATAAAACTGACCATCATAATTCCAATGGTAATAAAAATACCAATCACCAAATCTTCGCCCATGACATTACCAAAGAGTCGTAATCCCAGAGAAATGGGCTTAATCAATTCTTCCATAATATGAAGGGGCATCATCAGGGGCACCAACATCCAGGTAATGAGATCGTTAGGTGAACCACACAAATGGTGAAGGTACCCTAAAATACCATTTTCTTTTATAGCGGTGAATTGAACATAACAAAACACACAGATACCCAGGGCAAACGTTGTTTCAATCATGCTGGTGGGTGATTTAACAAACGGAATCAATCCCGATATATTCATACACCAGATATAGACAAACAAGGTCACAATGAATGGCGTGTACTTTCGGCCCCTGGGGCCACACATTTCACAAACCAGGGAATCGACCGCCTCAAGAACCATCTCAAACAGATTTTGTAATCGATTGGGAATGAGTCCTCTGTTACGGCTGGCGATCAAAGCCAACACCAAGATAACACCACCCACGATAAAAGCAAAAAACTGCGCCTCAAAATGATGGAGAAATTCAATTACTGCATTATGCGGAAAATACTGATTCAATAAAACAATCAGGTTGGGCGGTTCCAATTCGGGACTATGAGCCGCCTTTTCTGCCACATGGGCAACAGTATTGATTGCTTCCGATGGATATAAAGGCACCGGAGCCGACGAGGCTCCGAGGGTTTCTTCGATGATTTTCGTTGTTGCTTGTGCTAGTAAGTGTTCAGAAGGCATATATATATTCTACTTAAGGTTTACTCTTTTATGTCAGTAATCTCTTGTTTTCCTGTTACAACTGGGACCAACATCCGTCCCATAACTTTCAAGATGATGACGGCAAAAGGAACATGAAATCCAACCATCAGACTTAATATCGGAAATTGTCCGGACATCATCAGCCACGCACCCGTACCATACAGAAGGGGAAACTTGATCAATACCCCTAATAATAACTGACGGATTGGCTTCCGGGGTGTAACCAAACCACCCACCAGTAACCACTTGATTAACCACAAATTGGCAATGTTCCATAACGAACCCACCAATATGCCGTTGGCCCAGTCTATCCGGGAATAAACACTCATAAAAACATATACCAGCGCCGTGATGACTCCCGACCATATCAAGACATGGTTAAACCACTCAATATCAAATCCTTTGCTGATTTTCATGGAATTATAACCTGTTCTGTGGGTTTTCGCACTCAACAACCTGCTTTATTTAATTTTATCATTAATTACATTTTAGGAATATAGTTTCCATGAAGGAATTGCATTCCTAATTAACAGTAATCGGATATGAATATAAAACAATCCGGGCACGAATCCTGTTCCCGGAATTATGTTTATGGTATTGACAATATCATATTTAGAACTAGCATGCCAAACCTTGCAAAATAGGGATATTTTACTAGAAAATAATAAGTCCCTACCACGATAAATTATCTCCAGGGATACTTCAAAGACCAGCGCCCCAAATGTTGGGATGTATTTACACTTTTGGGTCCAAAATGGAAACGAAAGGAGATTATTTTATGTTTTAGATAAGAGGCCATCAGACCAAACAATCAAAAACAAACTAACGGAAAGGGTAAGGTATTTATTATGTCTGGTGAACTAAATTCAGTCACAGAAAGTAAACTTGTCTATTATGTCCCGCCAAGTCAGCACAGTGCGGATGCAGTGGAGAAACTATTACGGGATCATCCCGAGATAAAATTTGTCTCTCTGGTTGGAGTGGACCTGGGAGGAAACGATACTGACGAAAAAATCCCCATCCCCTGCTTTCTAAAGAATATCCGGCAGATGTTGTCCCAGGGAGTCCAAACCGACGGCTCCAGCGTTATTCTTCCAGAAATAGCAACCCTCAATAATGCCCGCGTCGATTTAATTCCCGATATGGATGTCAACTGGTTTGTGGATTATAACGATTCCTTCGTGGATGATGCCACAGGTTTACCGGTCGGCACTTTAAGGATTCCGGCATTTCTCGTTCATAACGATACTCACCGCGTAGATTCACGCTCCGTCTTAAAAAATGCGACAGATTATTTCAAGAAAGAACTTCTTGAATTATTAAAACAACACCCGAGAATTCTCAGCCAGTTCAGCATTGAATCTGTGGATGAGATTGCGGATATCACTTTAACCGCCGCGACCGAACTGGAATTCTGGGTCAAAACACCTGATTATGAAGCCGATGTTGAACAGCTCACAACTTCACAGGTCCTGCAGGAACAGTATTGGAAACGAACGATTGGACCGGTCCGCAGTGCGCTTGAAAAAACCCTTCTGGTTCTGGATGAATACGGACTGGGTGTCGAGATGGGCCACAAGGAAGTCGGTGGCGTTAAAGCCAAACTGGCTCAAGGCGGCAATTTCGACCACATCATGGAGCAATTGGAAATCGACTGGACTTACAGTAATGCTCTTCAGACAGCGGACAACGAATCTCTGGTCAGAAACCTGGTAAAAGATACCTTTATCCGATACGGGCTTGAAGTTACTTTCATGGCAAAACCGATTGAAGGGATTGCCGGTAACGGAGAACACACCCATCTGGGGATGTCTGTAAAATTAAAAGATGGCCGCAAGATCAACCTCTTTTCTCCACCGGATATGAAATCTGATTTTATGAGTCCCATCGGTTGGGGTGCTTTAATGGGACTGTTAAAAAATTACGAAGTTGTAAATCCTTTTGTCTCTGCCACCAATGATGCATTAAATCGACTGAAACCCGGGTTTGAAGCCCCGGTTTGTATTGTCGCCTCTGTCGGACATCAGGTAGAGGTCCCGTCCCGTAACAGAACCGTTCTGGCGGGTCTGGTCCGCGATATGACCAATCCATTATCCACTCGCTTTGAATTGCGGGCACCAAATCCGACAAGTAATACCTACATGGTTCTTTCCAGTGTCATTATGGCGATGATGGATGGAATAAAGGCCGCAGTTGCTTCCGGGAAATCGGCCAAAGAACTGGAAACAGAATTTTCCAAACCTGCGGGTGAAGATAAATTTTATCTGGAGACCAATCGGGCCTATCGAAGTGAAGAAGATGTGTTTGAACATTTCTCCAGTGAACAACGGGATTCCCTGTTTGGGATTCCTCCCGCCACAGTCTGGGAGAATCTCTCCAATCTAATGAATCACCCTTCGAAGCTTCAGGCACTTCATCAGGGAAGTGTTTTCAGTGATGCCATCATACGGTCCTACTCACAGGCCATTTTGAGTTTGTGGGCAACTGAATTGAAGACTCGAATTATTCCCGACAATATGGATTTTGTCCGAAGCTGTCACCGGATGAAACAATCGGATAATGTAGCGGACCTGGATGTGGTGACCTGGGAAAAAATCAACAACCTCCGCAACTATCTGATGAAAGACCGCCTCAATCATAAATCCTTATTTACCCGTATTAGGGAAAGTATTGATAAACGGGATTATGCCACTGTTTCCCGCCTGCAAGTGGAAATGAGTGAGCGGGTATCCGAGTTAGCCTATATCTATGCAGAATATAAAAAGAATCTTTTTGAACTCGATTAATCAGTAAAAATTAATAAAGCCGGTCGAAACCATTCGGCCGGCTTTTTCTTATCTCTAAAACTCAATTACTCATCATTTCGATAATCGTTGTAATCCCAACTCCATCCGATTTCTTGCCGGTCCTGGTGAGAACTATTGCCCTGCACCTTTTCATCACCAAATCGATAGGATACCCGGGGTTCACAAAGATATTTCTTTAACGGTGAAGTCCGGCCACATTTCATACACAAATACCGGGCAGGATATACCCGTTTCATGTATTCCCCAGGATAACGATTCATTTGTCCTTCCTCAACCCATTTACATAAGGTCAATTCAGGGTTAAGTTTTCGTGCTTTTTTCATAAATTTTGTCTGCTCTTTCGAGTATTAAAAGGTCATGTGATATACATCACCCTCTACTTGATAAAATACCTGATTTCAGTGATGAAGGCAACTTCAGGAGACCCATGGAGGGAAACTGGCAGGGGGTATTCAGGAGTTTTTTGATATTTCCTTGATTAGCCGCCAGACCTGACGGGCAGACGCAACAATCCCTAAAATAACAAGCGCCACAGTCAACCAGGGATCGGTTCCAAATCTTTTATCCAGCCAGCGACCCAGAAAAGCGCCCACAAGAGGACCCGCCGCCATCAGTCCCGGTATTGTGAGTCCTATTCCCAACTGTCGGGTCAGTCTTAATTTCTCTTTTTCAGATTCCCTGCGCATGTATCCATTTTGACATAAATACACCTCAGGTTATATCTGACCGGGTAATTCTATGATGTTCTCATCTTCCTTGTTATCCAGGATTTTCTGGATATTCTTAGGTTCACAGAGATTCTTTTTATTGTGGGCTACCCGACCACACTTTTTACAGACATATCGAGGGGATAACACCAGTTTCAGGTAGTCTTCGGGAAAATCCTTCACTGCATCACGCTTGGCTAAACAACAAAGCGCTTCATCGTCATCAAACTTCTTCTTACTCATCAAAGGAGTCCTTTTTATGTAAGTTGATATAGTAGCAACACAAGCCAGGATAAAAAGGGTTCCGATTCCCCCAAAATAAATATTCCACATTCGAACCAGAAACGAAGAGGGTACGGACCTGCTCCGAGCAGCTCCGTGGATGATTCGTTATCTGATTGAATCTTCACACAACAAAAAGAGGGTCCAACCGGACCCTCTTTTTGTTAATAACGCATGATTCTTTAAGGATTTACGCCTGTTATGGCGAACAACATCGGGGAAGCTTCCGTTGGAGAAGATTCCACATCAATGGTAGATATCACTTTCCCCGGATAAGGATTGACCCATTTACAGGCATTTATCCACCAGGGGATGTTCCCCTCACAGACCCCATAAGCCGCCACATTTCCCGAACAATAAGTATCCATATCCAGCCAGCCATAAATAGTCTGACCATACTTCAGTTCAATCGTGGCACTGGTTCCATCCGCATAGTTCACCCTGTACACTCCCACCTTACGGTTGACGGGTACAGAGAAAAGACAGGTATGAAGAAAATTCAATTCCGAGGCTTTCCGATTTACTTTTATTCCCTTTACCATGGCAGGGAAATTACGGGTCAGTCCTGAACCCTTCAACAACAACCCCTTACCCGATAACTGATAATACCGGTCATCCAATAAGTGAACTGCATTACCGGAAGGTAATCCCGACAAATCAATTCCTTTTCCATAACCCAGGAATCCCGATTGTCCATCATCCGTCAGAGAAATATTCACCGGAAGATTGACGGTAAATCCAGATTTGCTGGGAGTCTTCCATTGCGGTTCATCATACCAGACTTCCCGAAGAACTTTGGCTGGATAATAGGGCAGCACATAACCCGGTTCACTTTTCTTATTTCCAGCATTTTTCACAGAGGCCCGATTATTAGGATTCCACCCTAAATCAGATTGAACGACATATCCCATCACCTGTTTCAGTTCTTTCTCCATGATTTTGTCGAACCCTGTCCATCCGGCCCAGGTGGTGTACATCATCCCTTCAACACCCCGGTCAGCACAATACTTGGTAAAGTAATTCATGTTGTCCAATCGATACCACGAACACCCAATGACATCCAACCCATTCCCTCGATAAAGGTCAATTGTGGGATAGTCTTTCCATTCTTTATAATTCCAGTCTGCAATCACAATATCTTTCGGCAGATACTTGATATAGGACTGGAAGGAAGGTTTCTGGAGAATATCACCCCACATCACCATTCTGATTCCACGGGCTTTCAAGAAGTTATAAAATTGAATTGCTTCGGCAAAATACAGCTTCTCATTTCCAATGGCCTTACAGGTTTCGTGGGTCGGGAAGGGTTGGAAATAATCGTGTTCATCCATCCCTACATGGAAATATTTCAAATCACCAAACAACTCAATACATTCATCCAGGATGGGATATAAAACCTCCCGGGATTCTGGATTTAATGGACAATAAATCTTCGGATTATCGGAGTTTTCGGCAATATCCACATTCTGTCCATTGTTGAATAAACACCCATGTCCCAGGGTTTGAACTTCCGGCATCACTTCCATGTGATATCGTTTTGCCAGTTCAATGAGAGGTTTGATATCTTCCGGTTTCACAGAAAAAGGAGACTTCAAATTCGGTGCTGTTTTCCAGGCAATCCCCTTCTCCACTTCAATCAAAAGGTTATTGACCTTATACCGGGCAAATATCCGTTTCAGCATCTTGGCATGTACGACGGGAGAGGTTGTATCCACCAGGAAATGAATCCCACGATAGGCAAAGAAGGGCTTATCCCACACCTGAACCGCAGGTGCAGTGAGAGTTCCTTTTTCCGCTTTTCTCAATAATTGTTTGAAAGATTGAACACCGTACAAACTGCCCCGCTGGTCAGAACCGGCAATCAAGACGACATTCGGCATCACCTTTAGAATATAACCTTCAGGACCCGGTTCCGTCGGTGATACTGTCAGATTGTTTTCTTCCAATAACCGGGCAACGACACCATTGTTCTCAGGCTCACCAATGACGATACAATTTTTCACACTTTTCACATCAGCTTCCTGGAGCACCTGAAGCGTAAATCCGGCAAGTCGCTGTATTTCCTCATTCAAATCTTCAGAAACGATATTGTCTGCCTTGTCCGAGTTTGCAAGAACAATTTGGGTTTGTTTATTCAGGACAAAAGTCCCCGCCTGCCATTCACACTTCACAGGTTCAGGAATAATCTGTATGGGGCTGGATTTATAGGCCTGAGCGGCGGCCAGATTTTGGGTCGCTCTGGCACCCAGAATAACAGGGAGTGGATGAACATCTTTTTTGTAGGTAATGAACTTTCCATCAAAATCTATCCCGGTTAATTTCCCCAGATACACGGGGTCTAAAAAAGAACCGGCCGTTTTGGAAAACGAAGAGAGTTCTTTGGAAGGTGTGGCGTTCCGGGTCACATTGACCCTCCACCACTTTTCGTTAGACATGGGTTTGGCTAATTCAGATAAGGGAATGGACACTTCCGCCGTCCATTTATCCTTATATTTCTGCGTCTTGATGACCCAATTCACGACGACTCCGGTGTTAGCCTGACAATCCGAATATCGAATCCCGTTAATATTCCCAACGAAATGATATAAGTTATCAACCGTAGCTACTTCTGCCGGAGATATAAATATCTCAATACAGTCATCATTGTAGGCTGCCATATTATCAATCGTTGCATTGGCAACAGTTTTCTCTATCCTAGATTCATAACAGGTAATCCCCAAATAGATATTTTGATGATCATAAAGAATCCGGAATTCCGTCTTCTCCTTAGTCGCGGCACCGGAGGTGTAATTCCCCAAAGTATAGACTGGAGCCTTACTCCAGTCAGTCTCATCTAAAGCGCCATTGATTTTCAGCGGAGATGTTGCCGATGCGGCCTTGGCTTCATACAAGACAGGTTCAGATGTCAGACCCCATCCCACCAGCATAATTCCGATAATGATTGTTCCTAATTGTCTCATCCACTTCATACCCAAGCTACTCCTTTTCAGTCGCACTGATCAAGCGCTTATTATTGTACCTTGTGACACCGGGAACAGGATATAGAAAAAGCCCCGGAATTGTAAAATTCCGAGGCTTTCATGTTTTTAAGTTAACAGCTTAATACAAGGGGTCTGTTCCCGTTACGGCAATCAAGAAGGGTGATGCCAGTAGATAGTCACAAATGAAATCAATGGAAACAATCTCACGGTCAGGCCGGGGGTTCTTCCAACTCATCTGGCGCAGATATACGGGTTGGCCGGTCGAGGTACAACCCTGAAATGCCAATTGACCATTGAAATAACCCTGCAGGTCCTGCCATCCCGAAATATTGGTTCCGTAATATAACGGAATTTCGAGCGAAATCCCATCTTCAAAATTTACATGATATCGGCCCACCAATGTTTGTGGCGGTGCATTTAACAATGTCCCGTGGAGAAATTCTAAAGTATCCGTTTTCTTATTTACTTGAATATTTTCAATGATAATGGGGCAATCCAATGTAATACCGCTTCCACGCAAGAAAATTCCGACAGGTTCATTACCCTTCTCGCTCAGCCGATAATGAACATCATTTATGGCGTGCAGGTCTCCCTTTTGCGTTGAGTTTACCAGGCAAGAAAGATCATTCCCAACACCGGCATTCATAAAACCTAACTGTCCATTATCTTGAAGTTTTATGTTGGCATAGGGAGATAAATCTACTGCAAATCCAGACTGTTTCCGCTTCTTAAAAAGGTTGCCATAATAAAGTCGTCGCAAGATATTATCTGCATTGTACTCTGGATTCTTCCAGTCCCGATTTACAGGATTCCAGAACCAGTCCCCAGCTACAATATAGGATGCCATTTGATGAGGCTCTCTTTCTAACAGAGAAGCACTTCCATAATACCCCGCCCATGTCGTGTGAAGCATTCCTTCACTACCCTTTTTGTAAGCCTGTTCACTAAACCGGGCAATGTTAGCCGGGTGATAAAAAGTTGAGCCCCAGATTTGCAGGCCTTTGTCCCGGTAAAAATCCACACTCGGTTGTGTTAAAGCCGGGTCATAGTGCCAGTCAGCTATTACCATATCCTTTGGTAGGGCATCCACATAAGGACGGTGATTATCCCGAAGGAAGATGTCACCCCACATGACCGGAGTGATTCCTCTGGCCTTCAGGAAATTGTAAACATACAGAGTGTCGCTAAAGTAGAGTTTCTCGATACCAACCGATTTACAAGTCTCATGATTCGGGAATTTTCCCGGATTGTCTATTTCATCATGACCAATATGGAAATACTTGGGATTGTCGTATATATCAATAGCTTCTTTATACAAATCAAAGATGAAGTCGTAGGATTTGGTATCCATCGGGCAATATGCCCAGGGAGCGGAAGAATCCTCACAGAAATCAATGTTAGTGCTGTTATTCCGGAACATCCATTCTCCGTGCCCTAAGGATTGGACTAACGGATAGACTGCGATGTGCCGTTGTTTGGCCAGCTTCACCAATTCTTTGATATGTTCTGGGGACACGGAATAGTTACAGAGGAGTTCCGTGTGACTCTTCCATGCCATTCCATGAGAAGACTCAAATATCAGAGTATTAAATTTATAACGACTGAATATCTTCCGAATCATCCAGGCATGAGCAAGGGGAGACTCATTATCAATATGGACATGAGCTGCTCTTATTTTGAAGGCCGGTTTATCCCAAATATCTGCGCCTAACACCATGACTGATTTGTCAGCTTTGGCACGCATCAGCTGCTTGAGTGATTGGACACCATAATAGGTCCCATCCTCATCCGAACCACCAATCAATATTTGTCGGGGCCGAACTGTTAAAACATACCCTTCCGGTCCCGGGGAAGATGAATCGACACTCTGGCCCAGTTCATTCAGCGCAGATTTTAAGGCGGGGAATTTATCGGCCTGACCTAAAACAATTGAATTTGTATAATTCTTCGGGGTATAAAGACTGTAGGTAATGATCGCTATGGAATCCAGTCCATATTCTTCATTCAGTTCCTCATTAATCTCATCAGCCGCACTCCGAATCCTTTCAGAAGCATTATCAGGAATGACAATCACTGTACGGGATCCTAATTCAAAAGGACTGGATTGCGGAACCAACTTCACGGGTTTGGGTATCACTACTAAAGGAGAAATGTATGGGTCATAAGCCGCAGGAAGAGGAATAGCTCTTCGTCCCTGTTCAGAAGTCTCCAATTGGCTCAATGATTTCTTAAGCCCAATAAATTTACCATCCAGGTCTATTCCCTCAAGAATCCCAAAACTATAGGGGGTATGGAATCCCAAAGGTGTCTTAGCCCAGGATGAAAACTGCCCCTGACCGCCTATCCATCGTTCCCGAAACAGGTTTATTCGCCAAAAAGCAGCATTCGTATTGGGGTCAACAATGGTAGAGAGTTTGATGCGAATCTCTACCGTCCAGGATTCGGATTGACGATTCGTTTTAACATTCCAGATAGGAAGGCGTTCAGGATATCGCGTATTTGAAGTGTATTTTACTCCATTACTATTTGATACCAGGTGGATATAGGATTCCGACTGCGGAGCTTCCTCACCCGAAAGCATAACTTCCACACAATCGTCCATGAAGACAGCACTATTTTCAGCAGTACATTTTGCAACCACATTCGCCATGTCTGATTCATGGCACTGAAATCCAATATATAGATACTCACGGTCATACATTAACAAGGCAGAAGTGTTTTCTTTGAGAATTTCCCCCGTTTCATATTGACCCAAGGTAACTTCTCTGGCAGAACTCCACTCCGATGAGTCTAGAACCCCATCCAGTACCGGAGGGTTCTCCGTCCAACCCGGACTGACTCTGGGTAAATCTTGTGCAGCACTAACCCCCATACATAAAACAAACAACAACCAGACCTTAAGGCCTCGTCCAACAAGCATATAGGTACTCTCCTCTGACAAGAAAACAATACAACAAGGTGTTAAAGTGTATGCCAATTGATATCAGCATTATACACTATAAAAAATCAATACATCGCTCCTGTTACAGCGAATAGAAATGGTGCTGCATCAGGAGATACCACTTGCACAGATAAATTCGATATCACTTTATCCGGATTTGGATTAACCCAAATAAATTGAGATAGGTAAACCGGTTTGTCATAATCATTGGTTCCAGCCCACGACAAACCACCCTTGTAATAAGTAGATAACTCATTCCATCCCGGACAATTCCGCCCAGCAACGTCACAGGTAACTACTGACTTATCTATATATTGTACCTTATATTTCAAAACTGAAGTAGAGGAAGATACGCCAATTAGTGCTCCCTGAAGAAAATGAAGCGCCTTTGCTTTCCGATTTACGGGAATAGCACTTATCTCCCGGGGAAATTGCTTCATAATATCAGGACCTTGCAACAATATAGCCGAGGGCATACCTATTACTTCTGAAATATGGTAAAAAACACCATCAAGCCCCTGCAACACATGTCGTATACCTTGCTGATCCACCATCTTCGTCAGTTCAAATCCCGGCAAGCCAGAGCCCGTTACCGGAAGATTTGCATAAGGTGCCAAATTCAAAACAAATCCAGACTGCGTTCTGGGTGTACTGTCCTGCCCAAACCATATCTTCCGTAACAGGTTATCGGGATTATAAGATAAATTCCAAACATCACGGTTCACTGGATTCCACCAGATGTCAGCCGCTCCGATATATCCGGCAACCTGCTCTGGAGCACGTTGTACAATCGTTGAATTTTTGTCATAACCCGCCCAAGTCGTCTGCATCATCCCAAGACACCCAATACGGTGTGAATAATTGGCAAATCGATTGTAATTATCAGGTCTGTACCATGTTCCGCCTATTACCGGAAAACCCAGTTTCATATACATTTCATTTGTGGGCTGTTCATTTTCATAGGTGTAATGCCAGTCCGCAATCATAATATCTTTGGGCAAGGCCTTCAGATACTTTTCATACCCTTCTCTGCGGAAGATATCACCCCATATCATCGTTTTGATGCCGCGAGTCGAGAGGTAATTATAAGTAATCATGGTGTCGGCATAATACAGTGCCTGATTGGATACGGCTTTACACCAGGGGTGATTTGCATACTTACCGTTGAATGTGTATTCATCATGCCCAATATGAATGGTCTTGGGATGGTTGAAGTAGTCAATGACCTCATCATAAATCGAGAAAATAAAGTCATAGGACCGCGGGTCCAACGCACAGTATGCGTAGGGATACGGGGACGCATCCTCACAGAATTCCAAATTAGTACGGACACTTCGTCCTGTGGAATCCTTGGTAGAGAACATCCATTCGCCATGGCCCGGGTGGTTGATCAAAGGCACCACTTCAATAAAATTGTCATTGGCATAAGCCACCAATTCCCGAACTTCGTCGGGCTTCATGGCATAAGGTTTTACAATTTCGGGATGACTCTTCCAGGCAACGCCATGTTCTGCTTCCATCACCAGCTGGTTATATTTGTAACGGGCGAAAATGTCTCGAATCATCTTCTTATGTACAGTGGGTGAATCCCTATCCAGAAGGATGTGACAGGAGCGCACCTTGAATCCCGGCTGGTCCCAGACCTGAGCCCCCTTCAGTTTCCATACCTTCTCTTCCTGAGCCACTAACTGACGGAGTGACTGGGCGCCATAAAAGATACCCGGTCCATCTGTGCCAAGAACAACCGCCAGACTCGACTTGACGGAGAGGGTATAACCTTCCGGACCAGGAGCAGAATCGCCACTATATCCAAGGGATATCCATTTATCACCACGGCTCCGCTCAGCAAAGATGATGCAGTTCTGTAAGGGAGCACCAGACAATTCGGACAGCGTAAGAATCGGGAGCGTAAGACCACTACCCCGCTCTGTTAATTCTTCATTGATGACCTGCGCCGCCTTTTTTTCACCATAACTGGGATAATCCGGCAATACGATTTTAGTTCCGGAGTTAATATTCATGTTCCACGGAGTAAGTTTCATCGCCACGGGTTTAGGAATAATATCTAACGGCATTTCATAGGGAGCAATAGCGGTCTTCAAATCCATAACAGATTTGATAGAACCGGCATCCCTGTGGACCGGAGTAACGGGTTTACTGCGTCCAATAAATTCACCATCAATATCTATCCCGGATAACCGGCCAAAACACCATGGAGAATGAAAATATCCCGGCGTTGTCGCCCATGAGGTCAATTCATGTTGGGGCAGCCGCATCCGCATCAAATTTATGCGCCAATATTCCATATCCCGCAGCGGGTCTTTGAGGTCTTTGAGAGCAACCGAAAACTCTGCAGTCCAGGATTTACCCTGCCTGTCGCCGGCACATTGGAAGTCAGGACGTCGCGGGCGGTCCAGATAATTGCACCAATACCCTGCACCCAGAGCATTGATAGCAAAATGGAAGTAGTTATAAGATGTCGCGCTTTGATAGGGTGCAATCATCAACTGCACACAATCATCGTCATAGACATCTGCATTTTCAAAGGTTGCACCTAAGTGGAGTTTATCCATAAAGGGTTCTTCACAACGGAACCCTACATACAACCGTTCATTGTCATACATCAGGTAGGCATCTGTTTTCGCATGGGCGGGCTGCCCGGACGATGTCTGCACAAAAGTAACATGGGCAGCATTATCCCACTCACCCGGTGTAAGTTTTCCATCCATCTTCGGAGGCACCGAAGTAAAAACAGGTTTCACCTCCGGCACATCCGCCGCAAACACAGACACAGCGGTAACAACACCAAACACAAATCCAACCAGTACACTTTTAACCTGCATGATAAAACCTTTCAAAGGATATAAATCCCTCTACGGTTCCCTGACAAATAACAAAGAAATACTATATGTTTATTCAGCGCCAGTTATAGCCATCAGTAACAGACTGACTGGATTCCCTGTCTGTTCCATATCAATGGACTGAATTGTTTTCTCAGGATGTGGATTGCTCCAGTTGTATTTCTTCAAATAGACTGGGGATCCATTTCCTTTTTTAATCAAGTTTAATAATTCAGTCTTGTGGAAACGCATTGGAGCCTGCAGGTACACCGGCTGACCCGTCCGGGTATTACCAGACCAGACGAAATTACCGGAGGAATACTGGCCTCCATCCTGCCAGGCAGACAAATTCACACCATACACGATAGGAATCACAATGTTGGTTCCATCAGTATATTTGATAGTGTATCGGCCTACGGTTGAACCTGTGGGGGTGGAATACAGGCAAGTGTGCAGGAAATTCAGCGATGAGGCTTTCCGATTGATGGCGATGTTCTTCACCTGAGTGGGGAAGGAGTTGCTGATTCCACTACCCTGTAGCAGGACACCGACCGGAGTTCCATTCATTGTTGTGAATTTATAGGTGACACCATCCAACAGCTGTGTCTTACCCGGAGCGGTCAACAGCGACAGGTCATAACCAGGTTTCACCTGGAGGAATCCACGCTTCGCAGAATCATCGGACAGGGTAATATTGGCAACAGAGGACAGGTTAACACTAAACCCTTTTCTCAGGGGTTTGTCAGCAGCCATCTGATACCACTGGCGATACAGAATAGTGAAAGGTTCATAACCCAGATTGTTAATATCACGGTCCACTGGGTTCCAGAAATAATCGCCGGCAATAATATAGGCCGCAATCTGGCTGGGATATTTCTCAACCAGGACATCATTATTGTTGTAGCCGGGCCAGGTGGTCTGCATCATACCCAGAATTTTGTTTTGATGTCCATATTCAGCAAATCTGGAGATATTGGTTGGGATATCCCAGGTACCGCCGATGATGGGCAGATTGTATTCTTTATATGTCGTTACGGACGGATATTCAAAATTGGGGGAATACCGCCAGTCAACAATCACCAGATCTTTGGGGATTCCATTCAGATATTTCACATAGTTTTTTGTGGCCAGGACATCGCCCCACATCATGGTTTTGATACCTTTGGACTTCAGGTAATTGTAAAGCTTGATGGTATCCATGAAATAGAGTCCACCGGCACCAATAGCTTTGCATTCCTCATGAGACGGGAAGTGTCCGCGCATTTCGACTTCATCATGGCCAATATGGAGATACTGGGGATGGTCAAAAACATCAATGGCTTCATCAAACAGGGCAAAGATGAAATCATAGGATTTCTTGTTCAGAGGACAATAGGCATAATGAGAGGCCGTCTCTTCACAGAAGTCTTCATTCATCCATGTCCGGGTTTTCTGCCAGGTCGTATTACTGAACATCCATTCACCATGACCGAGAGACTGAACCATGGGGACCATATCCAAAAACAGGCTCTTTCCATATTTGACCAGTTCTCGAACTTCCTCTTGGTTGGCGGCGAAGGGTTTATTGATTTCAGGATGGCTCTTGAACTGAAGACCATTTTCCAGTTCTACAACGACCTGATTATATTTGTACCGGGCAATAAGGTCCCGGAACTGACGGCGATGAATCTTGGGAGAATTGTTGTCCAGAATAATATGGACTGAACGGACCTTGAAGGTGGGTTCATCATCAATATTGGCACCTTTGATAACGAGCTTTTTGGCAGTGCCACGGATGAGCTGTTTCAAGGACTGGGAACCATAGAAGGTACCCCGTTCGTCACTACCGGCAACAACGATAGTATCCGGGAAACTCCGGAGGATATATCCTTCAGCACCCGGCATCTTGACTTTGTAATTATCACCAAGGGCTTTCATGGTGAGAGTTTTCTTGGCTTCACCCAGGACGATGGTATTCTTCAAATCAACTTTAAGAACATCGTCCACTTTGACGATGGGTAATGCACTAAAACCGAAGTACTCTATCAGTTCTTCATTAATTCCCTGGGCGGCGATTTCTTCACCATGAGAGGGTTTGTTCGGGATCAGTATCCGTGTTTCAGGAGTAATCACAAAATCCGTTCCGGTCATTGTGATGGATTTCGGGAGAGGAATCACATGAACGGGTAAATCCAGGGGGCTGGTCGCAGTGGCTAAGGAATAGACTGCTGTCTTATCGCCTTTAACTTTGAGGGGGGATAAGACGGACCGTAATCCAATAAACTTTCCATTCCGGTCCAGACCGGTCAGACGACCGAAGACTTGTGGATTATGGAAGGGGCCTTTGGTGGGGATCCAGCTGGTGTATTCCGGAGGAGTTCCCTGTCTTTCACGCATCAGGTTGATTCTCCAGAAGGCCGCATTCTCATTGGGGTCCACAATAGAATCGAGTTTGATGGCCATTTCGATGGTCCACTGGTCGGCAAATTTACCCACCGCAGACTTAATGACCGGGTTCCGATCAGGATATTTCAAATCAGAAGCATAGACATAATTATTGGCATTAATGCCGATATGAACGTAGTTTCCTTCTGAGGCAGACTCAGCGGAAGCGATCATGATTTCCGCCACATCATCCAGGAATATCAGGTCGTCATCACAAGTGGCTTTTGCATAGATATTCTTGATATCTGATTCAAAGCAACGGTAGGCGATGTAGAGATTATCATCATCACAGGTCAGATAAACAGTCGTTTTATGGGGAGCGGGTGTTCCGTCCATGTGTTTATTCAATTGAACGGAAACGGCATTTTTCCATTCCGCATCACTGAGTACACCATCCAAAACAGGAGGAGTATTAACTCGGGTGGGTTTCAAAGTTGGAACTTGTGAATACCCCCAGACAGACAACATCGATACGGCAACAATAAAAAGTAGAATCCTTTTTCCCATGATCCTGATTTCCTTCCAATCCGAAATTATCAAACCCTTAGAAATAGCAATTCACCTAATATTCTAACCTTGATAGAGAGTCTCGTGTGTATTAAATCTTTGTGTAACCGGTTTAACCTGCAAAAATATTTTCACTTACATACAAATCGCCCTTGTTTTTTGGGCTTTTCCCCTGAATTTCGGCAATATTTCAATACTGTTGAACTGACGAATCATCCACGGACCTGCTCCGAGCTGCTCCGTGACTTCTTCGTTCAGAAAATACAGATAATACTAGGGTGATTTCCTCGTTTTTAGGGGGTGAAAGGCTTTTCAGAGCGATAGGTCCTATACGACCTATGAGTCCTATAAGTCCTATGAAATCAGCAACTATGGCTCTGCTCTGGGTCTTGTTTTTGGCTCTCCGTCTTTTCCATGAGGGGTGGCAGTCTTCAGCGAGATTATTAGCCCTTCCCTATTCCTATCGGACCCATAGGACCTATGAGACCTATTGGACCTATTTTCCAGTTTCAGCCGGGGTGGTTAGAACTTGAATAATTTATTAGGTGAGGCTGTTGGCAAGCCGGGCAAAATCAGACATGGAGAGCTGTTCCCCCCGGGCATCCGGTGATATGTTCAGTTCGCGTAATCGAGCAACAAAAGCATCCTTCTCCAAACCACGAGTAAACGCAAACGAGGCCATGGCATTAGAGATTTTCTTTCGACGCTGACCAAACCCCGCTTTAATGGTATTAAAGAATACCTTTTCATTGGTTACCGGGACGGGTGGAGTTGTGTGCCGTGCCAATCGAAGAACAGTCGAATCCACTTCGGGAGCGGGGAAGAAGGCCTTCCGAGGGACATCTGCGACCCGTTCCACCTGACACCGATATTGAACAGACAGAGTCAGAACTCCATAATCCTTATTGTCGGGTACGGCCATAATTCGGTCCGCAACTTCCCGTTGTATCATGATGACAATAGACTCAAACGGAACTTCCGTCTCAATAAGTTTCATCAAAATGGGAGTGGTGATGTAATAAGGCAGGTTGCCGACAATCTTAAAGGGTCTTCCGGGGAAATTATTCACGAAAGGCATCAAGTCCATTTCCAATATGTCACCTAATATATAGGCAATATTTCCATATTGGGATAGACGGCGTTTGGCGAGAGATTGGACTTCACGGTCGATTTCTACGGTGATGACATTCCCTGCCTGGTGGGCCAGTCCTTCCGTCAGTTGTCCGGTGCCGGTCCCAATCTCAAAAACCACATCGTCTTTGGTTGGATTTACGGCATCCACGATCTGTGCCAATGACTTCTCATCTGTCAGTAACGATTGGCCCAGACCCTTTTTTAATCGGACTTTACTTTTTTGGAGGGACTTTATTAATTCATGATTGGATTGCGGCATAAGTAATATCTATTATCGCATAGATGCTAATGCAATCTATTCAGGGTGCTACCATACGAAACCAATCTCTTATTACTTGCTTTATACGTGCGTGCTCCTCATCACTGATGACTGACATATGACATATATTATTACGTAGATGCGAAATATGCTTTGCCTCTTCTATAAGAGACTTATCTCTCACACTTTCGGCAAAATAGTCTTTCCATAATGCATTCATAATAGCTACCAATTGACTATATGTCAGTAAACGCTCTTTTTCTCTGCCTGTTATTGCCATCCAACTCTTCTGATTTTCTATAGTTTCACTTTTACGAATGTCATCAATAATATTTTCTGGTATTATTTTCCACCATTCGTTCTTTGCTTTTGATGACAATTCTGCAACAACAAACTCACGCAAATAATTCTCAAAAACAAAAAAAAGTTTATATGATTCCGCAGCCTTTGTAGCATCGCGAACACTGTCCGGTAATAATTCAGCTAAATTAATTGTATTGGAAAGATAAAGGGGTATATCGTTTGTAACATTTACATCTTCAGATATTTTTTTATTAGCTATTTGGCCTAAAGTCAAAAACAGTGCCAGTTTTTCGGCATTAATCATTTAAATACCTTTCGGATTGCACTAAAAATATTCAAATATGTTTCTTCTGAACAATTGCTTGGCAAATGTACCTGAATGTTAAAGTGAAAGTCCGTTGTAAATCCATCGTTGCTAGGAGCAACGGCCAATTTATCAGCAAACACCTCATCCCTTTCTTCTTCCTCTTTATCGCTGTTGTACGAAAAGTCTGCCAATGGTACTAAGGCCTTAAAAGTCCCTAGTATTTTGCTTACTTGGGCACTATCTCCACCGCTAACTTGTGAAACAATACCCTTCATTTCCTCATTACCTAGAACATGTATATTTTCATTAGCTGCATATAAATCTCTGTATGCTTCCTTTATAGCGTCAGCCATCACTTTTCTAGAAGCAGTATCATTTTTGTATAATTTATATCTTTCCGTTGGCTTACTTGTAGTATCCAAGAACCCTAACGATCGCAAAAGTGAAATCAATGCTCTATCCGCAGTGCTTTTAAGCCCTATGGTATGGGATAAAAATTTATGAGTAAAAGCATCCGGAATCTTTGCTGATTTCATTTTTTGGAACAAAGCACCGACATTTTTATATGATGGTAGGTATGGAATTTCGTTTTTCATGCAGTTTCTCCTTATTTATCTGTTTTTTTGTTAATTGATACAACTCTAAGGCATCATGTCTTTTATAAAAATCAGCGATATCATCGTCCTCATATTTATCCCCCAGGAATTTCTTCAATGAAACAATAAATAAAACATTAAGACCAATATATTTATTAACTACATGTTTATCATTTTTATAATTCGCCCACCATTGGATAATTTTCTTTAAATAACCGAAATATTGACCAATATAATCATTCTTGAACTCCATTGGCCAAAGAAGTGCTTTACTGCCATTTATATCATGAAAAAAATCTTTATTTTTCTCATTTAATTCATCAAACATTTTTTCCGTAATATAGATAGTGGGAATGTCATGTTCTTTATCACGATTGTCAGCATATTTTTTAGCTTCATCAAATTCGATTGATAAATAATATTCTTTTTTTTCATAATTAATTGTCACAGGGAATCTTTTAGCTTCTCCGTAAGAAGCTCCTCCTCTAGCAAGTAAAGGATGTACATCTGCTGCTTCATAAAGGAGTTCCCTGAATCCAAAAATATCGACCATTAATTGTTTTAAATATTTAATAAACTCATCCTGATTTTCAGAAACTATATATAGAGAATCAAACACAAATAAGGAATTTTCTAGCGCCTGAGAGTACTGTAAACTATTAATACTGAATAGTGCATAAAAATCATCTAACAATTCAAAAGTTCTTTCCTTATTTTTATTTTCTAATAAAGAACTAATTCCTAATAAATCAATTACTGCCACATATTTCATGCACATTTTATTACTCCTCAGAGATAATATAGATGAGTGCATGATAAATCACCAATTAATTATAGTCAATGAGTTGTTTTTCAATGCAACCAAATAAAGTAAACCATATTCAGAAAATTAATAAATATTATCCATTAATCAAATCGTGCATTCGATTATTATTCACAAACGCCCACCTTTACCGATTTGTTTAGTCCCCCTTGCAAAACCAATCCATATTGGATAATAATACCTATATATAACAATATGTATAGGTATATTTATCCAACATGAAACAAAAAGAAGACATATCCGCCACATCAAAGGCTAAAGTGATCCTGCAGAGAATGAGGTCTCCTGTTCTCAGAACCTCAGATATTCTGGAACAGGGCATTCATGTCCGAACTCTGTACCAACTTCGGGATGATGGTTTTCTGGAACAAATGTCCCGGGGAGTATATCGCCTTCAGGACCAGGATACACTGGATAATCCAGACTGGGTAATTGTCTTCACTCGAATTCCTCAAGCAGTCATTTGCCTGGTTTCCGCACTTTCATTCCATGAGATAACCACGCAAATACCACATGAGGTATCTATTGCCCTGATGAAAGGGGCAGAATCGCCCCGTCTGAAGTTTCCTCCCCTGAAAGTCCACAGATTTTCCGGTCCAGCATTCCTTGAAGGAATTGAGGAATATCGTGTTAATGGGATTCCCGTCAGAGTCTATAATCCAGAAAAGACACTGGCAGACTGCTTTAAGTTTCGAAATCAACTGGGAATGGATATTGTCATGGAAGCCCTTAAACTTTATAAAACCAGAAAGACATTTGTACCTGATAAACTCCTTAAATATGCCCGAATCTGTCGCGTAGAGAATGTCATGAGACCCTATCTGGAGTCGATACTTTGATAAAAGACATCTCTGCATCCATCAGGCAAAAACTGCTTAACCAATCCCGCCACGACAGAAGGCCCTTCAATGAGTTACTTCAATACTATGCTATGGAGCGGTTCTTATATCGTCTTTCAAAGTCAAAGCATCCAAATTCCTATATCTTAAAAGGCGCACTATTATTACGAGTCTGGGAAGCGCCTCTCAATCGTCCAACAAAAGATATCGATTTATTAGGCAAAACCCGTAATACGGAGTCCAATATTCAAAAGCAGTTTAGCGATATCTTGACGACATCCGTTGAACCAGATGGACTAATATTTGACATAGATTCTATTGAAACAGAACGAATTTCTGAAGATGCTGATTATGAGGGTATTCGAGTCCGTTTCAAAGGATCTCTTGGGACCGCTAGAGTTTCATTACAAGTAGATATTGGATTTAGTGACGTTATCTATCCTGAACCAATAAACATATCTTTTCCAACTCTCTTTAACTCAGAAAATCCAGTTCTTTTGTCATATACACAGGAAAGTGTGATTGCCGAGAAATTTGAAGCAATTGTTAAATTGGGTGAGTTAAACAGTCGCATGAAAGACTTTTATGACATTTGGGTGTTGTCCCGAAATTTTGATTATGACGGACTAAACCTCTCCGAAGCCATAAAGCTTACCTTTCAGAAAAGAAAAACAGCAGTACCTGAATCCGTTACATCATTTAGTAAATCATTTATTGATGCTAAACAGGTACAATGGACAGCCTTTAGAAACCGTATTCCCCTTGAATTTATCCCTCCCTCATTTGCGGATATCATCAAAGATATTAAAGAATTTATCCTTCCGATATTAACCCATGATCCAACCTCATTAATTTGGAAAGCCCCCGGTCCGTGGACTCCTAAATAATAATACGAATAATTCACTCATCCGTTTTATCTACAAAAAAAGAAGGGGCGTCCCTGATGGGACGCCCCGATTAATATGGATTTTGTTAAATATTACTAAACGCCACTGTCTTTATTCGACGGTAACGGACTTAGCCAGGTTTCTGGGCTGATCAACATCACAGCCGCGTTTAACCGCGACATGATAGGAGAACAGCTGAAGCGGGATCTGAACCAGAATCGGTGAGACGAACTCTTCACACTTCGGAATATAGATGACGGATTCGGCATGAGCCTTGATGTTTTCGTCACCTTCGGTAGCCACAGCCACGATACGACCGTTTCTGGCGCGGATTTCCTGAATGTTGGAGACCATCTTGTCATACACCGCAGACTGGGTGCAGACGCAGATAACCGGGAGACTATCATCCACGAGGGCAATCGGACCGTGCTTCATTTCGCCGGCGGCATACCCTTCAGCATGAATGTAAGAAATTTCTTTCAGTTTCAGAGCACCTTCGAGGGCGCTTGGATAGTTATAGGAACGACCGAGATACAGGGCACTGGTGGCCTTGTAATACTTGTCGGTGCAATCCAGAATGGACTGCTGGTCTGCCAATTGGGCCTTGACCTGTTCGGGTAACTGACGAAGAGCAGCAATCATGTTCTTCCGGGTCTCCGCAGAAAGTGTACCACGGATGGCACCCAGATACAGGGTGAAGAGAATGAATGCTGTTACCTGTGAGGTATAAGCTTTGGTAGAAGCAACGCCAATTTCCGGGCCGGCATTGGTGTAAATGACACCGTCTGAGTCACGGGCGATTGAGGAACCCACGACATTACAGATAGACACGACTTTGGAGCCGCAGCGTTTGGCTTCACGGAGACCCGCCAGTGTATCAGCGGTTTCACCCGACTGAGTAACGGTCATGACGAGAGTGTCTTTGTCCACCATCGGGCTGCGATAACGGAATTCAGAGGCCAGATCCACTTCAACCGGGATACGGACAAACTGTTCCAACAGATAACGGCCGACCATACCAGCGTGGTAAGCAGTACCACAGGAGATAATGACGATTTTCTTGATGGACTTTAATTCAGCATCAGACATCTTCATATCTTCAAGCTGAATGCTGTCGAAGTCTTTGGAGAAACGGCCCAGGAGGGTGTTGGCAATAACGGTGGGCTGTTCGTTGATTTCTTTGAGCATGAAGTGGGGATATCCACCCTTTTCGGCGGCATTGGCATCCCAATCAATGTAATGTTCTTCCTTTTGGAGAACATTGCCATTGAGGTCAGTCACTACGACTTTGTCGCGAGTCAGGGTAATAACTTCATGTTCATCCAGGTAAATGACCCGGCGGGTATATTTCAGGATGGCGGGAACATCGGAACCAATGAAGTTTTCACCGTCACCAAGACCGATAATCAATGGGCTACCACAACGGGCGGCCACGAGTTTATCCGGCTCATCAACGCACATGACGCCAAGAGCATATGCACCTTCTACTTCTTTCAGGGCGTTGCGGACAGCTTCTTCGAGGTTACCTTTGTAATGTTTACCCACCAAATGGGCAGCCACTTCAGTGTCAGTCTGGGATTTGAAGACATGACCTTCCGCCAGCATCTGGGCTTTGAGGGACTGGTAATTTTCGATGATACCGTTGTGGACAACCACGATTTTTCCGGAGTTGTCAGCATGGGGGTGAGAATTTACTTCAGAGGGGATACCATGTGTGGCCCAACGAGTGTGTCCAATCCCGCAACTTCCCGGAATAGGCTCTTCAGCCAGGCTCTGATCTAACACTTTCAGCTTGCCGACTCTTTTACGAACGACCAGTTTGCCATCAGAAATGACAGCCACACCGGCTGAGTCATACCCACGATATTCAAGACGATGTAAACCGTCCATAATAATCGGAGTCGCATCGGTTTTACCGATATATCCAACAATTCCGCACATAGTAATATTTACCTTTCAACACGGTTGATTTGATAAAGAAAATCCCTTCATTACAAAGGGAATTAATGCTCAATAAGGTATGGACATTTTACCATGAGGAGGTCATAGTCGTCTATTTACCCTTATCGATTAATCCCGAAATCACCGATTTATCAGGGGTTTATGTAGGTGCTTCGAGGGATATCCATGTCCTCAGAAACGGTTATAAACTCACTAAGTTCAACAGGAACGGTTGTTCCACCATTCAATCCGGCATCCACCCATGCTGTGTACCACAGGGATGCGACATCAATGGCTGACTGATTCAACAGTGTTGTGGTAAAGCTCTGGGTACTGGCCCATAGAAGAGAATAGTAGGTATTACTTGAGGTCGATCCTGCCGATTTCTGAGCCGAAGTATCGGCAGCCGTGATCAGAGGATAATAAGGATAATTGGCACTGAGAAGACTGAAACAAAACTCCAGTTGGTTAGACCTGTAGATGGCACCTGACCCTGATGTACTGGAAATGCTGGGGGTATATTTGGTAATCATTGTGGTTTCGTAACGGCTGTGGACCCCATTCGCATTGTAATTTTTGGTCAAATGCATCGGCTGGCTTAAGTCCGCTGTGTAATGTGATACGCGGGTCATCCAATACATGGCAGTCGTCAAATTGGATGGGGTAGGATTGGCCTTCCAGGTCCGTAATGACTCAGTAAACTTCTGATTCACGGATACGACTGCAAATAAACAATACCCACTGGAGACAGTGTATTTGGCGAGATAGTCAGTATAGTTTCTTGGGAAAATCGTAAATGGCCACTGAATCGCAGAATTTGCATCACCGTCCTGAAAATGAAAGTAAGACTCATTGGCATCCCAGTTCGTCCGAACCCCATTATCCGTACTGGTATCAGCTAACCATTGTTTATATGGCCGAAATACTGTCGCCATACTCACCGGAAGATTTTCAATCGCGTTACTGGTGATCCGGGTGTGGCAATAATCTCCCCAGGCTAACGCCAGGGAAGTTAATAAAAGAAAGCTTATTATAAGAGAAGCTCTGAATGGCTTAATGTTTTTCATTATGAAAATATATCACAGTGATTAGACTGGTTAACGATTAAGAAACCTTGAGTATCCAATCCAATAACACAACAATACCTTTCGGGGATTAATCCAGACCGAGGTCTTGTGCCGCCTCAGAAGCAATGATCATGGTTGTTTTGGGGTGCAGTTGAAGAATAGAAGCCGGTACTTGGGGATGCACCGGACCGCCGATAGCATTAAAGACAGCTTCCGCTTTGTCGGGAGTATTTGCCAGGAGGATAATCTCCCGTGCTTTCATGATGGTCCCCATCCCAACCGACAGGGCATGAGTCGGGACCTTGGATAAATCGTCCTCAAAGAATCGGGCGTTCGCTTTTCGAGTATCTTCCTTCAAACCTGCCAGGTGAGTCCAGGGTTCAAAGGCCTCTCCCGGTTCATTAAATCCAATGTGCCCATTACGGCCGATGCCTAATATCTGGACATCAATTCCGCCCACATCAGCCATCTTCTTTTCATATTTTTCGCATTCAGCCATGACGTCAGATGCCTGGCCATCGAGAATATTGATGTTCTCCTCGCGGAAATTTACATTGGAGAAAAAGTTCTCATACATAAAATAGTGGTAACTCTGAGGATGGTCCGGGGATAGCCCAACATATTCATCCAGATTAAATGTCGTTACTTTAGAAAAATCCAACCGCAGACTGGACTGCATCTGGGTCAATTCATAATACATACCCAGAGGAGTTGAACCGGTCGCAAGCCCTAGTACTAAATCAGGTTTAACGATGATGTGGGCAGCCACCAATAAGGCTGCTCTCTGGGACATTTCCTGGTAATCCGCGGTAACAACAATCTGCATAATAAAAGTGTCCTAGGCCTGGAACTGGACTTTTCCTTCCACCATGGTGTACTGCACTTTGAAGTCCTCATCAAACAGGACAATATCAGCATCCTTACCAACTTCAAGGGTGCCCTTACGATGTTCCAGACCCAATTCAATGGCAGGATTTAATGAGGCACAATGGATGGCTTCCACCATGTCCAAACCAGCAAACTTCATCAGGTTATTAATTCCATTATTCATCAGGAGGGTAGAACCAGCTAATGTGTTGGTGTTATTTAGATAGGTCTCACCATTACGGACATTTAATGTATACCCAAGTTTGGCATCCTGTACATATTCACCATCCGGTAAACCTGCGGTCTGAATGGCATCTGTAATCGGAATAACTTTCCGTAAAGGTTTGGCCCGAACCAGGATTTTAACAACTTCAGGATGGACATGAACCCCATCCGTAATAATTTCAGCAGCAACTGAATCACACGCCAAAGCGGCACCGACTGTTCCCGGATGACGATGGGATAGGACCGACATGGCATTAAAGGTGTGAGTTGCATGGCTGACACCCGCGTTTACACCTGCCATTGCCTGTTCATAAGTAGCATCCGTATGGCCCATGGAGGCAATAATATTCCGCTTCACAAGCATTTCGATCAGGGGAATCGCACCATCAATTTCGGGTGCAATGGTCATCTGTTTCAGATATCCACTGGAAGCGTCTATGAGGCTCTGTAAAGTTTCCGGAGCACATTTCCAAATATGTTCAGGATACTGGGCTCCCCGTTTCTCCATACACAAATAAGGTCCCTCAATATGAATACCCAGAGGTTTGGTTCCCGGCAGGCCCTCATCAAACAGGTTGGCCAGTTTTTTGAGAATCTCGGTATCAGCATGAACTGTCGGTAGATATCCCGTCACTCCATGTGCCGCATAACATTTACCCATGGCTTCAAGAGCTTCACGGGAAGCATCAGCAGACTTGTAGTTCATACAGCCATGTACATGGACATCTATGAACCCAGGTGAAATGTACTGACCAGAAACATCAATGATTTCAGCATCGGCCGGGAATGAACTGGCATTCATAAATCCCAGGTGCTCAATTTTTGAGCCCTTCACCATCAGATAAAACCCTGTATCCAGGACTTCCGTCGGTGTAATGATTTGGCCGTTAATGAATATTTTTCTCTGTTCAGACATAATGAGATAAACCTCTCGGTTAATTGAGATTAAACCTTTTTATTTGTTGATTTTCCCTATTTTACCATAGCCAACAGACAATGGATTGCCACCGGAAGTTGTAAATAAGTTACAGGGGCGAAAAACCATATAAAAGAAAAGGCCGGAAGTGTGGGATGGGCACTTCCGGCGCCTAGCTCGGCATTGGGGGACCGAGCTAATTGCCTGCTGGAGGGCATTGCAGGCAGCCTCTGCAGGGCTGCAGAGGTGGGGTATCTTATTTTTTCAAGGGCATGAGTTAAGAAACTGGCGAATTATTTAATTCTGGTGCGTTCTTAAACCTCATAATAATAGTATATCTTATAGCAATTAGAATAACAACACTATTTTTTGATAAAAATTCACTTTTTTCCCCTATTTTACGAGTTTAACCGGACCAGAATAGGGGGTGATTAAAAGTATGATATTGAGATTATCGTACTTAGCGTTTTCCTGTGGATTCGATTCATCTACTACCATAATTCGACGAATATCCTCATTGACCATGGTGGTACCTGATTCAACCTGGGCATTGTTAATGCTCACGGAATAGGCCACCGTTGATCCTTTAATGGGGATGACTCCATCCACATTGTAGGTCAATATAACATTAGGTTTCCCTTCAAAATCCGCTTTTTTAGCAACAAAGCGATACAGGAATCCGGCATCTTCACCACGAACGGTCATCATATATCCAGTCGTCCCATTACTGACGGATTGTTTTTCAGTGTATTGATACCGTAATCCATCACGGAACCGAACTTCTTCGTTGGGAGTCACATTGACCCGCTTACGAGATAACAAATCAGCTTTCCCAAACTTCGAAAGCCATTCCATCAACTTCTGAATATCCACATTCTTCAATGAGACAAATGATTCTGGATTATCTTTGGATAAATAGGGACAGGTCGCCCAGTCAATCCCTGCGGAATGCTTCTCATCCAAATCCAGAGTAACCACACTACAATCCAAACCTAACTGGGTTCTGTTTTTAAGAGCATCTTCCAACTGAGCAACCACTTTTTTAATAGCTTCCACATTGGATTGTGTATCGGTCACAATAATACTATTAGTTCGGGTATCCACGGTCATTGTGCCGCCACTACTTCCCGCACGAGTAACCATTCGAACTAATTCTGTTGCATCCGCATATTTCACTGGGATAATGGCAGTTTCCAGGGCAATATCCACAGCAGCAATCAACGATTTGGCGAGATCAACCTGTCCACGGGTCCCGGACAGAATCATTAAATTACTGCGCATATCACCGGTCACTTCCATACTTGGGAAGGAGACCCGCACCAAATTAACAATATCCGAAACACGGGCATTTTTGATAGGAACAAATTCGGTAATCCGAACGGGTTCCTTCGTAACTTCCGATGTAACTGGAACAGGTGCCGTCACCGCGGGAGACTCTGTCGTATTGACTACCGGAGGAGCGGCAGGAGCCGGAGTTTCCTGGGCCAAAGATAGAGAGCTGAGCCCCATCCCTGCCAACATTATAATTGTGACTAAGGCCACACTGAATCGTTTGAGTTTTGGCATAAATGTATTTATCTCCATTATTTCTTACAGACCCGAATTAATAAGAGGGTTCTGCATAACTGGCATTTGCGAAAGTCACATCTAATTCTTTTTTAACTGCATTGATAGTGTGATCCACATTAAACCTGGCTTCCCAGATATCTCGAGTGGGTTCGCTTTTCGCAGAAGATTCCACAGAAGATTTTTCATCGGATGAATTACCCGAATCGTTCATGGGAAATACGGGTGCCGGTTCAAAATTAGCGGCATTGGCCACATAAATAACCTTGGGTTTCACGACAACTTTTTCAGAAACAGGTTTGGAGGCTGAGGCAACCTGGTTATCCAGATATTTAACAACTTCCTCTTTCTGAACCACGGGAACTTCCAGAGTCTGTGTTTCCAGCTTCACAATCTTACTGGATACTCGTAAATCAGGATTCATCAGGATACTGCCCAGAAAGATGCCCCCTATGAATAAACCGAGAGAATAGGACAACCGTAAGGCCGATGAATGCGGATTCAACATCCGGTGAAAACCATAATCAATAGTCATCCAGATTTCCTGCCACCAATAAACTTTCGGGGCGGCCAGGTGGGCTTCAATCTCCTGCCAGGTCTTTTGCCACTGATATTCCGAAGGATACTCAATTTCTTCTTCCTGGAATAAACGGGACATCTTTAATAAGGCACTGTATTCCTCACTACAGATGGGACAATGGTCCAGATGATCCCGAACCTCATCAGCAGCAGACCCATTCAGGTCTCCATCCAGATAGTCCTGGAGTAAGTCCAGGCACTTTTGGCATTTTAATTGGTCAGAAGTCATGGTTAATACTCCTTCAAGACATCTTTCAACGCCAGGCGTAGAGAATATCGTGCGCGGTGTAAATGGGTTTTAACGGTTCCCTCGGTACATCCGAGGACATCGGCTATTTCTTTTACTTTCATACTTTCCAGTTCAAACATGGTAAAACAGGCTTTTTGTTGTTCCGGCAATTCACTGACGGCTTCCCGAATAACCTGATTAAGTTCTTTCCGGGCCACCAGGACATCAGCACCCACCAGAGCTAAATCCGGACGGGTATCCGAAGGGCCTTCTTCACCATCATAGGACTTATCCAGGGGTTCAGTGCGATGACGACCCTTTTTTCCCATATAGGTCTGCGCCTCATTAAATACAATAGTGCGCAGCCAGGGATAAAAAGACGGGTACTTGGCATCAAACCGGTGGATATATTTAAAGGCCCGGATAAAAGCGCCCTGGACCACTTCTTCCGCATCAGCGGGATTGGTTACATAACGATAAGCAAACGCATAAGCACGATTCCGGTATCTCCGAAACAGTTCATTAAACGCTGAATGATCACCTTTTTGACACCGGCGGATCAAAGTATGTTCTGATTCTTCCGCCATCACATCCATGCCCGTTTGCAGGGTATTTATTTCCAGGGTTTGATTATAGGTCAACATGCCGAACGATTCCTTTCCTGGTTCCCTTAATGATACCTTATCTTCACGAGGGACAAAAACACATCTCCCGTTACTAATAACCTATTACAATACCTCTATTACTACAGGTTGACACGCCCCATAATATTTATTCACAAAAATAAAATAATGCCCCGATTTACCCCAAAACACCTAAAACATTAACCATCAACATATTAAGTAATAAACACAACTTCTTTCTTTCGTTTCAGAGTCGTTCAGAAAGTTTTGACTGACTATCATTTTCCCCCAAAAGAAGAATCTACGGTGTCCACCCTTCAGGCACATCCGTAACACTCTGGTATTAAAGAACTAAAGAAAAAAGCTAAAGCGAGAAAAAGTACCAGTTTGACTCAATCTTCTTTCGATAACCAGTCCCGATTGTATCAACATAGTCCCCATAAGGGTTCGTTTCTCGATAATGATATTCACTTAACACTTCTTTATATAAATGCCGCTCTACTTCTTTATCCGGAGAATAATAAACAATACCCTCTTTTGCGTTATATCGGTTCGAGAACCTGATGGCCCAAAAATCAGCCTTCTCATTATAATCAACATAATCAACGGTTAGCTGATTATAGAGATATGCCCCATTTTTGATATCAATCCTTGATAATTTACTATTCTGTACTTTTTCTTTCTTTGTTTTCTCGACTTCCTGTATAAACCACGCTTTATTCTGATTAAAATGGATTTGCTTCCATGTCTCCTTTTTATTACTCATCCAATCTTTATGTTGAACGGAAACACCCGAAAGAATAAAACATACCAATAAATACAAGAGGGGGGTGTATCTCCATTGTGCCTTCATAGTGACCGCTATGATAAAAACCAAGAAACTTATACCAAATCCAATAAAATTCATCAAAGTAAAAATAAACAGTAGCAAATTCAGGGGGGTCGGATCAATAGATACACTGTTTCTCAGATACATGGAGCTATATACATAGATGTCTGCTTGTATAAGCAGGAACTGAACTACCAGTAAAATTCCAATAATCCACAAATTTATCTTCCAACGCTTGGGCATCACACAACTCCCCATAAATATATTATTAAGTATAAGTAACGAAATACCAGTGGGGCTTAATTTTCTCCAATGTTATGTATCCTGAATATTTTTCTTTTCTTGTTTCCATATAAGCGTTAAATAGTTTATCGTCTGAAGCATAATAAACACCACCACGAATACCAGGAAGTCGACCATGTCCTATAAAAAATATGTAGGTAAAGACCTTACCCTCATCAGTTTCTTTACAAAAAAAGATTTGCCTTGCGATTTTAGGATTAATCTTTCCTTGATAGTAAACAGTACTGACCTCGCCCTTTGGAAAAACAACATATGGCTTTTGATTTACAGTATCATATGCATAATTGACGATTTCCTGATATTCCGCATAGTTTTGGTTAAACGTATTGAGTCTTACGGTATCTATATACTCAGTACTGTTATTTAGGATATATCCTAGAGAATATACGACAAAAAAAGTAAACGGTAATACCCCCATCACAATCCGTTTTAAAATAAATCCTTTATAGAAGAAAATATGGAAAATTATGTAGAAGAAAGCTACTGAGGGGATAACTGCAAAAAGGATGCCACTCAAAAGCATAAAGATAATATCACTTCCATCTGCGCCCGGATAACTATGACTATAATACATTATGGCTTTCCAACCCACCTCATATAAAAGCACATTTATAGCCATTAAGATAATGGGTATCGCTATCTGATTGCGTCGCCAATCAATCATAATTATTCTTTCTGCCCCTCATCGTTGAATAACCATCTATTCTTCTTAAATCGTTCCCAATCAATGAAATCCCAATCATAATATCCGTTTACAGACAACAAACAATCAACCTTTTTGGATAATTTCACGAATAAGTAACGAAATACCAGTGGGGCTTAATTTTCTCCAATATTATGTATCCTGAATATTTTTCTTTTCTTATTTTCATATAAGCGTTAAATAGTTCATCGTCTGAAGCATAATAAACACCACCACGACTACCAGGGAGTCGACCATATCCTAAAAAATATATACAGGAGAATGTCTTACCTTCATCAGTTATTTTCGAAAAAAAGATTTGATTTGCGATTTTAGGATTAATCTTTCCTTGATAGCTATTTCCGTCGGAGTCATCCTTTGGAAAAACAACATCAGGCTTTTGATTTACAGTATCATATGCATAATTGACGATTTTCTGGTATTCCGCATAATTCTGATTAAACTTATCGAGCCTTACGGTATCTAAATACTCAGTACTATTATTTAGAACATATCCTAGGAAATATACGACAAAAAAAGTGAACGGTAATAACCCCATCACAATCCGTTTTAAAATAAATCCTTTATAGAAGAAAATATGAAAAATTATGTAGAGAAAATATAATGCAGGGATATTAAGAAAGAAGATACCATTATATGCGACATAGATAAAACTACTTACATCTGCACCCGGATAACTATGACCATAATACATTATGGCTTTCCAACCCACCTCATATAAAAGCACATTTATAGCCATT
>CAZXWN010000004.1:139061-168824 GCA_964644695.1 uncultured bacterium
ATCGTTGAATAACCATCTATTCTTCTTAAATCGTTCCCAATCAATGAAATCCCAACCGTAATATTCGTGAAGGTAAAACAACATAATACCACTTTATGTTTAAACTTCAAACAACCCTCATACTATCCTTTCACAATATAAAAGATATCCTTGACTTCATTGTCCACCCCGTTCCCTCAGACGAAGCAGAAACGAAGGGGGTACGGACTTGCTCGGAGCAGGTCCGTGGATAAGTCGTTCTTTCAGCCAGCGTGGAAGAAGTGAATCAAGCGGGAATAACCGGAATTATTCGATACAAATGGGGTTCGGGTCTAAGATATGGTATTTTTGCCCTGGAAGTCAGGTCTGACGGGGACAGAACCAATTCGGTTGACATGGCTTGTCCAGAGAGACCGACCTCGCCAATGTGATAAAATGGAACTTCTTATGGCAAAATCATCCGACGGAAAAATCGAGAAAATCATTGCGGAAAACCGGAAAGCCCGGCATGACTACTTTTTCCTGGAAACCTGGGAAGCGGGCATTGTTCTGGTGGGGTCCGAGGTCAAATCCTGCCGTCAGGGCGGATTGAACCTCGCGGACAGTTATGCCCACATCGAAAAGGGTGAGGCCATTTTGTCCAATGCCCATATTGCCCCCTATGTTCAGGCCAACCAGTTCAATCATGATGCCAAACAAGACCGTAAACTCCTCCTTCATCGCCGGGAAATATTCAAGATTGAAGGAAATTTGAATGCCGGCGGTTTGACATTAGTCCCGGTTAAGGCTTACTTTAAAGATGGTAGAGTTAAACTGGAACTGGCACTCGCTAAAGGTAAAAAAGATTACGATAAACGAAACGATATCAAAAACCGGGATATGGACCGCGAAATGCGGAATAGCCATTATTAAGCCCCATCCATTCGGGAGGAGAATCAATCATGGTACTTTATGACCTGGTACAAAAAAACCGGTCCTATCGCCGGTTTGACCAAACTCGGACCCTTGACCGGGACAACCTGGTCGATTTAATCAAACTGGCCCGAATGACTCCCAGTGCCGCCAACCGCCAGCCCCTGAAATATATCATCGCCAATAAGCCGGAATTAAATCAAAAGATATTCTCTACTCTGGCCTGGGCAGGTTACCTGACGGAATGGGATGGCCCCGTTGAAGGAGAACGCCCCACCGCTTACATCATCGTTTTGTGTGACCGGACCATCGCCGAGAATCCGAATGTGGACCCCGGTGTTGTCGCTCAAACCATCATGCTGGGTGCCGTCGAAAAGGGATTCGGTGGATGTATCATAGGAAGCATCAAAAAAGAAGAATTATCCATCATCCTGAATCTTCCGGAACATCTCCGAATTGAGTTAGTTCTGGCTTTGGGACATCCTGTCGAAAAAGTCCATTTGGACGCGGTCAAACAGGATGGTTCCATCAAATATTTCCGCGACGAAGACGATGTCCATCATGTACCTAAACGGGCATTGGAAGAAATTCTCCTGGAATTACCCTGAAACAGGAAACTAATCAAAAAGGCCGGTGTTTTAAACACCGGCCTTTATTATTTCAACTGATATCAGATAGATTTATCGGCCGCCAATATCATTCCGATGGTGCATTTTATCGAAATGGATTTTGCGGATAGATTTGTACACCTTATCCCGTGCACCGGCCAAAGTCTCATCCAAAGCAACAACATTCAAGACGCGTCCACCGGCAGTGAGGATCCCGTCTTTCCCGGCCATTGTCCCGGCGTGGAATAAAATCGGTTTTTTCACTCCATCAGCTTTTGGACTGAAATGCTCCAATCCTTCAATGACAATTCCTTTTTTGAAATTACCCGGATATCCGCCTGAAGCCAAAACCACACAACAGGCCGCCTGATTGTCCCATTCCAGTTCCATGTCCCCCAGTTTACCGTCAATACAGGCTTCCATCACATCAACTAAATCGGATTTCAACCGGGGTAAAATCACCTGGGTTTCAGGGTCACCAAACCGACAGTTAAATTCCAGGACATACGGTTCACCGTCCACAATCATCAATCCGGTATATAAAACACCTTTATAATCAATACCGTCTTTTTTGAGTCCTTTGAGGGTCGGCTCCATAACTTTCTTCATGATTTTAGCCCGAAGTTCATCGGTAAATATCGGAGACGGAGAAATACAACCCATTCCACCGGTATTCAAACCTTCATCATGATCATTGACCCGTTTGTAATCCTGAGCGGTCACCATCGGAACCAGTGTTTTCCCATCGACAAAAGCCAGGAGGGACACTTCCGGACCGGTCAGACATTCTTCAATAATGACTTTCTTTCCGGCATCACCAAAGACCATTTGAGCTAAACATTGAGACAAGGCACTGACCGCCTCATCCAGATTTCCACAAATAAAAACTCCCTTCCCTGCCGCCAGCCCATCTGCTTTGATGACCAGTTTTTTCGGCGGGTTGGGTCCATTAAACCGGGATTCCACATAATCTTCCGCTTTTTCAAAATCCGTAAAGACTTCATAATCAGCGGTCGGTATCTTATGCTTTTTCAGGAATTCCTTGGAGAATATCTTGCTCCCCTCCAACATAGCCCCATTGAGTTTCGGTCCAAAAGCCCGTTTACCCTGAGCTTCCAGGGCATCCACCAGTCCCTTACATAAGGGAGCTTCCGGCCCCACAATCGTTAAATCAATTTTGTTATCGTCAATGAATTTGGATAATTCACCAAACTGCGCCCAGTGAGTAGCTGTTTCCAGTTGGGCGATCTGACCGATACCAGCATTTCCAGGAAGACACCAAAGTTTCTTAACTTTGGGAGATTGAGCGACTTTCCAGGCAATAGCGTGTTCCCGTCCTCCGGAACCGATAATCAGTACATTCATGACAGTTCTCCTTTATTTATTTCAGTTCGTAATCGTTTCAAGTTGAAGTATTCGTTGTAACCTTAATTGCCGATACCCCCCACCTTCAGGCGGCCTGCAAATCAAATGGAACTGACCTTGTTGATTGGGAATGACATCCAGCGGTTCAAAGATTTCACTCTGGCGATTTCCGTCTATGTCCATATAGTCAACAGAGATCAAAGAACCCGACTTGAAGGCTTCAGGCAAACCCGGCATCAGTTGATAGTTTTTATCCAAATCCCGGTATGGATCCACCTGACAGGTCCCCTTTTGCAGACAAATCAAATCTCCAATCGTTCGGGCTCCCCCCTGCCGGAAATGATGAATAAAGACTTCAAACACGGACTTAAGTAATTCAATATCGGCCAATGCCCGATGCAGATTACCCGCTTCGATTTTCAAAGCCCGGCCCAAATCTCCCAATCGATTCCCCGTAGGAAACCGGTAATAGGTTCGTGCCAGATAAAGCGAATCCAGGACCGGACATTCAAGTTCTGGCTGGCACAAGACACTGAGCTGAACGGACAGGAACCCTAAATCAAAGGGTGCATTGTGCATCACAATACAAGTCCCTTCAAGAAAATCGCGAACCGGTTTAATAACTTCCTTAAAATGGGGTTTATCCTGCACCATTTCATTGGTGATATTGTTTATCTCGGAGGCCCCGGGAGATATTCTTCGTCCTGGATTCAATAAACTTTCCCAGGTATCTACGATTTGGCCATTGACCACCTTCAACATCGCCAGTTCACACATCCGCTCCCCTAATCGAGGGTCAATGCCTGTTGTTTCGGTATCTAAATAGACAAAGGGGATTTGCTCGATAGGTGTATCGGGATGTAGTCGGGCCATTACTGGGTATCCTTATCTTGAGAGGTGATTGCTTCAATCTCCAGTGGTGATTGACCGGGTTTAAGCATGGGAGGCTTAATTACAGGAATCATGGCAATGGGCAACGAAAAAATAACTGTGGTACCTGACCCAACCGTTGAGTCCAGTGTTACCGTCCCACCTAAATCTTCCACCGCCCTGCGGGTAATTGACAAGCCCAAACCGCTCCCGCCGGTCTTGGTGGTAAAAAAGATGTCAAACACTCGGGGCAGTATTTCGGGTGGGATACCCTTCCCGGTATCAGTGATAGTGATCAATACTCTGGATTTGACCCGGCGAGTTCGGATAGTGAACTTGCCGCCATCGGGCATGGCTGCCGCAGAGTTGAGATACAGATTCATCAGGATAGACCGAAACAGGTTCTCATCCATTAAGACCCAGGGGAGTTTCTTCTGAAGTTTAGTCGATACTTTGATTTTGTCCCGGTCGGATGTGGGCTGTATGAAATCCACAAAGGTTTCAATCAAAGGATTGATATCCTGGGGTTGGAGCTTCTGAATGGAACTTCGGGCAAAGTGCAGGAATTCGGAAAGGATATGTTCCAACCGTTGGACTTCCTTCAATGAGGAATCCAGCCGGCGGCTCATTTTTGTATCATTATATTTTTTACAGTCTTCCTGTAATAACTGTAAATTCAGATAAATTGTATTGAGAGGATTGCGTAATTCGTGAGCCAGTTTACGAACACTCCCGCCCACATAACCCAGCCGTTCAGCAGCACGGAGTTTTTCTTCCAATTCTTCCGTAGTCGTTCGTTTTCGGCCGGTCGGCGGCAGATCACTCTCTAACAAAGTATGATCGGTCATATACTTATCATAGCAAATCATCAACCGTATCGCCGTAGGAGAATAACAGGACAGAATGAATCAAAAAGATGGCGTATGGGTCAGGATTTGCTGCATTTTCCAGCCCAGACAATGAATAAACCGGTCGTCTGTACCACAACATCCCCCCATGATTTTCAGGCCGTACCGTTGGTGGAGTATCATCATGTTGGCTGCCAGATGCTGAGGTTCGTCAGCCGATAACTGGTCCAATCCGTCCAGTTCACTCGGCGATAGAGTGGAAGCATTGGCTTGAAGCCCCAGGAATCGAGACAGAAGTTCGGGCGATTGTGCCATAACACTGCGTAAAACAGGATCCAACCGTACAGGGTGCATGCAGTTTGCCATGTATCCTACCGGTCGAGGTGATAACTCTTTTTCCAATAATTCCATTGCCTGATTGAAAGGAGTGCCATCCAAAAGCGTGCCCGACGGGTCAAGGATAAAACTCAAGATATAGGGTTTCCCTGTCTGCGCCATTGCTTTTCCTAATCCAAGAGCTTCTGGAAATGCCGGCAAGGTAGCGGCGAATAAAAAGTCTGCTCCCCCCTGAGCCAGGGCGTTGACCTGTGTTTGATGAAAAATAAAAGCTTCTTCCGTCGAAAGAGTTTCTTCCGGTTTATAGGCATCCCCACGACAACCCATCAAACCACCAATTTGGATTTTATCCGAATAGGTCCCGTACTCATTACGAATCGTATTCAGGAATCGGCAGGCTTCCCCGTTGATGTCCAGCAAATCCATTCCGGCCTGTGATATCCGGTCGGGGTTAGCACGCCAGGTTGGGGTAAAAATCAGAAAAGGAAGATTGTATTCCCGTCCAATGTTCAGATACTGCCTGAATAAAGTACCCAGAGCATCCCGGCCCTGTTCACTAAACAAAAAGCCTGCATGCACTAACATTGGATCTAATGGTAAAGAATCTCCCCGCCGCAGTCGTTCCACAATGGAACCTTCGGTGAGAATCAAAGGGTATTGGGCTAAAAATTCAGGGAAATTCATATCCTCTAAATTTAACACAAGGGTTGGGAACATTTATCAGGTTTTCTTAGTCTGATAATAATATGGAGGTATGTATGATGTATCACAGACAATTATGGGGCATACTGGGAATTATCCTGTTACTCACGACTTTATCTGTTTCTTCCTATTCACAAACGGAGTCAACAGCGAATCTCTTTGATCAAGAAAATCAAAATATCTATTCCAGGCAAAGTTCATATAGACCTTGGATGAGACAAGGACAGAGGCGACAGTGGAATCAAAGAAGACAGCCTCTCTATCGACAATCCAATATTCAATTGACCGTCTCCATGGATACTTGGTTCAATATTCCTTACAGTAACATTTCCACATCAAACCCCAATCAGCTGACTTTGGATATCTATTCTCCCAAAACCAAAGATAAACATCCGGTGATAGTCTTCATTCACGGTGGGGGATGGACAATGGGTGATAAACTGGGGGCGGCTGTACCGGTGAAAGCTAATTATTTCGTCGGTCAGGGTTGTGTCCTGGTCAGTGTAAACTACCGGCTTGCCCCAGAGGTTAAGCATCCAGAACAAATCCGGGACATTGCTCGAAGTTTATCCTGGATCCATAAACATATCGCCCAGTATGGAGGTGATACCAGCAGGATGTTTGTCATGGGACATTCCGCAGGCGCCCATCTGGCGGCTTTAATTGGTACTGACGACCACCGATTGAAAGAGGCTGGATTGTCCCTGTCCGATTTGAAGGGAGTCATATTATTGGATGGTGCAGGATATGACCTGACCTTCCAGAACTCAGGAATTATGGGCAATCTCCATTCAAATGTGTTCGGTACAAATCCAGAAGTGTTGAAGGATGCGTCTCCCATGAGCCATATCCAATCCGGGAAAAACATCCCTCCATTCCTGATTTTCACCGCTGAACGGCCTGGCTCTCAGGCAATATCCAGCAAAATGGCATCAATGCTTACACAGGCTGGGTATCAGGCAGTTCATCACCATTTTAAGGATAAAAACCATACCACCATAAACAGTGATATTGGTAAACAGGGAGATGTAGCGACTCAATACATACATGACTTTATAAAAACAGGGATACTCACCCAATAATCAGCGAGATTGAGAAGTCGCAGGAGGGTTTGCCGCTGCCCAGAATTTCCAGAGACAACCACCGGTAATAAACATGAGAATACTCAGCCATTGGCCCATGGATAAATTCATTGATAGTAGTCCCAGTTGGGCATCGGGTTCACGGAAGAATTCCACAATGAACCGGCTGACACTGTAGCCCATGATAAACAAACTAAACAGTTTACCGGCATATTTTTCCAATCGATTTTTGAATATCCAGAGAAGAATCAATAAACAAATCCCTTCCAGAAATAATTCATAGAGCTGAGAAGGATGGCGGGGTTCTGGTCCCGCACTGGGGAATATCATTCCCCAGGATACCTGGGTGATTCTTCCATACAATTCCCCATTGATAAAATTCCCCAACCGACCCAAACCCAAACCTATTGGAGCCCCCAACGCCATAATATCTGCCATGACTCGGTAATCCTGTTTATACCTACGACAGAAGATCCAGCCAGCCAACGCTGTCCCCATGATGCCGCCATGAAAGGACATACCACCCTGCCAGATAGCAATAATATCTTTCGGGTTCTGCAAATAATCTTTTAGTCCATATATCAGGACATATCCCAGTCGGCCACCCAATACCACCCCTAAAACCATGTAGGTGTAAAACGACATAATGTCATCATTGGATAAATTTATATTCCGTTTTTTTACCAGCCGGGTGGTTATCATATACGAAGCTATAAAACCCAAAATATACATCAACCCGTACCAATGTACGGCAAAGGGTCCAATCTTCATAATCACAGGATCAAAATTTACAGTCATCATAATTAATTATATTCTACCGGAATTACGGGAGTCCCATACAGAAGCGGCAAACGGCCCTCCTGTTTTGATTTAACTGGTAACCAGGACTGGTAATAAGTCCCATAAACTCCAGCCATGCCAAAGTCACCTAAATAATACAAATGTCCTGACTCATCCCTGATTTCATAACAAACCATGGGGGGATACTTCAGGTTCATAAAGGGATTATCTATCAACTTTAAAGTCATTATCTCTAGATTTTGGATTTCCTGGACTTCATGAGCATTCCATTTCTGGTCATATGCCAGCACAAGAGGACCTACAATCAGAGAGGATTGATTCTGTACGCGTATATCACCCTTTATCAGTCGTGGAGTAAAATCCAACTCAAGGCGAATCGTATCTCCCGAACTCCAATTTCGATGGATATCCACATATTCACCCGGATGGATTTTAGCCATTTCAATTTCTTCAGCATTGATTGATATTTTAGTGATTAATGACCATTGGGGTATCCTGAGTTGGATAGTTTTATCAATCGGATGTTCAGATATAATCCTCACTACCACTGCGGGATGCACAGGATATTCAGTCTCCTGTCGAATTATCCACGAAAGACCTTCTTCATCCATACAATGAAATTCACCTGAGCCATAATAATTGACCTGAAGCCGATGATTGAATGAAGTAAAAGCCCATTGAGTCAATAAGCCCAAAGCCTGTGGGGCACTCATCGAACAACAATTCAACTCAGGGGTACCGGCTCTTGCCTGAAATACAATGCTTTGCGCTGAAGATATACGGTGACCCTTCATGGGCGTATCATAAGTAAACCATCGACCACTGGGATGAGTAAATCCACGGCTGGCATTCAATGTTGCCCATTCCAAAGCATCCACATACCGGGGAGCCTGTGTTATTTGGTAGAGTTTTAATGTGAGCCACATCCAGGCCACGGTACAACAAGTTTCAATAGGACCAGATTCAAACGGATTCCCCATCGCTTTTTCATGAGTTGAGAAACTACCATCCTGATGAATATCCGTTTTGAAGATACTATCCCAGATAAATATCACTGCATCCAGATAGGAAACATCACCCGTAATCTGGGATAGTTCACACAGTCCCATCAAACAATGAAGACTTTCCCAGCGGGGTTTCGATGTCGTATAAAACTCTTTCTGAGCCAATGCCAGTCGATAATAATCACCCGCTCCCTGCTTTTCAAAATCACTGACAATACGGTGGCAAAACTCAAGGTATTCAGGATAAGACGTTAATCGATACAATCGAGCCACCCCATGTAATATACCCATATTCATTTCCATGGAGTCTGAATGACTGAATTCATACCCATCTCTTAAATATTTATGAGTTATCAATCGCCCCATTTTATCCGCCATGGACTGATATCGAGATTCATGAAAATACTCAGCGCAATCCAGCAACCCATGAATCAAGTGGTTATGTCCCCAGAGATCCCAATGGTCTGATAACTGTCCTTCCCGCCAGGGACCCAAATATCCACTGGATTCCTGCAACGCTTCCAGTTCTTTCAACACGGATCTGACAACCATTTCCAAATCTTTAGATTGGGTCATTATCAGATAAGGAATCGCCGATTGAAGATATTTACCCATAAACTCTCCTGACCAGGGCTCAGGGGGATTCCCATAGGAAGGAGTCCGATACTTTAGTCGGAACATTTCTAATAAACCTGGATTCGCATCTGGAACAGAGATTAACCATTGATTCATTATATTTTTGATCCGTAATCCAAGCTCGCCATCAAGATTCATATAAGCTATTTTTCCACGCATATTTATTACTCCAAGTTGTTCTATCTTAACCAGAACTTCCACTACTTAAAAGTTTTACTATTTGTTATTTTTATAATATTTGGTATAATTACCAAATAACTATTATGAATAAAGCAACCTTAAAACCAAGATCACCCGAACAGTTTGCAACGCGTGCCAAGGTATTAAAGGCAATGGCACATCCATCACGGTTACTGGTTCTGGATGAACTCTCCAGTGGAGAACGATGTGTCTGTCAGCTGGTCGAGCTCATTGGTGCTGATTTTTCTACTGTATCCAAACATCTGACAGTATTAAAAGAGGCAGGATTAGTAGAAGATGATAAGCGGGGTCAACAGGTGTTCTATCGATTGAAAGTTCCCTGTATTTTGGAATTTATGGAGTGTATTGAGACTGTTGTTAAAAAAGGCTGTTCTTGCCGTAAGTAAATAAGCCCCACTTTTTATTTAACCAGTATTTGGCTTTTTGGCAAAATATAAAGTAAAGAAAGAATATCCAAAGGAGTAACATAGACAATGAAAATACAGATTCTAGGTAGTGGCTGTGCAAAATGTAAGAAATTGGCAGAAGCGACAGAACAGGCCGCAACAGAACTCGGTTTAGATTATGAATTGATCAAAGTAACCGATTTTGTTGAAATTATGAAATTCGCAGTCATGGCCACGCCAGCACTGGTTGTCGATGGAACAGTGAAAGTCGTCGGCAGAGTCCCTACAGTAGAAGAAATTAAGCCGTTATTAAAATAAGCAATAAATACATAAAACAAAGGAGAATATCATGTCAGATTGTAAAGGAACTTGTGGAAAGGCCCCTGTAATTTTATATGCGTGTTCAGGTGCATCCGATGTGGGTGGATTAGCAGATCAGGCCGCACGTAAGTTGAGCCGTGAAGGATGTGGAAAAATGTCTTGTCTGGCAGGGATTGGTGGGCGTGTCAGTGACCTCATGGCATCTGCAGAATCGGCATCAGGACTTGTGGCTATCGACGGATGTCCCCAGAACTGTGCAAAGAAGATTTTGGAACTGGCAGGGTTTAATCAGTTTACGCATATACAGCTGGCTGATTTAGGGTTAATGAAAACTCAGTCCCCGGTTAATGATGAGAATATTAATAAGGTCGTCAGTTATACCCAGGACATGATGTCCAAGATAAGTTAATCATGAAACGATTTCATCTTATCCCAGTCCTGCTGATGGGCATGCTGTCTTTGCTTTTTATTTCGGTTCTTATGGCAACTCCACAAAAAACGAATACAAATAAAGAAAAGCCTAAGAGCTCTTCCGTAAAGAACAGCAAAACAGCACCCACACAATCGACCGTATCAACCCTTACCAAAAAGACTGATACGACACAATTAATTGTTTATTATTTTTATGGTAAACAACGGTGCAGCACCTGTCAGACTATTGAGAAATACGCGAAGGAAGCCGTTACCGAGGGATTCCCTGCTGAGATAAAATCCAAAAAGATTGTCTTTGTGCCGGTCAATGTCGAAGATGCAAATAATCTTCATTTCATCAAAGACTACCAACTGGTTTCCAGAACAGTAGTGGTCTCCCGTACCGTCAACGGCAAAGAAGTTAAATGGAAAAACCTTGATAAAGTGTGGGAACTGGTAAGAAACAAAGAAAAGTATTTCAGTTATATACAAACGGAAGTAAAAGCCATGTCAGAGGGCAAGTAGTAATGCTCGAACTGATAACCGTTATGGGAACAGCTGTCTGGTTAGGGATATTAACTTCCATCAGCCCTTGTCCTATGGCAACCAATATTACAGCTATTTCTTATGTCAGCAGGAAAATTGGAAAACCATCACAAGTGTTTCTGACCGGACTCCTTTATTCTCTGGGAAGGACACTGGCTTACACTGTTTTAGGGATTCTTCTGGTTACCAGTTTTCTATCAGCACCGATACTATCGTTTATGCTGCAAAAGTATATGAACTTGGTGATAGGACCATTATTGATTATCATCGGGATAATACTACTGGACATCATTCCCATTAGTTTTTCGGGACGGGGTCTAAGCACTAAAATGCAAACAAGGATTGATACCATGGGCATCTGGGGCGCTGTACCCTTAGGTATTTTCTTCGCCTTATCATTTTGTCCTGTTTCTGCAGCTTTATTTTTTGGAAGCCTGTTATCACTGGCGTTAACACATAACTCAGGAGTATTACTTCCAGCAAGTTATGGGATCGCGACAGGATTACCTGTCCTGTTGTTCTCCATCTTGCTTTCATTGGGAGTCAGTCGTGTGGCCAAGGTTTACAATAAAATCCAGAGCTATGAAAAGTGGGCTCGACGTATCACAGCTGTATTATTTATCCTCGTTGGGCTCTATTATTCCCTAACTCAAATCTTTGGATTTTCATTCTATACTTCGAGCATCTGATATCTCACCCCTTTATCCACAGATAAAATAAAAGCCCCCGGTTTATCTAAGCCGAGGGCTTTCATATTTTTTATCATATTGAGTTATTTACGTTGTTCCTGTTCCACTGAATAAAGCTGTCCTGACCTGTCCTCTTTATAATTGACTTTGAGGAAATCTTCATTTTGGACGGGTAATGCAACAAACAGATTTTCTTGTACGGAGATATCTACTACGCCTTTTTCTAAATCAGCGGACAGAAGATGCCCCCCGAATGTTTTATCATCACTGAGGAAATGAAGATGATACCCCGGAACATTGAGTTTCCCCATCAGTTCGGGAAGACGAACACCAACTAGTGTTCCGGTCACATTTTCCCGCTCAAATTCCGGTTGTTTTTTGGTCACCTCAGCCAGGATGCGATATGGCTTGGTTTGAGCCGGTACCGATCGGGTTTTGACATATTTGAATATCCCTCTAATTTTGATGGCCAGTGGAATATTCTGGCTGGGATATTCCTTATCAATCTGGGACTTTATGGAGGCAAGGTCAGATGGACTATTTATGACCAGAGAGCGGTCAACAATAAACTTACAGATACTGGCAAAAGGTGTCGTTAACTTCGGTTGTGGCTCATATACTTTTCCATCCGCTTTTACTTGATAGACTTTCTTCTCAAAGACCACCATCTCACCGTCCAACTTATCAAAAGTACCTATTCCAAAATCACCTTTCCTTATAAGTTGCTGACACGTCATAGAACCGTCATAATGTCCGGCAAGTAACGCATCAATAGTTCCAACCTGTGATAAAGTTCTTTTGGGAGTAGTCGTGCAAGCCGTTAAACATAGAATTGTGATAACAGCCAGACATAAAGAAGCCATTCTTTTCATACGAGGATCCTTCCCTATTCTCTTCAGTATAACTGTGATTATATAGGAAGATTGGTAATTAAACGACCTCGGATTAAACAGACATACTTTACTATTTCAATAAACTCATTGCCTGCTGAATATCTTGCGCGATCATGGTTCGTTTACTCTTCTCAATGAAAAAGCTGGGCCCGGCCTGCAAATAGGAAGGAAACACACGAACACCATGATAATAATATTCTCCCGAACGCAGCTTACAGGTTGAACCTGCAGGAATGACTCTTTTCTCTCCCTGACGTCGAGCAATAGTATTAACAGCTTGAATCGCCACATCCCCCATCAACATCCAGACTTTAGCATGAGGAAATAAAGAAAGTTCTTCTTCCAATAGTTTTGAACATTCCTTGATAGTATCGGTTTTTATTCCATACCCGGTCTTTCCACACTTAATCGCAGTCGTGAAATAAATACCCAAACTGAGAATATCCTTAAATGATTTGACGGAGACTCCAGCATCCTGAAAGGCAAGCAATGTGGTTTTTTCAAACAGGGATTCACCACCAGAATAGTAATAATCTTCCATTTTCCCCGGAGCTGCTTCGGATATCATCACCATCCGGATTTTATCGGACTGAATCTGATTCGAGGGCACCTGATACAATTCTTTCCGGATATCTAAACACGGAAAGTCTACGCATTTAATCTTCTGGCATATTTTCATATAAGCACCCCCGGTGCCGAGGTCATTATTCACCATCCCGGTGAACAATATCGGGCGCAAAGGCAGGTAGACAAACAGCAATATATTCCGCCCCTTCAGGATCTGGACTGCTATATTTGACCCAAGTACCCCGAGAGATCAAGATTGCCTGTCCCGCTTTAACGACATATTTCTCGTTTTTAAGTTGGACATGGAGTACGCCATGAAGAACAATTGTATATTCATCAAACTCGGGTGTTTGACCTGGCTCACTCCAACCTGCCGGGCTTTTCATACGCGCAATACTTACTTGATTGGTCATTGAATTAATAAGACCAAAGTATTCTTCTATGCGTTTGGGCAGATTACCTGCAGCACTGATAATGGTAGGTTCAGAAATAAACTGTTTCATAATTCATCCCTTTATTTGAATATACTAATTACCCGACCTGACTCATTATACAAAGATTTAAATTAGATTACCACCCTCCACCTGGTCTCCACGAAGCTGTCAGTGATTGAGTTACGTCCAAGTTCGGAGTACGAGGAAGTGAATAATACATCACGGTCCCTTTTTCATCAGGAGTTGCTATAATCTCGCTATCCCGAAATAAAAATAAAGGACCTTTCCACACCTTCCAACCTAACTTTGCATACCATGGCGCGATATAAGTCGATAAGCCTGCAATATCAAAATCTTCCCTAACACATAATGTCAGTGCCCGCATCACTTGGCTGGCACATCCCTTTTTCTGATATTCAGGCAACGTCGCTACAGCATCGATGTAAGCAGCTTTCATCTCAGGCAAATCGTTTGTTCGAAATATACGTTCTGTAGCAACAGCATGGCAAATCAAAACATGATTTTCGTCATATCCAATTGCATGAATACTTCCATCAGGAAGAAAACTGAACAACTCATTGAAAGGAGCACCAAAGGCGGCGTTACACACGGCAAGAATTTCATTACGGAGAGACTGTGGCATATCTTCCGTTTTCATTATTTTTATGACCATTATCCGAATCCCAAAATTTCAGTCTTAGAGCTTGCCCAGTAGTCGAACGAGTCCATCAAGAGTCGTAGCAGGATGAGGAGGACAGCCAGGTATATATAAATCCACAGGCAATATTTCACTAATCCCGGAAACTGTTTCAGCATGCCCCTGATACGTCCCTCCTGAGATAGCACAAGCTCCGACTGCAATAACCAATTTAGGCGAAGCAATCGCATCATAGGTTTTCAAAAGAGCTTCTTTCATGTTTTGACTGACTGGACCTGTAACCAAAATCCCATCAGCATGACGAGGTGAGGCTACGAACTGAATCCCAAATCGGTTCAAGTCCCATCCTACGGTGGTTAGTACATTCACATCGGCCTCACAGGCATTACATCCACCCGCACTAACCTCCCTTAGTTTTAAAGATCTTCCTAATACTCGTTTCATTTCTTTATCAAGTTGACTTGCCAGTTTTAATGATTGTCCCATTTCCACAACCAAATCTTCCCTGGCCCGAACAGACAACGAGAAGTCTGAACCATATGTGACAAGGTTCTCTGGACAAGCATTCTGACAATCTGTACAAAACAGGCAGCGTCCCAAATCTACCTTCAAATTCCCATCAAAGGCTATAGCCTGAGTAGGACATACATCTACACAGGCTCTACATTCCTTTGGACAATGTGCAACATCAAACTGTGGAATCCCCCTGAAACGGTCTGGAAGTTTTATTCCTTCCGGGAATTTCATAGTTCGGTGTCCCTGATGATATCGGGCAGATAAAATTGAGAACATCCAGTAACTCCTTCTTAATTCTGTTCTGCAATATTACAAATCATATCCACAATATGACAGATTAAAACTCTTATTGCATAATGGAAAATCTGATATTTGCTGATTACGCAAAGCCATTGCTAATCCTGACCAGTTATGAAAAGAGGGGTCAACTATTTTGTACCGCTTGAATTGTCCTGCCGCATTCGTTTGGGCTACATGACAAATCTCACCTCGCCACCCTTCCACCAGCGACACACATACACTGTCAGGAGATAGAGATTGAATCTCTGTTTTAACAGGTCCCGAAGGCAAGGCCATCAATTGTTCCTGAATATATTCAATGGAGTGCTGCACTTCCAACCATCTCACATAAGCGCGGGCGAACACATCACCAGTCCGACAACTGGAGATGGGAATGTGAGAAAACCGATAATGCCCAGTGGGATGATCCAGTCGAACATCCTGAGTTAAACTGCAGGCCCTTGCTGCCGGACCGACTATGCCTAACTCGCGGGCAACCTTTGCAGTCACAGCGCCTGTCCCCTCAAATCGGGCCAGCACGGAAGTAGAATTCCACAACAACTCTATAGCATTAGTAATATCGGCATATCCCTGCTGCAACATCTGAGATAACTTTTCAACTCTTCCCGGTTCCATATCAAAACCAATTCCACCAGGAATTACTATCCCTCTGCCAAATCTGCTGCCGCATATCAGTGCTGACATATTCAAGAAATCGCCACGGATACGGCCACAGTACGAAGCTGTAGGAAGAAAACCCACATCACCAGCCAAGGCACCCAAATCGCCGATATGATTAGCAATTCGTTCCAGTTCAAGAGCAATGGCGCGAATAACCTGAGAGCGTAGTGAGGGCTTACCTTTTGATAAGGATTCTAAAACTTCACAATAAGCCGTCGTATGGCCAACGGTAGTATCACCGGCCGCTGTCTCCATATAATGCAGTGTCCGATAATTCGGGCTGCCAATTAATGCGCGTTCAATCCCTCGATGCTGATATCCCAATGAGATTTCAAGGTGAAAGACTTCCTCACCATGACATTGAAACCGGAAGTGCCCTGGCTCAATAATCCCAGCATGCACCGGCCCCACAGCCACTTCATGAACAGATTCACCCTCGACCCGGAAATAATCAGTAATACCAATTTCGGGCAACGCCATTTCACCCGTTTCCGTCTCCAGAGATTTCTGGAATCGAACCGGTTTTAACCAGGGGTGACCCACCGGAGTTATACCATATTGTTCAAATATCTCGCGTTCAAATAAATGAATAGGAGGGCACTGTTTTGTAATTGACGGAAATTCTCGTCCGTCTAAAATAGCATGCCCCAGATAAAGAGTCCCGTTGTGGTCATCTGTCATAACGGCGACAAACTCATGTCGCGTGGATTCATCCTCTGGAAGTGCATAGAAAGCGCTGACCCGCTGACCATCCTCATATCTCTGAACAATTTCTTCCTGAAACGATTGAAAATCCAAAGCAGGCCAATTATCCAGGGAAAGTGTTCCACCGTTATGCAGAGGCGTGAACTTATCCATGGTTCACCTCCAGATAACTCTGAGCATCTTGAATCAGATGTCGAAGCGGTTCAGGCATAAATATTCCCAAAACTAAAATCAATGCGAAAAGAACCAGTATCGGTAACACTGTCAAAGCACTTTCTTTCAGTGTTTCAGTGGGCTCAGTCGATTCAGCTCTATGCCCTTGAAGTGCGGTTAATACAGTCCGGCCCATGCCGATAAACACGATCAACAGGAATAGAAGGAGTAATCCTCCCACCAGATAATTTCCAGTGAGAAAGGACCCATTCAATATCATAAATTCACTAATGAAAGGTGAAAACGGAGGGGACCCAGTAATGGCAATAAATCCAACCAAAAACAACCCTGCAGATAATGGAAGTAGTTTCAAGGCTCCCTTAATATCGGTGAGAGATTTCCCACCAAAAGCATGGGTAATATTCCCCGCCGCCAGGAACAACATCCCTTTTGTGAGACCGTTGTTGACCAGGTGAAACATGGCTCCCCAGCTGGCTGAACCACCCAACCCAAGACCCAGGGTAATCAATCCCATGTGCTCCACACTGGAATAAGCAAGCATTCGTTTGATGTCGGTTTGCCCCATCATAAATACCGCTGCCGCTGCCATGGACAACAACCCCATAATCAATAACAAATGGTGAGAAGAAGAAAAGTCTCCCGCTGCCCGGTTGATAGTATATATTCTCAACAACGCTAGAAACGCACAGTTAGTAAGTCCCCCGGCCAGCAAAGCACCTACGATACCAGAGGCTTCACCATAAGCATCGGGTTTCCAGGTATGCATCGGGGCCAATCCCATTTTGGTTCCGTATCCAACCAAAATAAAAACAAACGATATCTTTAACCATTCTTTTGATAACAAGGGTGCGGAAGCCAATAAATCGGGGATAAACAATGACGGAGTCCCGCCACCTTTTATTGACGCATAGGCCAGACAAAAAGTCCCAAGTAAAGCCAATGCAATACCTACGGAACAAATCAGCAGATACTTCCAGGTCGCCTCAATGGACCGTTCATGATAATTGAAATAAATCAGGGGCGCAGTTGTCAGTGTAGTCGCTTCCATGGCCACCCACATAAGACCCAAATGCTGAGACCAGGTGACCAATGTCATCATACCCAGAAATGCCAGCATGAAAGAACAAAATCCCTTATTCGGTCGATCAAGGTGATTATTAAGATAACCAACCGCATAAATGGAGCAGCACAGATACAATACACTAACTGTCAATAATACTAATCGACCCGGAGCATCCAAAGTCAGATAGGAATTAATCACCTGTAAATCAGGACGCGTGAGAATAAATACCGTCGCAACAGTATGAAATATTCCGGCGAAAGGAACAAGATATATCCGATAACGATTGGAAGGAATAATCCAGGCTAACGCAGCCAGAATCCAGGGAAAGAAAATTAGTCCTGAGGCCATGGATTTTCCTCCTTTAAGGTGGTCAGCAGTCTTGTATTCAAAGACTGGTAAGTATTACTGATATGATTCAGGATGATACCAATCAAGAACAATCCCACGAATAAATCCAGAAGAAGTCCTACTTCAACAAAGAAGGGCATGGCATCCAACATCAATAAGCTGAAAATAAATATTCCATTTTCTAAAACCAGATAACCCAGTGCCTGACTGATAGCCTTTATTCGAGTCGTCAATAAAATCAGACCCGTAAGCATTGTGGCTAATGAGGTGGGTACCAGTAATGTGCCAGAGTGAGCAGGTATCAAAGGTAACAGCCCGGAGTAAACCAAAGCCAACCCCGTACCTAAGGCTCCAATAACCATGGACGGCAGCACTCCCAGTAAGGGTGCATTTTCATTACGGTTTCGGACTTCTCGTAAAGCACGATATAGAATCGTCGGTATCAATACGGCTTTTACGAGGAGTGTAGCCAAAGCCAGTAAAATAGATTCCGGATGCCAAAACCCGTGAAACAGTAGTGGCATTATGCCAATAATAGCGCCTTCAATAGTTACAATCCTAATCATGGTATTGATTCTGTTTGTTCCGAGTGCGAACAAGTTCAGAAGTAATACCGTTGCAAGCAGGGTGTTTGTCAGTGTCATCATAAATTATCTTCCCAACAGTAATAACCCAAACATGGATAAAACTCCGGCCGCTACCAGTAAATGAGGGACCCGAACCATGGGCAGTCGAGCCATTATGGATTCAGTAACCCCTACCACTATGGACAGCAGGAATAACCCACCCAGATACACTATCAATCCATATCCAGAAGCAATCACATGAAAGGGCATAACAATATTGACCAGGACAGTCCCCAAAATAAAAAGTTTCAAGGCTGAACCATATTCAATCAATCCTAATAAAGGTCCACTATGGTCTAACACCATAACTTCATGAATCATGGTCAATTCGAGGTGAGTATTCGGGTCATCTACCGGGATACGGCAGTTTTCCGTAAGAAGAATGATGTATAAACTGGCGGACACTAAAAGCAGTGAGGCCCATCCTCCCCACACATCCACAGGAGCACTTTGTAACATTCGCGTCAGACTTAAAGACCCGGAAAGTTTCACGAGAGTCAGAAATACAATAAACAAGGCGGGCTCAGCAAATACCGCAAAGGTAACCTCACGCGCCGCCCCCATTCCTTCGAAGGCAGACCCTGTATCTAATGCAGCAGCAGTTGTCAAAAACCGGGTCAAGGCAAACAAATAGGCAAATAAAATCAAATCACCTGTAAACCGAACCGGAGCCGGGATATTTCCCAGGGGAATCAGAAATCCTGCCACCAGCAGGGCCATCACAGTAATCACAGGCCCGGCAATAAAGACCCAACGGGTCGTCTTGCTGATAACCAGATTTTTCCTTAACAGCTTAATAATGTCGTAATAGGGCTGCAATACAGGAAAACCAACCCTGCCCGCAAAAAAGGCTTTAGTTTTATTGATGATTCCCAGCAGCAATGGCGGCAGCAGAATCAACAGTATGATATGGATTATTTGTTCAACAACCATGAACCCTTCCATCCGATCAATTAAATAACCCGTTCAGGAATGAAGCACCTGAACCGTAACTCAATATTAAAAGCAGTATCAGAGCGACAATGATATATAAAATGTATTGTTGTGACAGACCCTGGTGAAATCGGCGGAACCAGTTAAAACATTGTTCAATCTGTTCACCAAAAGGTTTGAGTGTTTTGTCTAATACTGCATCTTCGACATGATTGTGATGTTCTGCCGATTGAGGAAATAATTCCTTGATAACAGGCTTATGTTCTCTGGGGTTCAGTATCCACCCAAACAGCAGGACCAGTGATTGTGCAAAAGATGATGCTGTATATTGCATCCGAGCCGTCGGCGCCAGATATCCGCAGTCCCAGGTCCCATATTCCCTGTCCGTCCGCTGCACAACCATTTTCTTCATAAAGTAAAATCCAACCAGTATCAGGATAGCTAAAGTCAAAGCCATTCCTGTTATCCAGTTCAACGGCGCCAGGGTATTAAGAGATAAAGAGGTGGATTGACCCGCAGGCATCCACTGTCTGATGACCGACTCCAAAACAGGTGTAACAACAATAGGGAATACACCTATCAGGAAAGCAAATCCCGCCAACATCATCATCGGGATTAACATGGAAGATTTTGATTCATGTGCTTTATTAATGACGGAAGTTCTGGGCTCACCCAGAAATACCGCGCCATAGACTTTAACGAAGCAGGATACCGCCAGTGCGCCAGTCATCGCTAAAGCTGGAACAACTAACGCTACAAAGATAAATGAAGGATGGTTCTGGACGGTAAGAGTACTGAATAATCCCAGATAAATAAACAATTCACTGATGAATCCATTGAGAGGAGGGAGTCCACAAATAGCAACGGAACCAATAAAAAACATTAACCCGGTCACGGGCATCTTTCGCCCCACTCCACCCATAACATCGATACTCCGAGTTTCTAGATGATGAATAACACTGCCGGCACTAAAGAATAATAACGATTTGAATATTCCGTGGTTCCACACATGCAGAAGACATCCAGCCATTCCCAGGAATATCCAGTCCGGATGATTCATGGACCGGCCCAGCATAGCCAACCCTAACCCCATCAGGATGATTCCAATGTTTTCGATACTGTGGTAAGCCAGGAGGCGTTTCAAATCGTGTTGTCCAATGGCATACATAACACCCACCAGTGAACTAATAACCCCTAACCCCAGAATTATTCCGCCCCAGGATATGGGAGGGTTTGGTATCAGACTGTATATCCGAATCAGACCATATATCCCCATCTTGATCATGACTCCAGATAAGGTGGCAGAGACATGACTGGGAGCATTGGCATGAGCCCCTGGCAGCCAGAAATGTAAGGGCATGATTCCGGCTTTGAATCCAAAACCAACTAACGCCAGGACAAATATTACTCCCGCCAGAACAGGACTTAATTGGGCAGCCATCAGAGGAACTAATGAAAACGACCCGGACACCTTATTTAATAATGAAAATAAGGCAAACAGGCACAAGGTCCCCGTATGCGTCGCAATCAGATAGATCCATCCCGCTTCACAAACTTCAGGTTTATCGTCTTCCGTAGTAATAAGAAAATAGGCAGACAGGGCCATCAATTCCCAGGCTATCAGGAATAAAACACCATCCCGCGCCAGAACTACCAATCCCATGCCCGCAATCAGAAGGCCATAAAACAGTCTTAACTTCCGGCCGTTTTCGGGGTGCTCATTTTGTTTCCAGTATTCTTGTCCATAAACTGAACCAAGTCCGCCAATGACAAAAATGGATACCAGAAAAAAGGCGGACAGGGAATCCACCGATAAATACATACTTCCAACCGGAATCGTCCAGGCATAGTGTATAGTCCAGATACTTCCCGTCGCTAGAATCATTCCACTTCCGAGAAGTCCCAATATCGACCCCAAAACAGCCATACTCGTCGCCAGATGTTGTCCGGTTCGCGTGTGTCGATTTATCAGCAGTCCGGGAAGACCACTGGCCGCATACAAGCAGAGCGCTATGATAATTATTGTTAAAGACATATCAAATTCCTGTATCTATTCAATCTACGCAGGCAATGTTATCTGTCTTAATTAACTGTTACTGGCAGAGGGAAGAAGAGATTCTGCTTTTTTAAGAGAATCCATGAGTTCTTCTCGGGAGGCCTGGGATTTTACTTTGTCCTTAAAATCCGAGTTTTGTAATATGAATGATAATCGAGACAAAAGATGTAAATGGGCTCGGACCGTTGGACTGACTATCACAAATAATATATCTACCGGTTGACCATCAATTGCTCCAAAATCAATCGGATTTTCTAAAAAGCATAAAGTAACACTGGGTTTGTTGACATGAAGAACAATGGGATTCCGAACATGAGGAATGGCGATTCCATCCCCAATTCCAGTAGAACCTAATTTTTCTCGGGTCAATAATACCTGATGCAGAAATTCACGATCCACTTCCTCAGGTAACTTCATGACATCCAATACGGACCGGAATACACTCGATAAATCCTTACCCCCGACCCTGTACGCTACACCCCCGAAATTGAGAGCATCTGACAGACTCGGTAAAGAAATCTGGGCACCTTCCGCTTCCTCAAAAATCTCTGGGGATACGGATATCCGGTTCGCTGTCGCCCATTCCAACAACTCAACCCGATTAAACCGATATTGGTCATTTAACCGATAGACGGGAATGGTTTCCTGTTTGATCCAACGATATACCGTCTTCTCGGACACACTTAATAATCGAGCCGCATCTTTGACTGTTAATCTCATAAATTGACTCTCAGGGGACAATCTCGCTTAATATTGGACAATTATAGACATTTTACCACAGAAGAAAAAACACCCCTATCCTACCCTTAAAACGTATCATCCACGGACCAGCTCTGAACAGCTCCGTGGATGATACCTTCAATAATTATTTGATTAATCTTTACGGATAAAGAGAGAATTGATCCGCAACCGCCCACCATTTCCCATTTTCTTTAATGAAGGTAAACATATCCCTTCCACTGGATTCAACCCTCTGGTCTCCAACCATAAACGCCATATCAAAGTAATACGTCACAATGGCCGTATCCCCATAGACCTGAATTTGAGGGTCAACTTCATTCCAATAGAGAATCCTGGCCATCTTCACAAATCCCAGCCAGCCCTCAATGCAAGCCTTTCGACCTTCTCTACGATTCCGATCTACTGGAGTAATGGCCACCATTCGTTCATGGAAATAATTCTCCAGACCACTGCCATCCCCTTTTGTCCAACAATCATTCAACTCACGAAGTGTTTGCCAGACTTCCTGTTGAGTTTCTGACTCAAAAGAATTCATAAGGGATTACTTCTTACGGACGGGGCTGTAGAGAAACATTTCGTTGGAGCCATTAAACTCCGCAGGATATAACTCAAAAAAAGGATGGTTGGCACAGTCACATCCCTGTGTTGGTCCACAATAAGTTTCCCATTCCGATTGTGCAGCAAACCACCCCTGAGTCGCATTCCAAGTCTGAGATAATTCACCCAGATTGCGAACCGGGAATACAATATAACTACAACGGGGAATCTGAACTTCTATCATGCCTTCGGGTATTTCTGCATCGTCTGCGGCTGGAACAGCAGCAATGTATTCAAAAGAACCATCCGTGGCACCTGGGATACAGCGGCACAAACCAAAAGACATAAATGGACCACTGTAGGGTTTAACTTCTTTCATTCGGCTTATGAAACCATCTGGACTACTCCACAACGATGGGATTTCCTGATTCTCATTTTTTCCCTTATAGTTCATCCCGATGGCCCGATAGGGTCCAAACTCTTTGACAACAGGTTCTGTCATAAAACTAAACGGTACTTCATTCTGACTCATTATTGCCTCCTTGTTTTACTGATTACCAATAAATTAATGACTGAAAATCCAGTCATTCATAACTTCGAAGAATCGATCCTTTGCCCACTTTTCAGCCCAGGGACTGTGCCCACATTTTTCCAGTTCAATATACACTAACTGAGGCATATATTCCAAAAGAACATCCCTGATGGATTTCCCGGGATGAGGGTCATAATCACCATGGATCATCAACACCGGGCATTTTATATTTGTGAAATGCTGGGGATATAATCCTTCCTCCTGACATTTCAACATGTCATCCCATGTTTCCTGATGGGCTTTTGCATCAAATCTGCCAGGGCCATCACTTGTTTCAATAACGGTTTCGTAATTATACACAGGGTGAATCAATTCATATTGTCTGGGAAGATGGTCATTAGGATGAGGATAATCCCGTGTAACTTGTTCCATCTTCTTCAAACCTTCATTCCCTAACCGGTCGAAAATGATTCGATTCATTTTCGCTCTGGACACCTTATCGAAGGTTCCACACCCAATTAAAATCAAACTCTGCATCTTATCAGGATGAGTCGCGGCATAAGCCAAAGCCAACATCGCACCCCAGGATTCCCCGGCGATAACAGGATTCTCATTTTGACATTCTGAGGTAATCAAATCATCTAAATCTGCCACATGCCGGGCAACAGTCAGACCTTCTTCACTATGGGTTCTCTGCCATGGCTCCATCACACGACAGGTATCAGATAATCCTTTTGCTATCGGTGCACCTGACCCTGCGGCTCCAGGCCCACCATGAAGAACAATGACTCTGGGTCCGGTGTTACCATAATGATGAACAACTAAATCCATCATCAAAGCCTAACTCGATAGTCTTTTAAATCCTCAGAGGTTTTGGTAGGTATAAACTCAATAACTTCATACTCCGCCACCTGAGCTGTCACAAAAGGATCTTCCTGAATAATAGATTCCATTTCATTCCGGGAAGCTGCCTGTGCCAAAATAAATCCACCCGTTCTTGGAATCTGGGCTCCAGACATCAAGAATATGCCTTTTTTATAATTCTGGTCTAAATACTCCCGATGAGCAATCAATTGTTTATCCACTTCTTCAAGCGGTTGAAGGTATCGCAAAACTAATGCAAACATATTAAAAACCTTCCCTGATTTTCTTAACCATCTCTGCAGTATTCAGGACTTTCGAGAACACACTACCCAAAGCCGCCATATAAGCGCTCTGGACTTGCTGTGCAGAAACCGTCTGGTCATTCCAGACAAGATCACGAGTAGCACAAGCATCATGAATCAGCGTGCAATCAAAACCGAGATCAAAAGCCGCCCGAACTGTTGTATCCACACATATATGGGTCATCATACCCGCAACAATCAAACGGTTAATATCCTTTTCTTTCAGCACCATTTCAAGTTCAGTACCCCGAAAACTATTGGGATAATGTTTTCGAAGCACTATCTCTTCAGGTAGTGGAGTCACACTGGAGTGAATATCTACACCCGGAGTATCCGGTATAAAGAAAGTAGATCCAGGACGGAGTGAGAAATGTTGGATATGGATTACGGGAACACTCGAATCCCGGCAGGCAGACAACAGTTTACCTGCATTCTCCCCGGCCTGTTCAGCTCCCACCAGTTCCATTTTCCCACCGGGGAAATAATCATTCTGAATATCAATCAATAATAATGCTGTATCCATACGTCCCTCCTGAATAGAATTTTATCGGTCTTTTCGTAAATGAACAAAAGTCAATTTCCGCTTAATAAACTGCCGACTGGTTTCGTAATATCCCAACTTCTGATATACATGAAGGTTCCTGACACTCTGATGTCCCGTAAACAAAGTGAAGGCTTTTGCCTGGGGAAATTCTGATTCGATGGCCAATAAAAGCTGCTGACCATATCCATGTCCCTGGTATTGAGGATCTACGACTAAGCGCCCAATATGACAGACTTTTTGGAAATCCAAAGCACCTCGGACAGACCCGACAATTCGGCCTCCAGTCTCTCCTACTAATACCGTGATGGTCTCAATATCATGCTGTAACTCTTCCAGGGTCTCAGTTAGGGGCGCTATGGTCCAATCCTGATACAGTTCCGCTTCCACCTGATAAGCTGACCTCTGGATAGTCAAAAGTGTTTCAGCATCCTCAACAGTCGCTTTCCGAACGGTAAGGGTTTCAGAGTTTTCTGCATACATAAGTCAGGCACCGGGGAAACTCTGATTCCTTGAATTCGATTTGGAACCCAGCCCTCTCAAATAAGCCATCCATGATCCAGTCATAGGTACTGTGTTCATCCCGAATGTGAGTAGCCGTTTCATCTGCCATACTATCACCGGCATTCTTCCGCATACCCTCCACCCAGCCATTCACTTCTTCCGCATAACGGTCCAGAGGAAAACCAAACACCACATCAAACAAATAAAACTTCCCTCCGGGTTTGAGCATGGAATGAATTCGGGTGAGAGCCACACCTTTCCAGAAATCAGGCAGGTGATGGAAAGCTGCCACAGATACCACAGCATCCACAGGTTCACCTTGATGTTCATAAGTCAGGAATCCTGCACAATGGTAATCCAGATTTGTCAGTTCTGATTGAATAGCTTTCCGGCGACATACTTCCAACATGGCTGCAGATACATCCACGGCATAAACCTTCTTACAATGACGAGCAGCAGTCAATACAAAGGCTCCCGTTCCACAACCAATATCAATCACGGACTGATCTTGAGTGAGACCCAGTTTTTCAATTACGCGGAGAGCATCCTTTTCAAAATCCCTGAATTTCGAGTGCTGCGCATCATACTTCAGTGCAACTTCCACATCCGCATAATCTATCCCACAGTGCAGAGCTTCTTTGTACCACCAGGACGGTCTGGCAAGAGCAGGTTCGGTATCCCATTCCATACGAATTACCTCGCTTTAAATAACTATTTATTTTAGCAGGGATATCCAAACCTTCAAGAATCAAATTATTACGAGGAAATCCCAAATCATGAATCAATTTGGGATTTCCTCGATTATTACAGGCTATTTTAAGCCTTCTTCAAATAGTCTTCAATGAGTTTAACTCTGTCCAATCGACCTCTCCGGCGATTGATATTCACAGACAATTCCAAAGGGGGCACTCTCAGTGAATACCCTTTCCAGATAACGGTCTCCGCATGAGCCATAGCATAAGGTCCGGCATCAGTAGGTTCAGTTTGATCCAGACAATCCAGGGTATCAAACGCAATACTGATCAACGCTTTATGGAATAAAGCACCATACGCCTTCGCCACCCAGTTGTCACAACCCTGTAAAGGCTCCATCACAACATCCCCAAATAATGATTGCACCTTCTCCATATCTTTGAGGTAACAAATAACATCAACATCCCGAGGAGTCACCTCAATACCTCTCACCAACAAATTCAAACTTCCCACCAATAGCCACTCAACCCCTGTATCCTTCAATCTCTCTGCGAAAAAAGACAACGCATCTTCCCAGGGAACCGGAGCCAATCCCGCCAATTGATCCAGCATGGATTGTCCATTTTTAATAAAGTTTTCGCCAATGGTTTGGATATGGGGTGTTGTGGCGGGATAACTCTTGAAAAAAGTATCACCCTCCTGTTGGTAGTAGCTTTCTTTCAAACTGGGATGATATTTTTCAGGCACTTGCTGGATCCTGAACTGAAAGTGATCATCCTTCTTCTGTACTGTGAATTCCATTGTCTTATCCTCTTCTGAATTAGTTTTGTTATATCCAAGTTACCAATTTCATCTAAGGGTGGTGAACAAATGGAGGGTTAGAAAGATATGTTTTTTATTTCTTCTAACAATGCCTGGACTTTAAGGGCACCCTTAATATTATTTTTCAGAGCTTTCAACCAGCAATCTCCCACCCATACCCAGGAACGATCTTCCGGATTTCCGGGAGCATTCAGAGCTTCTACCATTCCCTGAGTAATCCCACGGTCATATTGATTCAGGCTGGCATAGATGGCAGAGATACTGTATTTGGATTGCCGCAGCATGTAGATAATACGAAGTCGTTCAATCTCACGGTCACTATAGACTCGCGTCTGATTTTTCCCCGTGCGGGGAATTTGGATCAATTTATTCCGTTCCCAATTCCGGAGAACCTCAGGGGTAACACCAAGAAGGATGGCAGCCTGTTTATGGCTGTATTTATTTCGGCTGAGACGGGAGGTTTTTCGATTGGCCCATCGCTGGAGGATTTGGGCTGTTTTACGAGCGGTCTGGTATTCAGAATTTATCTTGTCCCGATAAATCTGAGTTGCCTCAATGGCTCTGGGGATATCCCATTCCCGCATAGCTCGTATGATTGAAAGTGAGGCGGCCCGGATTTCGCGTCCGAGCCACCCACAATCATAAATACAACGACATATTTTGATTTGATAAAGATGTCTGTCATCAAACAACCGGTATCCAGAAGAACTCCGCGGAGCCGTCGAGATAAACCCAATCTCCTCATAAAATCTGACTGTATTGGGATGGATTTTAACCATCCGGGCTAAATCAATCGTGCGGTATCGAGTCATGGGAGACTGTTTGATAACAATACCTTTTCCTTACTTTTTCTGAACCAGGGGCTCAATCAGTTGATCATTCTTTTTGTCGATTGAGAATGTATCAAGGACTGTGCCGTCTTGTTTATAAGCAGTGACGGTCAACAACTTATCCTTCACATTTACCACCATATAATTGGGCTGATCCTGTGGATCATAGAAGAAAGCATTGAAAGGTTGTTTACCAATATTCTTATAGAACTTGGTACCACTGCGGCCGTTCATATAATAGACCGTTCCCTGAGAAGGTTTTTCCATAAACTGGGTGTTGTTAGTAATGAAAGTACGGCCGACTCCATGGTCATGTCCATTAAAGACCACACTGACATTGTGTTTTTCAAGAACAGGACAGAAGGCTTTTCTGATCTTAAGATTCTGGCGGGAAGCCATTAAGGGATATGGTGTTTTATGGAAGAAAGCCAGGTCCCAGGTGGCTTTGGATTTGACTAAATCATTATCAAGCCATTTTTTCTGAGTATATAAAATATCGCCATACATATCTTCTTCATCCTGCTGACTGTCTAACATGACCAGATGAGTATTTCCATAATTCCAGGAATAGACCTGATTCTTTAACCCTTCAGGACCATTCTGCGGAAGGGGAATAAAAGCATTGAAATAGGCAGGGCGGCGAACACTCACATTTCCATAAGTTTCATGGTTTCCAAAAGCAGGCATCAAAGGCAGAGAGTCAATCACACCCGCACCGGCATTCAACCAACCTTCCCAATGAGCACCGCTTTGTCCGATATCAACCAAATCACCGGTAAGCGTGATAAATTTCGCATCAGGATTGGCTTTCAGAGCATTATTCAAAGTGGTACTCCAGACACTGTAAGGAGCATTTCCGGAAGCACTACTTTGACTGTCTCCAAAAACCAGGAATTTAAACGAACGGGACTTAGGATCAGCTGTCACAAAATTATAGGATTTACTCCAGACATTTCCGGTCCCAACCTGATAACTGTATTGTTTATTGGAAGACAGATTCTTCAAAGTGACTCGGAATAATCGGGATATTCCCAAGTCGGTTGTTAAATCAGAATAACTGGCACTGGCTTTTTTTACCGACCCTTTCAAAGACTTACTTGGGGCATATTGGACCACACCCACATTGACCGTGGTATCCGTCCGCCAGGAAATCGTGATAGAGGTTGCGGGATTTTCCATCCAGGTGAGCAGGACATGGTCCGGGGTAGGTTTGGCACCGTTAACAACGGTCTGGCCCCAAGAGATACCTACACTGAAGATTAATACACACACCAACAGGGATACTAAACGTTTCATGAAACAATTCTCCGTAGTAATTCAGATTTTCTGCTATTTTTTCATAGACAGAATAGAGAAAATCAGCAGAAATCCGCATCAGAAACATATTAACAGGGTCTATGATAATCAGATTTATGCCGACCCTTGTTATGGTATCGCATCACCCCCGCGATATCAAGAATCCCTCATGATCCGTATGTATTCGCTGTGTTTGATCAGATTCAATTGTCAAAAATCATCCGGGACTATTCTCCCGTAGTGAGACTATCCTCCCATGATTTCCCTGGCAGGGGTGTCCACACTTCGGGTCAACAGGCAACACATCGCAAAGTATAGATAAAGAGGGTTTGGAACTAAGACTAATTGACAAAAGTTACAGGTAAATTTATTATGGGTGAAAGTTTGGGAGGGACGATTATGCTGAAGCGACTCAGGCACCTTGAATTCTGGCCTTGTTTCATTGCGACTCTAATATTATACATACTGTTA
>CAZXWN010000005.1:0-46997 GCA_964644695.1 uncultured bacterium
ACGGAGTTGCTCCGAGCAGGTCCGTGGATGATTCGTCGGCAGAAAATGGATATAAAAGAAAAACCGGAGAGATTCATTTGAACCTCTCCAGTTGATTTATGGTGATTGATTATTTACCTTTCTTGCGTTGCTCTTTGATTTCTTCCAGTTTTTTCAGATCCGGTGCAGAGACATTATTTAAATCTTCCGGAGTCCGAATAACATGCGGAGTCAAGAACACCATCAGCTCCGTTTTTTCCTTGGTCTTACTGGAGGATTGGAAGAATTTACCCACCAGAGGAACATCACCCAGCAATGGCACTTTAGTAACCGTTTCCGTAAAGTCATCTTTCATCAAGCCGCCAATAATGACAGTTGCACCATCACGGACCATCACTTCAGTTTCAGCCTCCCGGTTAGCAATAACGGGTGCCTCATAGTAAGTCACTTCTTCAATCTTGGAAATAACAGGATGAACATTCATGGAGACATATCCATCAGGATTGATTTTAGGAGTCACCGTCAAAGTAATACCAACATCCTGATAGTTATAAGAATTATAAACAGAGCCTGTATCCGTCACCTGTCTGCTTGTCAGGAAAGGAATCTTCCGACCCACTTTAACCGTGGCTGCGGAGTTATCACTCGTTAAGACTCTTGGAGTGGAAAGAATGTTCAATTTACTGTCTTTCTTCATGGCCTGAACCATAGCTCCGACATTATCATTTCCAATGGAGTACCTTAACCCACCGTTAAAGAGAGATTGAAGTGAGAAATTCGTCGATGCCATAGAGGTGATGGACTGCCCTAACCAATGTCCCGTAGTCGTAAATAAGCTCCATTCAATTCCCAGTTCGCTGTCATCATTCAATGACCGCTCCGCCACCAGGACTTCAATCAACACCTGCGGCCGGGCATAATCCAAATCCTGTACCATTTTCTTGATTACTTCATAGTTTCTGGGGGAAGTTAAAAACAGTAATGAGTTAGTGTCTTTATCCGCCTGCACCTGAACCTGTCCAGCTAAAGTAGAGGTCTTAGCCTGAGCTGCTGTTTGGGTAACTCGAACCTGGTTATTAAAATTATTGGTCCGGGTCGTTCCAGATGTTCCGGAGGTCCCTGAGGTCGAAGATAACAGGTTGCGGATAATAGTGGCCAGTGCGGAAGCATCACCATGTTGTAAATGAATGACCAGTGTACCTTCCTGCTCAGTGGCATCTTTATCCAGCTGATCCACCAGCAATGATAATGTTTCCATATCAGCCGATGGGGCGGAAACAATCAGAGAATTCGTCCGTTCATCAACAGAGAACCTTACCTGTGTCCGAAGTCGTGACTGAACCAGATCTGTTGCTGAAATATCTGTATTTCCTGAATCCTGATTCTGCTGCTGCATTCTTCGGAAGAAAGCACCTGGACCGCCCCCCATATCAGAAGACTGGGTGGAGGTATTATCCTGTTTGAAAATCGTATTCAAGGTGGACATCAAAGTTGTCGCATCTGCGTTTCTTAAAGTAAAGATGCGTATCTGTGTTGAACTCACCTGAGGTGTATCCAGAGCCTTTACGATTTCGGCAATTCTTCGGGCATTAGCGGCACTGTCGGTAATAATCAATGTGTTGCTCCGGGTATTAGCCGACATATCTGCCCGTTTACTGACCAGCGTTGTCAGGTCTTTTCGAGTCTGATACGCATCCAGATAGGTCAAGGGCAGAACCAGAGTAATATATTCATCGCTATTGGGAATATCTTCCGGTCTTACGGCTTTTTTGACTGGAACATTAACCGTCTTTGCGGCATCAATAGCGACAATTTTCAGTGTCTTTTCAGAACGAATTGCTGTATATCCTTTAATTGCCAAAGCAGAGTTCAATACTCCAAAAGCATCTTCCAGAGTCACGGTACCATCACTGATAATGGTGATATCACCACTGATGTCGGTATCTTTAATAATAGTCAGTCCACTGATTTGATTAAAAAACCGCAGGACCTGGTCAATACTGGCTTTATCAAAATACATTGAAAACCGTTTTTCATTGTTTGCTCTGTATTGACGGCCATATTCCCGGCTGTTACCGGTAACAACACTACCCGTAGTATTCTGTGATGGAGTTGTTGAAGTGTTAGGCCCCATATTCGCATTATCATTTACACCCGGCATCATGGAGGTGTTTAAGCCACTGGCATCATTCTCCGCAGACACCTCTATTGCAGGAACGGGCATTCCTATCGCCTCTGGGGGAGGCGGTGTATCCACATTCATAGCCGGTGGCTGTACTTGGTCACTAGAAACTTCCGGCTCAGCCGTTGTCGTGGCCGGTGCCTGAGGCTCCCCAGCCGCCGGACCAGCGGAAACGGTCACCTGCAACCCATTATCCGGAGGTGCTTCCTGCGTTTGTCCTTGATAGGGCATCATATTGAGTGCCACAATTATCACACATAAAAGAAAGGTTCTTAATTTCACTTTAATTCCTCCTCTTGTTGCTGCCGGCGGCGGCGTAACCGCTCTTCCAGTGATTCATTTGCGCCTCCTGTACTGGGGACGCTTCCAGTGATTTGAGTCTGATTTTGTGTATTAGGTTGATTTTGAACTCGACGATTTCGCCGAGAGGATCTACTGAATTGATTATCATTTGAAGTAAAGGAGATACCTCCGGAGGACACACTAACAGCAGGTTTCACTGCCACCGGAACGGAGGCACTGCTGATAGTTCCTGGAAGTTCCACTTCATCACCTACCCGCAAAACGCGTGTTTCACGAGTTGTATCTAAAACAACGGTCAACATTCCTTCGGCGATATTCAATATGCGATAAGCACCTAACTGTTTATCAACTTTCAGGAACTTCATATCTCCTGTTTCCCGATTCTCCACAGAAACCAGGGCTTCCCGGCCATTGAATCCCGTACCTGTAATAAGTAGTTTTTGCAAAACCGGAGGTGGCGGAGGCGTTGATTCTTCCTTGAATTCAATGGCTGCAAGTTGAGCCTGCCGCTGTTCCGGTGGAGAGAAAACATCTTTTTCCTTAATAAAGGCAATCAGGTCCCGAGTCGTGGCAGTTGATAAGGTTTTCGCTTTGGCAGCCGGTTTAGTGGCCTTCTTTACCGGGGCTGTATTTTTTGAACACCCTGCCGATAAAAGCAGTATTCCAATCAAACAACCGACATAGAGGTTTTGATTCATGTTATTCAACCTCCTGAACAGTCTTTGTCCGACGCGCGGCAGTGGGAGCTTCCGTTAACACCAATGTACTAAGCGTCACGGTGGCTATCATGACCGATTCTTCACGATTGCTCGCCAATCGGAGTTTATTGACACGCGTCATCTGCGCGGGTGCTTCAGCCTGCTGGATAAATTTCATCACGCTCTCCAGGCTTCCATTAAATTCCGCATCAAAAGTCATCTCACTGAAAGCCCCTTTATTCAGGGAAGTGCCAGGACGAACGGCCGAAATTGCCACACCGGCATCAGTAGCCCACTTCTCGATGTTGGCGAGGATCCTGGCCGTGGATGCCGTTTGATTTTCAATCGTGGACTGGGAATACTGAGCCAGCGACGGGTTGGATTTCAGTTTACGGACCTTCACCAGATTTGTTTCAAGGGTACTGATTTTCTTATTCACCTGATGCCAGTTATCCAGCAGAGGAATACCCGCAAAATGATATAAGAGAATCAGAATCAATAGTGAAGCTCCGACAGCAATCGTTTTCTTTTCACGAGGCTTTAGTTTCATGATTGGCCTCCTGTCTTCTTTGTTGTCGATGCAGGTTTTGTGGAACGGATCTTAAGAGATAGACCAAATTCCATCGGATAATCCGCATTCTTCCGAGCGCCCCGAATATAAGTCAGTTTGGTTCCGGTAAATTTCCCAGAGTCATTAATCCGGGTCAGTAGTTCAGAGACAGCTTGGCTGGAGCGCGCCTGCCCCACAATCACGATGTCCCGCGTTCGGTCAAAAGTCATAATGTTCATATAGGCATCATCTCCCCAGATTTCCGATAAAGTTTCCATAATCGGCAAGACACTTACCTGGTCTTTCTTGAATTGCTGAAAGCGTCCCATGTCACTCGAAACTTTTTCCAGATGTGTCACGATGCCCTTATATTTGGAATATTCGTTTTCCAGTTTTCGCAGCTTCATCTGCCGCTGCGCAAGGACACCCCACCCGATAGCCAGAGCAAAAATCAAGACAACAAATCCGGCAATCACTCGATGAATCATTCGCGGTGAAGTGACAGGCGCTTCAGTAAAGAGGCGGGGATGAATGAAATCAATATAAAGCCCCGGAGTCGAAGGAAGTAATATACCCGCTGAGGCTAACGCCATACGCCCATCAGGCATAGGTAGAGGGGGTTGTATCTGGACAATATCCACTCGATGTTGAAAAAATCGGTCTAATATCTGCAAATCTGTAATTGAACCATTTTCAGCACACAACCGATAGGACCATTGATCCACACCCGCAGTGTTTGATGTAATCGCCATCAAACTACGCGTCGTTTCCACAGCAAGTTCGCGCAGTCTTTCATCAAGAGAAGCACCGCTTAATGTCACATTACGGCAGAACGCCAAGAGATTTCCTTTGCTGATAATAATATCAGCGGCACTTTCCTGTAACCGGATATCAACACGATTGGCGGGCGTTTCGGGGAGCAATGAAAATGCTCTCCAGAGAGAAAGACTGTTTACTTCAATCGCATCAATCTTCAATCCGGCGGTTTTAGCAATCTGCTGGTAGGTTTCCAGCAACTCTTTCCGGAGAGAGAAAACAACAACCTGACGATCTCCGTCATGGGTCGTCCCCGTTATGATGTAATCCGAAACAACAGAGTCCAAGGGAAGAGTAAGAACTCGTTCTAACTGAAGTTCAATCATCTGCCGATTTTCTTCATCCGTCCCCTCAGTAACAGTCAACTCCGTCCAAAGCACATGCTGCCGGGGAACACTGAACCGAACAGGATGGCCGGATAATCCTTCCTGCCGTAATACCATCTTGAGCCATTCGCCTAAACCGACAGTATTTTCCCAATTTACATTTTCGGGATACGGTATTTTTCTTACCGCTGTAAAAACAGGTGTTCCTCCCCGATTATCCGCTATTGATAATCGGAGACACTTGTCATCCAGCTCTATACCTGTCAGGGATGCGTGTGAAGGTTTCAACATACTCATAATTTATAATCCTGCTCCCAGATATGATATATCCCGAAAATATAGATATTGAATCGGGATGACGGACCTATCTACCACAGCCATCAATCGCACTTTTCCCTGTCTGCCAGACAATGCCCCAACAGACTGGATAGTAAACTGTGATGACCGCAGTGTAATTGAATCACTGGCTTTTTTCATACTTGCTTTTCCGATTGCGGATGCCACTTGCCCTAAATCTGTGAAAGGACCTTCGGCGCCGATCCGGCGTTCTATGATTTTGTCAGCAGCTGTTTCATCTATCCCGGGGATAGCTAACAATACCTCCCGGGGTGCCGTATTAACATTGACCAGTCCAATCAATTTTTCTCTTTGGGAAGTCGTAATATAATCGGCAATCGCACCAAATTTGGCATTGGTGATTCCATTCACATCCAACAAGTCCGCAATCGTCTGAAATTGTCGGTTACGACGCGCACTTATAATGTTCGAAATATCCGAGTTGGTTAATCCATAATTACTGAGTTGCCGTAAATCATTTTGCCGAGCCTGATTGATATTGATACGCTTGGTTCCATCAAAGGCCTGGTTCCAGTCATAGGAATAAACAGTGATATAGGGATACATTCCCTTATCCAAAGTCCCGTCAGAATTATCCGGAGGGAAACTGCCATCCCCATCATTCTCATTCGGATCCAAAACACCATTGAGATTTGCGTCTTCTCCATATAACAGGGCCGGTGTCATTCCCTTTACCAGAAGGATTTCTTCAATCGTATCGAATGGCGCATTTTTACACAGGTATGGCGTTGACAGCTGTGAATAATACTCATCTTTGGCGCCCAATGCAGAGGCTTTAGCTGTCGCACTGCGCCAGTCAATAATGGAGTCAGCAATAATTTCATCCACACCCGGGAGTTTCATCAGGGTTTCTTTGGATGCTGAGTTTATATTGATTTTGGAATTTTCATCCATTAAGCCATACTCCGTTTTATTCTCATCCGTCCGGTTTTCTATAAACAATGTATATGTACCCTCACCACATGCAACCTGGTTAAAATTCTCTTCAGGTAACCTTAGTTTTCCGGTCAGTGTCCCACGTTCAGTGGAATCACTGGCCAGCAAGGCGATGCTCCATTCAATCCCTGATTTCGCCAACTGCATATTTTTCATTCGGCTTATATCATTAGCCGCAATCCGATACTCCACTAACATCGTATGACCAAACCCAATAGCCATAGCGCTTAAGATAACAAGCAACCACAAAACGACCAATAATATGACACCCCGGTTCGGAGTCATGGTCTTCATCCTTTGGGCAACCTGAGTGCTGTCGTGTACCATGCAACGCCTTCATCACTATTGTCATCCGTGATACCGATGGTGATAGATATTTGTTTCGGTAAAGCAGCTGTATCCGTCCATTCCTCCAGCCATTCACTCCCGTCATAATATTGGAAGTGGAGACTGACCACATCAGGAGATATCATCTGCCATGACACATTTTCCGATTCGGGATAAGTCACATACGGATTAACCACCCGTATCAATCCTGTTTTACCCGTATCAGGCATCGTATCCATGGCATATCGGACAATCATGGAATCTGAAGTAGGTCCGATATTCCAGTCAATCACCTGATTCATGGCAGTGAACTCCAACGTATCCTGATACATACTGCCTTCAGAATATGTCGTTGCTGTAAAAGTCCAGTTTGGATACGAACTTGATAAACTCACTGTCATTAAATCACTTTCAATAAAATCCATGACCAGCCGGGCTGTCTGATTCTTCCGTGATAGCAGATTCCCTTTACGATTAGACTTCACTCCGGCATTCAATGTTTCATAGATAGCTGTTGCCAATACCAGGGCAATAATCATGGCTGTTAACAACTCAATTAATGTGAAACCACGATTTCCTCTTAACCCGGTCATTCGCTGCTTCCCTCACTGCTGCCATCCGTCAAGGAAGTAATACCTCTTTCAGCAAATAACCGCGTCACCGTCAATGAGGTCTCACTGTTATTTCTCTTCCAGTAAACAGACAAATTCATCTGCACTAAATTCTCTAAATCTGTTGTTTCAACTTCAGCGACCCACCGGTAATCAGGATAATCATCGCCAAAATCACCTTCATCACTTTGCAGAGAAGTGAAAGGTAATGATTCAAATTCAGCTAATTTTTGTTCCAGTAAAAATCGGGCTACCGTGGACTGGTCTGAAGCACCCATCGCCTTTAATCCGGCAGAAAAAGCCTGAGCAATCAACACCAACCCCACAACCACTAAAGTCATGGCTATCAGGACCTCTACCAATGTAAATCCCCGATACTTCATGACTGTTCATCCGTTGTGGCCTGAGAAAGCATTTCAACCCGGCCTGTAAGACCATCAACCTCTACCCAGTTTTCATCACCATTATCATTTTTAAAGATCAATGTCGCATTTACAGTGGAACCCCGGGGAGTAAAATCCATCGTCACTAAGCCCGATTCAACAGGCGGGTCTGTATTTATCTGAATTGAAGACAGGGTAACGGTGGAATCCAGGGAAACCTGATTTCCCCATTCACCGGGGGGAGATATAAACTGTCCTAAAGTATCTGAGGAATCAGAAATATAGGTCACCCAGAATTTCTGTTGATCCAAATCACTACTGATTCGATACGTTACCGTATCCAATACAGCACGAGATCGGGCATATCGAGCATAGGCTATCCAATCCTTTGCCGCAGATTCCACCTTTGTCCTACGGGCAAACCCACCAAAAGAAGGCATCACAGAAATGGCCATGATCAATACAATCACGACAACAACCATGGTCTCAACTAATGTAAAACCCTCATGGTTTTTGCCCAGGTTCATATTACTTTGATTCTTCCTTTACCCAACTGGTGACATCATCATCAGTACCATCTTCACCATCGGGTCCAATGGAATACAAATCATATCCGGTTGTATTCTGGATACCGGGGCATACATAAACATATTCATGGCCCCAGGGATCTTTTGCGATGTCATTTTTGAGATATGGGCCTTTCCAGTTTTTAGGGACTGGATCTGTAGTTGGTTCTACACGAAGAGCTGCCAAGCCCTGCTCTGTTGTTGGATAACTACCGTTATCCGCTTCATACATATCCAAGGCAGAACCAAACAAACTGCTGACCTGAGTCTTTGCAGAGGCTTTCCGGGCATCCTCAGTTCGTCCTACAAATCGGGGAAGAACCAACGCAGCCAAAACGCCAATGATAACAACCACTACCAGAATTTCTACGAGAGTAAAACCTTTATTTTTCATACCATTCTCCTTCTGTAAAAAACTTATTTAATCATGCTATTTAATGAAAATACGGGTAATAACATGGAGACCACAATAAAGCCAACAATCGCTGCCATAATTAAAATCATGCCCGGTTCAAGCAATGAAACAAAGACTCGAACAGCATAATCCACTTCAGAATCATAGGACTCGGCCACCTTAAACAGGACTTCCTCCAGATTGCCGGCCTCTTCACCCACAGAAATCATCTCAACTACACTAGGGGGAAAGACTTTGCTTAAACGAAGAGGTTCAGCCAATGATTGGCCTTCCCGAATACTTCCAGCGATCTCCATAATTTCTTTAGATATCACAGCATTACCTGCGGCACCCTGCACCACTTTTAATGCGGATAACAGGGGAATACCACTCTTGAGCAATGTTGCCAAAGTACGGCAAAATCGCGAGACAGCCATCCGAGTCACCAGACTTTTGATAACGGGGACCTTTAACTGGATAGTATCGACTTGCATTCTTCCTGATGGAGTACGAACCCACCGGCGATACCCATATACAATTAATCCGATCAAAATCAGTAGTATTGGCCAGGCAATACGCAACCATGCACTTAACGATAAAAGTATTTGTGTGGGTAAGGGTAAATCCTGCCCCATGTCTTTGAAGATAGTGGCAAACCGGGGAATAAAAAAGGTGAGTAAAAAGATCACAGAACCTATCCCAACAATACAAAGAAGTAAGGGATATGCAAGCGCCGTTTTCACTTTACTGACTAAGGCTTGTTCTTTTTCGGCAAACTCAGCAATTCGCTGAAGGACTGTTTCCAAACTCCCGGAGACCTCTCCAGACCGGACCAAATTGATCTGCAATTCGCTGAAATACCGTTTATGTTCTGCCATTGCATCCGCAAGATTACTTCCGGATGTTACGGAGGATTTTATCTGACTGATGACATCATGCCATACAGGATTAGTCTGTTGATTAGCCAGGGTAGTCAGGGAACGTACCAGTGGAACACCCGCTGCCAAAAGGTCCCCCAGCTGCCTCATAAACCTTGCAATTTCGGATTTTTTTACACCATGTCCCCATAAAGAACTGAACTGCCGCGAAGACTTACTGTCGACATTTCCATTAACTGTTTTTAATTCTATGGGCATAAGCCCCATGCTGGACAAACGGTCCATCACAGCACTTCTGGAATCAGCAGATAGCACACCAGTCAAGATTTGTCCGGCTTTATTTTTTGCCTTATATTTAAAAGTCGCCATCAGCCATCCTACTCTTCCCGACTGACACGAAGAACTTCTTCAATAGTCGTCAATCCTCGGCGAACCTTATCAATTCCATCGTCCCACAGTGTCTTCATACCTTGCTTGACGGCATACTGCTTAATCTCACCGGCAGAATCATGACGCATGATCATCTCGCGTATTGGATCATCCATCATCAGAAGTTCGAAGATACCTATACGCCCTTTATAACCAGTATTCCGACAAGACTCACATCCTGCACCATGATAAAAAACGAGATGTTCTTTTCCTTCAATATCCAACAAATCTCGGCGCTGAGGCTCATAGGGTTCTTTACACTTCTGGCAAATATGTCGCACCAAACGCTGTGCCATAAGACCTTCAACCGAAGAAGCAACCAGATAAGGTTCAATCCCCATATCCACAAGACGAGTCAATCCACCAGCGGCATCATTGGTATGAAGTGTCGAGAATACTAAATGCCCCGTCAGTGCTGACCGGATAGAAATATCAGCGGTTTCCCGGTCACGAATTTCACCTACCATGATAATATCAGGGTCATGCCGTAATATAGACCGAAGTCCCTGGGCAAAATCAAAACCAATCTTTGGCTTAGTCGGTATTTGGAAAATACCGGATAATTGATATTCCACAGGATCTTCAATAGTAATAATCTTTTTATCCAACGTATTAATCTTGTGTAATGAACCATAAAGAGTCGTTGATTTACCACTTCCCGTAGGACCTGTAACCAGAATAATTCCATGTGGCCGAGTAATCAATTTATTGAATCCAGCAAAACATTGCCCATCCATCCCCAAAGCTTCCAGTTCCATAAAGATAGATCCACGGTCCAATAAACGCATGACAATACCTTCACCATGAATACCGGGAATAATAGACACACGTACATCAATTTCACGGCCGCCAGCGCGAAGTTTGATACGACCATCCTGAGGCAGACGTTTTTCTGCAATATTCAGGTCGGCCATAATTTTGATGCGGGAAATGATTGCCTGTTGGAATAACTTCATTCGTGGAGGAGTCGCAGCAGGATAGAGCATCCCATCAATGCGGTAACGGATTCGGACATCATCTTCCCAAGGTTCAATGTGGATATCACTCGCCCGGTCGCGAACAGCTTCAATAATAATCTGATTTACGAACTGAATCAGTGAAGCGTCTTCCACCATTTCCAGAGATTCACCATTTTCATCCGTATCTTCTAAGACTTCAAGCTTCTGTCCGGTTTCTTCCAAGAGTTGGTCCATGGATTCGGCACCAATCCCATAAAACCGTTTAATCAGGCGATCAATATCATGACTTGTAGACACTACTGTCTTAAGGTCACAATCCAACATCAGACGCAATTCATCTATAGTTTGCAAATTAAAGGGGTCAGATACCGCAATGATAAGAAGTTTGCCCTCTCTTCGAACAGGCAAGGATTGTCGGGGAACCACCACTTTTGCTGGAACTGACTTCAATACATCCAAATCAATGGACTCTTCATGAAGCTCCATAAACTCCAGATTGAGTAATTTACATATCGATTGTAAAAGATGTGCCTCATCAACAGTCCCAGAACGAACCAGGACTCTTAACAAACTCTCTTCTTCTGCGTGAGGAACTGTTTTGAGAGACAGGATCTGGTCCTCAGTGACCAGACCCTGTCCAACCAAAAACTTTTCAAGATTCATGGAAACTCCAGAATTAATTGTTATTATTGGGGCCCATACGATTACCAGAACGGTTATCACGATTCCAGGCGTTGGGTCGGGCACCCATGCCCATTCCACCACCCATAGGCACACCGTTGCTGATAATTCCGCGAATCGACAATTCTGCTTCTTGTCTAATTGTCAGAACGGATTTCAAATCTGCTTCAGCGGCATCGGTTTTCTTTTTGATTTCCTGACATTTTGCTTTATATTTATCAAGAGCCAGCTTAACAGCTTTATCATTTCCTGTTTGCTTGAGAGCTTCAGATAAAGCATCTCGATATGTCTGTAATTCACGTGGAGAATTAAATCGTAAATCCATCAGAATCTTAATTTTGGGGACTATGACTTTAGCTTCTTCTGCAGTCATAGGAACTCCTGTTGTAGACCGGGCAATTATCATCTCAGTCATACGGGCAGGATCAAAGGATCCCATTTGACCACCAGGACCACCCATACGACCACCCTGACGATCTGACTGGTTGTCCATAGGCTGGGCTATTACGAAAGATACTAACAATCCAACAACTAAACTAAGGGCTAATTTCTTACTGATTTCCATCACGCATTCCTCCTATTGGTGGTTGATTGTTGAAATTGCGTCCTGGAGGCTCTTCCATTTCCGGCCTTCTTTGTGGACGCCTTTTTTCTATGAACTTTTTAAATTTTTCTTTCTGCTCAGGCTTTAATACTTCCATTAAGTCCTTGTGCGTCGCTGTGTGTATTTTTCGCATTCGAACACGACCACTTGTCACTTCGCTATATACCTGATTTTTACGTTCTTCCAATATGAGACGTATTTTTTCCTGTTGCTCGGGAGTTAAGTCTAAAGCTACGGTTAAGTCTTTAATAAATCTCTTATCTCGAAAAATTGGATTATTAGCGTTAATTCCCTGAGGCTGTCCAATTCTGGGACGTTGTGACATGTTTCTCTGAAATTGCCGGAATTGGCGAACGGCCATCTGGCGAGTGTAGAACTGTCCAGATATAAATCCAAGACCCATTCCAATTAGAAACAAAGTAATAAGTAATAGCCAAAACCTTACTCGAGAAGAAATAAACTGAGTCATGTTTATACATCCTCATTAACTAACAAATATGCGGGTTGTGCACTTAAATCCAGAGTTGTTGAATAATCCACAGTGGAATCTTGTCCTAAAATTGTTTCCGTATTCGTGCCGATATTTTTCATGATGGGTTGTAAAGAGATAACCAGCGCCAAAACCAGAAGTGCCGAAGAAACAGTCAATGTTACAGGAGGTAACCGGTGCCACATCCACAAGTCTTCCCAGAAAGATAATTTTGCTGGCTGTGTATCCAAACGATTCATAATCCCAGCAAACAAATCTCGAGATGGGCCTTGCGGTATAGTATTCTTTACGGACAAACGATATTGCTTCCATATTTCCAAATCGTGTTGACACTTCTGACAGTCAGAAATATGGAGCTCTACCCTCTGTAGGGATTTACCCTTTAATTCACCATCCAGATAAGCAGACAACTGCTTTTTCCAGTACCGATGCACCCATTTCATGACCATCACCTCTCTTTAAACTCCTCATAAAAATCTCTTAATAAGTCCTGTAACATTTCTCGAGCACGGAATAGTCGGGATTTCACGGTTCCCATCCGACACCCTTGAATCTCAGCAATTTCCTCGTAACTTAATGTTTCTATCTCTTTCAAGTAAACAGCTTCACGATACTCCGTCGGTAGTTGCTTTATTGCCTCTATTATCTTTAGACGTATTTCCCTCTCAGAATGTTCCTGATCTGGGGTTAATCCTGTTCCAGTGAAATTATCCATCCTATCACCAGTAGAATCAACAGGATCCATATTAGAAACATAATGAGAGCGATAACGGTCCCTGGACCGATAAAAGTCTAAACATTGGTTTCGGGTAACTGTATATAGCCAAGTCGTGATTTTTGAGCGGGATTGAAACTGGTCTAAAGAGTTATAGACTTTAACAAAAATATCCTGAACAGCCTCTTCCGCATCATCACTATTGCGAAGGATTGACCATGCAAGCCGATAGACAGTATCAGAATAACGATGATAAAACTCTTCCATAGCTGCCCGGTCACGAAGACGGCAACGTTCCAATAACTGCCGGTCATCTAAACCGGCCAAATCAGACGGCCTGTAAGGAGTCTTTATCATATCAGGTCAGTCTTACTGCAACCTTCTTCATTATAAGTGAGTTAACTATAGTCTATTAATAAGACGACTCTAATTATAAATTTGTTCCCAAGCCGGCAGATATCAATAATTCCTTTTATATCAGGGAGTAAAGTATGTTCAAAAAGGAAAAATAATTTACCCATACCATTGATGCGTAAATAGAAAATATTTATCATCTGGAAGAACAAATACTAGTTAGGTTACACTATACCCGGAAGGCACCAATAAATCCTATTTATTTATTGTAATAATAGATTTTCTAAATACCAAATAAAGGGATCTCTTTATCCACTTAAAGATTGAATAAAAAAATCGAAGAGATCAATACTCTACTATATTGGACAATATGACACCATATAATTGGCTTAGACAGCTAGTATTAACCATTCTTCTAACAGGAATTTGTTATGCCATGCCGCCTCATGATCCTGGGCAGGCAGTTCGTGAGAGCCTTAGTCTGAATGGGGAGTGGGCTTTTATGCCTATGGAAAGGCCATGGCTTAATTACCCACCAGAAGGCAAATGGGCACCCGAAAAGATCAAAGTTCCGTCGCCATGGAATTATTACTTTGACGAGATTGGTGGCCCCTGGCGAGCATATCGAAATTATGATTACCCAGAATATTGGAGGTACTGTCGTGCCGCATGGTATGAACGTAATATACCCATATCCAACTCCATGAAAGAAAAGGTTCTTAAAGGGGGCCGGATCATCCTCACATTTAATGGAGTCATGCATCGTTCTCTGATTATAGTAAATGGCAAGAGAGTGGGAGAGAATCAGGATGGGTATTTACCTTTTTCTTTTGATATAACAGATTTAATTCGACTCGATGACTTAAATAAACTGGATGTATATGTCAGTGAGAATCCTCAACCAAAAGGTCAGTATATCTATCCTCCCGGCTCATGGTTTGGATGGCAGGCATTGGGGATCTGGCAGGATGTTGAAGTATCTGTGGTCCCTCCAGTTCGTGTTGTGGACACCCGAATTATTACTTCAGTACGAAATCAGAGAATTTCTGTACAAACCATCCTCCAGAATGATAATACTTCTGCATCTTCTGTAACAATATCTCCTGTTATCAAAAACAGCAATCAGACCATAAAATCTCTAAAACCCTATACTCTCACTTTAGACAGCCATAGCCAAAAGACAATCCATTGGTCAGAGGATTGGAAGCACCCTAAATTATGGTCACCGGAATTACCTCATTTATATACTTTGGAGACTCAGTTAGAAGGAATATTTGGCAAAGATGTGCAATCCAACCGATTTGGATTTAGAGAGTTTTGGATTGATGGGAAATATTATTATCTCAATAATCACAAGATAAAACTCAAAGGGGATGGCTGGCATTTCATGGGGCCAGTCCAACAAAACACAGAATATGCTAGAGCCTGGTACAAAATGGTAAAAAAGGCGGGGGGGAATTTTGTCCGACTTCATGCCATGCCTTATCCTGAGTTTTATCTTGATGTTGCTGACGAAGAAGGAATGCTTATCATTGACGAGTCAGCCCTCTATGGGAGCCGAGGGAATCTGGCTTTAGGAGAATCAAGCTTCTGGGATAATTGTCGTGAGCATACTCGACGATTTATTAATCGGGATAAAAATCACCCTTCCGTCATCATATGGAGCTTAAGTAATGAAGTGGTTTGGCGAGGCGGCTCAAACTCTTTTGCTCCTCTTTTATCCTTGGCATCCACAGCTCAGTCACTTGATCCTTCCCGAGTCATTACTTTTGATGAGAACGATTCTGATTTAGGGGGGAAATCACAGACTTATGGGGGACACTACAACTCCATTGAATATTGGAAAAATCGGAATATCCAAAATAAACCTTTCCATTTGAACGAATATGGCAGTCTTTATTACAGTGACTGCCATGAACCTTCGTATTTTGGTGGGGAGTCTGTATATCGCAGTTTCACTAATCGCCTGGAAAGTGTGGGTGAAGAAATGCGGCGTTATACCTGGTACTTGCGGGAAATGGATGCCGCCTCTTTCTCACCCTGGAATCTGGTTTGGTATTGTCATCATCCTTTACCGACAATCAGGCAATATCCGGATTGGAACAAACTTCATATTGATATGGGTCTGAAACCTGAAAGCATCGGGCCCAATTCTGTCACATTAAACTGGGGATTCACTCCATTCGAGCCACAATCCAAACCAAATCCAGCATGGAGTAAAATCACTCAAGCATATACTCCCGTTGCAGTCCATATTCATGAATATAATAATCGCTTTTATTCAAATTCATCAGCGACTAGGACTGTTTATATATTCAACGACCAGCCTAAAAAAGAAAACTTTGAAATCAAATGGGAACTCAAAAGAAAGAACAGCATTCTTCAAAAGGATTCTTTCGCAATAAAACTGAAACCCTATGGAATGACGACCTCTCCTGTAACACTTTTTCTTCCTGATTATAAAAATACTGAATCCCTGTCATTCAAGGTCCAATTGCAAAAACAGAATACAGTTATTCATGAAGACAAACAAATCATTGAGGTCTTTCCAAAGGTTTCCTGGATAAATATTCCCAAAGTGGTTCTATTGGATGACAAAGCGGAAACGGCGTCATTATTTAACCATTTGGGAGTTAAATTTGACACAATCAATACACTAGAAGAGATAAGTATTCACAGGGGTCAGACTCTTATCGTTGGCGCAAACAGCTTGACTCAGATCCCTTCCTATCAGTTTTTTGCTCACCACAAAATAGAGTCTTTCCTTCAACAAGGTGGAAGAATAATTTGTTTGGAAAATGCTCTTGGGAATAATCCATCCAACCCCATCAAACGGTTAGATAAATCTGTTAAATTTAGTCATCCAGGTGTTCATACACACTCAATACTCACATCATTCAAAGAAAATAACTTGAAAGAATGGGGACCAGATGAAGTCATCACTCGTTCGGTCTTTCCTAGAACCAGTCAAGGAAACAGCTGTTCATTGATTGATGTAGGTGATTTTGATGGGGGATTATCCTACTCAACCCTTCTGGAATTTCATCAGGGCAATGGACTCATCTTATTGAATCAAATGGATATCATCAGATGTGCCCGTCAGGAACCTGCAGCTGAGTTGTTATTAAAGAATATTTTGGATTATGCGACCCATTATCAGGCATCCCCAATAAGAACGTTTAATTATCAAACAGAAAAAGGGACTTCTTTATGGAGCCTGATAACCACCAATGGTTTTACTCAGGATTCCTCTTTAAGTAATTCTGAGGTATTAATGATTGATGGACAATCATTGCCCATAATTAAAGCAATGGCCGCCCATCCCAAGGATGTTCAAGAGCGAATCAAATTAGGTTCTGTCTTGTGGGTTCAAGAAATCACACCCGATACCCTACCCTATCTCCAACAAATGTTAAACATTCCGATATATGGAGAGGCTTGTCAGGAACAAAATCTCATCAAGACTGGAAATCACCTTCTGTTGGAAGGGTTAAATGAAAGTGATTTTTGCTGGGCTAACAGTTGGGCATCCGAAAACATTGTAAATTTCACAATATCTATTGATTCAACGATCCCACACCTGCCTCTGCTTCAAACAACAGATGTGAAATGGGCCTTATATGGAAGTAAGGCTGAACAATTTAAAACAGGATATATGTTAAGAACTCTCGGGAATTTTGATAAAACTCGATATGGTTTGATATTGATACCCTATGGAAAAGGTCAAGTCATCCTTTCGCAACTGTGCCTGACGAATGCTGTCAAATATAAATCATCTGCAAATCGCATATTAAATCGGCTTTTAGCCAATATGGATATCCATATCAGTTCGAGTACAAATCAACTGGCACAAGCCCAACCTTCACTGATTGACGATGCAGGTTTCATCCGTTCATGGTTAATATGTGGGCCCTATAAAAATATCGACGAAAAAACACTCCTGGCCAAAGATTATCTGGAAGTACCCCTTTATTACTATCCTAAGGAAGGCGCAAAAATTGGGAATAAAACATGGAGAGCTATCAACACAAATCAGTCCCACCTGGATTTCTATGACATTGATAGCTTCAAGAATATGAACCAATCTGCGGGATATGCCACAATCTATTTTTATTCCACTAAAAACCTGGAAGCATTACTAGATTCACCCAACATGATTTATTTATCGACAGGATATGATGATTCCATCCAGATATCTTTAAACTGGGAAATTGTGCATCAGGACGAACGCAGAGGATTATATCAGGCAGACCGAAAGTTACTTGGACCTTTGAAAATCCGTCAGGGTTGGAATATCCTCACCATTAAATCAGCTCATTACAATCGGGATTGGAAGTTCTCCGCAAGACTGGTTCATCAGGATGGACGGCCTGTGAAAGACTTAACATATTCACTGGAACCACCCCGATAAAGGGAGATTATTCAGGAAAGCTCATTCACCTAATAACTCAGATACCTTTTGATAAACATCATCCACTGTAATTCTATCCATACAGGCATGGTCCCGGGGACAATCTCTTAATAAACAAGGCGAACAGTCAACGGGTTGATGTAATATCCGGATGGGATTTAATCCCCAAGGCTGAGTTGATTTGATTTCAACAGAACCAAAGATTGCTACCAGTGGAACACCTAATAATGCCGACAGATGCATCGGACCTGAATCATTGGAGACAAAAACCTGGCATTTTTTCAAACAGGCTATCATCTCACCCAAAGTAGTTTTCCCAGCCAGATTGACGGCGCCAGGCCCCATGGCTGTCGCCATTTGGTCCAGAAAGTCATAGTCGGTTTTAGTACCCGGCAATAAAACCTTGACCCCATAATTTTGGATCAGCTTTTGCCCCAGCTCAATATATCTTTCAGGAAACCATCGCTTTGCTGTACCAAAAGCCCCGGAGGGGTTCATTCCTACAATTCTGTCTGTGGGAGAAACACCTGATTCACTCAACAATTCGGAACATCGTTTTTCCCATTCCGGAAGTACTTTATACGCCGGATAAGATATCTCAGGTTGAACTTCCCAACACTCCAGCAATTTCAAATAATAAGCACGCATATCAGGAACAGAGACAGGAGGAACCACTGGATGGCTTAACAATAAAGACCTTATTCCATAGCCATAACCGCTGATCAGTGGAATTTTACCAAACTTGAATTCTAATGCTGTGGGCAATGAATTAGTTAATAAAATACCCGCGTCAAAACCATCGCTTTTTATTAATTGACCTGTTTTTGAAAGACTGGATAAAGTATGTTTTCGAGGCGCTGACAAAACAGTCTCTATATCTGAACACCCTCTCCATACATCAGAGATAGAATCTCGGGCTAATACAGATAACTTACAATCAGGATATTTCCTTTTAAGGGATGCGACAACCGGTAAAGACATTACCACATCTCCAACCCAGTTTGGACTGCGCAGAAGAATTTTTGAAGGTGACGATATAATTTTGTCCACTACCGGAAACTCGCTTCCTGAAATAAGTAATTCATAGGATTTATTATCTCAGGATTTCCCGACATATTGAAAAGGATCGTATCGGACCTGGCTGGTACAGACATTTATTCCTGCATTTTGACTAACAATCCATGACTTCAATCGATTCGCCAAATGCGGCATAAACCAGGCTTCTGTTGAATAATGGCCTGCATCCACCAGCGCTAATTTTCGAAGATCCCAGTCCATTGCCTGATGATATTTAATATCTCCGGTCAACAGGACATCACATCCTCTGGCAAAAGCAGAATTTGCAAAATCCATGCCGCTCCCAGTCACAACAGCCGCTTTCTTGACAACAGTGTCAGGCTTTCCCACAAAACGAACACCCTCTGTATCCAATAAAAGACTGATTTGTTTTGCCCAATCAGCTAAAGACATCAGAGCAGGAAGTTTCCCATACACCCCTCGCGATGCTCCCAGTGATGGATTTTCAAGGCTATAAACATCATAAGCAGGTTCTTCGTAAGGATGGGCCTGATACAATGCTTTAATGACAGCGGACAGGCAAGCCGTCGGTACAATCATTTCTAATCTTATTTCATCAACAGATTCTTTTTGTCCGGCTTTTCCAATAACAGGGTGCGAATCTTCACTTCCCTTAAATGTACCTGTACCGGAACTCTGGAAAGAACATTCACTATATTCCCCAATATGCCCTGCTCCAGCCGCAAATAAAGCTCGACTGACCTTTTCAACAGCCTCGGATGGAACAAAGGTGACAAGCTTCCGATAAGACAGGTTACATACAAAATCCAAAGGTTTAAGCTCTGACAAATTCAGAGCCTTGGCAAGAGTATCGCAGGTTCCCTGAGGTGAATAATCCAGATTGGTATGAAGACAATAAACAGAAATATCGTTTTTAAGCAGCTCTTTAATCATCTCAAATCGTGCATCACCCTCTGTCAGCTTCTGAACGGGATTAAATATAAAAGGATGATGGGTCACAATCAGGTTTGCCCCCTGTTCCAGGGACTCTCGAATCACTTCAGGGGTAATATCCAGGCAAACCAGAATATTCCGGAGTTCAGAGTTACGAGACCCGACTTGAAGACCAACCTTATCCCAGGAGTCAGCCAATTGGGGTGGATACCATTTTTCCAAGGTGCTTAAAATATCATTTATCCGCATAGTTTACCTGCTTTCACTCTCAGCCTATACCGTCATTATAATCTACGGACAGGGGCAAACAGTCAAATCGACATGAAGCTGAACCTAATTATAACCAAACCTATTACATAGGTAATCACTTAAATACCTAATTAATGAATGGTTTTCATTAACACAGAATTCATCTGGGGTCATGTTTCCTGAATCCTCAGGTTCGGTTATAATCTATATTTGTGATATATCAGAACGACTAAAACCCCAAGATTTTAGAAAACTCTAAGGAGAAATTAACTATGTCTGCAATTGATATTATTCATGCGCGCGAAATACTCGACAGCCGTGGTAATCCCACTGTTGAAGTCGAAGTAGTGTTAGAAAGTGGTGCTGAAGGCCGTGCAGCAGTTCCATCCGGAGCTTCTACCGGTGCTTATGAGGCCTGCGAACTTCGGGATGGCGATAAATCCCGTTACATGGGCAAAGGCGTTCAAAATGCCGTTGATAATGTGAATAACGTTATCGCCCCTGAATTAGAAGGTATGGAATCCTCTTTCCAGGTTGATATTGATGAAGCCATGATTTCTCTCGATGGTACAGAGAATAAGAGCAAACTCGGTGCCAACGCAATCCTTGGCGTCTCCATGGCCGTTGCCAAAGCAGCTGCAGAAGAAGCTGGAATGCCCCTGTATGCCTATCTGGGCGGCTGCAATGCCAAGAAACTCCCCGTTCCAATGATGAACATTATCAACGGTGGTAAACATGCTGATAACTCCGTTGACCTTCAGGAATTCATGATTATGCCCGTGGGTGCCCCTTCCTTCAGTGAATGCGTCCGCTGGTCTGCCGAAATCTTCCATACTTTGAAAAAAGTTCTTAAAGGTAAAGGTTATGGAACGGCTGTCGGTGATGAAGGTGGATATGCACCTAATCTGAAGAGCAATCAGGAAGCCCTCGATGTCATCATGGAAGCCATTAAAGTAGCTGGTTTCGAAGCCGGCCGCGACATCCGCATCGCCATGGATCCTGCCTCCACCGAACTTTATGAAGAAGCCAAGAAAAAAGGCGAAGAAGGAAAGTATTATTTCTGGAAGTCCAACATGATGAAGACTTCCAAAGAAATGGTCGAATTCTGGAAAGACCTCGCCAATAACTATCCAATCATCTCCATTGAAGACGGTATGGCCGAAGATGACTGGGATGGTTGGAAGCTTCTGACCGATGAATTAGGTAAGAAAATCCAGTTAGTTGGTGATGATTTGTTTGTAACCAACACCAAACGCCTGGAAATGGGTATTAATAAGGGTGTTGCAAACTCCATCCTCATCAAAGTGAACCAGATTGGTACACTGACTGAAACCCTGGATGCCATTGAAATGGCCAAACAGGCTAACTATACTGCTATCGTCTCCCACCGTTCCGGTGAAACAGAAGACACCACCATTGCTGACTTAGTTGTTGCAACTAATGCTGGCCAGATCAAGACAGGTGCCCCCAGCCGGACTGACCGCGTTGCTAAATACAATCAGCTCATGCGGATTGAAGAAGAACTCGGCGATGCCGCTCAGTACCCCGGTCTGAAAGCCTGGTACAACCTCAAGTAATTAATTGAAATCCATAAAATCCTCCGGTATTTCGGTACTGGAGGATTTTTTTTGTATATTGATATTTAAACGGGAATCGCTAAGCCACTGTAACTTGTTATAATAAAAAAATAAGGGATATAAATATGAGCACACTCACAACAAAACCCAAAGTGGCAGTCTTTGAATCCATTGACTGGGAGAATGAGATATTTCGGCAGGAACTGGAGGGTTTCGATGTCCAGTTTTTCTCTGAAGAAATTGAAGAGAACCGGAATACCTCTGATTTAAAAGAGTTCGAAGTTCTTTCTGGATTCATATATTCCCGATTTAACCGAAAAGTGCTGGAACAGCTTCCCAAAGTCCGTCTTATCACCACCCGATCCACGGGATTTGACCATATTGATCTGGAATATTGTAAAGAACGGGGAATAACCGTCTGTAATGTCCCAACCTATGGCGAAAACACGGTGGCCGAACACACTTTTGCCCTGATACTATGCCTGTCTCGAAATGTTCATGAGGCCTGGCTAAGAACTATCCGGGGTGATTTTTCCATGCAGGGTCTCATGGGATTTGATTTAAAAGATAAAGTTCTCGGTGTGGTAGGCACAGGACATATCGGACTTCGAGTCATCAAGATAGCCAAAGGCTTTGGAATGAATGTCATAGCCTATGACGTAAAGAAAAATCCATTCATGAGTGAATTCCTGGGGTTTAAATATGTCGGACTCGATGAATTACTGCAAAAATCCGATATCATCTCACTACACGCCCCCTATAATAAACATACCCACCATTTAATCAATCAGGGCAATATTTCCTTAATCAAAAAAGGCGCTTTACTCATCAATACAGCCCGCGGCGGACTGGTTGAAACTCCCGCATTAATAAAGGCATTGGACGATGGAATTCTGGCTGGTGCTGGATTGGATGTATTGGAGGGTGAAGACCTCATTAAGGAAGAAAGACAACTCCTGTCCACGAATTATCCTGTCGATAATTTGAAAATGTTATTATCAAATCATATTCTGTTACGGCGTGATAATGTCATCATCACACCGCATATCGGATTTAACAGCAGGGAAGCTATTATGCGAATTTTAATGACCACCGCCTCTAACATCAGGGCTTTTTATCAAAATGCTCCCGAGAATGTCGTAGGTGGTTGAGGATATGGAATTAATTCAAAAACTGAATTATAAAGATTTGCCTGGATTCTCCCGATTATTTCGGGAATATCAGTATGAATTTGATAATCTCAGAGAATTCTATCCAGCGGGAAATCCTCGCGACTTTGGTTCCTACCAAAAACATGCTCAAAGCATCCTCGCCTCAGGTCATCCCCGGGCTGAAGTTGTATCGGTTCTGAATGAACAAAATCGGAACTGGGGTGCCCATGAGAATGCTCTGGATAACCTCCAAACTCTAAATGAACCCGACTGTTTAGCTATTGTAACGGGGCAACAGGTGGGGATATTTGGTGGTCCACTTTTCACCCTCTATAAAGCATTAACGACCATCCAGTTATCGAATACTCTGAACCGTGAATATGGATTAAAGACTATCCCTATATTTTGGCTGGCAACAGATGACCATGACTTGAAAGAAATCATGGCAGCGACTTGTATTGACCGGGAAGGAAATCTGAAGGGAATCGCCCTTGACCTGAAGTCCTATCCGGAGGGTATTCCTGCCGGTCAGGCCATATTGAATGAGGATATCGGGCAAGCCATTCAGGATGTACTGGAAGGAATCCCTGAAACCGAATTTAAGACTGCCCTTCGGGAACGGCTTTGTGAAGCCTACCACCCCGGCCGAACAGCCTCCGATGCTTTTGCTCTCTGGATGATTCCCTATTTATCCTCGTTGGGTCTGGTGTTTATGGATGGGGCGGATCCCCGATTAAAACGGTTGGGGAAAAAAGTCTTTATCCGGGAGATTCAAGAGAAATCACCTTCCACTCGGGCAGTTATGGAAGCCTCCTCCCGACTGGTTAAAAATGGGTATCATACGCAGCTGACCCAAAGGGAAGACGGATGTAATTTGTTCCTTCACAGTCCCGGAAGAAAAGCCTTGAAACAGGAAGGTGAACACTGGATTGTCAGTGGGGAGAATACCCTTCGGGATACCGATTCACTGATTGAACAAATACGGAAAGCACCTGAATTTGTCAGTCCCAATGTTGTCTTACGTCCTGTTTATCAAGATACCTTACTTCCTACTCTGGCTTATGTGTCAGGCCCATCCGAGCTGGCTTATTATGCTCAGTTGGGGGGAGTCTATGAGAATTTCAACCGAGTCATGCCTTTCATATTCCCACGAGCTGGATTGACCCTTCTGGAAAATCGCATTGCTCGGAACATGCAGAAACTGGGGATTCAAATGACAGATTCCCTGGGAAATATCGAAACAGTCATTACCGATTTATTGAAACAAAGCCTGCCCTCGGAACTGGAACAGGATTTCAATTTATTGTCCACTGGAATAAACCAGTTCAACAGCCTGATGAAAAAAAATATTCAGGAATGGGACCCCACATTAGTAAATGCCGTAGAAACAACCTGTAACTCCATGAAACATAATCTGGAACAGTTGAATAAGAAAATTATTGCCGCCCACAAAAAGAAAAACGATATCGTTCGTCAGCAGATATATCGGACTTTCATTCATATTCATCCTGCGGGAATGTATCAGGAGAGGGTCTTTAATATGATTCCCTATCTGTGTAAATACGGGCCGGGATTAGTGAAAGACTTACTGAATATTATCGATGTCAGTGACCCGGAACACCGGGTAGTCATTGTGGGGCAAAGGGAAGGTGAACGGTCATGAATATCGGTATAATCTGTTATCCTACTTATGGCGGTTCTGGAGTTGTCGCCACGGAGCTGGGAATTTCTCTGGCAAAAAAGGGACATCAGGTCCATTTTATCAGTTATGCGGTCCCCTTCCGATTACAGGGCTTTGTCCCTAATGTTTATTTTCATGAAGTGCCCGTCAGTATCTATCCCCTGTTCAAATACCCTTCTTATGACCTGGCATTATCGGCCAAAATGATGGAAGTGGCGGAACAACACAATTTGGATATTTTCCATGTGCACTATGCAATTCCACACGCCGCGTGTGCGTATTTGACGCATCAGATGATGGGAAATAAAAGCCCCAAAGTCATTACCACTTTACACGGAACAGATATCACCCTGGTTGGACAGGACAAATCATTTTTCCCCATTACTAAATTCTCTATTGAACAAAGTGATGGAGTAACCGTTGTCTCCAATTACTTAAAAACGGAGACAGAAAAAGTTTTCGGTATTCAACGGGATATCCGTGTCATACCCAATTTTGTCGATACTGAAGAATTTACCGGACACACCAAAGGATGCCGTAAAAAATATTTCGCTCCCGGTGGGGAAAAAGTCATTATGCATATCTCCAATTTCCGGCCCGTGAAACGGATCCCCGATGTTATCCGAATCTTTGAGAAAATCCATGAGAAGATAACCTCAAAACTGGTTTTAGTGGGAGAAGGCCCTGAATTAACCCCAGGACTGGAATTGGCCCGCTCTCTAGGTATTCAGCAGGATGTCATCTCCATGGGTAAACAGGATTTTCTGCCTGATTTGTTGCCTTGTTCGGATTTATATCTGTTACCCAGTGAAACCGAAAGTTTTGGTTTATCAGCCTTGGAAGCCATGGCCAGCGGCGTACCGGTAATTGCCTCCCGGGTGGGAGGATTACCCGAAGTCGTTACCGATGGACGGAATGGATATTTGTGTGAAATTGGGAATGTGAATTGTATGGCAAATCTGGCGGTCGGTTTATTATCTGACCCGGATAAAAATGCCCAGTTCAGGAAACAGTGCCGGGAAGATGCGGTCAATAAATTTAATAAAGACCGTGGAGTGGCATTATATGAAGACTATTACAAAGAAATTCTGGGACAGGGGAATTAATTAATGAAACTGGATATATTGGCAGTCGCTGCCCACCGGGACGATGTCGAAATCACCATTGGAGGCACCCTGATTAAATTAGTACAACAGGGATATGCCGTAGGTGTATTAGACCTGACTCAGGGAGAAATGGGATCCTTTGGTTCTCCTGCCATTCGAGAACAGGAAGCACAGGCTTCCGCCAAGATTCTCGGACTGGTATGGCGGAATAACTTGAATTTACCCGACTCAGCAATCACCAATACCCGGGAAAACCAGTTAAAACTGGTAAAAATATACAGGGAAGTCCGTCCCGATATTTTGATTCTTCCTTATTGGAAAGGCCGGCATCCAGACCACACGATCACCCCTAAACTGGCTTATGAAGCCGCGTACCTTTCCGGTTTACGAAAACTGGAAGTGGAGGGCGAGAAACATCGGCCTCGAAAAATTGTTTATAGTACCGCTTATCATGATGACAAACCAAGTTTTGTCGTAGATATCAGTGCTCAGATGGATCAGAAACTGGATGCCCTCAGATGTTATAAATCTCAATTTGAATTACCTCCCGGTGAAGAGATACCGTTCACCAAAACTGATGTGTTTGAAGCCGTCAGGTCCACAAACCGTTTTTATGGAATGATGATCCAAAAACAATATGGTGAGCCCTATCTAATTAATGAGATGATGGAAATAGATGATTTAACCCAGTTGACGGTTAAGTCTATTTAAGGTGAAATAGACAGTTCATGGAAATTAAAGGAAATATCAGCTCAGCAACTTTTATCCGAAGAGATAACCGATTCATAGCCACAGTGAAAATCGGGCATTATCTGTATAGTGCACATGTTCCAAACACCGGTAGAATGAGGGAATTACTCCGACTGGGCCGAGAAGTCATGGTCGTTGAAAATATCCAGCCAAATCGAAAAACGGATTATGACTTGATATTGGTCAAAATTGCCGGAGGGTGGGCGTGTATTGACTCCCGTATCCCGAATCGGTTATTCAGTGAAAGTTTCAAAGATGAATTATTCCCCTATTTCCAGGGGTATCAAAACCTGAAAGCGGAAGTCACTTATCGGAACAGCCGGTTTGATTTCTGCCTGTCCAATCCCGAAAAAAGCCAGCGGCGGATTCTCCCTGCCAAATATTACCTCGAAGTAAAATCCGTCACTCTCGTCAAAAACCATCAGGCAGCCATGTTTCCGGATGCACCCACTGAACGGGGAACAAAACATCTGGAAGACTTGATTATGGCGAGAGAACAGGGACACGGTGCGGGGATCCTGTTTTGTGTCCAGAGGGAAGATGCGGATTATTTCACGCCTCATGATGATAATGACCCCGTGTTTGGAGACGCTCTCCGCAAAGCCAAAGCGGCAGGGGTAGATGTGATGGCGTGTCTTTCTATCGTTGATGAACGGGAAATCTATCTTTCCGAACCCATCCCCGTTGTTCTTTAATTGATTCTATTTTCCGATACAAAATCGGGAGAATATCCTGTCCAATAAATCCGGGGTAGCATTCGCTCCGGTAATCAATCCCAGATGATGCAGCGATTCTCTCAAATCAGGCGAAATCAGTTCCGGAGAGACTTGATGTGCCAGCCCGTCCCAGATCCGGTCCAAATCAGCAACGGTTTTTTCTAATAATTCCGCATGGCGAAGATTCGTCACCATGAGAGTCGAAGTAGAATCCGTCACCTGCCCTTCCCGGACCCGGTTTGCCATCGCCTGCCGTAAATGCGTCAATCCATTTCCAGTCAGTGCCGACAATTCAACGACAGGACAGGAGGGGATTTCCTGACAGGATAACTGGTTCGGTAAATCGGATTTATTTAATGCGGCAAGGACGGGAGTCTGAGGAGCCAATTCCTTTATCAAGTTCAATAAAGTCTGGTCTTCTTCATCCCAGGGTCGGGATTGATCCAAAATCAAGACAATCAGGTCCGCTTGAGAGATAGCTTCCCGGCTTCTCCGAACTCCTTCTTTTTCGACCACATCAGAGGTATGTCGAATTCCGGCAGTATCAGTTAAAACAAAGGGGATGCCATCAACGACCACCTGTTCTGTAATGGTATCGCGAGTGGTCCCCGGCAAGGGAGTTACAATAGCTCGTTCCTCATCTAACAGTCGATTCAAAAGACTGGATTTCCCGGCATTCGGTTTTCCAATCAAAACCGTTCGGACTCCCTCACGAATGGCTTTTCCATATCGTGCAGAGGTAAGTAATGTTTTAATCTTTTCTTTAATGGAAGTGACTTTCTCCAAATCAGATTCATATAAATGGTCAGGAAGTTCTTCCTCAGGAAAATCAATATGTGCTTCCAGTTCCGCCAGAATATCCAACAGGTCAGATGTATAACTTTTCAAGGTATGTGATAACCCGCCGCCCAGTTGGGATAAAGCCGCTTTTTCAGCAAGACTTGATTGAGCTTTGATAAGGTCTGCAACGGCTTCCGCCTGGGTCAAATCCATTCGGCCATTCAGAAACGCCCGACGAGTGTATTCACCGGGTTCTGCCAGCCGGGCACCCTGACGGAGCAATAATTCCAAAATCCGCCGAAGTATAAAAGTCCCACCATGAGCCTGTATTTCAACAAGGTCTTCCCCAGTATAAGTCTGTGGCTGACGAAAGACAGCTAACATCACCTCATCCAAAGTCTCACCGGAGTCAGGGTCTTGAATATGTCCCACATATAACCGGTTGGACTCACGGGATTCCATCGGAATTATTTTCCGACCTTGAAATACCCGTTCCGCAATCAATAATGACTCCGGACCCGATAACCGAAGGATACCGATGGCACCCTCTCCGGGAGGGGTGGCAATAGCCGCTATGGTGTCTTTTGTATTCAACATATCCTAACTATTTTACCTGACATCACTTCTTCCCGCTCCCCATCCTAAACGAATCATCCACGGACCTGCTCCGAGCTGCTCCGTGGATGATTCGTTTTACGACAATATAATTAATTACCTTCAGTGGGATTAAATTAATCAGAACACAGAAACATAATAAAAAGCCAGTCACCTTTATGAGGCGGCTGGCTTTAATTTCAGATTATTATTAATCGAAAAACGGTTAGTCTTTCATTTTTTCAACGACATCCATGGGGAGGGGCTTTGATTTTTGGATTTCGATAGCAGATTTTCTTTGTTTTTCATTTGGCTTAAAAGCATCAACCAACTTCATGGTGATATCTACTTTATCGGCATCCGCATATTTAGTCATATTTTCACTATCCCACTTGGAAATGATGGTCTCAAAACCTTCCGCTTTCTGTATCTCAGGAAGAACATTGGGGATATAGAAAAATAAGTCATTCACAGGTTCGGTACTGAAGGCCTGTTTATGCATTTTTTTCTGCATGCTTTTGCCTATATTTTCCAAATTAGCGGCAACTTTTGTATTTTTAGAATCTTTTGCTTTCTTGATTTCTTCATTGAGTCCCTTAAGCTGTTTTTCATGGATTGCTGAACCAGCAAAAGCCACAGCCACCGCACGGGAGTCATAAATCCCAATTTTTACCTTCGGTTTTTCTTCTTTCTCCTGTGCAAAAACAATCTGAGTCATTCCCACGAAAAGACTCAATACCATTAATACGACGGTCGTCACCCATATACTTTTACGCATTCAATAATCCTTTCATTGTTTTACAGTTCGGTCATACCACCTGATTACAGGTCAATATAAATGTTAATTAAAACCTAGTCTTTGATGTGATTCAATACAAAATCACAGATATCATCCATCGCCTCTGTGGCTTCCGGGAATAGTGATGCACAGACAGGATAACAATGGAATAATCCTTCCCCAATTTTCAGGGTCACATCCACACCCGCTTCTTTTGCTTTCCGGGCAAACTCCACGGAATCATCCAACAGGATTTCATCACCTCCTACAGAAATATACAAGGGAGGCAGCCCCTGAAGATGACCCAATATTGGAGAAATCCAGGGTTGTCTGGGGTCCTGTTCACCGACATAGTGTTTACTAAAGGCGGTCCAGGTTCCCTCCGGTGACAAACATTTCTTTGCATTACTCTGATACGACTTTCCAGAACATGTCAGGTCTGTCCAGGGTGAGAGTACCGCGGCTGCAGCTGGCAGGGATATTCCCTTATCCTTCAGAGCTAACAGGGTCGCCAAAACCAATCCACCACCCGCTGAATCCCCGATAAAAACAATCTTGGAAGCAGAAACTCCCTGATTCAAAAGCCATTGATAGACGGTGACGGAATCCTCCACCGCCGCCGGATATTGATGTTCTGGGGCAAGCCTGTATTCAAAAAGGAGGGTTTTCAGGGGAGCCTTCTTAAAAAACTTGGATACATGGATCCGGTGGTCAGTACATGAACCGGAGACATACCCTCCTCCATGAAAGAAAAGAATGACTTTATCTTCCGGGGCATTAGAGGGAATGATCCACTCGGCAGGGATTCCATTGATTGAAGCCGGTTTTATCGTAATTTCTTTAGGAAGAGTACCAAATCGACTGGCACCTTTTTCACATTCTTCCCGAAATTTCAATATAGATTCAGTAGTCGTCCAGTCAATCTTCTCTGGTTTTAATCGAAACTTAAATAAGTGACGATTCTTTAATAAAGAAGCGAATAATCGAGCTCGTAAACTTAACATCTTATGACTCCGATGTATTTTCAAAACATTTCATAAGGGCATAAAAATACTTTTCTTCCCCTGTTTTATATAATCCATACCAGGCATCCAACACATCAGCGCTAAATATATCCAACTTTTGAAAAATGTTGTACGCAAACTCAAGGGATGCTGTCCCGCCGGCGGTAATCACCAGATTGTCCGTAACCGCAGGCTGCTCCACATATAAAGAGGAACCTTTATATTGGGTAGCCTGCAGATATATCAAAGCATTACTGGTATGTTTCACATTATCTAATAGACCCGCCCGAGCCATTCCTGCAGTAGCACCACAGATGGCGGCGACAGGAATCCCATGGGAAATAAAGTCTTGTGCTTTCTGGATAACTTCTCCATTGAGCCCTCGATCCCAGCTGGTTCCTCCCGGCAGAATAAGCATGGCACTCTGAGACAAATCCAATTCATCCAGAGATAAATCCGGAAGAATTCTGATTCCCCCCGCCGTAGTTACAGGATCTTTACTCAAACCCACCGTCTTCACACTGTATCGGTTTGGATTTTTCTGGAACATGGGATCATTGATTCCACCCACAGCATAGCTGGCTTCCCAATCCACCATCTTATCAAAGACATAGAGATAGACAAATTTCTTCTGTGAAGTATTCATATAAGGGTATCCTGTTGAGAATTAAATAATTAATGTATAACTAATTATAATGGATTATCCGTAGCAACCTCATCCGGCAGACCTTTCAAACCGGTCTGATTGGATGGTTAAACAGTTTCTGCTCTCGCGATGAAGGGATTCGCGATAATATGCTTTATAATCTTCAGGATACTGTTTTATTAATAGTATGAAGGGAAATACAATGAATCAAAGAAAGTGTTGGCAATCGGACTGGGGTTGGTTGGGTTTATTGGTTCTGCTGGTCCTGGTATATTTCCATAAATTATGGTTATCGGGTCAGGCTCTCAATGGGGGAGATCTCGTCAATCAGTTTTATCCCTGGAAAGAATATTTAGTTAGCTATTTCAAGACAAACGGTTCGGTTCCCTTATGGAATCCTTACACCTTTTCCGGAAATCCCTTTGCAGCCAATTATCAAGTGGGAATGTGGTATCCCCTGGATTTGATTTTTTTGATTGTAAATCCAGCGATGGCCTTTCAGTTGTCCACCATTCTACATTTCATTCTGGCCGGTTCCTTCATGTATTTACTGGCACGCCATTGGGGCGTGAGTCGTCCTGCTGGATTTCTGGCTGGCTTTTTGTTCACATTTGGTGGATTCCTGGTCTGCAGAATGCAGGCAGGCAACTATACTCTCGTAACAACCTATCCCTGGATTCCCTTGATATTTTATTTCTTTGACCGGTATATTCAAGAACGGAAAGGTTACTGGTTAACGGGATTTGTTTTAGCCCTCTCTTGTCAGGTCCTGGGAGGACATCCACAGCCCGCATATTATAGTTTCCTGGTTTTAGGATTATATGCCACCTATCGAATCATCACGGATTGGCAAATCAACAAAGGTTTAGGAGCCCGTCTATTCCCATTGTTCGGATATCTGATGGGAGTGGTTCTTATTGTTTGCGTAACTGCAATACAAATCCTGCCCACAATGGAATTGGCACCTTTTTCCTCCAGTCGTTCCGGGGGTGCTGCCTATGAATTTGGAATAGCCTCCTCTCTGGGATTAAAACACCTGTTGTTGTTCTTTTCTCCCTTTATGTTTGGGAAAATCGAGAATAATACCTACTGGCTGGATTATGAAGGATACATAGAAATGTGCGGGTTTACAGGAATCCTGACCCTTTTACTGGTGGCTGTGGGGATTATGCGAAACCGAACCCGTAAGAATGGATTTTGGATCATCTTACTGGTTTTCTGTTTTTTACTGGCGATGGGAAAATATAATCCCATTTACCCTTTTCTTTATCATTTCATCCCTGGTTTGAACCTGTTCCGGTGTCCTGCGCGGTGGCTCATGTATATTCAATTAGCCTTAGCCATGCTGGCAGCCTTTGGTTTTGACTATTTATTCGATACCTCCAGGGAAGATCTGAAGAAGACCCTGTCTCGTTTATTGATTCCTGCCGGAGTGATTTTCCTGTTTATGGCAGGATTTCTGGCCTATCTGTATTGGGATGTGGCCAATGTTCTGAATTGGCTGCAACATTACCAAGCCCTGCAATTTGCAAGCATCTACAATATCCCCTTGCAGGAAGCTTTAGGACAGGTCCCCTTCTCTGGAATGGAATATCGTTATAATGAGCTTCTTCATTATTATCTGATTGGTTTAGCCGTTTTTGCGGGAGGTTTACTTCTGCTTGGAATCCTGTGGTATCGGTCCGTTTCTGATAAATACCGTTATTTGATTATTGGATTTGTGGTTCTGGAAGTCTTAAGTTGGTCAAACTATATGATGTCATCCGAACCCATGGATCAGTTTAAGCATCGTTTTCAGAAGTCACAGGAGATACAGTTCCTAACAAACGATACTTCTCTTTATAGAGTTCTCAATCCAGACAGTATCTTATCGTGGAAATATACTACGGAAGAATTTGAAGGACGGCCCAACCGTCTTATGATTCACGGAATCCAGGATACACGGGGATATGACCCGACCATTCTTAAACAATATACAGATTTCATTAATGTGCTGCAGGGATTCAAACCAGATTTTCATCAAGGCGGACTCGGAATCATACCCAATGTCGGAAGATTAAACCCCAATTATCTTAGTTTAATGAATGTGAAATACATCTGTTCCATGCAATATGAACAACCTTCTGTACCCTCTCGATTAGCCTGGGACGGCCGAATGAAAATATATGAACTAATGATTCCCCATGACAGAGTCTTTTTTGTTCCGTCAGCAGTAGTTATTTCAGACCGCCTGAAACGATTATCCTTTATGAGTTCTCCGATATATCAACCTCGGAACACCGTCGTGTTGGAGTCCAAACCGGACAATATCCCCGACTCTGCTTATCAATCACCAATCAGCTCAAATAACACACGTTATGATATTTCCATTCAGGAATTCAAACCGGACCGAATCAAATACCATGCACGGATAACCCAACCGGGATTTATTGTGTTCAGTGAGATTTTCTATCCGGGTTGGAAATTGTCAGGAAATGGAAAAGAAATCCCCATCTATCGAGCAAATCATACATTTCGAGCTGCTTATTTGACCCCGGGGGATTGGAATTTAGTGATGGAGTTCAAACCCAAATCGTTCAAATGGGGTATGCTTCTTTCCATTATTGGATTCATAGCTATCATCAGTATCGGAATTGTCTCCTATTTTCGAACTCGAAAAAATAAATGTTAAATTGACAAACTTTTTGCCTACATCTAAGGTATTAAAGATTAATCAGTAACAAACAATTTTGAAAGGATAGAAAGATATGAATAAGTCAAATCTGAAAGTACTATCGCTATGTATATTAGCAGCAGGGTTAGTTTCCGCTCCGATTTGGGCAGAAGAGGCACCTGCACCCGCTCCGAAAACTGTTGAAGTTGTTGCACCAGCACCGGCAGAAAATAAAGTCGTTGCTGATGTAAATGGCGTTAAACTCACCGAAATGGATGTTGAAACATTAGTAGACAAATTAAGTCCTCAATTACAGGGTCGATTTGCTACCCCCGAAGGAAAAAAAGAAATCATTGACCACATGATCAATGAATTGTTAATGGAGCAAGCAGCCCTGAAAAAAGGATTAGATAAAGATCCTAAAGTGGCCGCCCAACTTAATTCAGCCCGTCGTCAAATCCTCGTAGAAAATTTGACTGCAAATGAAATCGTCAAAACCGAAGTAAAAGATGAACAAGCAAAAAAATGGTACAGTGATAATATTGCTGACCTGATGCAGCCCGAAAAAGTCCGAGCCAGCCACATTCTTCTTAAAGATGAAGAAACGGCTAAAAAAGTACTGGCCAAAGCCAAAGTCAAAGGTGCTGACTTTGCTAAACTGGCTCAACAGTATTCCGAAGACCCCAGTGTGAAAGAAAATAATGGGGATTTAGGCTTTTTCACCAAAGACAGAATGGTCGCCGAATTTAGTAAAGTCGCATTCGCTTTAGCTCCGGGTGAAATTTCTGATGTGGTCGCCACCCAGTATGGTTTCCATATTATTAAATTAGAAGAAAAACAACCCGCTGGCGCGATTCCCTTTGATGATATTAAACCCCAGATTGTGAATAAACTGAAATTTGATAATTTCATCAAACCTTTACGGGATGCAGCCAAGATTCAGATTATTGAAGAAAAACCCGCAGTTGTGACTCCCGTCGAAAAACCGGCCGCCCCAGCTGTTGAAGTTAAACCGGCTGAACCAGCCAAAAAATAATTGAATCAGGAGAAAATCAGACCCATTGATTATCACGGTTACAGCCAATCCTCTGATTGATCGGACATTAATTGTCAGTGACTTTCAGCCGGGACGAATTCATCGGGCAGAGCAAACCCGTGAAACGGTTGGCGGTAAAGGAATCAATGTGGCGCGAATTCTCAAAACGATGGGTGCCTCTGTAACAGCCGTCACCTTCGCGGGTGGTGGATATGGGGACCGTATGGTGGAACTACTTCGACAAGAAGATATTCCAACCCGGATCACCCGGACATCATCACCAACTCGGTTCCAAGTCAGTATTCAAAGCCGAGGTCAATCACTTCCCACAGATGTGATTGACCCCGGCTCTTTTATTGAAACAACGGAGAAAGAAGCCCTTATCTCAGAGGTTGAAGAAATCCTCCGGCACGCATCAGATAATATCGAATGGCTGATATTATCCGGCAGTGCTGCCTCGGGTCCGATGGATGATTTATATCGGCGACTTGCAGAGATTGCCAGTAAATATGAAATCTCCGTATTTTTGGATTCCTATGGAACGATTTTCGTGGAAGGATTGAAAGCCAATCCCCTGGCTGTCAAACCGAACTTGGATGAAGCAGAAAAATTATCAGGACTAACACTGGATTCACAAAAGAAACAAATTGATTTTCTTAAAGAATTACATCACAACGGAGTGAAAATACCCATACTGACTCTTGGGGAAAAAGGCGCTTTACTTTTATTTGAAGACTCCGTATATTGGGGAATCCCTCCAAAAATAAACACCGTTAATCCGATTGGCTCTGGGGATGCCTTCGTCGGTGCTTTTACTGCGACACGAAGTAAAGGGTGTGAATGGACAGACTGTTTCCGATGGGGAGTTGCCGCAGGGACAGCAAATGCTACAGTCTGGGATGCCTGTGGATGTTCTCTTGAATCTATCGAATCTTTTTATCTACAAACAATCATTCAGAAATTGTGATTAATCACTTGCCTTTTCAAAAAGATATTGGGACAATGAGGAAAAGGGATTTAAGAGGAGATTAACCGAGACACTCCACAAAGGTAAGGGGGTGGACTGTATGTTCGGATTCTGGAACAAAAAGAAAACGGCTGTCATGATTATACCTCCCAAGCAATTTGACGGTCGGGAGCTTCTCTCACTCAACAGAGCATTCAAACAGGCAGGCATAAAAGGCAGTTGTGCCAGCACACATCGCCATGGACCTTTATACGGACTTCATAATGAAAAGATAAAACCCTGCATGACAATCAGTGAAATTGAACTGGGGGAACTTGATGCATTGATATTGATTGGTGGTTTAGGTGCCATGGAATATTATAATGATCATCAATTGCATCACCTGTTACAATCCGCTAACCGTCAGGGGAAAATCCTCGGTGCCATTGATTACTCACCAATCATACTGGCTCATGCTGAGATTCTGCGAGATCGTAAGGCAACAGTATATCAAACAGAAATCCACAAACTGGAAGCAGCAGGTGCTATTTACACAGGTAATGATTTGGAAATGGATGGGAATATTGTGACAGCAAATGCCCCCGATGTTGCTGATGAATTCTCTGATATCATTGCCGGATTTGTATTGAAGGGGTATCAGAACGGGGTAACACAACCCGTCTAGTAAATTATGTAAGAGAAAGAATTGAAAACCGTTCTTTGTGTTTTAAGAACGGTTTTTAATTGGTAAAAGGAAAAGTATATATTAAGTACGCATCAAAACCCCAACACACTAGAGCAATCAAAAATCCGACTAAAACATCAGTGGGATAGTGATATCCCAGATATATTCGTGAGATACCTACCAATCCTGCCAAACCAACAAATAAGAATCCCCAGGAAGGAAAGATAACCGTAAGCACCAGCGCCATTGCAAAAGCAGCACAGGTATGTCCGGAGGGGAAAGAATATTGACAGGAAGGAGGTCGCCGGGCAATCACATCTTCCATAACCCGGTATGGACGAGGTCGGTTTACAATTCGTTTCAAAACTTGAGCAAGCAGCTGGGATATTCCAAGTGTTAATGAAAGATGTAAACCAATCATTTTTACAAAATAAGAAGGAACAAAAAATATCAGAGAGAGAGGAAAGATGATGGAGAAGGTTGTAGAACCCAGGTGGGTTATTGTTCGCATCAGCCCATCCAGATAACGACAACTTAAAGTGTGATTAAAGAAATAAAATACCCTTGTTTCGCCGCGTTTAATATATCCCGTTATCGGAGACATGTGTCTTTCATCCTGCGAAAATGTTTTATGATTATGACATGCTCATTGAAACAATCCGATGTCATTACTGATAAATCGAAATAACATTCACAAGCGTTGTTAACTCTACATTTAATCAACACAATGACTCTATCCACTATTTTCTGATTTTACCATATCCCTCCAAAAACTATAAGAATTGACATCAGAATCAGAGTAGGCGAGACTTAAGTTATGGTTCCCTGCCATGTACGAACGGACAGTGTTTTTAGAACCAACACCTTTGTACAGGGAGCATAACAGTCCGGAGGAAGCAGGCCTCTTTTAATGAGGAAGCGCGAACCGGTCACTCGATGTTCCCACTTAATAATGTATACAGGGCCTCTTAAAAACACTCGTAAACGGCATTACGGCGGAGAACCATTTTTTCATATAATCAACTGGGGCCGCTTTACTTGAACTCTCGAAACCTTTAGGATTAATTCCATGAGTACATTACATCGTTTAGTAAATTATATCCGTCCCTATCGGATACGGGTTTTTCTTATCAGTATTTGCCTGATAGTTCTGGCAGTATTGAATCTCTTCACTATTGGGTCCCTAATTCCATTAGTGAACCTGTTATTTCCCACCAGTGAAAGAAGCATCACACTCATTCCTCCTGTTCTTGAAAAAATGAACTTACCCTATATTCAAGAGTTACAAGCCTATGCCATCAGTAATCGTTGGGAAGTCTTTTTATGGGCCTGCGGAATCCTGATTGTCATGGGATTTGTACGATTTTTCTTCATGTATATGCAGGAATTTCTACTCCAGTGGTTAGCAGAAAAAATCATGTTTGATATCCGCACTCAGCTATATCAACACCTGCACACTTTATCCCTTCGTTTCTTTACTTCAAAAGATACAGGGTCCCAGATGGCTCGAGTCACTTTTGATGTTGATGTGATTGGGAAAACACTGACCGCAGGTATTGGCGAGATGGCCAAAGAGCCGCTGATATTATTGAGTTATCTTGTTTTAATGTTTACCTGCCAGTGGAAATTAGCCTTGCTTATATTTGTATTCTTCCCCGTTACAGTATTTCCGCTAATACGGATTGGACAAAAAATCCGCAAACAAGCAAAACGATTACAGGAAGAACGCGCAGTCCTGAATAAGCTTCTCTTGGAAACGTTATCTGGAATTCGGATCGTAAAAGCTTTCAGTACAGAAGAATATGAGAGACAACGCTTTTTAAGCCGAGTTAAGGATTTGTTCCGAACTACTGTAAAAATCATCCGCTATAGCGCCTTATCCACACCATTAACAGAATTCATTGGAGTTATTGGTGTCGTAGGCACATTAACCATTGCTGCATGGTTTGTATATCGTGGAGAATTAAGTCCTGGCGTATTCACCACCTTCATGGCAGCATTGTTATCTTTTTACCAACCTTTGAAAAGACTGGCTAATGCCAACAACCAGTTACAACAAGGATTGGCTGGAGCCGAACGGGTATTCTCAGTACTGGATACAAAAACAGAAATCATAGAAAAAACAGATGCAAAGGAATTACATAAACCTTCCCAAAACATTCAGTTTGAAAAAGTATCGTTTTCTTATGATACAGGGCACCCAGTCTTATCTAACATCAATGTCACCCTACCCATCAATAAAGTTATTGCCATTGTTGGACCCAGTGGTGCTGGGAAATCCACACTGGTAAATTTGTTGCCACGCTTTTATGATCCCAGTGAGGGACGGATACTAATTGATGGAATGGAACTGAAGGACGTAAGCATAAAAAGTCTTAGGTCCCACATGGGTATCGTAACCCAGGACCCATTCCTTTTTGATGATACGATATTTAACAATATAGCTTATGGCCAACCTGATTCCGACCCCGAACGGGTCTATACCGCCGCAAGAATAGCCCATGCTCATGATTTTATCCAGCAACTGCCTCATGGATACCAAACCATGATCGGAGAACGTGGCACTAAACTGTCAGGTGGACAGAAACAACGATTGACGATTGCCCGAGCCGTCTTGAAGAATCCTTCCATTTTAATTTTTGATGAAGCGACCTCTTCACTGGATGCTGAATCAGAACGGTTAGTACAAGATGCGTTGGAAAAACTAATGGAGAATAGAACCACCTTCGTCATCGCCCACCGCCTGTCCACAATCCTGAGAGCAGACATTATCCTTGTATTAGAAAAAGGACAGTTAGTAGAAGTAGGTTCACATAAGGAATTACTGGCGCTGGATGGTCTTTATAAACGGTTATACCAGACTCAATTTGCGGAAATGAAATAGCCTAAAGCATCAGATAATGAAAAATGCCCAGACTTGATAGTCCGGGCATTTATTATTTAAAGCCTTACTTATCCACGCAGATGAGTAATCAAATTCATACAGAATTCATCTTTACCCAGTAATGCATCAGAAGCTAGTTTGAATTCATTGATATACTGAACATCAATCTGATTTGGATCAATCATAATAGTGTCACATCCCGAAAGAACAGACAGTACCGTAAGTGTTCGATTCAACAGAATTCGCTTCGGCATTCCGAAAGAAACGTTGGAGAATCCACCAAAAATATGGACTTCAGGTCCAAACTTTTCCCGGAGTGTTTTGACAGCATCCAGGAAGTGCCTGCCGTATTCAGAGCCAGCACCAATAGGAAACACAAGGGCATCCAGGAATCTATCTTCCACAGGGATTCCAGCTTTGTCCATGCGCTCCATGAGAACAGATAAATTATCGACTCGCTGTTGATCATCTTCCGGCATACCCTCAGCACCAGAAGCATTGGCAATGATTTGGGACTGAGTCTCCCGGGCAAGATCAATAACTTTCTGCCGGTTTTCTTCCAGGTTGGTAGAGTTTAAGACAGCTTTCCCCTTTGAATTATCATACACAGAAATACCCGCTTCTAATGTATCAGGGTCTGATGAATCCAGACAATACCGAGCAGGCAGATTATCTTGCATAACCTTAACCAGCCACTTCATATAGTCCAACCGCTTTTCAGGATAAGGAGAGACTTCATCCACACATAAATCTATAATATCTGCACCATTATCCAACTGTTCTTTTGCCAGGGATAGAAGAAACTGGGAATCACCTCGAAGGATCGCTTCTGAAATATAGGGAATCTGTCCTGACTGCTGAACAACATCTGACGCAATTGTCTGGGTTAAATCATAAAAGCATTTTTCACCACTGATTGCAATATAATAAAGCCCTTTTTTATCGCCATCTGTTATCACTCGGGGACTATCAAGTCGTATTTTTCGAGTTGCGTTGATATTTTCACCAATCGTTATCAATGGATTAGGCATGGGTATCATCCTCCAGGTATTTTCGAAATTCTCTCTTTTTCACTATAACATACTAAAAACCAGAGGATTATCTCCTCTGGTTTGGGATTCATGACAAATCAGGCGTTAGGATTATCTTGAGTAATCTGGTTATAAAGATTACCGTAAATCCAAGCCATACTGACTGTTATTCCGAAGGGTACAAGAAGAACCCCAATAAATGTGAGGGATATCAATATTAAGGTCAGTAGAATTCCCAAGGATATGAGTGCCGCTGTTAATACTTCATTGAAATTATGTTTCAGAATATTTTTCATTTCGATGAAGAAAAAAGCAGCTCTAAATCCTTCCGGAGAGAGGCACTGAATATAAATGATGGGTAATACAAGAGCAAGCAGAATCGAATATAGAATACCCAGGAAACAGGTTACAGACAATGGAAAGATAGGGAGTGAATATAATCCCAGAATAATAAACAGATATAGCCCATTTTTAAAATCATCTCTCCATTGGTTCCAATCCGGTAAAGGATTATCCAATCCTTTGATAATATTCTGGGCTGTTCTGAATCCATATCCCATAACAGCCAATATGCCGACAACGGTTATGGTCAGCAAAACACCCATAAGTGTTTTCTTAATCCAATCCTGATCTTCAAATATATAAGTTAATGCCCGACTGTAAACCATATAATCCTTCTATTATGACTGGTTTGGCTAATGCTAACATTCAAAAATGGTTCTCGTCAATCCATGTTTAATTCTAGAATAAATAAGAAGGTTTACCCAATGGGCAAACCTTCTTTTTCAAATCAATTCAGATATAGATTAATCGGATAAGGGATTTCCTTTAGCATCCGTATTAATATTGCCCACTAATATCAAGATTCCCTCAATAAATCCCCACAGACTACCAATCCCACAGGTAAGCATGGTAACCACTATTTGCAGCACACCAATTCCGACATAACCCAGGTAAAAACGATGGATCCCAAAAGAACCCAGGAATATTCCCAGTAACCCAGCTACAAGTTTTGATTTACCCGGACCAGACCCAAAATTGATTGAGGTTTGTTTTGCAACCCGAGTGCCACATTTAATACAGATTTCCTGATTGGCATTCGTATTGACACCACAATTGGGGCAAAACTGGTTTCCATTTGCTGGCTTCACACCACAAGACACACATACTTCAGCATTTGGGGCGACTTCTTTTCCACAGTTACGACAAAACATCGATACCCTCCGTGTAATTAAATGTTAGAAATTCAGTTTAGCAGCAATATCTGAAATAACTGGAATCTGCCACTTTTCACCATTAACAGCTTTGATAATCGCAAATATTGCAAGCACTATCATACCAATATGAACTAATGATAAGGCCATGTTTATCAGAAAACCAATATACGGAATAAAGGCTGAAATAAAACCTACAATAAATAATACAACCCAGGCGATACATAACGCCAAGCCTTGTTTTGCATGGAATTGTATAAATTCATCATCTTTCTTCGTTAGCAGAGGAATCAGGCATAATATCCCCAGATAAGACAAAATACACATAATGGTATGGTCAGAACTACCGGATGAAACGCCTGCCAGTTTTACACCACACTTAATACATACTTCCTGGGCAGCCTGAGTCTCAACACCACAATTCTGGCAAAACTGTTTTCCATTGGCGGGTTTGACACCACATCCCATACACACTTCCGCATTAGCAGCGACTTCTTTTCCACAATTACGACAATACATAGTATCCCTCCACTAAAGAGATTTTAGTAACCCAATATACATTTATGCGCTAATCGTACCATTGCCAATAAGGTATCGTCAAGGATGAAGTAACGGCTAATGAGGCGCCAGCCAAACAAAAGGAATTATCGGTAAATTTCGCAATATTGTATAAACAATAAAGATGACAAAAATGGCTTTAACAAATTGAGAGGAATAAAGGATAGCATTGTATTTTGAGGGGTCTTTTCTGTGAAGCAAACAGAAAACACCTACACAAGGAACAGCTATCACGGCTAAAGCATTATAATGAAACGCTGCCAGCAGATTCCCATGTAAAAGTTGGTAAGATGCCCTGAGACTGCCACAACCCGGACAATACCACCCAGTCAATCGGTGAAAAACACAAAATGGATAAAATGAAAACTGCGCCGGATTATAAAAAAAGAGTATCCCCAGTGCAAACAGGCAAGACAGGATAACTCCTGCCACACCAAAATAATAAAAGAACTTGTTCGGAGGAACTTTTAATCCACTTGTAACGGGAGCAAGACTCATTCACCAGAAACACTTTTTCTCATAGAATAGAAGGCCATCACAGCAAATACAATAGTCAGCAGGGCAAGAACTATAGCCGCGACAATACCTGCAATATTCCAACTCAATGCATTTTTAGAAGCTTTCTTAGCTTCTTCTTCCTGCCGTTTTTCAAGGTATTCATTCACTTTTATGGAATAATACAAAGCGATGATACCCGTTATCGGACAAAAACATATGATTGAAATAACTGAGAAAATCAAATAGTTTGAAATACCTGTTGAAGAGAGGACACCTTGTGGAGGTGTTACACCTGACTGGACAGGAGCCTGGGTTGATTGTCCACATTTCGGGCAAAAGGTGCCATTCTCATCTATCTGGTTTCCACAAAATTTACAAAACATAACAATCCAACCCTCCCATCAGAGATATATGCAGTATATCTAATGAATGGATAGTATAATAGTAAGATAATGATGTCAACGACACTTCAGCAATTATGTGAAAAACACTTAATCCCATGGGCAGAGCAATACCTGCCAACCCCCTTTACTCAAACTCAAATCGATTTATTTTCAGGTTATCTGCAAATTCTGGAAGAGTGGAATCAAAAGATGAACCTGACTGCCACAGTCGACCAAGAGGAAATGGTTCACCGCCACTTAATTGATTCCCTGTCTGTATTAAAGGCCATGGATATCCCTCAGGGAGTCCGGGTGGCCGACATAGGGACAGGTGCAGGATTACCCGGTATTCCTCTGAAAATAGCTAGACCAGATTTAGATATTTCACTTGTCGAGGCAACAGGAAAGAAATGCATCTTCCTTAAAGAAGCCTTAAAAGTTTTGAATTTAGGTCCTGGAATAGAAATACAGTCCAAACGGGTGGAAGTTCTGGGAAAAACTCAAGGTTATAGAGAACGCTATCAAATAGTCGTCAGTCGTGCCCTGGCAAAACTTCCTGTCGCCATTGAATATTGCCTCCCCCTGCTCCGAAAAGAAGGCTGTTATATTGTTTTACTGGGACGAGATGGAGAAGAGCAATTAAAGAGGGCGGCTCTGGCCATCAATCAATTAGGCGGTCAGCAAAAACACTGGGTGGATTTATCGGAGATAACCGGACATTCTGACCGTTACGCATTGGTGGTTGAAAAAATCCGAAAGACTCCCCCACAATACCCGCGAAGTCCCGGTTTAGCAAGCACAAATCCAATCATTTCCGATTCGTAAACAGTGTTAATTTGAACCAGACCCTCCAGTTGTCAAACTTTACATACGAGACTGGATTCAGTAAACTAATATAGATAAGCCTTTTAATTCCGCACAGAAAATCCAAATCTTATAGAGGTGTTTATTATGGGTGAATTTATAGGTAAAAACCGTAAAGCCCGCCGTGCTTATGGATTTGATGAGATAGCCATTGTTCCTGGCGCTCTGACCATTAATCCAAACGAAGTAGATATATCCTTCCAGATTCGTGACAAAAAGATTGAGATTCCGATCATGGCTTCCGCCATGGATGGTGTTGTGGATGTTGATTTTGCAGTCGCCATGGGAAAAATGGGCGGAATTGCCGTATTAAATCTCGAAGGTGTCCAGACCCGTTACGACAATCCCAAAGAAGTTATTACGGAACTGGTTACTTCTGACCCAGATAAATCAACGGCTTTATTCCAGAAAATGTACCTGCCTCCCGTCAAAGAAGAACTCATTTACAAACGAATCCAGGAAATCAAATCTCAGGGTGTTCCTGCGGTTGTTTCTGCAATCCCTCAAAAAGCCGCTGCTTATGGCAAGATTGCCGAAGAAGCCGGCGCTGATATCTTTGTGATCCAGTCCACAATTGCTACCGCACGACACTTGTCCTCAGAATACGCATTTTTCGATATTGCCAAGTTCTGTAAAGACATGTCCATTCCAATCATCTGTGGTAATACTGTCACCTACGAAGCCTCATTAGAATTAATGGAATGTGGTATTGATGCGTTGTTAGTGGGTGTTGGACCTGGTGCAGCCTGCACTACCCGTGGCGTCCTAGGAATCGGTGTTCCACAAGTGACCGGGACAGTTGATACAGCCGCGGCCCGTGATTTCTTCTTCCAGAGAACCGGTAAATATGTTCCCATCATTACTGATGGCGGAATGAATACCGGTGGAGACATCTGCAAAGCCTTTGCGGCCGGTGCAGATGCCGTCATGATTGGATCTGCCTTTGCGAAAGCAAAAGAAGCCCCGGGACGGGGTTATCACTGGGGAATGGCCACTCCTCATCAAAACTTGCCCCGTGGGACACGTATCCAGGTTGGTGTCACGGGAAGCCTCGAAGAAATCCTTCTGGGGCCTGCCCATCTGGATGATGGTACTCAGAACCTTGTGGGGGCACTTCGGACCTGCCTGGGCTCTGTAGGTGCCAAGAACATCCGTGAAATGCACCTGTGCGAACTCGTTATTGCTCCTGCCATTAAGACAGAAGGTAAAATCTTCCAGAAGAGTCAGCGCGTAGGTATGGGCAAGTAAGTCACCTTTTACTGTAATCAAAAAAGTCCTGTCGAATCGTATTCGACAGGACTTTTTATTTTGTATAAATAAATCATGATTGAAAACAGGGCAAAAGCCCATGCTGTTCATTACAATAAAAAAAACCGGCAGGTTCACTGCCGGTTTTCCAATTTACAGAAGTCGTTAGAAAGCGACCTTAACTCCACCCTTGACCATCCAGACATCATCTGCACCAATTCCACGGGCGGCAGATAACTTCTCATTATCCGGAGTATAATATCCGGCGACGAGTTCTAAGAGAGTATTGTCTGAGTATTGATAAAGAAGGGTAGCATCCACTTCCATACCCAGTGTTTCGTTAGGATCGACCTGTTTATAATAATAACCATCAATATCAAGAGTCAGCTTGTCAGTGGGGCGAACAGAGAAACCCACATTACCGAACATAATATTACTGACTAAACGAGTGTTGTAATCCGCAATACGGCCATAACCTTTTTCACTCACATCATCCTGATCAACGTGCCCGATGGGCTGGACAAAATCTTCATCCAGGTAATAGAAATTGGCACGAACGGAGGGTTTGATTTCTGAGGCGAAGGTATATTCCACACCAGCTAATCCAGCGATACCTGTTTTCTCACCGGTTAATTCATTGTCCTGATTGTTGACAGTGAATTCAGCTTTATAGGCCAGTTGTTTTTCCATGAAACTGCCTTTTGCCCGCAATCCACCAATATACATGTGATTATAGAAGGGGAGAATAACTCCACTGGGAAGATTAATGACCTGAGCATCAATGAAAGCAGCATAAAAATCAATCTGATGATTTTCAATACCGTTATACATTCCATACATTCCATAGACAGCGACATCATCTTCTAGAAGGGGATTATTTTCCCGCATTTTGATATAAAAGAAGTCAATTTTTGTTTCAATCGGAGGAAGAACAGCGGTGAGACTCATCCCATCAAATGGCGCATTATTGGGAACCATGAAACCTTCACCAAATTTTGTTTCGTACTGTTTTGGTTCTTCAATTTTGTTTTGGATCATCCAACGACCGGCACGGAAATAGCCAGGAAAATTAAAGGGCCGTTTTAAAAGAATATAACCTTCGAAAAGGTCAATATTACCTTCATAAGTATTTGCATCAATTCCAATAGGATTATTGTTGGATCCAAAAGAGTCTTTATATTTCAGGTTAACGCGAGCCATTACATTGTCAGCCAAATCGGCATTCATCCAAAGTAATACTTCGGAATCCGTAAATTTAGAATCAGGAGCGTCATTACTCGCTATCCACCAGCCACGGGTTTCAAGGGACCCGCCAAATTTAACACCTTCCACAGCGAATGCTGCAGTGCTGATGGCCAATGCAATTATCAACAGAATTGCAAGCCTTTTATAGTTCATGGGTTTAAATCCTTTCAGGGATTTTAATGGTACTACTAAGATTTGTGATCGAAACGGAAATAATTAGGTAAGAATACGGGGGGGATGGGCTCTGACTTCCACAACTGCGATCCGGGTACCATTTTTGGGATGGAACTCCGATTGGAATTACACCTCCTTTCAATCGCAGGCGGACTGGCAGGCCGGGGGGCGGACCATCAGGTCTTATCATTTGCCCCAAGGACATCAATGTGTCCTCGTTTACATCCCGGGATACCTTTCCGGATATATCTTTTCAATCAAAAAAATTTTACCCTAAACCATGCAATCATGTCGATATAAATCATTTTTGTTCTATAATATAAAAATAATCCTCATTCTTAATATTTTTGTATTGACTTTTAACCTGAATCGCTTACAATAGTTTACAGTTTGATAGTTAAATCAGAACTTAAAGATGGAAGCCGGGAATCTCCCCTGACATCTTAAACCCCTGCATCAAAGGAAGATTCCCCCAATCTTCTTTTTCCCGGCTTCCCCCTCCATTATTAAAAAGGCAGTCCAAAACGGACTGCCTTTTTCTATTTACTTATGGATATACCCCCCGAACATCAAAAGCCCTTATTGGACATGGCTGTCTCTGAGGATGAACGAAACATCCACGGACC
>CAZXWN010000005.1:47097-139543 GCA_964644695.1 uncultured bacterium
AGTTACAGAAACACCCATCCGTTAGCAGGGTTTATTTATACATGACAAACCCCAAGTTTTGTGGTTTACTATGGATATAGCTATGTGTGTGTGGACCATTTGATGATAAGAACCAGATTTATAACAATGATTGAATTGACAAAAACAGGTGTAAGTTCTATATTATTTAAAAATCTATAATCATACCCAAATAAAGAAGGAGGTGTTTTTTAATGAAAAAATTAATTGCTTTTATGGCTATCGCTTTATTCTCTATGACTTCAGCTTTTGCCGCCCACAGTTTTGTAACGACATTCAATTTTGGATCATATGGCACAAGTTCTTTGTATGCCGCTCAATTCATTGAATTGGATGAAGCTTCTGGAAATTTATGGATCGCTTCCGGTGGTACAGGTAACCCTGACATTGCCCACATTTTCACAACGGCAGGAGCTCCAGCTTCATTCTCACCAGTTAGCACTGGACTGACCAGTTGGGGAATTTCCACCAACTTCCGTCAGACCTCTGGTATTGCCATTGATCGGTCAGTAACTCCACATATGGCTTATGTAGTTTCCGATGTAGGAAGCTATGTGAATTTTATCAGCAAATTCAATGCTGGTACTGGTGTTGCTGCTAATGGTATTGATTCTACCCTTGGTAAATGGACCACATTCTCACGTGTTGGTGATATTCAATTTGATAACGCCGGCCGTTTATACATGGTCCAGAAAGTTAGCCCGACTGGTGGAGCAACCTGTTTTGTCCTCGACAAAAACACGGGTGCTGCATTAAACTCTGGCAATGCAATCGTTGTTGGTGGTGGAGCTATTAAACGAGGCATGGGCGTTTCCAGTGATGGAAACACAATTTACCTTGCTGATGAGTCTTTGGATATCCTTTGGAAAGCTACAGGAACTGCTTCCTCTATCAATTCCACATCCAATGTGACTTACAGCCTTGCGACATTCGTCAACTATGGTAACTCTTCAGCGAACCCAAGTGCTTGCGAAGTTGATGCCAATGGTAATGTCTATGTTTCTGTAACTGGTCTTGCTGCTTCTACGACTGGTTTTGTGCGCGTTGAAATCTACAATGCCGCTGGTACTTTAGTAGAAACCATTGCACCGACTGTTCCAATGGTGGATGGTGCTGCTTTCATGCCAAGAGGTGTTGCTTTCAGCAGTGCTGATGCAATCAATAATGATTTATATGTAGCACGCTTCATGACTATCAATTGTAATTTAACCAGCTCTGGACCAATAGCCAAGTTCTCGAACTTGTCTGCAGTTTCTAACTGGTCTGATTATTCATTCTAGGCTTTATAGCTAAGCTATAATAAGGGCGGAAGTTTTTCCGCCCTTTTTTATTTATAAATACATAACTACAAGAGGCTAATAGGATGAAGAAGATATTTTTCACTGCAGTCATGTTCCTTCCCATGATCGTTTTTGCTGACCCCATATCCATCCATGAATATTATCAGAAGGCTGAACAAGCTATAAAAACAAACGATTTACAGAATGCACTTTCAACCTTAAGTACTGCAGTGACTATTTATCCAAACGAAGCAAAGGCATGGTATAACCTGGGGGTAGTTTATAAAAATCTGAATCATGCTGATTCCGCTGGGGATTGCTTTTCCAAAGCTATAGAGATAGACCCCAAGATGAAAAATGCCAGATTTAATATGGCAAAAGTCAGGACTCTCCGGTCCAGTAAATATTTTGATTTAGCGAAAGCCATTGATGATTTTGATGCCCTGTTCAAAGATGACCCCACTGATTATCGAATTCTCATTGAACTGGCAGACATCCATTATCGGCAAAAATCCATGCCCAAATTAAAAGAAACAGCAGAATTAATGGAGAAGTTATCTCCAGAAAGACCTGAAACATATTACTATGCGGGTATGGTAGATGAGTATAGCGGTAATATTGAAAAGGCTTTGAGTACATATAGCAAAGGTTATATCATTAACCCAAAGTCCGATTTATTAAAAGATAAAGTCTGGGAAAACACGATACGGATGGGGCATTTATCCTATCAGAAAGGTAATCTAAAAGAGGCATATCCCTGGTATAAAAAAGCTTTTGAATTTGATTCAGCCCGACCCGAGACATACCTTGTTTTAGGTCAAACTGCCATTCTGGCGGGTGATGAACAAACAGCATTACTGGCTTACAGTCGGTTCACTGGATTCAGACCGGATTCCTGGCTTGGTTACGCCAACATAGCAGATATTATTTCTAAAGATAAAAACCAGCGAGATAAAGCCCTTCATCTCGCTATGGGAGCCATCAGTCTTTCCGGTGACCGATGGGAACCCAGGGATACTCTGGGTTGGATTTACCTATGTCGTGGAGACATTCCAGAAGCAAAAAAACAGTTTCAATGGATTGCCAACGCTCATAAAGCTAATTGGACAATACTCACAAAAGGTAACTATCTAAAAGCCCTTAAAGAACTTAAAAAGATGCCCCCGGCATCATATCCTCACCTTTTAGCTCTCATAAAGAAGGAAAATGCACCTCGAGCCCAATGGCTTGCCCAGCGAGTTAAAACGAATATACCCATTCCAAGATAATACCCCATAGTTTTAATTAACTTCCATTTTATAAACGAGAGGTATTCTTTATTCTTGGGCTATAATTTCAGAGAAGAAGAGTCAACAATTAGCGAGGAAGGTTATGGAGATAATTATTGCTGGAAATGCGGGTTTTTGCTGGGGTGTTAAAAGAGCCATGAAAGCCGCTGAAGACAGCACAGCCGCCAATCAGGGTCCTGTCACATCTCTGGGTCCCATTATTCATAATCCAACGATTGTAGAGCGCCTGAAAGAAAAAGGCCTGCATACCGCTAAGACCTTGGATGAAATCAATACCGGTACCGTTCTGATTCGAGCCCATGGCGTTGCTCCGAAGACCATGACCGAGATTCAGAAAAAAGGATTGAAGGTCGTGGATGCCACCTGCCCCATCGTAAAAAAATCACAGCGATATGCTCAGCGGTTAACTGAACAGGGTTACCAGGTTGTGATTATTGGAGATAAGAACCACCCTGAAATTATCGGGATATTAGGGCATACCGATGGCAAAGCCATTGTCATCGATACTCCAGAAGAAGCGGAAAAGCTGGAGATCAAAGGTAAAATAGGCCTGATTGTACAAACCACCCATTCTGCCGATGAATATCGGAAAATTGAAGATATTCTCCGAAAACGAGGCGCTGAAGTATTTGTCAGTGATACCTTATGTTTTGAAACCACTCGACAACAGTCCAGTGCGGTAGAGGTATCGCGTCAGGTCGATGTTATGATTGTCGTCGGTGGGCGTAACAGCGCTAACACCGTTCGGTTATATAATCTTTGCCGCGAAACAGGTGTGGATACCTGGCATGTAGAATCCGCAGAAGAACTTCAACCCGAATGGTTCATTGGAAAGAATAAGGTTGGTTTGACGGGGGGAGCCTCTACACCGGACTACCTGATCAATGAAGTAGCCGAATGGGTCGCATCTTTACCCACCCCATAACAGCTAAGTCATTGACTTGCATCAGTCAAGATAATATAATATCAACAGCATAGCCTTGAGCGGGCGGTGTTAAATCTTATAGAAATCCATGAGGGTTTTGTAAATAATGTCTAACTTTATTAAAACATTTATTATCACTGGTTTTATCGTTTTAATGAGCGTAGCTGGATTTGGTCAAACTGCTGAACAAACCATCCGAAATGCAAATTGGTACACTGTTCAGATTGCTCCGGGTCTCAGTTGGAAAACCTGCTCCTTTGCAAGCCTGTTTAATTCCAAACAGGATATTTATGTAGGGACTGTCGACTTAAATCAACAAAACATCAAATTGTCGTTCTCCTACACATCAGGAGGAGGAAAGACAGTAAGCACTTATGCTGCTCAAATTCCGGGAACTATGCTGGCTGTCAACGGAAATTACTATGACACCTCCAATTATATCCCTGTCCAATATATGCGAGTGACCGGATACAGTTATTTACCGGGATACAAATACAGTGGTACAGGTGCGGTCGTATCTGATTCCACCGGAAGATCAGTCAATGTCCTTTTTAAAAACAATATCGGTGGAAACTGGGCTGCCCTCTCTCAACCTAACGTTATGGCAACACTCTATAATCTGATTGAGAATGGCCAGAATACGCTGTCTAATGACACCTATATGGCTTATAACCGGCATCCCCGTACTGTAATAGGTAAAACCGCTGACAATAAACTCCTGATTGTTGTCGTTGATGGGCGAACTACTCGTGCGGCCGGGATGACCTTTGCTGAATTACAGGTATTAATGAAAGCATTGAACTGTACGGATGCGATCAATATGGATGGCGGTGGTTCATCCACCTTCTGGGTTAAGGGGTATGGAACAAACGGTGTCGTTAATAAACCTTCAGATGGAAGTCAACGAGCCGTAGCCAACGCAATCAACATCGTTCTGACACCTGTTGTGGGTGCAAATGAAACTATCTATGAATCGGCGACTGGTGGACAAAATAATGCCTATTATACTGAAACAGGTGTTTGGGGCGATAATGCTACAGCCTGTGGGGCAATAGGTGTTACTCCTGGACTGGGAACACGATATGGGTCCACTTATACATCTGTCGCAGGTGTAAAAAAAGCCCGTTTTACCCCAGTATTCAGTAAATCCGGTCAGTACAAAGTCTATGCGACATGGCCTGCAGCCGTCAGCCGACGGGCAGGTATTCTCTATCGGGTCAATCATACGGGTGGATTATCTTCTGTAACAATCAACCAGTCCACTCAGGCCGATAATTGGGTCTTACTGGGCACTTATACTTTTGCGCAAGGTAGTGCTGGCTATGTAGAAATCAGCAATGAGAATCTGGACCTCTCGGGAAGTATGTATGCGGGTGCTATCAAGTTTGAAGAGATTACCCCTTCAAGCGTATCTAACTGGTTAAAATACTAAAACTCCGTAAATCATAAATAAAAAAGACCTGCCGGAAACATGTTTCCGACAGGTCTTTTCTTTATTAAGACTTATTGATTTGCTTTATTGAGCAGGAGTCTAACAAAAGTACGAACCCCTACCCCCGTTCCACCATAGGTATCATATCCCTTGGGTGATTCTGAATAGGCCGTTGCTGCTATATCTAAATGAGCCCATGGGATGGGTTCAATAAACACTTCCAGGAATTTAGCGGCCGTGATAGCTCCCCCTTCACGCCCTCCCGTATTTTTCACATCAGCAATTTTGCTTTTAATTAAATCACCATATTCTTCATCCATGGGCATCGCCCACAGTTTTTCACCTGACTGTTGAGCGGCTTCCCACAAATCCGCCTCCAAATCTGCGTTATTGGTGAATAAACCCGTGGTAAAAGGTCCCAGGGCAATACTACAAGCTCCAGTCAATGTGGCGACATCAATGACAGGGGCGAGCTTCCGAGTCTTTGCATAATGCAGAGCATCCGCCAATATCAATCTGCCCTCAGCATCTGTATTCAAAATCTCAATCGTTTTTCCACTCATGGAGGTGAGAATATCCGCCGGTCGGCAAGCATTCCCATCGGGCATATTTTCTGTGGCAGGAACTAATGCGGTTACATTCACTTTCGGCTTTAAGAGAGCCACAGCCCGCATGGCTCCGATAACAGCGGCTGCACCGGACATATCTGACTTCATTTCGTGCATATTCTGAGCCGGTTTGAGTGAAATTCCACCAGCATCAAAAGTCAGTCCTTTTCCAACCAGTCCAGTGGTGACCTTTGAACTCTTATTACCGACATATTCCATAATAATAAAACGAGGCTCCTGGGTGCTTCCTGCGTTTACTCCCAGTAATCCACCCATTTTCAATTTCTGGATTGCTTTTTTATCCAAGACCGTACATTTCAGACCTGTTTCCTTTGCCATCAACTGACATCGGCGGCCCAGCTCAGAAGGAGTTAGTATATTGGGAGGCTCGTTCACCAGTTCTTTGGCATAATTAACAGACTCACCCACAATTTGTCCGACCTTAAGATTTCCCCGAGTCCCTGGAATATCCTGCTCCTCAGGAACAATAATCCCGATGCTGATATCACGGGATTTTACTGCATTACTTTTTCCGGACTGATATTTTTTGAATTCGTAAGACCCCATTACCATGCCTTCAGCAAAAGCTGAAACATTCATTGAATTGTCCAGATTTTTTAATTCTGTACCCGGTAGAAGAGTGATGATATTCTTTGCTTCCCATGCCTTCGCTTTACGAAGGATATCTGAACCTGCAAGCCGCGTCTTATTGGTATCATATTTAGCAGATTTTCCAAGACCCAAAATGACCAACTTATCCGTTTTCAGTTTACCCAGAGTGTGAATGGAAGTAATTTCTCCCGATTTCCCTGTCAATTCCTTCCGTTTTATCAGCATGGATAAATGTCCATTAAGCTTCTGATCAATTTTCTTTAGAACACCCTCTAATGGGGATGTTCCCTCAAATAAATAAGTAAACAATACATCGGCAGGAACTGTTGTAACATCTGCCTTTTTTACTGTAAACTGCATAGAAAAAAATCTCCTGTTAATATTTGATTTCACACAAAACAAAAGAATCCACGGAACACATCAAGAAAGTATTTTTCAACCGTTATTATTTGTTTTATCTATTATTGATAATACTACAAATACAACTTATGATTTTTATTCTGCCTTCCGGATTTCCGCCAAATCTATAACGAATTTACCCCTCTTCAGATGAACAGCCATTTTGAGTTATGATGAATAGGTGAGGTGATATAAAGATGGAAAACGACTTAACCGCTAAAAAAGAACTTAAACTCAAATGCGATACCTGTGGAAAAATTGTTACTTCTGTAGCCCGAGTTGTCATTGAAGATACCTATGACCGGTCCATGGCTAAAGCCTTATACAATTGTCCAGAATGTTTTGCTAAAAAAGAGCAACAGCGGAAACAAAAAGAATAATATTAGGTGTTCTTAGTCTACAGACTTTAACAGGATAAGATATCAAGTTTTATTTGTTTGACGATTTTGGTGGGACGTTCTTTTTTGAGGGGATGCTTTTGGATTCTCTATACAGAGTAGATCGTTGGACAGTGTTTTTTCCGTATTTCTCATTTAGCTTATCCAGAGCAGCGGACAGTCTTGTTAATTTCTCCACTTTTTCGTGTAAAAATGAGACTTGTTCTATCTCATCAGAAAAACCTGAAACAGAAACCCCAATCAAACGAACTGGAAGATTTGATTTCGGAACCGTCTTCCATAAAACCAATACCCTTTCAAATATCAGGTCAGTCTGATCTGTTGGTTCATCCAGTAAACATTGCCGTGTATAAGTCTTGAAATCAGAATAACGAAGTTTTACTGTGACTGTTTTACCTTTAACACCCTGCTTACGAAGGCGATATGAAACTTTCTCTGTTAATCCCAGAAAGGTCGTTCTCAGAACTTCCATGTTCGTCTGATCAAAACTAAAGGTTGTTTCGTGTCCAACAGATTTGGGCGCTGTGTATGGGATAACTTCTCGATCATCCTGATTATTTGCCAAAGCATGCAGATGGCGCCCAGATGCACCAAACATTTTTTCCATCATATCTATGGGCATCCTGGCAAGCTCGCCCACAGTTTTTATGTTTAAACGACTCAGGGCCTCATTCATTCGTTCCCCTACACCCCAAAGTACTTTCACCGGTAAGGCCCACATAACTTCCAATTCTTTCTCGGGGGGGATAATAACAAACCCTTCTGGCTTCTTCATATCGGAGGCAATCTTGGCAAGAAGCTTCGTAGAAGCTAATCCGCAGGAAGCGGTTAGTTTCAATTCTTCTTTAATACGGGTTTGTATCAGGCGGGCAGTTTTTTCAGCAGGGCCCTGCATAAGTTCTGTCCCTGTCAGATCAATAAAGGCTTCATCGACAGAGACAGGTTCAACCAGGGGAGAGTATTCTTGAAAGATAGACATAATCTGTTCCGAAGCTTCATGGTATAAATTCATCCTGACAGGCAGAAATATTCCATGAGGACATCGCCGGCTGGCTTCATGGATAGCCATTCCAGCTTTAAGACCAAACTTACGGGCTTCATAAGAAGCTGATGAGATGACACCACGGTGTCCCTTCAGTCCACCTACAATAACAGGCTTCCCATTTAAATCAGGGTTTTCCCGTCGCTCAACAGCAACGTAAAAACAATCCATATCAATATGAAGTATTTTTCGGAAGGACATAATTCCACTGATTAAAACCCTTTTTTAATTACATTGACGCAGGACAGCTGTCACCTTGCCTAGAACTCGGAACTCATTGTCTCGGGGAGAAACCATAATAGGTTCCATCGCAGGATTTTCAGGTTGCAGCCTAACCGTTCCCTTTTCTCGAAAAAACCGTTTAACAGTTGCTTCATCACCGATCAAAGCAACAATAATATCTCCATTACGCACTTCTGAAGTTGGTTGAACCATCACCAAGTCTCCATCCAGGATATGGGCATTGATCATACTTTCTCCCCTCACCCGAAGTGCAAAGATTTCTCCTGGTTTTCCAAAATCTTTATCTAATCTGATTCGGCCTTCCAAATTTTCATCAGCTAAGATTGGACTGCCCGCAGCAACCTGTCCAACAATAGGAATTGACAACGAGTCTGGTATAGAAAAGGCTTCGGGGGGAAGATAACCATCTGCTAATTCCAAATGGCGAGATTTTCGGCTACCCCGTTTTAGGAATCCTTTTCGCTGGAGGGCGGATAGATGATCAAACATACTGGATGAGGCTATACCAAAATGGTCTCCTAATTCACGAACAGTCGGGGGCATCCCTTGTTCCCGATAAAATTCTCGAATAAATTCTAATACCTCAGCCTGTCGTGGAGTTAAGTCTTCCATGAAAATCTCCTTTTTTCAGTATACCTAACAATTGTTATGGTAGCTAAAACATGATTTTCTGTCAAACTATTTCCTCCAGTTAACAAGAATGGAATCAACTAAAACAAATAAAAACGCGGAGGTATGACGAAGGATAAAAAAACGGAACGGATTAGCGGTTGGCAAGCCAGTCCTGAGGATCCAGAGTTGAAGTACCTTTTCGGATTTGGAATTCCAGTTGTGGACCTTCTAATGAACCCGTATCACCGACGGCCCCAATATATTGTCGCCGCTTCACAACAGTTCCTTTTTGGGCGGCAATCCCAGACAGATGCATATATAAAGTCATATAACCTTCACCATGATCAATAATAATTGTATTCCCTGATCCTTCTAACCATCCGGCATATCGAACCATTCCATCATGTACAGAATACACAGCCGTCCCCACCGGTGCTTTTATCCCAATGCCATGAGAATATACTTCCACCTGTCCCTCAAGAATTTTATGTTTTCCAGGACTATAGATAACATTCCCACCTGCAACAGGCCAACCTAGTTTTCCACGGGATTGAGAGAAATTTCCACCAGCATACCCCTCGGGGAATTTAACCTGCTTTGCCCGTAATTCAGCTAAAAGGTTTTCCAACCGTCTAACAGCAGCTTGCAATTCTCTAACGGTCCTGTCATATGTAGCTTTATCTGTTCTGATACGACTCAAAAGACTCTGTTTTTGCTTATTCTCACCTTCATATTTTTGTTTTGATATAGAAATTTCCTGTTGCTGAGCTTTCTGATATCTAAGCATCTCATTAATACGAAATTCCTGCCGCCTAATCTTGGAAGCTTCATAACGAACATTAGAGAGGGCCTTGGCATCGGTATATGCCAATATCCGCATATACTGAAAATTGCGAATTTGGGAAGCATAATCTTCACTGGCAAGAATTTGACGGAAAGGGCTGATACTCTTAGCCCTATAAATAGACCTTACTCGAAGAGCGAGATATAGTTGATGTTGATTTAAGCGACTTTGCGCAACAAGCAATTCACTTTGAAGTTGCTGGGTAGTTTGTTCATTCTTATTTACTTCACCCTCAAGACGGTTTAACTGTTGGCTCGAAGACCGAATACGCTGATTAATGCCTTCAATTTGCCTTAGTACACTACGTTCTTCTTGTGCAGCTCGTTGTTTATTTAGTTCGGCCTGTCGGATTTTCTCTTGCATGACTTTCAGTTCCGACTCTGTTTTACCAACTGTCGAATCTTGAGCCAGAAGCGGCCCACTCACTGAACCTGTGAGTAATACCATTAAAAAGCCTACGATAATACTGCTTTTAAAAAATAATTTCATTTCAGTTTAATGTGGCGGAAGGATTCCAGTAAAGTCGCAAGAAAGCTCAGGCATACTCCAGCCAATAATAGACCACCCATCATAGTCCCTGGCATAAAAATGAGATTCTCAATTTTTAGGCGGGTCACACTGTAGATAGAATAAAGAAAACACAAGGCTAGACTACTGCCTACTAATCCATAAAAAATAGATTCAAGCAATATGGGAGCTCTAATGAAAGCAGAAGATGCACCACAGGACTGCAATATTTCAGAATCCTTGATGCGATCAGTAAATGTCATTTGGAAAGCAATAATTGCCAAAACAAGAATAATAAATGTAAAAGCTCCACCAACAACCCAGACATAATGACGAATGGTATCCAATGTTTGTGTAATATTACCTAGACTTTCCTGTCCATAATCAACCATATCAACACCAGGTATGGAAATAATCGAATCAGCTATAGCTTTCAGATGACCTGGAGCAAAGGCAGTACGGGTTTTTACTTCAATAGTATCTGGTAAAGGATTGAAACCCAGAATTTCAATTTCTTGACGGATATCGGGTTTCTCGGCAATTTCTTGAAGGGCTTCTTCGCGAGTGATTAATCGAACTTCTGCTGCACCAGGAATATTCTTAATTTGCTCCGCTATTGAAGCGGCATCAGACCGACTCCCTTCCTTCAAGAAAACCAATATACCCATTTCCTTCGAAAGGTACTGCTGTGCTGAATTAATATTAAAAGCGACCCAGCTAAATAATCCCATTACGGAAACAATAACGGCAACAATTAATACCGCACTTATACCCGCGCGTTCATAGCGGGTCACATTCTTCCAAGCTTCTCTACTATAATATCCAATTCGCATGTCTCATTAATCCTTCAAAAACATCCATTACACATCTGCTACAGGATGTTCTATAATTGCCCCATTTTGAATTTCCACAACTCTTTTTACTCCCAGGGTTTCTGAGGGAAGAGTATATGTAGCAACCAGAATGGTTAATCCACGGCGAACATTTAAGTCCTTAAACATTTCCACCATGGAATGAACTTCATCCACTGTAAGATACGCAAACGGGTCATCCGCTAACAATATCGCAGGATGAAGTAAAAGTGAACGAGCAATGGCTAATTTTTGAGCCTGGCCCCGGGACAATTCTCCAGGCAATGAATCAGCAGCAAACTCCAACCCAAATTGGGACAATACTTCACGGGTTCTTTGATCAGCTTCCCGCCCAACAGTACCACTGGCATATAGAATATCGGAAAGATTTTCATAAACTGACCGAGTTTGCATAAACTGAGGTTCTTGCGATATCCAACCAATTCGGCGACGAAGCAAGGGGATTTCTTTATGGGTCAACTTCGCAAGATCACGACCAAAAACATTAACCTCACCCCGCGTTGCCAATTCATATCGTAGCAGTAACTGGAATAATACACTGGTTCCACTACCAACGGTACCACCAATCAACACATAATCACCCCGTGGAATATGTAAATTTGCTTCCCGAAGCACTACAGTTTCAGGTGGAAATACTTTGGTTACATGTTTTAGTTCAATCAAGTTTCTGATTCCATTGCAGATATAGATTTTTACCGGGCAGTAGCCCTGATAACATTTATAATGATACCTTAATCATACAGGAGGGGCAATGTTATGACCCTACATAGAAACATTATTTTCCTGCTTATGACGATCTATATCTCATGGTCATGGGCAGTAAATCAAACCACATCTTCTTCCATCAAAGGACCTGTTGCTCCACACCGCCGAGATGTCCCAGGTGCTCGGATATCTATCTCTCTTGGGAAAATATACCAACCGGAATACTATCAAACACCTACCGATGGGAAATATTCTCTTGTTGTCTTTTTCCATGGAGCTTCCTGGTGCGCCGAACAAAACTTTTATGACTCTGGTAAAAAAGCAATTCTACTATCGGTTAACACACTGGATTACATGTCCACTTTTCATAATACCAAACGATTTAATGAATTGTTGACAGAAGTCTCATTGGCCCTGTCATCAACGTGGGGCATTCCCTCCACATTTAGAAAGGAATTGGTATTAATATCTTTTAGTGGAGGATATTTGGCTATACGGGAAATACTCAGTAATCCTGAATATTATGATGAAATTGGTGGAGTAGTTTTAGCAGACTCACTCTACACTAGATTCTTGGATGTAGAAAGAACAAAAACTCACCCAGATGATATAGCTCCATTTCTCAGATTGGCTCAAGATGCAGCATCATCAAAAAAACAGTTTTGGTTCACTCAACTCTATCCCCCGGAATGGAGATATCGTAATAATTCCACCACTCGAACAGCTGCTTATCTCTGCGATAAGCTAAAACTAAGTAAAAGACCTCGTAATGAGACTAATACGCTTCGGATGACATTGCTCTATTCTGCTGAAACAGGGAGATTCCACATCATGGGATATCAAGGGATGACAACCCAAGACCATTTTAATCACTTCTACAATCTATCTGAATATATTAGAAAACTGGAGTAATCCAATCGCTAATATTGAGTCCAATCATTCACAGGGACAGTTGTTACAGTATCCAGAATCCAGTTATCCGGGTCAAAGACAATTCCCGATATAGTTTTAGATACCCCTAAGTCCAGGTTAAACTCCTGGGTAGCATATTGGGTATTCCACACATTAACAATTTTTGATGATCCATCACTAAAATTAACTTTAATGTCTATTGGCATTATATACTGTGAACCAGATTGTGTTTGACTAATTCTCAGCATCAATCGAGTACTAGAGCCCTGTGTATACTGTCCCCATTGAACATTATATGCAGGTCGAACTGCCTGATACAGCCATTCATTAAAAAACCAACTTAAAGTGGTATTAGTACTCAACGCATTTTCCATGTGTCTTTGAAAATCTGGTGTTAGTGCATTTCCATACAACAATGTAGTATCACCAAAATAACTATTTAATCCCTGAAAAAACGATTCGTTACCCATGACTTTGCGTAACATATGAAGTACCCAACCACCTTTTCGATACACAATAGAGCCACTGAAATTATCTGCACTACTACTTATTATGGGATATGTATCCGCAGTAGTCCAAGCATTCACGTACGTAGAATAAGAATATGTTCCATACTGGTTTTCAACCCAGAGCGCTTCGGCATAAGTAGCAAAACCTTCGTTTAACCAAAGATGATCAAAATGTCGCATCGTAATTCCGTCACCAAACCATTGATGGGATAACTCATGGCAATTAGTTCTACCTCTTCCATCTGGAGATAAAAGACCCGGCCCCAGACTTGTTGCCGTCTGATGTTCCATACTGGAGGAATCATTATGAGTCGCCACTGTATACTTTTCCTTCAGAAAGGGGTATTCCCCAAACTTACTACTAAAGAATTTGATCATTGCAATGGTTCCATTGACACCATTACCCTCACTGGAAACTCGTTCTGGATATATGTAATTACCTACGGTCATTCGACTATTACCATCCAACGAGGTATAAACTCCATAGAGATATTGATAATTAGTACAGGCCACCGAAATCAGATACGATGAAATAGGATAATCCTCTTTATAATGGAGAGTGTGTTGACTACCAGATGTTATGGTCCCAACTAAAAGACCATTCGATACGGGAAAATAAGATGTTGGACAAGACCAGTATAAGTCACATGTGAATTTGTCATCTGGAATATCTTTACAGGGAAACCACTGCCGGGCGCCATAGGGTTCGCTAAAAGAATAAACAAGAGGCACAGAGGGTGTTCCATGAGTAGTTCTAATATAAGCGGCACTGAATATTTTATTAGGATCAGGTGTCCCGGCATAAAATACTCGGACTGTAAACATACTGTACTGTAAAAGGGGTTGTGGTAATCCAATAGATAACCAATCACCAGAAGTACTCCAAGACAAAACACTAGTACCGGGACCACGATCGACAGACTTTACAGAAAAACTTCCACCATTATTATCAAAATCTAGAACTATTGTCTGTAAACTATTCGTCGAATCAAGACTCATTCCTATTAAAGTTGCATTTGCTGTTATTCGGCTACTAGTCATAGTAATCTGGTGGTTAAGAATTAAATGCTTCATGTCATACCGAAGCTGTGAAGGATGTGTGGTTGGTTGGACAGAGGCTTTTGCTGGTTTAACACCAAAAACTCGACTGAAATGCGCTTCCTCATCTGTATATTTGAGCTCAAACAGCATAATAGATGTCAATAAAACTTTATCCTGCCCGATGGAGGGTTGAATCATCATTTCATTACGACCAGACTTTAGATAATCAGATGGAATTATGTAATAAATCCCGTCCTCACCTGTAACGGGTCGAATATCCAGTGTATTTCCATTAACAAGAATGGCACCCCATGATTTTCCTGATATTCTCAAACCATATGAGTTTCCAGGTTTTTGAAGCATTTTGAAAACTATTGGTTGTTCAATCTGAGATGATAAAGGGTCACCTGAATTAAAGGTTATTTGGAGGGGAATATCACGATTAATAGTGTCAAAATCTAAGGGAATTGCGTATACAAAAACTACTAACCCAATGAGTATTGGCACAGTAAATAAAAGTCTAATCCAATTTTTCATATTTTCCTCACAGATAGCTATTCGACCATCAAATAGATTACAGTCAAGATTATACAACTGGTTCCAATAAAACCCAACAAAAAAACAGGCAGATTAAAACCTGCCTGTTTTCTGGTTCAATTACGGATTTATGAATTAGACTACTTTACAGACATTTTCCGCCTGCGGTCCTTTATCTGTTTCACCCACCTCATAATCAACCGTGTCACCTTCTTTCAGGGTCTTATAACCATCTCCCTGAATCTTACTGTAGTGAACAAAGATATCTTTGCCCGCATCAGTAACAATAAAACCAAATCCTTTTTTGTTGTTAAACCATTTCACTTTACCTCTAGGCATTACTCGTAGCACCTCCTTACGTCCCAACTTATGTAAATTATCCCTTAGGGGTTCCCAATAAAAAAACACAAGAACCGACAAAAAGCCATTCGATACCTTGCGTTAATGAAATCAATTATTGTTAGTACTCACTTTCCATAAATCTGACCAAAAATTATCAAAGGTTCCTTAGATTGTCAAGAGATATTTGTAATTAACGATATTTTTTGTATAGAGTCCAACTATTCTGTAGTTTGAATAGTCCATCGCCTTCCATCTGATATCAACTGGATTCCACCTTGCAAATCCGTTCTAAACACCTTAATTCCATGGGTAGAAAGGCGAGATAGAGTCTCAGAATGTGGATGATGGAACAGGTTGTTTTTCCCCACTGAAATGACGGCAATATCAGGAGACACCTTATCAAGGAATTCATCGGTTGTACCCATCTTCGATCCATGATGCCCGATCTTTAATACATCTGATTTAAGATCCATATTGGAAGATAGTAGTTCTGTTTCCCCATATCCTTCCAAATCACCAGTTAGCAAAACAGAGGTCTGGTTATATTTGATTTTCAAAACTAAGGATTGTTCATTATCAGTAAAAACAGAATTCTGTCCCTCGGGATTCAAGACAGTTATTTCCAAGGGTTCTAAACCACTAGCCTTATTTCCACAAATGGCCTGTTTTATTGGGATATTTTTTGACTGGCAAACAGACATAATACTTTTACAATACTCATTTGCACCATCAAGACTTCCATACCCTACCCACACCTCACGGACTGGAATCCACTTCAAAAGAGATATCAATCCTCCAACATGATCAGAGTCAAAATGCGTTATCATCAAAACATCCAGGGACCGAATCCCTAAACGCCTTAAATATGGAAGCAATATCATTCTCCCTGTATCTCTTGGTTTATCGGGACCCCCATCCACTAGTAACGTTTGATAGTTAGGTGTTTCAATCAAAAGACTATCGCCCTGGCCTACATCCAGAACGGTCACTTTTAATTTCTTGCTTTCTAAAGATATTGGAATAACTAAAGCTATTGTAAAACATGTGAAGAGTACAAATGCCAATAGCCATTTTTTTCTGAGCTTAACATCAATTTCATCAATGTTTTTAGAAAATATCCATACGAAAACACCCATCAGAAAATAGTAAAAAACAGTCCATAACCAGTGCATATCAGGTATTGATATCCATGAAAAGGGGATAGACACAATAATTTCTGTCACCTTAGTCAGTAAGGATAATGCCAAATAATTACTTCCAGCTAATATCTTTGCGAGAAGAGGAAATATACCATACAGACAACCAGATATCAGACTGAGTGGTAATGATAAAGATATTATTGGAAGTGCAATCAGGTTGGTAATTAATGTAGCTATTGACAGGTAATGAAAGGCATTAATCTGAATAGGTAATGTTCCCAGAGTTGCGGCTAAAGTCACACCGACAGTCCCCTTTAACCAAAGAGGGCCCTTTAAATTCTCCATAATAATTGGGCCCAGACTTACAATACCTAAAACAGCCATAAAAGATAATTGGAATCCTGAATCCCACAACGCCATGGGATTTACCAAAAGAATCACCCATCCAGCCAAACCCAGTGTTTGATAGGGATCAACATCTCTGCGTAATAAACGCCCCCCGATAAACAATAGAGTCCCCACGGTTGCTCTAGTCACTGGGGCTGTCCATCCAACCATCCATGCATAAATCAAAATAGCAGGAACGGCCATTATCCAGGCAGTTCGTCGCTTGAAACCAATGCGTTTTATGCCAACAATGACTAACCCGGCCAAAAGCATCAAATTGCCCCCACTGACAACCAATAAATGATAAATTCCACCATACATATAGTTATCAATGACGTTTTGAGGAATATCAGATCGAATACCCAGGGCAACCCCATTTGCCAAATGATTATATGGTTCAGGAAGTATTTGATTATTAGAATCCATCAAATAACATCGTATTATTGATGCGACACGAATCCAATAATCCAGTGAGATAATGCTTGTTGGAATAATTACTTTCTCAAAGGTTGATCCTTTTGAGTATCCATTAACTGCAATATCATTCTGAAATAAATAGTCTTCGTATTTGAATTCACCAGGATTGCCAACACGATCAACAGGGTATACTGCTATTTTATTCTGTATCCATTCACCACAATGGTAACGAACCACAAACGAAGGGGAAGACACAGTGATGAGTATTGAACCAAATATTTTCTGATAGCCTTGCGGTGTTTCTGCCCAAACCGGAGAAAGACGATATGTTCGTTTATTAGGTGTATCGAGAGTGTTTTCTACAATTCGACCATATACCCTATATACTTTCTTAATTCCATCAGGGTAGAACTGTTTATGTTGCGTTGTCCATTGTTCACGGTGGAACTGATATTGAAATCCCCCTAGAGAGAATACTGTTACACCTACCAGGCATAATGCCAGGGGGCCAGTCCATTTGTTGTTTTTGAAAAAGGCTAAAGGTAATAAAATTACCAAAGAAAACGGAAACAACCATAAAAAATTCATTAAAATAGGAATTTGATGCCCCATCCAAATCCCCACCACATAAATTAAAAACAAGGTTACCAGCGGTCGGCTCATGCGGTCATTATATATTACGCCGTCTAAAAACAAAAAACCGGAGCATATTACACTCCGGTCTCTTTCATAACGGTTTAAAACTGATTATCGCTTTAGTAATTTCTGACTACCAGACGCACTGGGATTTTTGGGTAATTGCTTGGCATCAATATCACTCTGGAGTTGGTAAAACACTTCCTTAAGAGCAACCCCCAGAGTCCGGATAGAACCCTTTGCATAATTACTCATACGGGCTTGTTCCTGCTCAGCTGAAGTATTATACACAACATTCATATAATCCCGACCATATCGGTCTCGTATAATAACTCTAATAGAAGCAGACCCTTTTGCAACTTTGGGAATAAACCACCGGCGAACCGCCCCATCCTCATCATCGGCCTTTTCCTGAACACCCCCATATAGTGAGAGAATTTCAAGAGTAATTCTGTAATCCATCGTTTCTGAGTTTGCTTGAGCCAGCGTCATCATACCGGTCTTCTGCATTTCACGAATCAGGATTTCCCTAACCATGGAATCCATAGGACGGGAGAAATATCCATCCACAGCCTGTTCTTCCAATAATCCGCCCTTACGTTCCACTTCAGGTCGGATATCTTTAACTTCAATGTTCAACATTAAACCACGCACATGTTGGACGGTATAATCATTGTAAGTATAGATATCTTTTTGATTAACAAAATTATACGGGCCCCCTTCTGCCAAGGCAGAAGTTGTCATCAACATCAGGATGAGTCCAGTAAATATAATTATTCGCCAAATCATATAAGCATCTACCTCCCCGCTTAATTTAGCGGATTTCCTATCTTAACATAGGGTAATATCACTTCTCAGGGTCTTTTAGTTGACTTATCGTGGCAATTTGATTTTGACGACAGGTAGGGGACAGTGTTATAAATAGACTGCAAATCCACTATAGAACGGGGAATGCACTGTGATAAACATAAGAGATTTATTACCCTTGCAAGAGATAGATAACTCACTACTTCGGATTCAAAAAGAACTCGATGACCTACCGAGACAGGCAACCCTTCATAAAGCTAAACTCAACCTTCTCAATGAAGAAAAAAAGAAATTAGATCTGGATATTACTCAATTCACCAAAGATAAACATGCGCGGGAACTTGAGCTAAAAACCAAAGAAGAAGAAATCAGAAAACTCCAGGGCCAGCAGTTCACCGTAAAATCTAATGAATTGTATGCGGCCATACTCGCCGATATTGCAAAACATCAAAAGAATATATCTATCCTGGAAGACCAGGTTCTCAGTTCCATGGACACACTAGAATCCCTCCAAACGAAACTCCAACAGTTAAAAAAATCCATTCAGGATGAAGAAGTAAAATACAAAAAAGTTGAAGAACGATTAGAACAGGAAAAATCCCGATTATCCCAGTTACTTGAGGAAACAAAGAAAGAACGGGAATCAATGAGGTCTGCATTATCTCCCGATCTGATGCGTAATTACGACCGGATTATTAAACGGTTTCCAGGACATGCTGTTGTCCCGGTTCAAGGAAATTCCTGTGGAGGTTGTTCCATTCATTTAGCGGACACTATTATTAGTAAAACCCGAAGACAAGAAAATCTCATATATTGCGAGAATTGTGGACGACTTCTATTCTATAATGAGGAAACACAGGTACTTTAATCTAATTCAGGGATGAGGACACCTATGAAATTAGGGGAAATATTAATAAAGTACAATCTTATCAATCAAGAGCAATTGGACCAGGCACTAGAACTACAAAAGTTGTCTGGAAAAAAATTAGGCACCGTACTTCTTCAGCATGGGTGGGTCACTGAAGATGATATGAATTACTCTCTCAGCCAGCAATTGGACATTCCCTATGTCCATATGACTTTCGATATGGTTGACCAGGATTTAGTCAATCTGTTTCCTTCGGGTATGCTGAGCAGTTTGGGCGTACTGCCACTTCATAAAAAGGATAACGAGTTAACGATAGCTACTTCGGACCCAACAGATACTGAAGCATTAAATCAAATCGCCAAAACAATTAATTGCACTGTTATTCCAGCTCTGGCAAAAACATCAGAAATAAGAACCATATTAGATACTTTATTTGGAATTGTTGCCGTCAGACCGCAATCTGCCAAACCTCAAAACATGGATAGTCTTTGCCGGCCTTTATTGGAATCTGCACTTCAGTCCGGTGCAACCCATATCGACATCTACAGCGTCAATGATAATCCACAAATAGCTTTCTCCTATGATGGAAATAATTGTGGCCAATCTGCAATTCCGGGCAGCAAATACCGAGACATTGTGGAAAAGCTCTCTTCGCTAAACGCCATCGTCCTAGCAAGTAAAAACAATGCCTTCCCCCATTACTTTTCGTTCCAGCATAAAGACCTGTTCACAGTCAAGATATTCGCTATTGAAACAGGGTCAAATATACGAATTGCTCTCGACATCTATCCACCAGTAAAAACACTGGATCAGATTAAAGTGACCAATCTATCGGATATTGTTGAGTCAGATATTCACAAACTGATTGCGCAAAAAAGTCGCGGAATAGTATTAGTTTCCGCAACAGACCCTGCTTCAAGAATGAACATTGGGTACTATATTCTGCAATTATTTAAAAAAGCAGGCACATCTATTGGAACCATCGAGTCGGTTCAAACAGTAAAAGAGGAATCTTTCCTCCAGATCAATCTTAGTAGTTCGATTAATATCTCTGAGAATCAGGCATTCCAATATATGGCAGATATGGGGATTGAGGTTATCTTATATGACAGTTCAGAAAAAACACCTCAATGGACAACAATCCTTCAGGCTGTCTACCGGGGAGCATTAATCATCGTACTTCTTCCATGCCGTGATGCAGAAGAAACACTGCATTGCCTTGAAATGGATGCCCTGAACAGCGAATCTGTTTATTACAATTTACGAAGTGCTATTGCCTCAGCACAGATACCTGTTTTGTGTGGACAGTGTCAGGTATTTGATAAACATAATCATCCCATCAAGGGCCCTGGCTGTACCCAATGTAAACAGACGGGATACAAAGAATATCAGACTTTTTATGAAGTAATCACACAACGAATGATATCCACACCAGGCATGAATTTAAAACAGACCATTCAAGATTTGAACCATATACCCAACTTTATTTCTATCCGGCAACAAACAGATTCATTACAACAACAAGGTCTGGTCAGTTTGGATGACATTATCCGTAAACTGGGAGTTCCGCGTCGGTAAAAACCAACTCAGATTATTACTTTACTTTTGAGAGGTCAAAGTGGACATTTACTCTTTACTAAAACAAGTCATTGAGACGAAAGGTTCTGATTTACATCTATCGGCGGGTTCTGTACCAATGATTCGTGTCCATGGTGATTTACAAGCGGTGTCCGATGAGATATTAACACCAGAGGCTCTGCATACGATGTTGTTCAGTATTATTAATGAAGAACAACAGCGCAAGTATAAAGAAACACTAGAGTTGGATTTATCTATTGAACCCGAAAATATTTCACGATTCCGAGTCAATATGTTTCACCAACGCCGTGGTGAAGGGGCTGTTTTCCGTGTTATCCCTACCCGAATCAAAACCATTGAAGAATTAGGGCTTCCGCCAGCACTTCGATATTTTCTCTCATTAAAACGAGGGCTTGTTTTAGTCACCGGCCCAACAGGGTCCGGCAAATCAACTTCATTAGCAGCGTTGATTGATGAACTCAACCGGACACGACATGAACATATCATCACGATTGAAGACCCTATTGAATTTGTTCATCATAATCAATATTGCATGGTAAACCAACGTGAGGTTTCTTCCCACACCTATTCTTTTGCCAATGCACTTAAAGCCGCACTTCGTGAAGACCCGGATATCATTCTGGTCGGTGAAATGCGAGACCTTGAAACGACCCAGTTAGCAATCACTGCCGCCGAAACAGGCCACTTGGTTTTTGCCACCCTACACACCAGTTCGGCGGCAAGTACGGTTGACCGTATTATTGATATTTTCCCGCCACACCAGCAATCTCAAATCCGGACCCAGCTGGGAAATTCACTGGTCGGCGTTGTTTGTCAGGCACTGGTTCCGCGTGTAGATCAGGAAGGCCGGGTGTGTGCAATGGAAATCATGTTTGGAACACCGGCAATCAGAGCCCAGATTCGAGAGGGGAAAACCCACCAAATCAACTCCATGATTCAAACCAGTGGAAAAATGGGAATGCAGACATTAGAACAATGTCTTAAAGCGTTGGTTATGGATGGTGTCATCAGAGGCCAAGATGCTTATGAGTTTGCCAGTAACAAGGAAGCTTTTGCCCAATATGCCCCGGCAGGATAAATAGTTCTCTGAGAAAAAAGTTAAGCCGTTGTTTAATAAACAACGGCTTTTTATTTACCGGATTGGTATTCCAGTTTGACAGATTTCCAATTCTTAGGTTTACCAGAGTATTTATTCAGCTGGATTTCCATTAATAAATCATTGAGGTGTTTCGAAAATTTCTCCATATCTAAACCCTCATAATTTCCTGGATAATGGGAAAAAATATCCAGTGCCGAATTTATCAGATGGACCGCTGAATCCATACGATCTTCCTGAAGATGATGTAATGCACCGGCGGACTGGATAAGACCTCTAATAAACCGTTCTTTTTGCCCATAAGTCTTTTTCCAGGGAATCTCCCACGAAAGCAGGGCATTCTTGTATTGTCCCGTATTAAACAATTCAACCCCACGGGCATAAACATCCTTGTCAATCACAGGAGTCTTCTTATGAAGCTGGTTCCAATATTGATTTAATATCCTCATAATTTGATTCTAGACCATAAGTTAGAAGGAAACTAACTGAATGACTCTTTTGTTTTGATATGTAGAACCTTATGACATAATTGCTTTACCGGCGTTACTTGTATAAATGGAGGATCCATGAAATCTCTGGCAAAAACATTAGGTGAATTAAAAAAATCCAAATATGAAGTCATCCCCGTCAAAGAAGAAATGAGACGGAATTTGATTCAAATGGTTAAAAATGGAGACCCCCTGTTTCCAGGTATTATCGGGTATGACAAAACGGTTATCCCGGCACTACGGAATGCCATATTATCCCGGCATGACTTTATTTTGCTGGGGCTTAGAGGACAGGCAAAATCCCGTATTCTGCGCCAATTAATCCGTTTTCTGGATGAATATATCCCCGCAATAGAAGGATGTCCAATCCATGACAATCCCTATTCACCCTTCTGTAAGGCCTGCCGGATAAAACTTGAAAACATGGGACCGGAAACCCCCATCGTATGGATTCATCGAGACCAGAGATATCAGGAAAAACTGGCCACGCCGGATGTAACTATTTCTGATTTGATTGGAGATATTGACCCCATCAAGGCAGCCAGCCATAAACTGTCTTACTCGGATGAAGAAGTCATTCACTTCGGAATCATTCCTCGTTCAAATCGAGGAATATTTGCCATCAATGAACTCCCGGACTTGCCCCCAAGAATCCAGGTTGGTTTGTTAAATATTATGGAAGAAAAAGATATTCAGGTTCGAGGATTTCCCATACGGATCCCATTGGATATCTGTATGGTTTACTCCGCAAATCCGGAAGATTATACCAATCGTGGGAATATCATCACTCCCCTGAAAGACCGGATTGATTCGCAAATAATGACCCATTACCCTGAGCACCTGAAAGACGCCATGAACATTACTTCCCAGGAAGCATGGATTGACCGAAACAATAATCAAACAATGTATATGCCTCAGTGGTACAGAGAAATTATTGAAATGGTCGCCTTCGCTGCCAGAAAATCGGAGTATGTGGATCAGAAATCAGGCGTTTCAGCCCGAGCTACGATTAATCTGTTAGAAAATGTTGTCAGTAATATGGAATATCGGAGTTTCCTGACCGGAGATGAAATCCAGATACCCCGACTTTGTGATTTATTGACAGCGCTTACCGCCGTTACCGGAAAAATCGAACTAGTGTATGAGGGTGAACAGGAAGGCGTTGTTCTGGTTGCCCGAAAAATAATAGGTCAGGCAATTAAAAATATCTTCAAAAATTATTATCCCTCCCCTTCCGGAAAGAAGGCACGAGAAGGAATTCGTGAACCTGAACCCGATTCACCTTATCAATCCATTCTGGACTGGTTTTCAGCCGGAGGGATACTTGACCTGAATGACCAGTTGAATAATGAAGAGTACTTTAAAACTCTGGACCAGGTCACGGGCCTCCGCCAATTAGCTCAGGAGAAAACCAATACCACCACACCGGAGGAACTGGCACTTTCCATGGAATTTATTCTCGAGGGACTGCATCAGTTTTCCATGCTCAGCAAGAGAGATACTGACAGTACGACATCTTATCAGGACATGTTGAAAGCCATGCTGGATCAGATTCCAAACGAGTCTGGAGATTAAGGATTATTCCATGAACTGGCGTTACTCTAAATGGGATGATTCATACAAATTATTAAAAGACCTGAATTCACTAAGGTCTTTGTTTAATTATTTACTGCTTCAATCCAATGGAGATGTATTAGAAGTCATCCAATGGATGAAATATCTACAAAAACGAAACTTCATTAATTCTGAACTGAATCTGGATAATTTTCTGGATGAACTTATTCATAAGCAACTCATCCTCCAGGAAGGTGAAGGATTCAAGCTCACAGCAAAAGGTGAACATCAGCTTCGGCAGGATTCACTGGCACTGGTTTTTGGAAATCTTCGTAAATCCGGATTGGGGACTCACCGTGTTCCGTACGCTGGAGAAGGTGGGGAACCTCTGACTGAAACCAGGCCTTACATCTTTGGTGATGATATAAATGACATTGACCCTATGGGGACACTCCATAACGCATTGATGAGGTCCGGCATTGAAGATATTTCTATTTCGGAAGAAGATGTCGAAGTTTACGAAAGAGAACATCTCACTGATTGTGCAACAGTATTATTGATTGATATCAGTCATTCCATGATTATTTATGGTGAAGACCGAATCACACCGGCTAAACAAGTAGCCCTTGCTTTAACAGAACTCATTCTGACCCGGTTTCCGAAAGATAAACTCCATATTGTTGTCTTTGGAGATGATGCCTACGAAATCACAATAAAAGACCTTCCTTACCTGACTGTCGGTCCTTACCACACAAATACAAAGGCAGGATTACAACTGGCGCAAGTCCTGCTCCGAAGACTTAAATATCTTAATAAACAGATATTTATGATTACCGATGGAAAACCTTCTGCCATCTTTGACCAGGGGAAACTCTATAAAAATCCATACGGATTGGACCCCAAAATTGTTAATCAAACTTTAGAAGAAGCCTCTATCTGCCGTAGAAATAAAATCACAGTCACAACTTTTATGGTGACTCAAGACCCTTATCTGGTGGAATTCGTAGATAACTTCACAAAAATCAATCATGGAAGAGCCTACTATACTTCGCCCCAGACCCTGGGTGAGTATATTTTTGTTGATTACATGAAAAATCGAAAAAGACACCTCTCGTAATTCTATATTTCCCCCCTCAAAACCCAGCCTTTTTCGAATCATCCACGGACCTGCTCCGAGTAACTCCGTGGATGACTCGTCAGTTTGTGCAATCTCTGATAAATATGGATAAAAAAAGCGGCAAGATGTTATCTTGCCGCTTATCTGCTTATCGCTCTTGTAACATTATTTATTTTTGGGTTATTGGTTACAATCTCAGGTTATTTTTTTACTCGTAAAAAGCTTCCCATCCGTCTTTTTCTTCTTCCTTACGATTTCGGGAAAACTTTTCTATGACATCGTCATGGCTATTCAGGTAGCTCACAGGCTCTTCCGCAACCGCTTCTACGACATCCTCATCAAGGCTCACCGGGACATCGTCATCCATAATACTTCCCATTCTCTGGAATTGATCCAAACCTACACTGTGCACATACCGTGCGATCTCTTCCTCAAACGAGAATCCTACATTCACTGCACTCACAGCCATTTTGCTCTTCTTCGCTTTTGACTTAGAGCTCAGCACCGCCTTAGCCCGAACGACTTCTTTGTTTCTTCCAACCGGACGACTCACTACTTCTTTTGCTTTTTTCTCGCGTTTCATGGTGGTGCCTCCTTTGTCAACGTTATTGTCTTAACCTGTCTAACCATTTCTCTCTTGATGTTGATATTAACATAAGGTTATCACTATTTGTTCCTGCGTCAACAATTATTTTTAAAATATTTTTTTATTATTACCTGAGGGTAATATTTACCCTCATAAACCCACCTAAAGACATTGTTATCCATGAGCTTATTCAAATATACATCGGATCAGATTTTAAAGTTGACAGCTTATCACGAATAAAAATTTCGGGTAAATATTAATACAGAAATAGTCCTCCGTTTTTGTATCTTTTTAGTATTTATTGTCAAGATTCGCTTTTTTGCCCAATTTCACCCAGATGATATATTTTTACCCCACCTATCACCACAATATGGGGTATTTTCCACCCGTCACTTCCACACAATGTGGCATAGGGAATAAGAAAAGAACCTGATTTATCGGCCTTTAACAACTATGAAATTTTTCTCAAAGTTGGCACGCTATTCGCTTTACATATAATTACATTTCACTGAGCAGAACTGGGTTCCCCCCTTACCCGTTCTGCTCATTTCTTTTATAGGAATATATTCCCCAAGTTGTTTATAATGATGTAAATATCTGTATATACCCCGAGAAAGGTATTGAACAATGTACAATGTTGCTATTATTGGTTCCGGTCCTGCCGGATATACAGCCGCTATTTATACCGCCCGTGCAAATCTTTCCCCCGTCTTGATTGAAGGGACTCTTCCGGGTGGACAGTTGATGATTACCACTGATATTGAAAATTTTCCAGGATTTCCAGAAGGTGTCCCGGGGCCTGAATTAATGGACTTATTCAAGAAACAAGCGGAACGATTTGGGACCCAGTATGTTTCAGGCACCATTACCAAGGTAGATTTCAGTCAACAACCCTTTAAACTCTGGGTAGATGACTCTCAATTGATTGAAGCAAAAACGGTTATCATCGCAACAGGGGCCTCCGCACAGTGGTTGAATATTCCCAGTGAGAAAGAATATATGGGATGTGGTGTTTCTGCCTGCGCCACTTGTGATGGATTCTTCTTCCGAAATAAGGATGTAGCTGTTGTGGGAGGTGGAGATACCGCACTCGAAGAAGCAAACTTCCTGACCCGTTTTTGTAACAAAGTAACCCTGATCCATCGGCGCGACAAATTACGGGGTTCAAAAATCATGCAAGACCGCATCTTGAATAATCCGAAAATCCAAGTTGCCTGGAACTCGGTTGTGGATGAAATCCTCGGCAAAGATGATAATGGTCGGAAATATGTAACAGGTCTTCGTCTTAAAAATACCGTCACCAGTGAATTGTCAGAAATTTCTTTAGATGGCGTTTTTATGGCCATAGGACATCTACCTAACACTGATTTTCTGAAAGGTCAGTTGGAGTTAGACGAAAAGGGCTATATTGTCCTGAAAAATAATACTTATACATCCGTTCCGGGAGTCTTTGCCTGCGGAGATGTCCAGGATTTACGGTATCGTCAGGCAATTACCGCCGCAGGTTCCGGGTGTCAGGCTGCCCTGGATACTGAACGGTGGTTGGAAGAACATAACAAGTAAATCCCCTTTTTACGCATAAATAAAAAGACGGCTTTATCTGCAAAAGCCGTCTTTTCTTTTTTATTCAGATACCGGTAATTATCAGCCCCATCGGTCATAATGGAGCTGCTCTTTCTGAAAGCCCATTGTTTCCAACACAACACCCAGGTCCTTAATCATCTTTGTTAAACCACAGGCATAAACATCCCATTGTGTTGGGTTAGTAATATTACCCTTAACCAGCTCTTGAACATAACGGGTTTCACCCTGCCATTTGTCTGGACGGCTGACAGTGGGTACATAATGAAATTGAGGATACTTGTCTGCCCAATCTGATAATTCTTTATGGTATAAGAGGTCCGTCTCATATCGAACCCCCATAAATACCCATACCTCCTGATTTTCTAATGTACCCTTGGTATCCATTTCCTTCAAGATGGAACGGATGGGAGCAATCCCAGTTCCTGTTGCACAGAAGACAAGTCCGCGAGTGGGTTTCTCTGGAACCAGAAATAATCCATGAGGTCCATCAATATGAAATCGGGTTTCTTCCGGCTGTGCGTGCATCCAGTTTGAGACATACCCTAATTCAACTCGGTTCAGACAAATTTCGACTAATCCTGACTCCCGGGTCTCCGATGGCGCAGATGCCAGTGAATAAGCCCTCTTAACAATTTGATCTTCTCGGGGAATGTGGGCTATTACAAATTGCCCTGCCTGATAATCCAAGGGTTCAGTTTCCACAAAATGAAGATAAAAAGACTTAGTGGAATCACAATGTGAGTCTATTTTCACAACTTCTACCAGTTTCTTCTCTTTAGGTGGCATTCAAATTATCTCCTTTTCTCCCTCCTCTTTCATGGACAAGGAGGATTTTTTCCTTTAATATTTAACATATATAACAATGAAGAACGGCGAGGCGTTCCATTAAGTAATTCAAGTCAATCTACTGATTTATAGAATCCATGATTACACCTGATTTAAACATAACCGAACGGCGCATCCTGGACCAGATTCAGGCAGGCTTTCCACTTGAATCCGAACCCTATAAAGTCCTGGGTAATACCTTGGGGCTAAATAGTTCAGAAATGTTGGAACACATCCGTCAGCTGAAACAGACAGGATACCTCCGCCAAATATGTGGGATTTTTGATGGAAAAAGATTGGGATATCATTCTGCTCTGATTGCATTGGAGATTAAACCCGAGAAGATTGAAAACGCCGTAAAAATTATTAATGCCCACCCCGGTGTCAGCCACAATTATGCAAGAAATCATGTTTTCAATCTTTGGTTTACCCTGGCGGTTCCAACTCAACAACAATTACAATCTCACGCGCAGCGAATCAAAGAGCTCTCCGAATGTAAGAGAATGCTTATTCTCCCGGCAATAACCACATATAAGATTGGGGTCCGATTCTCCATGATAGATTCACAGGAGAAAAATAATAATTATCAGACTCCGAACGTTGTTATACCAAAAAAAAAGATGATGGCGGAAGATATTCCATTTATTCAGATATTACAGGAAGATTTTCCTGAAAACGAAAAACCCTACGAAGTCATGGCAAAACAGCTCGGGATTACTGAAGAAAACTTACTCCAGAAAATCCATGATTATCTGAAGTGGGGATATATTCGCAGGGTGGCTGGTTTATTGCACCACCGGAAAGCCGGTTATACAGCAAACGCCATGGTTGTCTGGCAAATCCCACCCAACGAATGTGACGCTATTGGAAAAATCTTTGCTGCACGAAACTTTGTAACACATTGTTATCAACGGCAGGAAGTCCCAGAATTTCCTTACAGTTTATATACTATGGTCCATGCCCAAACCCAGGAAGAATGTGAAGAACGAATCCAGTGGTTACAACAAGATGCCGCTGTCTATCCCCACCAAACTATTTATAGTACGCAGGAATTTAAGAAACGGCGCGTATTGTATTATTCCCCAATCCTCACTGACTGGGAAAACCAATATGGAATCAGATAAAATAGATATTGACCCGACAAAACATTCATGTCCCGTCAATCCATACGATTCCTGTCCCATATGTGGAAACACCCTGATAGAACTTCATTGTAAACAGGTCTGTTCCAATTGTGGATTCAGGGAAGATTGTACAGACCATTAATTGGAATTAATATGACCCCTTCAACCTATCAACAGGTACTTTTATTTGACTTTGATGGAACTCTTTTGGATTCTCGAAAAGATTTAGCCAATGCCGTAAACCATGCTCGAAACCGGCTTGGATTAGAACCACTGCCAGTATCATTGATTGCCAGCTATATTGGAAACGGTGTTGATGTGCTCCTTAAAAAAGCACTTCATGAAGTTGATGACGAAACACGACGGATCGCGAAGGGTTATTTTAAATCTCATTATGAAGTTCATTGTACAGATGAAACAAGATTGTATCCGGGTGTCAGAGAAGTTCTGGATACTTTCAAAAACAGAAAACTGGTATTAGTGAGTAATAAACCCCAGGAATTTTGCCATCAAATCATGGAAGCAGTTGATATCGATCACTACTTTACTCTAATCATGGGTGAGGAATCTTGCCCAACTAAAAAACCCGATCCCGGGCCGATTTTAGAAGCCTTAAGACAATTGAATTGCCCCAAAGAAGCAGCCTGCATGATTGGAGATTGGACTACCGATGTTGAAGCTGGGAAAAAAGCCGGGGTCCATACAATTGCCTGTTTATATGGAATTGGTAAAGTAGAGGAAGTTAAAAAGGCTGGACCCGAATTTCTGGCACCGACTCCCCTGGACATTATCACTATTATTCAGAGTCTGGAACAGTAACCCCATCATTCGCAAAGGTTCGATGTGAGATTTAATCTGTTTTCCGGGATTTAATATACCGGGAACATCTACCCTATGCCATCTGCCAAATATCTCAATTATTTTACTACCCAACCAACTCACAGCACGAAAAGCACGCATTATTCGCTCAACACAGGATTGACATGCCGGGATGTGTATTACTGTATAAAGGCGAATGTGGTAAAATAGTAAGTCCTTTTGTCAGCCTTTGAGACATAATTATAGTAAACTATATAGATAGTGTGTTTCTGAATCAAAGGGCCGGATGACATTATCCGGACGTTGATTCTTTTGTATGAAAAGTTTCATTACTTTTATTCAAAGTTTATGAAAATAATTATCGATGCGGATGCATGTCCCGTCAAACACTGTGTCATTGAATTGGCCTTTCAAAAGAAAGTGCCTGTTTTAATGGTGTGTAGTGTGTCGCATCAACTACCTGAGTATCCAAATGTGGTAATAAAACAGGTTGATAATTACCCTCAGGCAGCGGATGTAGCCATTGTTAATAAGGTTCAGCCGGGAGATATTGTAGTGACAAGTGATGGTGGCCTTGCCGCAATAGTTTTAAGCCGTCAAGCCCGTGCATTGTCATTCCACGGAAAAGAATATCATCCTGATGAAATAGATGCTGTTTTAAATGAAAGACATCTGACATGGAAATTCCGGAGATCCGGTGGTAAAACCCGGGGACCTAAACCTTTTACACATAAAGATGAAGAACGATTCATAAGTACTTTAACCCGAATGATGGGATATTTGATCTAACAACATGTTGCCGTCTGATTTTATTGAAAAAGTTAAGGAAAATACCGATATCGTTCAATTGATTGGTGAGCATGTAACACTTAAATCATCCGGGCGAAATATGAATGGATTGTGTCCTTTTCATAATGAAAAGACACCCTCCTTCATGGTTAATCCTGAACGACAGATTTTTAAATGTTTTGGCTGTGGCGAAGGTGGTAATGCTATTCACTTTGTCATGAAATTCCAAAAAATGGAGTTTATTCCAGCCGTTGAGTATTTGGCTGAAAGAGCTGGATTGGAAGTTCCGCGGCAAGCTGGCCGAGAAAATCTCGATAAAGCAGAAAAAGATATAAAAGCAATTCGGGAAGTCAATCAATTTGCTCGTGATTATTTTCACCAGGTATTAATGAAAAACCCGAGAGCTGAATCAGCCCGTAAATATCTCTTTGAAAAACGAAAATTAACCCCTGAGACGGCAGTCTCCTTTCGGTTGGGATATTCCCTGCCAGATTGGGACAGTCTCCTGAAAGAAGCAGGCCGTCAGGGATTTAATACGTATATATTGGAAAAAGCCGGGTTAATTATTGCCCGACAGTCTGGTAGTTCTGGATATTATGACCGATTCCGCGACCAGGTTATGTTTCCTATTACAGATTCCCGCGGATTTGTGATTGGTTTCGGTGGCAGATTTCTGGATGCCCGTGAACCCAAATATCTAAACTCACCAGAGACGCCTGTGTTTACCAAGAGCCGTTGTTTGTATGCTCTTGAACAGGCACAACCAGCAATTAAAGAACTTGGAAAAGCAGTCTTAATGGAAGGATACATGGATGTCCTTTCGGCCCATCAACACGGAGTCCGAAACGCAGTCGCCACCCTGGGCACGGCCCTGACTCGCGAACACGCGAAACTGTTGCGGCGATACTGTCCTGAAGCTGTGTTGATGTATGATGCCGATAAGGCTGGGTTATCTGCGGCCCTGCGGGGCCTGGAACCCCTGTTATCATTAGGATTGGAAGTCCGGGTAGCCTCAATTCCTGAGGGTAAAGACCCTGATGAGTACCTGCAAAGCCACTCTCTGGAAGAATTCCAGAAAGTATTAGCAATGGGGCAGGACCCTGTGGAATTTGCTTTGGAATTGGTAATAGCCCAACATGGACTATACAGTGTTACGGCCAAGACGAGAGTCATTGATGAAATGCAATCCATTCTGGAAAGAATGGGGCAGCCGGTGGAGAAAGACCTGTATATCCAGATTATTGCCAATCGGATTGGGTTAGACAGAAACACGCTTTTGCGTCAGTTCCGTCAAAACTCAAAAAAACCTGGAACGGTTGTTCATCCAGGTGTGGATTCTCTCGAAATAAGAAGACGTGGAGAAACCCGCATTGAAAGAGAACTATTGAAGTTACTGGTATTTAATCCTGGATATATCACTGCAATCCAGGAAGTCGTTAAAGACTATGTATTTGCTACAGCAGTGGGCCGGGAGGCGATTATTCCCCTTCTGGCGTGTGATGATCCGTCAACACTGAGAAATGCGGATGACGTCCTAAATTATCTTCAGGACATACCCGACGCGGTGAAATGGGTCACAGAAATAATGATGGAAGACCCGCTATCTAATTCAGATGATTATCTGACAGCCTTCCGTCGGAAAATCACTAAGCTTCGGTTAGATAGAGAAATTAATGAATTACAGGCCCACTTACGACAGGCAGAAAAAGCCAGAGATCTTAAGCAGGTCACTTTATTGCAAGAAAAAATTCTGGAAATCAAAAAAACTGCCCTTTCAATATCCAAGGTCAGTTAAGTAGGAGGATTCAATGGCGAAATCCACTCCAAAAAAAGATTTGGATAAAAAGAAAAAACAGACGGCATCTCCCGTAAAGGGGAAATCTTCTGTAAAACCAGCACCCAAGAAAAAAGCAGCTTCAAAACCAGTGCCTGCTCGAAAAAAGACTGCTCCGGTACCGGCAAAGTCGATTAAAAAAGCAGTATCAGAAAAACCGGCAAAGAAAAAAGCTGCAGCAAAACCTGCCGTTGGAAAACCTGTATCTAAAAAATCAGCTACAACAAAACCTGTTGTCGAAAAAAAGAAATTAGCGACTAAACCCAAAAACGAAAAACCGGTAAAAGCTGCTAAAGCCCCAGCACCTTCGAAACCAGCTAAACCTGTAGCCCAAAAGAGTGTTGAACCAAAACCCGTACCTGTTGTTAAAGAAAAAAAAGACAATCATGTCGGTGTCAAACCAGAAAAACCCTTAAAACAAACCACAGCTAAAACTAATAAAATTGCAACGATTGTCACTTCCGATGTAAATGCAGGTCTGGAAGCAGTCAAAAAGAAACTTACAGCGATTGCTCAGGAAAAAGGAAAAGTAACTTACCAGGATATTCTGGACTCCATTCCTGAAGATCTCCCCCAACAAGAAGCCTTCGATGATATGTTAGCCGAACTGGGGGATATGGATATTGTTATAGAAGAAATCGAAGGCGCCAGTGCAGAACTACCTTCAGAGATTGAACCCAAGGAAGTTGTACCTTTAGCCATTGAAGCTATCAAAGGTGACGATCCTGTCCGTATGTATCTCCGAGAAATGGGGAGAACTCCTCTTTTAACCCGCGAAGAGGAGGTTATGTATGCCAAACAGATCGAAGCAGGGCGCGGCAAAATAATCTGCTCCATCCTTAAATCTGGCGTACTGGTTCCACAATTAAACAACTTGGTTAAACGGATTGAATCTGGTTCTGCGGTCATTACTGAAGTATTCCGGCTCGGTCTGGAAGAAAATGACAGTGAAGATCGCGAAAAGATTTTAGCTGGACTTCGTCGGCACATTCATGATCTTGAAAAGATGATGAACAACTTCTCCGATAAATGCCGAAACATTCCTTGCAGTGACTTGGTGATATTAGAAGAACGATATCATGAAGTAAAAGAACGATTGGCTTTAGGTAATCGCCGGAGAGATAAAGAAGCTGAAATAAAAGGTCTCCCTAAATCCTTGGCTAAAGTGTTTGATGAATATCTAAAGATGCGCGATAAATTGGAAGACATGCGACTAAACTTTGATGAAATTGACAAGGTCTCCAATAAAATCAAAGAACATCATCGCTATATTCATTCCCTTAAGTACTCCATAGTATCTGTGGAGGCAGTAATGGGAATGGACGCAAAGGAATTAGAGGCTCTTCTCAAGGAAAGCAAAAAGAAACTACCTAAGAAACTTCAGGACAAAGTTGATGCTACAAAACGTTCACTGGATGAGTTAGCTGAGATTCTTAGCGAAATAAAAGAAACTCAAAAGCTTATTCACGATGAAGAAAGACAATGTGGAAACAAAGCTCCTGAATTAGATGAAATGATCAGCCTGATCCATGTTGGACAAAGCGAAGCTCATAACGCCAAGATGCGGGTTGTAGAAGCCAACTTGCGACTTGTCGTTTCTATCGCCAAAAAATATACTAATCGTGGTCTTCATTTCCTGGATTTAATTCAGGAAGGAAATATTGGTTTAATGCGAGCAGTAGATAAATTTGAATATAAACGTGGATACAAATTTTCCACCTACGCAACATGGTGGATCCGTCAGGCTGTAACACGCGCTATCGCAGATCAAGCCCGTACCATCCGAATTCCAGTACACATGATTGAAACAATTAATAAACTCAATCGTGTTTCCCGGCTATTGGTCCAGGACTTGGGACGCGAGCCCTCTCCGGAAGAAATTGCAAAAGCCATGTCCATGTCTGTGGATAAAGTTCGTAAAGTTTTCAAAATTGCGCAACAGCCCATTTCTTTAGAAACCCCCATTGGTGAAGATAAAGATTCCCATTTTGGCGATTTTATTGAAGACCAGAAGGTTGAATCGCCTCTGATGGCAACCACAGATGTCCTTCGTCAAGAACAAATAGAGAAAATACTGAAAACTTTAACTGAGCGAGAAGAAAAGGTTTTACGGTTAAGATTTGGTATTGGTGATGGTTACCCCAGAACTTTGGAAGAAGTCGGCGCAATATTTAATGTAACCAGGGAGCGCGTTCGTCAGATTGAAACAAAAGCATTACGCAAACTACGTCATCCCAGTCGGAGTAAGAAACTCCGTGAATTCCTGGAATAATTTGCTTGATGCAAATGCTCTTTAAATGAGATATAATCATAAGTCCTCACTGGTTTTATTCAGTGAGGACTTCTTTATAGCTTGGGCCCATAGCTCAGTTGGTCAGAGCGGAGGACTCATAATCCTTTGGTCGCAGGTTCGAGTCCTGCTGGGCCCACCACATTTTAGACTATTCGAAAACTCCAGGAACAATGTTCCTGGAGTTTTTTTTGTATCCTGGATGGATCTTGATCTTGGATATCAGGTCTGATTCAACTTCAACCACTCCAGTCCAATAGACAATTACCTACCTGTGATAAAATCAACAAAATTCGCTCCACATAAATCAACTTATCATCAAATCATGTTGTCATAGGTGCAATAATGGAAGTATCTGAAAGAATAACTGGGTGTCTTCTTGGTGGAGCTGTAGGAGATGCTCTGGGAGCTCCAGTCGAATTCATGTCACTGTGTGAAATACGATCCCAGTTTGGCAGTGATGGAATTGACCATTATGTTCCAGTTTTCGGTAAGGTCGGGGCGATTACAGACGATACCCAAATGACGCTATTCACATTGGAAGGGCTATTACGAACGGATATGCGCCACTATCACAAGGGAATAGCTTCGTATATAGACTGTGTTCGTTTCGCCTACATGAGATGGCTTGGAACACAGGGAACTATGGTCAAGAACGATAGGTTTTCTTTTATTTATAATGGTTGGCTGTGGAAACAAAATCTTCTACACTCACGTCGCGCGCCTGGAAATTCTTGTCTTTCAGCATTGGGATACTATGCATCACAGTTAGAGCAAAATCACTTATCCATAAGTGATCAACCTATCAACAATAGTAAAGGTTGTGGTGGTATTATGCGCATGGCACCAGTTGGCTTTTTTAATTTTGATTGTTTTAATGTAGGTTGCGAACTGGCAAAGCTGACACACGGGCACCCATCAGGATATATTGCATCAGGATTTTTTGCGCAACTGATAGCTGAAATTATTGAAGGCTGCTGTTTAGAAGATGCAATAGAGCTTGCTAAAGATAAAGCCATGCACTGGGCAGACAGTCATGAGGTTATGCGGGCAGTAAATATGGCGATTGATTTTGCCACACACAAAGAGGCTACTCCAGAAACAATTAAAAAACTGGGTGAAGGATGGGTAGCAGAGGAAGCTCTAGCTATTTCGCTTTTCTGCGCACTGAAAGCAAAAAGTTTTGAGCATGGTGTTCTGCTTGCAGTAAACCATGATGGCGATAGTGATTCAACAGGTGCAATCACTGGGAATATTCTGGGGGCATTATGGGGTCAGAAAAAAATACCAGAGCATTTTTTATTAGATTTGGAACTCAGAGATGTTATTGAACAAATGGCGTGGGATGTAGTGAACTTCAGCTATACCGATGAATGGTGGGATAGGTACCCAGGAACATAGGGAAAACATCGTTTGTTGATTGGTCAGATTATGAATGAACAGTCACATACAGCTTATTACATATATTTCAGAAAACTATCACAAGCTCCAGAAACAATGTTCTTAGAGCTTTTTTGTATCCACATAATACACTTAGCATATTGAGATAAACAGTTGCGATCTAGACAACTCTTTTCTATAATAGTTTTACAACTTAATCACCAAACACGAGGGAGCTCATATTTTTTGGGCTGAGAGTGGGCAATAAGCACCAGACCTCTAGACCTGATCGGGATAATGCCCGCGTAGGAATGTTATCGAAGCACACCTAGGCGTAGGCGTGCTTTTTTGTTTTTTTACAGGAGATAACCAAATGCGCATTTATGTAAATGGCATAGAGACTGTTATTGCAACCCCCATATCTGTAAATGAACTAATAGCTCAAAAGGGATTAAATCCTGACCATGTAGTCATTGAATACAATATGGATATTTTACCCAGGGAAAAATGGAAACAATCTCATCTTCAAGATGAAGATAGATTGGAAATAATTGCATTCGTAGGAGGAGGTTGATGTCATGGCTGATATATTGAAAATCGGAGACAAAGAACTTACAAGTCGTTTGTTTCTGGGTACCGGTAAATATGCTAATAACAAGTTAATCAAGGATGTGGTAGTTACTTCTGGAGCCCAAGTGGTAACAGTTGCGGTCAGACGTGTAGATAACTCTTTCCCTGGAGAAAACATTTTAGAATCAATCCCCAAGGATACAATTCTAATGCCAAATACCTCAGGTGCACGAAATGCCCAAGAAGCGGTTCGTATTGCCAGACTTGCCAGAGCAGCAGGATGTGGCAACTGGGTCAAAATCGAGGTTATTTCCGATAACCGTTATTTGCTACCAGATAATTACGAAACAATCAAAGCAACAGAAATACTTGCATCGGAAGGTTTCATAGTACTACCTTATATAAGCCCCGATTTGATGGTAGCCCATAGTTTAGTGGAAAATGGTGCAGCTGCGGTAATGCCACTTGGTGCACCCATCGGAAGTAATCGTGGACTGAGAACCAAGGAACTCATTCAGATCATGATTGATGAAATATCTCTTCCAATCATTGTTGATGCAGGAATTGGAAGACCCTCTGAGGCAGCTGAGGCAATGGAAATGGGGGCCGCTGCCGTACTTGTGAATACGGCTGTTGCTACAGCATGCGATCCTGTTTCTATGGGGCAGGCTTTCAGTTTGGCAGTGAAAGCAGGGCGTATTTCTTATTTGTCTAGCCCAAGTGGAATTCAACAGTACGCCAGTGCATCATCACCCCTGATAGGGTTTCTGTCAGAGAATCCGTGTTGTAAGGAAAATTAATATGAGCTTTATGGAGGTATTGGAGCGTTATCAAAATTTTGATGCCAACACTTTTTTTACTAGTGTGACAGAAACAGATATCAACCGAGTTCTCTCTCAAAGCAAACTGTCACCTATGGATTATCTTACACTCCTTTCTCCTCTGGCCGAAAAACACCTGGAGGAGATGGCACAAAAAGCGCATAGACTCACAGTACAACACTTTGGAAATACGATGCAACTATTTACACCTATGTATGTTTCTAATCACTGTGTAAATCACTGCCGGTACTGTAGTTTTAATACCAATAACAATCTCCATCGAGAAAAACTCAGTTTAGATAAAGTTGCTGAAGAGGCAGAAGTTATTGCATCAACAGGGCTGAAACATATTTTACTTCTAACAGGTGAGTCCCGTTATCACACTCCAATCTCTTACATTCGGAACTGTGTTGATATTCTTAAAAACTATTTTAGTTCCATAGGAATTGAAATATACCCACTCAATAAAGATGAATACTGCACATTAGCAGATTCAGGTGTCGATAGTCTAACAATGTTTCAGGAAACATATGATCAAGAGGCATATGAGTTTCTTCACCCTCAAGGACCCAAGCGAGATTACAGATATAGACTGGATGCGCCGGAAAGAGGGTGCCAGACAGGTTTTCATAATGTGAATATTGGTGCTTTGTTAGGTTTGAGCGAATGGAGACGAGAGGCCTTTATCACTGGCCTACATGCTGATTACCTGCAACATAAATACCCTTGTGTTGAAATAGCTATTTCACCTCCACGAATCAGGCCTCATATTGGTAGTTTCAATACTTTGTTTACTGTAACTGACAAGAATCTCGTACAGTATATTACTGCCTTTAGATTATTTATGCCGAGGAGTGGGGTAACACTATCATCCCGTGAGACACCATTTTTACGAGAGAAGATGGTAAAGCTGGGGGTCACCAAAATGTCAGGAGGAGTTTCTACTTCGGTTGGCGGTCACTCAAACAGGGTAACACCGGGTCAGTTTGAGATTGCTGACGAAAGGTCTGTTGTAGAAATGGCAAAGATGCTGTATTCATCGGGATACCAACCTGTTTATAAAGACTGGCAATAATTTCCATGAATGATTTTGAGAAGTCACTAAGTCGTTATTTTAATCGAGAGCAATTAACTAAAATACGGGCAGTCAAAATTGGAATTGCTGGCGCAGGAGGATTAGGATCGAATTGTGCCAATGCTCTAGTACGAAGCGGTTTCCGTAATATCAAACTTGTTGATTTCGATATTGTTGATTTCAGCAATCTCAATCGCCAATTTTATTTTCTTAAACAAGCAGGAGAGAATAAGGTTAATGCACTTAAAGATAATTTAAAACTCATTAACCCTTCAGTAAATATAGAGATAACCCAACAAATGCTTAATGCCGATAATATCAGAGATTTTTTCACTGAGTGTGATGTTATTGTTGAAGCCTTTGACAAAGCTGAATATAAAAAGTTAATTGTCGAAAGCTACATTAATTCAGAAAAACTTTTAGTATCAGCATCAGGAATAGCAGGTTGGGGTGATAGTGACCGAATAAGAGTGCATCGTATCAAAGACAACTTTTATCTAATCGGAGACCGTATTACAGGGATTGATTCCAACAATCCTCCTCTTGCACCCTGTGTATTAATCGCCGCCGCTAAACAAGCAGATATAGTTCTGAGTTATGTACTAGGTACGCTTCAGAAGGGTGATCACAATGAAACAGCGGGATAATTTAAAAAACTTCCTTTCAACAGATCTATATTGCATTACTGCAGATAAATATTCGTTGGGGCGTGGGAACATTGAAACTGCAAAGCAGATGATAAACTGTAACATTAAAGTAATCCAATACCGTGAAAAAAATAAAGACATGAAAGAGATGTATGAAGAATGTCTCACCATTCGAGAGCTTACCAGGGAACGTGACGTTACCTTTATTATCAATGATTATGTTGACTTAGCTATAAGGATTCAAGCAGATGGGGTTCATGTTGGACAAAATGATATGCCCCCGGAGAAAGTCCGTAAGCTTGTTGGGGATAAGATGGTTATCGGGGTATCCACACATTCTCCTGCACAGGCACATAAGGCTAAAATACTGGAAGGTATCATTGACTATATTGGAGTCGGTCCAATCTTTGCGACTCAAACAAAAGAGGATGTGTGTGAACCGGTTGAGCTGGAATATCTCAATTATATTGTAAAAAATATTAACATGCCCTTTGTGGCTATTGGTGGTATCAAAAGGAATAACATTAAGCTTGTTAGAAATAAAGGCTCACGGATTATTTCTTTAGTAACAGAAATAGTTGGTGCACCTGATATTGCGGATAGAATCAATGAAATCAGAAATATACTATCAAGTAGTCATCCATCCAATGTAAATCCACGTTAAAACTATTCCAAATAAAAACAATATCGTATTCATTATTATATTCCCCTCAGTTAACCTCTCTGCTGCACTAGCATTAAGACCCACCTTATTTTGTTAAATGAAATATTTTATTCTTACAATTCTTGACTTTTAGCCTATACTCATTTATATTGAATTGTATTCATTATTATTGAGGTTCAATATGGATAACACACCCGTTAAAGTAGTAAAAAAAGCCTTAGATGCACTGGAATACGTAATTGAAGAGTCTCTCAATAAGCCAGGGGTGACATTAAGTGAGATTGCTGAATATACCGGTGAGCAGGCAACAACGGTACGAAATATCCTGAAAACATTGGAACAATGCGGATATTTGTCACGTCCAGCAGGCCGTCTATATTCCCCAGGGCCAAAGTGTTCAGGGTTATCGCGGGTTAGTATGTGTAGGGATTTAATCAGTATCGCTGGAGTTTCTTTAAATACACTGGCTCAAGTCACAGGAGAATCAGTGGTTCTGGCAACATTAGTTGGGGGAACACGGCGTGTATTAGTACGAGTCGAAGGTGGAGAGCTCATTCGTGTTAACTCACAGGTTGCTGAAGATGTTTCTTTCTGGTCTCTTGTCACAAGCAGAGTTTTAACTGCATATATCCCGGCAGATGAAGTGGATCTGGTTATAGGAGAAAATGGTCTACCGGACTCTTCATGGCCTGGAGCAGAGACACGAAGTAAGCTGGATAAGCGACTTTCTGAAATCCGAACAAATGGTCTTGCGGAAGATCATCCAAACTCTGAATCATATTCTCTTTCAATCCCATTATTACAACCAGGTGGAAATATATTAGGTTCAATTGGATTGTATATGCCGTCATTTCGATATAACGAAAGTCGAAGAGTGGAGTTAATCACTGCTATGAATCGTACCGCAGCTGAAATAATGAATCAAATAAAAGGGTAATTACTCACAATTAATCTGCCCCTAGTGGCGAAAGGAATTAGTATAATGTCAGATCGTGTACTGACCGAACAGGTAAGAAAATTAGTTTTAGAACAGGGAATGGATCTCGTTGGTTTTGGCCCAGTAGATCGGTGGAAGAACGCACCCTATCTCTTAAGTCCAAAAGCAATTCTTCCTGAATCAAAAACAGTCATTGTATGTGCCATTCATATTACTGACACATGGACGGAAATGGGTGGGGAACCTGAGCCACAAGACCGAAGTGCTGGTGGCTGGATGGACCAAAACTCTCTATTAGACAGAGTTGCTTACCGTACAGTAAGGTTTTTAACTGATCAAGGATATCAGGCCATTGGTGTCGCTTCTTCAAATATATGGCGTTACCGTGAATTCCCCGGAATCCCCAGTTTGTTTGCCCCAGACCTGTCTCATATGCATGCTGCGGCCGCGGCGGGCTTGGCCGAGATTGGCTGGTCAGGTTTGGCTATTACACCAGAATTTGGGAGTCGATGCCGTTTCATATCTATTGTTACTGATGCAGATTTAGTACCCACACCCATGTATTCAGGACCACCGTTATGTGACCGTTGCATGGATTGCGTCAAGGCATGTCCTTCATTCGCCATGAAAAAAGACTTTAATTCTGTCACTCCTCACCGAGTTGAGATTGGTGGAAAAGTTTATGAGTATGCCAATAAAAATATCTGGCGTTGTGCATGGGCCGAACATTTCAACTTGGATTTAAACTCAGAGAATCTGAAGACATTAAAGCATGTCGGCGAAGCAGAGATTCTCCATGAACTCAAAGTGAAAGGGACTCGGAACCATGAGCGGGGAGTGTGTCAGAAAGTATGTGTTCCACCTCACCTCCGTTCTAAAGAACCAAGTTTTGGACGCCCTGATAAAACCATCACGCAAAATCGTATTAACAAACGGTATCCAGATAATATGCCCACATTACGAAAAATGCGGGATGATATTACTGCTTATGCAACAAAGTTTGGGATTGATGTTACAAGTGTAGGTCCACTGGACCCAAACACTGAATCGGGAAAACTGGCATTATCTGATGCTCCCGGAATGACCACAGTCATCGGTCTTGCAATGCGAGTCCCTGATGAGATAGCCAAAGCTTCTACTACAAAAACCACCATATTAGATACTTACAAATACGGCTCCGGCTTCCATATGTTAGATCCTTATAGATATGGGTATGGTTACAAAATGCACCATATCCTGCTACGAGTTGCCCGCATGATTGAAGATTATGGATATCATGCGGCATCCTACACTGGCAGTATCCCACCGCACCAAAATGAAGCCACTGGATTTGCAGTTATGGCAGGATTAGGACAATGTGATGAAAACGGATATTTCACAATGCCAGAATTCGGACATAATGTATTCATTGGCGCAGTAGTCACTAACGCACCTCTTGACCCAACTCCTCAAAACACCGGTGATGTCAAAGAGCATTCCTGTGTAAGAGAATCTTCTCCCCGTAAACTGAGAAGTTATCTTGAGGGAGTAGCAAAAAACAACCTGGTCAGTTTATTTGGGGTGGCCCCAGTAAACCGATTTGACACTCTGGTAGAGGATTTAAGAGCACAAGTTGATGTCAAATTGCTTGGTGAAGCCGTTATTGATACAAATCTTGAATATCATGGCGTGTATAAACCGGAAATAGTGCGCGAAGAAAAGCAAATCCTACATCCGAAAGACTACATGCCTGAAGCAAAATCCGTCATCGTACTTGGAATGAACTTCCCGGAAGCAATTCTTAGAAATGCCAATCTTCCGAAATCCCAGCAAATTGGTTGTTATGCTTACCATCAATATCAGACCGCTTTTGAATTAAGATTTGCGGCATGTGACTTAGCAGCGTCCCTGGCAAAGCGGGGATATAAAACATTAATCAGTGAGAACATGCTGGGGATAGGTTCTCAAGTAGATTCTCATCGTGGTTTCCTTCCAGATGCGCGATGCAATGCCCTTGAGGCAGTAGCGGCAGGCCTGGGTCAACTTGGAAAAAGTGGTTCATTACTAACAGATGAGTTTGGTCCTCACCAGAGACAGATCGTTATCATTACGGATGCGGAATTGCCTGCAAATGAATTATATCAGGGAGCATCTATCTGTCAGAATTGTGACACCTGTGTCAGTACCTGCCCGATGAATGCTTTGGGTGGGACAGACATCACGGTACGAATAGATGGACAGCCAATCACGATGCCCTATGTTGCACGACATCGCTGTGACTGGTCAAAGAAATATGCACTTTGTGCAGAAGAAGGACCGGCACTCATTGGAAATAAGACAAACATTCCAAAACCAGAAGGGCTTGTAAGTATTGAGACTATTGCAAATGCTATTTCTGGAAGAGATCCCATTATGAAGAAGAGACCTTGTATTTTGGAAACATGCTTACATAAATGCCCTGCAGGTACTCATTAGCCAACAATTCATCTTATGTCTCCATGTAATTTAATTAAAAGTGGTGTGATAACGAAAAATTATCCACCACTTTCTTTTTTTGTTTTCTAATAATGTATCTATAATTAAGGCTAATAGTATTTCAACAAATAAAGTCCAATAAAGGCTAAACATATGACAGAGTGGCTGGGAAGTATTGTTCTATTAATAAGTCTTTGGATTAGTTTTTATTTGATAGGAAGAGCCTTTCCTGTCACTGATTACCGAGAGTCCACAGGGTGGAGCTCCTTTATAACTAAGAATGTCTTAATCGGGTTTATTGTGAGTGCCACAGGTCTGACGGGATTAGTTTCTATTTTCGGCTTTAGTCGTATAGTCTGGGTTATTCCTGTTACAGTTCTAGTCACTTTGGGATTCATCAAAACGATTGGTGATGTATTAAATACCCGTAAAGCCCCAGGGAAATCCCCTCTTATATTATTATTCATATCTACTTTATTCTGGATACTCATTATCGGATTCTGGTTATCATCATTACTGGGATTCTACCTTCCAGGAAGCACAGATGCCGCAGGTTGGGGAATGTTCACTGTAACACTCTTTAAGGGACACTCCGGCATTGAACAGTTGCCCTATTATCCGGGGTTATATAGTCCCTACCCTCCCGGATTCTTTGTTTTATCAGCATGTCTCCGCGATTTAACAGGATCAGAAATCCCCCGGGTCATGGCAATACTCGCGACGGGGATGGGATTAATGGTCTTGATGTCGGGATGGGAATTGGGGCATCGATTAGGGAAACCATGGACAGGATTGTTAGTCAGTGTCCTCCTGGTTCTTGATTCCGGATTATGGAGTACATTTTTGGATTCCGGATACACAGCCATAGGTGGATTATTGGGACTGTTGGCATTTTTCATTTATTGGGATAAATCAAGAGAGTCAGAGCAATGGAGTGACATCATTCTCTCCGCAGGTGGACTGGCTGTAGTCTGCCTGATGAGTCCGGATTTACTACAAGCCATCATTTTGGGAATAGCAGGATTTATTATTGCAGGGGTTCCGCTACTGAAATCTCATAAAAAGGATTGGTTGATTTCATTATTAAAAATCTGCGGACTATCTGTATTGTTGGTCCTTCCGTGGTTAATCCAGGCCATACCCTATTTATTACATCCAGAGGTAGGTCAGGCAATTGGTCAGTATCAGCAATCATTGATGGATTGGAGACCAGGCTGGCACCAATGGGGCGTGGTTCTTTTTTATCATAGTCCACTGGTTGTCTGTCTGGCGGTGAGTGGAATCATTATAGCTTTCTGGAAGCGGCGACCCATAGATATCTTTATGGGAGTGTGGCTGATATTGATTATGGATTTAATTGGCCCCCATCTTTTACCCTCGCTGTTTGAAAAAGTTGGGGTATCTATTAGCAGAAACATCTATTATTTTATGTATGGGTGGAGGGCAACGATTATCCCTCTGGTATGGCTCTCAGCGGTCGGAATTGGATTTTTTATTGAAACCATATTAGAAAAGAAAAGGGGTCCGTTACTGGGATATATCTCATCTATTATTCTAATCTTTATAACTCTTTGGATAATCACTTCGGCCCCCGTGGGTGAGAATTTGCGTCCCCCCTTTTATGGACCAAGCACATTGTCCATACCCAAAGCCATAAAGATCCATCTTGTGAAAATCATAAAGGGCAAGATACGCCCACTGGCAACACATGATGAATATCAGGCCATGCATTGGATCCGGAATAACACTCCAGAGGATTCTTTGATTGTGAATGAGAATACTCTGGGGAGCCACTGGACACTTCCGATGACAGAACGGAAAACAGTTTATTTCCGGGAACAGCCATTTTGGACGGGAACTAAAAGATATCAAGATTGGCAAAAGAGTCTATCTGAGTACCGTAAAAATCCTTCATTATTCAAATCGCAGGAAATTCGACATGCGTACTTGTTAACCAGCACTCCACTGGGAATAGATACTGCATCAAATTCTATACAGGAAGTATTCAGTTCCGGGGATGCCGGGGTTTACAGGATAAAAGAGTAGAATATTATTTCTTATTTTGGGAGAACAGGACTGATAATAACTAAGCGGTAATCGTGCATCATCTTCTTGTTATTTAAGCGGTTCATAATGATATATTTACAACTAAAATCCACAGGTGATGTAATTAGTTGGAAAATAAAGAAGATTCCGGTACAATCTAGTTAAGGGCCAAGAAAATGGTCTTAGAGGAGGGACGATATGATTGATACAGTTGCTGAAGAAACCTTCATCACAGATACAATCGCCCGAATCAAAAGGGAGTTCCGGCATCTGGTGTCATTAAAAGCCAAATGGTTTGTTCATCGGATATTGCCTGCAGATACACTCCTTGTAGAATGGAAAAACAGGGGTCGTCTGGAACTGGAAATAGACTTAGCCCAATGGTTCTCCAGCCGGGACAAATTAACACAACTATTATGGTATGAATTAGCATTTATCCGGGATGAGTTGGATCCGGCCTTTGGATATCCTATTGATTATGTCAGAGATAACTATGGACCAGGGGCGCCGCGGGAACGATTTTATCATCTAATCCGGATGTGCTGGTGTGTAACAGTCTGTGGCAGGTTAAGCCGGAAACAGGTTCCTGTTCATCACAAAGATGTCGTTCATGGCCATTATGTTGAGTGCTATGGAACGACAGATTTTGCAGCGGAAACATTCAATAAATTGTTTAATATGGAACGACCCACCTTCACAGAAATTGAGACAATCGCTAAGCAGTTATACAAAAACAGACCCACAGTAAATGAGCCAGCATAGGCAATAAAAGGATATAGTTAGTTATCCAACAAATACAGGTAATTTACCTATTTGTATGGGTTGTTTATATTTTGATTTAGTTATCAATAATCATCCTGACCCTCTGGCCAGTCGTGAATCTATCCTCCCATAGAAAACAAAATAAGGGTGTCCACCTGTTGGAAACAGGTGCGAGACACCCTTGTTGTATATAATATCTTTCGGGGTATTAATTCTAATTCTTACATTAGTTCATATATTTTCTTCAACATAATTAATATTTATAAGATTGTAAAAACTGTTTTCGGTGCCATGCCAGGAATTTGGCATCGGGGAGAAATCGTTCTGGAAGAGACAGTGGTTTTCCCTCATATTGCAGGAAATTAAGATTAATGGTTTCGGTAAATAGTTCCTCTTTGATTCGAGGACTCAGTATTAGGCGATAATTCTCATCAAAACTAATAAGTCCACGGTCGAAGGCGGCATCATGAAGGGCTGATAAACAAATCCCATTATGAGGATTCAATCTTTCTTTTGGGAATTCATTCCAAGGCAAAATATGACTTGCGCGGAGAAGTTGAGGGATTGGATTACCGGTAATAGCACATTTATACTCATAATTGGCTAAGGTCATTTTTCTAAAGAATGCTTGTCCCATTCTTGTCTTAACTTGGGAGATTTTTTCCGTTTCTTCCATTTGTTTTAGTTTTGGAAAATCCGATAATTCTTCAGAAGAATCAACACCCAATTTATTGACCAATGTTTCACTTTCTAATACATAATCATTCCAATTATTTTTAAATTCTTCAAAGAATTCTCTATCCGCTTTACTCACTCCCGAAAGACCTTTAATACCCCGCTTTTGCAATTCAGGGTCCAATGAGGCAAAATTACATAACTTCATGGAAAGACTTGCGGGAGTTCTTCCCAAGGCAGAAGCTACTTTCATGATTTCCGGATTCGTACTACTTAGTTTTCCGAAAGGTATTTTGCAATAAAGATTGTAGGCAATCAGTAATTCTTCACGCGTCCACCGTTTTCCATTTGTCATAATGCATTCAATATACTCAGAATCAGTAGAAATATCAATCATTCAAAACTCATAGATAGAAAAGATAGAGGGATGGGGGATGTTTAAGTCGTATCCGAGTCGTATCTGATTCGTTTGAGGAAACGGAGTTAGCTGTTATGTCAAGAGGGGATATAAGGAGGGTGGGAAGAGGAAATACTTATTTACAGCGGAACCAGAAGATAATTGAAAGAATCAAAGTCAGCAGGCTGGACCATAATCCCAAGAAGAAGACCCAGGGATGAAAAATCATTTTCAAATTCAGGGGACCTTTCGTAACATGAACGGCCCGAAGGAATCCATCAGCCATCTTGATTTCAGATTTTTGTCCGTTCAAAGTCACTTTCCATCCGGGATAATACACTTCACTAAACACCAACCATCCAGAACTCGGAATCTCCGTAGATAAGTTAATGGATTGAGGTTTCCAGTCCAGAGATTGAATTTGGATGGGCTCTCCCCCCTGATATTCCGAATCACCTACGACAACTTTATCCAGAGGGTTTATATTTCGAGTGGACAGGCTTGCCCAGGGAGATGTTACAGATGTTTTATTTTTGTCACTGACAAACCATACCCGGTCATGATACTGGGAATCCTGATATATTTTCCGTGTTCCATCCTCAATCAATTGGAGTGTGGAATCCTCCACCCAGTCATCCGTTGTAATATATTTGACCTGCATCAAAGACCGAAACACGGGATTGGAGAATCCCAGTGTTTCCCACGCCTGAGCATAATGTTTCAAGGGGAAGGACTGATACCCCCACACTGACTGTAACCGATGTAAACTCCATTTATTATTGATCATATCTCTGGACCCGGTCGGTAAAATTCGGAAGAGTCCCGGGTCAGCCTGAAGCGAATATACTCCCTGCTCCGACCGAACATATTGATAATACGATTTCATATCCATAGTCTGTAAATAGGGCCGATGGGCTGTCATTAAATCCAACACCAGTAAAACCAGTATTCCCGTACCTGCCCATACCCTACTTTTCCGAAGGGTTCCTATTAACCAGAGAACCGCAAAACCAACGAGGATACTACTGCGGAGAATCATCATTCCATAATGGGATTCCAGGTGATATTTCATTGCGGGAATATACCCCACGCCCATCAATACGAGAAGAACACCTATTCCAGTCAAGAGGTTTTTCCAATTCAATTTAGCCTGTTGAAGCAGACTCTTCATCCCCCACCCGGCCAGCATAGATAATGCCAGAGAGAACAGCAGGAGAATCTCCGCCGGCACTCGAAACATCGCCAGTCCCGGTACGATTTTCAGAATGAAGGGATAGAGAGGATTAAATTTTCCCAAAGACAGAAATCCGGAAACAAATAAAACTCCCAGATAAAAATAACGAGATTCTTTCCAGCTCTGGAACATACCCAATAGTGCCAAAAGACATACAACAATTCCCATATATTCACTTAATGTCCGAGCACTATCAAATCGTCCGACATAGTTTTTGGAGGCCGCAGAATAAACCAGATTACCGATAAAAGATTCTTTCGTTTGAAATATAGGGTCTTGTCCACCGGCAGGATGGATATGGTCTCCGTAGGGACTGACCATGAAAGTACTGAGTAATTCTTCCGGCGGATAGGACGCCTCGGTTGCCTTCTGATAATCCATTCCTCCGGATCGGGTACACCATCGGGAATATTCATAAAAAGGCAGCCATTGGACAGCAGTCAATCCCACAATGATAAGTCCCGCCGCCCCGGCCAGTTTCAACCATTGATAATCTTTTTTCCGGATACCCTTCCATCCGACACCTATCAGATAGACACCTGTTAATAACCATGTGTAATAGCAGACCTGAAAATGAAGCGTCATTATCTGGAGCGAGAAAAGAATTGCGGATAAAATCACATCCCGGCCCTTCCGAGTCCGCTCCGAACGGAGGACAGATGCCATCACCATTGGAATGAATGAGGCGGCGATATACTTCATCGTATGCCCGGGGAATATCAGCGTCACCAAGTTCCCCGCCAGCATAAAACTTAGTCCGGCAGTCAGACCGGAAAGAAATCCAGTATAGGTGACGGATTGAGATTCATCCCAGTTAATTTCCCGGTAACACCACCAGGCACCCCACCCGGCCAACACCAGATGAAGATAATATAGCCAGGTGACCGCTGTTTCCTGCGGCATCACATAAAACAACAGGCTTCCCGGATAAAATAATGGATAAGACAAACTGGCAAAATGGGGCATTCCCCCCATAAGATAGGGATTCCACAACGGCCATTGCCCCTGCTTAATCAAATCGAGTGCGGTCTGATTCATGGGGATGAACTGCCAGAGGAAATCTTCACCAAACCAGGTCAAGCCTGTAAACAAAGCCCGCCCATACAGTATCAGACCCACAACCGCAAAAATAACAAAGGCCATCCCGTTGGGATGACCTGATAAAAAAACCGGAACCTTCGACTGAGTTGGAGAAGACTCCACTTGAGGAATGTCCCGGTTTTGATTCGGCATTATTAAAGTCCGGAGTTATAGACCTGCAGCCCGTGTTGCAGATATCAGAGTATTTTTCATTAACATGGCAATCGTCATCGGCCCAACTCCACCGGGAACAGGACTGATAGCACCGGCAACTTCAACGGCTGAGGGGAAGTCCACATCCCCTTTCAGTTTACCGTCCACCCGACTGGTCCCGACATCAATGACGACAGCACCGGGTTTAATCATATCTCCCGTTACTAATCCGGCTTTCCCGACAGCGACACACAAAACATCCGCAGTTCGGGTCACAGCCCCCAGATCGGGAGTTCGGGAATGACAAATGGTCACTGTCGCATGACGCGCCAGTAATAATAAGGCTAAAGGTTTACCCACATTATTAGACCGACCCACCACTACCGCATGTTTTCCTTTTAATTCCACATTATAAGTATCAAGAAGATGCATTACACCGTAAGGGGTACAGGAAATAAAGCCGGGCTGATCTATCACCAGGTTACCGATAGAGGTAGGATGAAATCCATCCACATCCTTCTCGGGAGCAATGGATTCAATCACCAATTGTTCAGGAAGATGAGCAGGAAGGGGTAACTGAACTAAAATACCATGTATTTTGGGGTCCTGGTTAAGTTTTTGAACTAAGGCAAGAAGGGTCTCTGCAGAGGTATCTGCTGGCAAATCATGGGCTTCCGAATAATATCCCAGTTCTGCACAGGCTTTTCGTTTTGACCGGACATAGACTTCAGAGGCAGGATCCGCCCCCACCAAAACCGTTGCCAAACCGGGTTGGATTCCAGTTTTTTGGATCAGGGCATCGGTCTGGACTTTTAATTCTTCCCGAAGTTTTTGGGCAGTCAATTTACCATCAATAATATTTGCAGACATCACTAATCTCCCTTCAAATTAAACCGAGATTTTTATTCACCGGATTAGATTCTTTATTATTATATTGTATCCGATAACCCCCAGCTTTATACTCTGTTGTTCCTTGTGGTATAATCGTTAATTCAACCGATTATCTAACTTGTATCGGTCTCAACTTGACTCTATATTAATGCCCATAAGGAGATACGTGCCATGAAACGGACTTATCAACCCAGCCGCCGGCGTCGCAAACGGACCCACGGCTTTTTGAAACGGATGAGCACTCCCGGTGGCCGGGAAGTTTTGAATTCCCGTCGTCGTAAAGGCCGCAAGCGGCTTACCCCGGGTGTATCCCGTTAAGTAATTCCTTTCTTTGAACATAACTGACATTAGAAATCAATCGTTTGCGGGCGGAATGCGAAACTTCCGATACCAGAAGACTCAGAGAATAACTAAGCGGACGGATTACCAGGCCTTATATAAGGATGGGAAACGAGCCAGTACTCCTCTGATTCGGGTGCATGTATTATTTAAGGAACCCGATAACAAACCCCGATTGGGGATTGCTGTTACACGGAAGGTAAATTCAGCCGCCGCCCGTAATCGGTTAAAACGGCGAGTGCGTGAAATATTCAGGTTGCACCAGTGGGAGATCCAACCGGGAACCTGGATGGTCGTGGTGATAAAGCCCGGCGCTGAAGCTCTCTCTTATCAAGATTTGGAATCCTCATTATTGGGGTTATGGAATCGGATCAGGGCTTTGAAGAAACCACAAACCAGTCATGATGTCTAAACTTATCATTCTCATAATTCATTTTTATCAAACCGGGATATCCCCTTTTCTACCCCGGTCTTGTCGCTATTATCCGTCCTGTTCCCAATATTGTATTGATGCTGTCAAAAAATATGGACCCCTGCGGGGACTCTGGCGCGGCATTAAACGGATAGGGCGTTGCCACCCATTTCATCCCGGTGGATATGACCCGGCATGACACTATCCACTCATCTCCTTGAAAGGCATACAACGACCTTTAGGTCTTAATGGAATCATAAACTCATGAAAAAAGAACAAATCATCGGAATCATTCTTATCACCCTGGTAGTCTTTATTTATATGACTTACCTGACCCCCAAATATTATGGGGATGCCACAGCTAAAAAAGGTACAAAGACTACCACCGCGGTCACGACGGACACTACAGCTCAGGCCCCAGCCAATACAGTTACCCCAGTAACGGGCGCACAAAGCACTGCGGCAGTGTCAACGACTGTTCCAGCTGTCAATCTGGCTGATGCGAAGGATATTGTTGTAGATACCGACCTTTATCGGGCACGATTTACCACTCTCGGCGGCCGCCTGAAAAGCATGAAACTAAAGACCATTAATACCCTAAATTTGCCCAGTGTCCCTGAACTTGAAGAGGAATTAAAAGCCGCCAAGGATGCAAATAATTACAACAAGATTGCCTATACAGGCTATAGACTCACTCTTGCCAAAGAGTTAGTTATTCTTAAGAAGAAGGAAGAAGAAGTCCGTAAAGCTGGAGATAAGGTTCAGGCAGATCAACTCGCTGACCAAATCAAAGAAGCACAATGGGTGGACCTGAATAATTCACCTTCTGATTTACCCATGGCATTACAGCTTGAACTTGCCGGAATGGCCAATGCTGAGTTACAGACCCTTTATACTGCATCTACGGATATATTGAAGTTGTCATCTCAACTCACCACAGCCACCTTGGTTTTGTCCGGGAAACTCCCCAATGGGTTGGAAGTACAAAAGACAATCACCTTCTTTAATAATGGGTACCATCTCCCCATGGAAATCCGTTTTAATAATCCTACGGACAAGGCCATGCGATATGCTGACGCGAGTGGATCCGGTGCCAAGTTATATGCAGGGTCAGGCCTGGGTGATATGCAGGTTTTTGCTCCTACCAGTTATGACTTGCCAGTTCAGCCATCAGCCAAAGTGAATAATAAAGTCAAACCAATAAAAATTTCCGCCAAACAAATGGAACTTCGTGAAGGTGGAAGCATTGCCTGGGCAGGCCTTGAAACTCACTACTTTTTCAAAGGATATGTACCTCAGCCCAACACAAGTTTAGTTACTACCGTGGGTGCCAAGTACAGTTCAACCCCAGGATTATATATCCCCAGCATGTGGCTGGAAATACCATCTTTCGATTTACCCTCTAAATATGAGAGCAAACAATCGTTCGTATTTTATGCAGGACCCAAACAGGTAGAAACCCTGAATGCACTGGGAGTTCCGGTAAAACAATTGTTATTCCCCGGCTGGCTGGAATCTATCAACATCATTATTTTAATCACTTTGAAATGGTTCTACGGTCTGGTTCATAATTACGGTCTGGCGATTATTCTGATTTCCATCTTGTTAAAAATTGTAACTTTCCCGCTGACTCATATCAGTTACAAATCTATGAGAAAGATGCAGCTCATCGCCCCTGAAATGAAAGCCCTTCAGGAAAAATTCAAAGAGGATCCTGCCCGGCAGCAAAAAGAAATCATGGGTCTTTATCAAAAGCATAAAGTCAATCCCATGTCAGGATGTCTGCCCTTATTGATTCAAATGCCGATATTTATTGCACTCTATCAAGTGTTGGGAAAAGTCGTTGAGCTGCGAGGTGCCCCATTCTTTTGGTGGATCACTGATTTGTCCAGACCGGATACTATTGGACATATACCAGGGCTGGGAATCGCCATCAACATTCTCCCAATCCTGATGGGTGTCACTATGTGGGTTCAGCAGAAAATGACCACCACTCCAGATCCTAAATCAGCCATGATGAGCCAGTTCATGACCATATTCTTTATCTTCATATTCTGGAACATGCCATCAGGTCTGGTATTATACTGGTTTATAACGAATATCCTGTCCATTGCACAACAGCATTACATCAACAAGCAGGATATTCCGTTACACATACACACTATTGAAACAAAGAATTTAGCCAAGTAATTCAGGATTGATAAAAAGGACGGGATAACCGTCATTACTTGATACGAAGGAGATTCCCAAATGCGTTCAACCATTGCAACAGGACGAACGGTGGATGAAGCCATCCTTAATGGTACAGCGGAACTGGGGTTGACCCCGGATTCGGTGACAGTGGAAATTATCTCTCGGGGTGATCGTACCCAGAGTGATTCAGAGGAACCTCAGGCGAAGGTCCGAGTCAGTGAAAAGATATCTACTGAGCTGGTCGAAAAAGCCCGTTCATTCCTGGCTGATTTAATCAAACAGATGAAGTTTTCTGGAGATGTTACAGGAAAATCTCAGGGGAAATGTATTTCCCTTGAAGTCTGGAATTCTGCTGAAGGCAGTATCCTGATTGGTTATCGTGGAATCACCCTGAATGCTCTCCAACACCTGGTGGGTCAATACATGAACCGTGACTGGAAACCAGGTCAGGACAGAATAGAAATCAGAGTAGACACTCAGGATTACCGTCAACGCCGGGAACGGTTATTATCGAAAATGGCCATGGATGCAGTTAAGAAAGCCCGTATTACGGGTCAGGCAGTGAGTCTGGAAACAATGAATGATGTTGACCGTAAGTTTGTCCATCTCCTTGTGAAAGACTTGGATGACATGGAATCCAACAGTCAGGGTGATGGCGATGAACGGCATATTGTCATCTCAAAGAAGAGTTATTCCAGTTACTAATAATTCACAGTATAAACACACAAAAGCCGAACGGATTCATCACGAACCGTTCGGCTTTTTTATTCGGTTATAATACAAAAAGAAACTATGACCGTAAGGAATAATTTATGATTCCATATACTTTAAAACAAACCCTTATTCTGATTTCAGTAAGTATCGGTTGTGTTGCTAGTGTTTTTTCTGCAAACACACAAATGTCATTCTATTCTCTGCCCAAGTCAGTTGACTCTTCTTTTCTGGAAGACTCCACTTTCAAAGATTCCTTGCTGGATGCAGTTAAACAAGATTTAGAGAATCTGCTGGGAGTGAAGGAATCGGATTCTGGAGGTGTCCAGATTATTGTCGATACTAAACAATCCATGGTGATAGTCGTGGGTGATAAGGAGTCCATCCGGAAGGCAGATGAGTATATGGAATCTCTGCGAAAAGCCCCCATCTTTTATTCATCAGACAAGGATGACTCAACCGGGCCAGCTGAAAGTTATTCAGAAGCGAGTCCGTCCGTCAGAGCTCCCATGCTTAGCAGGATTTACACTATCCATCATGCTGACCCCCGAAATATCCGGAATATTCTCAATCAGATTATTCAAGAGTCCCGAAGCCGTTACTCAAAACCGGCATACTCAATTCCCTCTTCAGAGTCTCCAGTTCAGAAATCCATATTCACAGGATTCGGCAAGGGAATTCAGATATACGACTTATCCATTGATGCCGTATCCATTGAGAAAAGTCCTGCAGGGACTTTACAGGCAAAACTCTACGCATATCGTCCGGGGAAAGATTGGGAGTTTACGCTACAAGAAGGCCGATCAACCCGATTCGACCAATATCTCATCAGTGTCAACAAGATTGACGTGGACCGCAAACAAATAACAATCACCGTCAGCAAACGGTAATGATTTGCCGGACAGACTCTGACTGTGATTAAATGTTAATCTGCTGTTATGGAAACCATATCATTTAAAAATATGCTTGGACATCAACTAGTCATGGACTATTTACGAAATAGTCTCATTCATGGACCGGTGGCGCATGCTTTTTTGTTCTACGGACCAGATGGCATAGGTAAAACAACTATCGCCACCCGATTTGCTCAGGCCCTGATGTGTCCCGAAGCATCAAAAACTGGGGACGCCTGTGATATCTGTGATTCCTGCCGTCGTTTCATAAACAATGCTCATCCCAATTTTCAATTACTGGAACCTGAAGGAAAAACAGGTTATAAAATCGAGCAACTCCGTGAAATGAGAAAAGATGTTGCCATGATGGGGTCTCGTGATTCTCGGCGTGTGTATCTCATCCCCCAAGCAGATCTTATGAAACCCCAGGCCGCCAATGCCATATTAAAAACACTGGAGGAGCCCCCTCCGGGTGTTGTTTTGATTTTAATCACATCTCAGATATTAAGGATACTTCCAACTATCGTATCCCGGTGTCAACAAGTGCGGTTCGGCCGGCTTTCTTTGGAAGAAACAGGTTCACTCCTTCAAACAAAAACCGGGCTTGATAAACAATCGTCAGAATTACTGGCTATGTTTGGAGACAAATCCCCCGGGCAATGCTTGTATCAGGCAGACCCGGCAATTGCCAGTCTCCGTCTTTCCATTTTGAATATACTTTCTGACTTCAAACCAAAAGAATCCCGAAAAGTGTTGATGATTCCATTGGCCATTCTTGATCGCAAAAAAGTGGCAGATAAAGAAGGGCCCAAAGTTGATATAACAGTGATTTATGATTGGTTGATGTTCTGGTTTAGAGATTTGATAGTTTACCGATTAACTGAAGACCCTGACCAATTAGTCCACCGTGACGCCGCTGAACAGGTCAGCAATATTGCAAAATACTGGAGTTGGGCTTCAGCCCGGGCAGCTATCCAACAACTCGAATACATTAAGTTTCTTGCTTCAAAAAACTTAAGTGCACAAATATGTCTCGAATCAGTCCTTTATGAAGCCTTTAGAGCCAGTGGGACATCTTGAGTATGGTAGAATAAAAACCTTTATGGAAGACGAAAACAAAGATATACAAAACCGGAACGCAGAGAATTTCGAACAGGAAATGCTTCGTCCGGAAACTGTGGCTGAATTTGCTGTACGTGGATGTGGTTCGCACACCTTTTGCTGTGGATGTGCGGATGATGTAACTGTTTGTAGAAATAAACATTACCTACTCCAGGTAGACAGAACTGAAGAAGTAGGACTGGCACTTTTCCCTTCCCGACCCTGTCCAAATCATTCTATTAAAATAGATCCTTCTGTTTCAGCAATTCGTCCGTTAACCGATGAAGAAGAGGAATTACTTGTTCAGCGCAGGGTTGAAGAAGTTAAAGCAATGAAACTCATCAAGGACAAAGTTAAAGAACATCAGCTAAACATGAAGGTCAGCAACGTAGAATTTAACCATGATGAGTCGATTATCTTCTGTTATTTCACAGCTCCTGAGCGAGTTGATTTCCGTGAACTGGTGCGAGATTTAGGGCATACTTTCCGAAAGCGGATAGAGTTAAAACAAATCGGCGCCAGAGACGAAACTCGGATGATTGGCGGCCACGGGCATTGTGGAAATCAGTTATGTTGCAGTGGCGTTTTTCGTGCAGCCATCCTTCCTTCTGTCTCAATGAAAATGGCTAAAACGCAGAAACTCTCCACCAACCCACAGAATTTATTGGGATTATGTGGGAAGTTGCGATGTTGCCTAGCCTACGAGTATAAGGAATACCATGAAAATGGTCAGCCTGATATCAGTAATCGGCCAATCAAAGAAGCATCTGTCCCGCAATATCATGACTCTTCCGAAACAACGGAACCAAATCCCGAAGAGGCCCAATAGTTATAAATTTCAGTATATTTCGGGGTAGTTCATTGTCCTTCAACCAGCTATTATAGAACCAGATTTGCCAGAAAACCCTGTTTCATGGTATAAATAATGATTGTGCCTGGTAACAGGTACGCTATTTAATTTGCACAAATGAGCCTTTTATAAGGCCATAAACTGCACGCTTTTGGATGTATCGGCAGGTGCCTGCGCTTTCCGCTTGACGGTTGGAAAGAGGATGGGTCGTCGAGCAGATGAAAAAAGCGGAAGCATACAAAACCACAGGAGGTAATTATACCTATGTCTACCGTCTCCAATCCTCCGACCTCAGCCGCAGCGGCGCAGGTCACCATCAAACAATTCCTGGAAGCTGGCGTTCATTTCGGACACCAAACCCGGCGTTGGAACCCCAAAATGGCCAAGTACATCTTCGGCGAAAGAAATGACATCTACATCATTGATCTCAAAAAGACCATGAAGATGTTTCGTGAAAGCTGCGATTATGCCAAGACCATTGGTATCAGCGGAAAAGAAATTCTTTTTGTAGGCACAAAGAAACAGGCTCAAGATACCATCCGTGATGAAGCGACCAAAGCTGGTATGCCTTATGTGAATCATCGTTGGCTCGGCGGCATGTTGACCAACTTTGCCACAGTCAGCCGTTCTATTAAACGCTTACAGCTTCTGGAAAAGATGGAAGCTGATGGCACATTAGCCCTTCGTTCCAAAAAAGAACAGTCCCGTCTGATGAAGGAAAAAGATAAACTCGTCAAGAATTTGGGCGGTATCAAAAACATGAAGGGTTTACCAGCTGCCATGTTCGTGGTTGACCCCAACAATGAAGACATTGCTGTCCATGAAGCCAATCGCTTAGGAATCCCAGTTATCGCCATCACTGATACTAATTGCGATCCTGATCCGATTCAGTGGATTGTTCCAGCTAATGATGATGCTATCCGTTCCGTCCAACTCATCACCTCCAAGATTGCTGAAAGCCTTATGGAAGGCCGCATGGAATTCGACAAGCAGGTGACTGATGGTATGGTCGAAGCACAGGCTCAGGCTGAAGGTTCCGACCTGGATGCCACAGTAGTTGATCCGAATGCTCTCTTAGAAAATGAAGCACCTGTCATCAAAGACTTTGATGGTGCCACTGAAATTCCAGATTCATTAGTGATTGAAGACACAAAAGATTCCACTTCTGTGGACCTTTTTGAAGAAACCACTGTAGATGATATCGAAGAAGATTTCCAGAAATAGTTGATAACAGCTGTTTCCAAATCAAAACTGAAATCACCCTTTTATGGAGGTATAAATAAAATCATGGCTGTAACAATTGATGCAAAAACTGTTGCCAAACTCCGGGAAATTACTGGAGCAGGCATGATGGATTGTAAAAAAGCTCTAAACGATACAGAAGGAGATTTCGATAAAGCTATTGAACTTCTCCGTACTAAAGGCATGGCCACTGCAGAGAAAAAGGCAACCCGTGTCGCCAAAGATGGTTGTGTGGCTCTGGACATCAGTGCTGACTCAAAAACAGGAATCATCTTCGAACTGAATTGTGAAACAGACTTTGTGGCCAAAAACGAGCATTTCCAGGCCCTTCTTCAGGATTTGAAAAAACAGGCTATCGAAAAGAAATTCAAATCAAAAGAAGACTTCCCGGCTGAACAGATCAAAGAATTTATTGCCAAGCTGGGTGAAAACACTTCCGTTGGATCTTTTGCCCGTTACGAAGCTAATGCTACTGGATATATCGGTTGCTACATGCATCCTTCCCCGAATCCGAATGTCTTTAAACTCGGCGTTATGGTGGAAGTTGAAGCGGCAAATGATCCTTCTGCAAACAAGGCTGAATTAGCCACATTAACCCGTGACTTGGCCATGCAGATAGCCTCTTTGATGCCTCAGTATGTTAATAGCTCTGAAATTCCTGCTGAAATCATTCAGAAAGAAAAAGAAATTTATATGGAGCAGGCTCGCCAGGAAGGTAAGAAAGAAGATTTCCTGGAGAAGATTGCTACCGGCAAACTGAATAAGTTCTACACACAAGTATGTTTGATTGATCAGGCTTTCATTAAAGATGATAAAATCACAGTCAAACAGCATGTCGAAAATATCTCTAAACAAATCGGCAATGAAATTAAAATCGTCCGTTTTGCCCGCATCAAAGTCGGCGAACAGGCTTAACAAAAAAGGATAAAACCCGTGTCTGAAGTTAAATTTAAAAAGGTCCTTCTGAAACTCTCTGGAGAAGCTTTAATGGGCTCTCAGGGATACGGAATAGACCCAGCTATTCTGGATACCTTTGCATCTGAAATAGCTGAGGTCAAACGACTCGGGATCCAAATAGCAATTGTGATTGGTGGCGGAAACATCTTTAGGGGTGTTTCCGCTTCCGCTAAAGGGATGGACCGTGCCAGTGCCGATTATATGGGAATGCTGGCCACTGTTTTAAATTCCCTGGCACTACAGGATAGCCTGGAAAAGAAAGGGATCCAGACCCGTGTCATGTCAGCCATTGAGATGGTTGAACTTTGTGAGAAATACATCCGTCGTCGGGCCATCCGACATATGGAGAAAGACAGGGTCGTCATCTTCGCCGCAGGAACCGGCAATCCATTCTTTACAACCGATACAGCAGCCGCTTTGCGTGCCAACGAAATCGGTGCGGATATTATTCTGAAAGCAACCCGCGTTGATGGTGTTTATACTTCTGACCCTGAAAAAGATGCAAATGCTGTGAAATTTGATACACTATCTTTCATGGAAGTTTTGAAACAGGGATTAAAAGTAATGGATTCAACAGCAATCAGCTTGTGTAAAGACAATAATGTTCCTATTATTGTATTTAACATTAAAACTCCAGGTAACTTTAAGAAAGTTATTCTCGGAGAAACTATCGGAACTTATGTGGGAGTATGATTTATGCCAGATCATCCAATCCTGAAAGACAGTGAAGACAAAATGATTAAAGCGGTTGACTCCGTGAAACACGAGTTTTCAACCGTCCGGACCGGAAGAGCCTCCACCGCATTACTCGACAACATCAAAGTAGAAGCTTATGGAGCGCAAACTCCAATCAAACAGTTAGCCAACATTTCAACTCCGGAATCTCGTACTCTACAGATACAGCCTTGGGATGCCAGTCTGATGGGAGCTATCGAAAAAGCCATTCTGAAAAGTGATATAGGAATAACTCCTCAGAATGATGGAAAAACGATTCGGCTTTCAATGCCACAACTAACCCAGGACCGGCGCAAAGAACTGGTTAAGATTATCCATAAAATGGCTGAAGAAAAAGGGAAGGTCTCTATTCGGACTATCCGTCGTCATGCAGTCGATATCTTGAAAAAAGATGAAAAAGACGGCAAACTCCCTGAAGATGAATCCAAAAAGCAGGAAAAGAAAGTCCAAGACCTTCATGACAAGTTTATTGCTGATATAGATGCTGCTACCAAGAAAAAAGAAGCAGAAATCATGGAAGTCTAAGACTTGTTGACATAAAATATGAGACAGAACTTTGAGAAGCGGGGAAACCCGCTTCTCAAGTTTACATAACCATGACAAAACACTCTTCAGATACTTCAAAAGAATTATTACAGCAAATGGACCCCAGCCGGCTGCCATGCCATGTAGCTATTATCATGGATGGAAATGGAAGATGGGCTAAACAGCGACATCTTCCCCGTGTAGAAGGCCATAGACGGGGCATTAACGGTGTCCGTGAAGTGGTAGAAGGGTGTTGTGAAGCCGGAGTCAAATTTCTAACTCTGTATGCGTTTTCTGTCGAAAACTGGCAGCGTCCACTTAGTGAAGTATCCGTTTTAATGGGACTCCTGGTTCGCTTTTTATACGATGAAATAGAAGAAATGAATTCCAATGGTGTTCGATTACGGGTCACAGGTCGCCGAGACCATTTGGATAACCAAATACTGAAAGCCATTCATACAGCTGAAACATCAACGCAAAACAATACCCGCCTTGTATTAAACCTGGCGTTCAACTACGGTTCTCGTGCCGAGATAGAGGATTCCCTCCGAGCCATCGCAAAAGATGTGAAAGAAGGAAAACTCCAACCCGACACAATAACCGCAGAAACTCTCAGAGACTACCTCTATTCTCCCTGGTTACCCGACCCGGATCTTTTAATCCGTACGAGTGGAGAACTTCGCATCAGCAACTTCCTTTTATGGCAGATGGCCTACACTGAGCTGTATTTTACAGATACATTGTGGCCAGACTTTGGACGAAATGATCTTTACAAAGCAATCCTTGATTATCAAAAACGGGAAAGGCGTTTCGGAAAAGTTTAATGGCCGGCAAAGGCAAAGAGTTTGCATTCAGAGTCCTCAGCACATTTGTATTTGTGCCGATATTTATTTGGGGTCTCTTTTACCCAGAGTACCATCTTACCGAGTTAATCGTTATTCCCGCAACGATATGGGGCATGAGTGAGTTTTATGCCATGGCTGAAAAACTCGGAGCTAATCCCCTAAAATACTGGGGTTATTCTATTGCAGTTATTATTGGGATACTTTCCATAATCCCTGCGCAACAACCCTTCCTTTGGCTGGTACTTCTGACCTGGGGACTCATGGGCATCAGCTTCATTCAATCCATGCTGCTCAAAAAATCCAAAACAGAAATTGCCGTCAAGGATTACAGTGCCACTTTGATGGGTATTATCTATGTCGCCTGGCCCTTCTTTTTGTTTCTCAAGATTGCTCAAATGCCTGCAGGTCCATGGCTGATTCTGTGGTTAATGGCCGTGACCTGGGCCTGTGATATTGGTGCCTATCTGGTGGGTAATCTGATTGGCCGCCACAAATTGTGTCCCTCAGTAAGTCCGGGAAAAACGGTGGAAGGATTAATTGGTGGACTGCTCTTAAGCGGCCTTGCCGGCTGGGGACTGTTCCGCGCTTTCCCACTCGATAAAATCCCGGAAAGTATCGGGAGCTGGCCAATAGGCGGCATCGTTCTGCTGGCACTGGCAATTACCGTGGTAGGTGTTTATGGCGATTTAGCGGAATCTATTATGAAACGCCAGGCTGGTGTCAAAGACTCAGGGAACACTTTTACTGGCCATGGTGGTATGCTGGATATTGTGGATAGTTTATTATTCACAGTCCCCGTATTTTACTTTCTGATTCAATTAGTTCAGGAATTGAAATAGACAAGAGCCAACTATGAAGATACTCGACCGCTATCTAATCCGTCTTGCTGTCACTCTCTTTTCCGTAGTATTTTTCGTTATGAGTATGATGGTTGTCATGGTCAAGTTCATTGATGAGCTGGACTATTTCACCAAATTCCAAGCCTCAACTCCCAATATCATTGAATACCTTTTATACTATATCCCCTCCTCATTCCAACAGGTAATCCCTATTTCGGTCGTTTTAGGCGTCATGCTGATGCTGCTGGTATTGAACATAAACAATGAGCTTCTGGCTCTGCAGGCAGGAGGAATCAGCCGGCGTCGACTTGCAGCCATTATCCTTGGAGCGGCCGTTTGTATCACAGGATTCACCTGGCTGGCTAACAGCTCACTAATACCCTCAACCATCCGAAAAATGAAAGTACAGAAAGCAAAAATCGAACATAAATCGGACCCGGGCTCTCAGGAATCCAAACAAACCTGGATGAAAGCACCTTCCGGTGACTTTTACAAAATAGGATTGATTGCAGACCAGGGACAGGAACTTCGGCTGATGGCCATTACCCACTTCAATCAGGATGCCAGTCGGTTACTCAAGGATTGGACGATTGCTGAGGCTAAATGGGATGCTCAAAAAAAACAATGGCGTATTCCAGTATTACGAAGCCGGACCTTTGATGAAAATGGTTATTTGATTGAAGAAAAGTGGGATAAAAACATTTATCTTCCACTTGAGTTCAAACCCAGTGACTTTTCTCAGGTTGTAAGGTTACCCAAGGAAATGAGTACGCAACAACTGGAAGAACACATCCATCTATTACAACGGGGTGGTCTGGACTCGAGAGCCGCCCGAATGAATTATCATCAACGACAAGCCTCTATATGGGCGCCACTCCTGTTGGCAATGATTGGATTAGGATATGGGTTTTATATGACTCGCATGGAAATGGCTTCTGGAATTGCCATGGCGATAGTCTGGGTCGTTGCCTACCTGATGATGAACCAGTTTGCCTATACTCTGGGGAAATCAAACCTGCTGGACCCCGCCATACTGGCGTGGATACCCAATGTGATTGTTGGTTCATACGCACTGTGGCGCACGCGCCGCCTGTTATTCTCATAACCATACAGAAAACTAAAACCTCCCGGATCCACAAAAATCCGGGAGGTTTTTTATTTATAATTATTCTTTATTTCGCAGATTGCAGTCGGTTTAACAGCAACTGAGCATCTTCATATCCAGGGCTTAATTCAACGGCTTTTTTCAGCAATTCAATCGCTTTATCCGTGTTTCCTTTTTCGGATTCCAGACGGCCCAATCTATAATAGGTGACAGGGCGAGGAGAAAGCTTGATAGAGTCTTCGTATTTAGCCATAGCTCCGGCGGTATCACCATCGGTTTCCAGTTTCAAACCTTCTTCATAAAGATTGACGGCCTTATCGACCTGGGTCAAATCTTTTTTCCATTTTACGGGTTGTAACCATTTATCATGCCGGCTGCATCCCACCATCATTAAGGCTCCGGTTATGACAAAAAGCACCAAAATCAAACTAACTTTTCTCATTGCAACACCACCAGTCTTCCATCATTAAAAGTCACCATTTTCCATTTGGAACGGTACCAGAACATTAACTTTTGCCCCCCACCTGACAATTCAGAGACAATCACTTTATCAGGTTGCCCATGTTCCAAGACCCATTTACTTTGGTCATCGACAGGTCCGTTGAAGCAAAGAACACCCTTCTTAAATTGGAACATCTGATCCTTTTCTTCATAAATCCATTCATCAACTCGTTGTCCCCGTTTATTTTGGAAACTCCGATAGTAGTCTGGAGGCCCTTCTAAGACTGCCAAATCAAACATATCAGGACTGTGGGCAATGGACGAACTGACTTTATCACTGGAATTTTTCCGTAATTTAACGGATTGACCATGGTCAAAATCCTGAAGTTCCCGCTTATTGGCATAAGCCAGCCGGTCAAATACAGACTTAGGCTTTTCGGGATCATTCACTCTTCCGGCATAAGCACCACCGGGTATTTTACCTGCCTGATTGGACTGGGTAGTGGCACATCCCGTCATCCCAGCCACGATTAAGGCGGCCATTATCAGCATCATGAACATTCGTTTTGTAAGCATGATTCTTCCTGTCTGGAAATTTGTTTGATTATACCTTATTTCCCTTATTGATGTGGGAGAAGAATGGTTGACACCTCATCCACCCAATAATTGGATTTTCTTCTTCCTGAATTCTCGAATCGCATCTAACCCTCTGGTATTGAGTACATTTTTAGGAGTTGCCCAGGCTCTCCTGGCAACCTGAACACCCATACCCACCTGGGCCAGACTTTCCACTCGATGACTATCCGTATTGATACACAACATGGCGCCCTTTTGAATCGCAGCTCGGGCATGAATGTCTTTCAAGTCCAATCGCTGCCAGGAACTGTTGATTTCCAAAGCAGTTCCTGTTTTGACAGCTTCTGCAATCACCGCATCCATATCTATAGGGAAAGGAGCTCTAACTCCCAATAAACCGCCGATAAGACGACCTGTAGGATGTCCAATCACATTCACATAAGGATTTCTAATCGCTGCCAGAACCCTCTGGGTATTGGATTCAATATCTGGTTTTGCTCCCACATGAAGGGAAGCAACCACAAAATCCAGTTGAGCCAGAAGTTCATCTGGATAATCCAGGGTCCCATCAGATTTTATATCACATTCCGTACCGGCCAGTAGAGTGAAATCATTCCATCTGGTATTAAGTTTCCTGATTTCCTCAATCTGCTGGGACAGCTTTTCGGAGGGAAGACCCTGCGCCACAGCCAGCGATCGGCTATGGTCTGTAACTGCTAAATATTTATATCCCCGGGCACGGGCGGCTTCAGCCATATCTTCCATTTCATATCGACCATCACTCCAATTGGAATGGCTGTGTAAATCACCCTGAATATCTTTCAGTTCAATAAGTTTCGGTAATTTGTTTTCGAGTGCCGCATCAACCTCACCCCAATCTTCCCGTAACTCTGGAGCAATCCAGGGAAGACCTAAAGCGGCGTAAACATCTTCTTCGGTGGCTCCGGCGATTTTCTCATCACCCCGAAACACACCATATTCATTTACCTTCAGACCTTTTTGACGGGCTAACTCGCGGATTTTAACATTATGTTCCTTGGACCCGGTAAAATACTGCAGAGCCGCCCCCAGAGAACTGGAATCCACTACTCGCAAATCAACCTGAAAATTATCATCCAACCAAATACTGGATTTTGTAGAACCAGACCCGATGACTTCTGATACATCAGGAAGCGTGTTGAAAAGTTGAATTACTTTATCTCCATCGGGGCCGGCAGCCAGAATATCCAAATCACCAATGGTTTCTTTACCCCGGCGGAAAGACCCGGCAGGAAAGAACTGATATTCCTCTCCCAGAGGTTGGAGGTGTTTCAAAATCGTCTCTACAAGTTCCAAAGCATGCCCCAAGGGTTTCCGGGACATACCCTGCCTCCAAGTTTGTATTCCGGCCTTTATTTTCTCAACCTTCTTTTCACCGAATCCGGGATGACCAACAACTTTCCCAGTATTGAGAAGGGTTTCCAATTCATCCACACTGGTCACCTGAAAATCATTATAAAAAATAGCGGCAGTTTTCGGGCCCACACTGGGAAGTTTCATCAAGTCAAAGACCGTATCAGGGATACCCTGTTTCTCTTCATCGTATCGAGAGAGTTGACCCGACTTTAGAAAATCAAGAACTTCTTCTGTCAGTCCTTTTCCAATTCCAGGAACTTCGGATAACCGACCCTGCTCGACAATATGTTCAATGTCTTCAGTCAGCTGGTCAATCGTTCGGGCGGCTTTTCGATAGGCATTGACCCGAAAAATATTAACTCCCTTGAATTCCAGGAGGTCAGCCATCTGATTAAATTGATCTGCTAAATCTTTGTTTTTCATATAGATTATTATACCAATCCTCTGAAAATCTCGGCTTCATCACTATACAAAAACGATTTATATCGGATAAAGATAAAACGAGCCATCCACGGAGCAGCTCGGAGCAGGTCCGTGGGTGATTCGTTAAAAGATTCACTTATCTGTGACAGATTGATATGCTAGATTCTATTGATTAGCATATGAAAGAATCCTTATTAACCAAACTCCGGGAGATACTTCCGGAATTACCCCCCGAGGGAGATCAACTTCAACCCTGGGCTATTACGACATTAAAAACTTTCCTCGCCGAAGAAGAGGCGGATATTTTCCGTAATCACCTTCAAATCACCAGCGGATGGCATATTCTCAAACGCCGCAGTGATTTAATAGATGCGGTCATTTACCACCTTTTTGACCGGTTATATGTTCAGTTTGAATCCCGCAACCGAAGGCCGGACACATTATCCCTGTTAGCCGGTGGTGGATATGGCCGCCGCGAGATGCACCCCTGCTCTGACATTGATGTGATTTTCGTGTACCAGACCATGAGTGCTCCCGTGGAAGAATTTGCCACGACCCTGCTGCACTGGTTTTGGGACATCGGTTTTGATTTAGGCCATGCCTTCCATTCCATCACCGAATGTCTGGCACAGGCGTCAACAGATTTAGCTTCCCAGACCTCACTGATGGAATCACGCCTGTTAGCTGGAGACCCGAAAACCTTTAACCACCTGAAATCCTCCATGAATGAAACCCTTGTAAGGAAACAAATGGACAGTTATATCATGGGGAAGGTCAAGGAAATGGAACACCGCCATCAAAGTTTCGGGAATTCCCTTTACCATCTGGAACCCAATTTGAAAAATGGCGTTGGGGGGTTACGCGACATGCAGACAGCCCTCTGGATCGCACAGGCCCGGTTTGGTGTTCAAGGATTAATGGCACTGAAGGAAACGGGATTTCTCTCCGCCGCAGAATCGGAGGAATCCCTCCGTCATTTGGATTTCCTCTGGAAACTTCGCAACCATCTTCATTACTATACTCACCGAAAACAGGATATCCTGACATTTGCCTGTCAACCTGCCATCGCTGAAAACATGGGATTCCGTAATGACCAGTCCGGGGATGCGGTGGAACACATGATGAGGGCCTATTACCGTGCCGCCCGCCATATCCAGGATTACTCCTGGCTTTATATTCAACGGTGTTTCCCTCCCTCGACTCGTAGAGTATCTTATCTGAATCCCATGAATGATATTGCTCCGGGGATCGTACAGAAAGAAGGCACTATCCACATCAAGGAATTCAGTCCCGTCCCCATTGATGCATCCTTGATTATGCGGTGCTTCCTGGAATGTCAGAGACGGAATCTCCCTCTATCTCATGCGGCCCGTACTGTAATCAGAAACAGAGTCGATGAATTGCCTCTGGACTGTTTCCGGGAACCCGCGCCATTGAAATTGTTTAACGATATGCTTTTTGAAAGAGGTCATTTGTACCGTGCACTACGCGAGATGCACGAGTTACAGGTCCTGGAACGATTCATTCCGGAGTTTAAGGGACTCACCTGTCTGGTTCGGCATGACCTTCAACACCGATATACCGTCGATGAACATACGCTCCGTCTGGTCATGTTTTTACAGCAGTTAAAGAATCAAACTTCCCTGGAACGGGATGAGGATACACTTCCTCCCAAAGAATTAATCAATGTCTATTACGAACTGAACCAGGACCGCGTTTTAATGTTGACTGCACTTCTTCACGACATCGGAAAAGTAGCAAAGACCAAACATGTGGTAGAAGGGATTAAAATGCTGCCGGAGATTCTCCACCGGCTGGAACTCCCACCTGAAGACCAGGACAAAATCATCACTCTGGTCACTATCCATCACCGAATGTCGGAAGTTGCGCAACACCATGATTTGGACGACCGGAGGGTTCTGCATAATTTTGCTCAGGAAATCGGCTCTCTGGAAATACTCAAGCTGTTATATCTGATTACTTATGCCGATATGCGATCCGTCAGTAAAGAAGTATGGACTCCCTGGAAAGCCGCTTTATTATCGGAACTGTATCATAAGGCCGCCGCGATTCTGACAGGACAACCTTTATCCATCGGCGATGACCAGCAACATTTGGATGAAGTAAAAGAAACTGTTCTTTCACTGGCTCAGGAAAAGATAACCGCAGATGAGGTGGATACTCATTTCAATGGGATGTCACCCCGCTATTTACTCAGTACGGAACCCCATTTATTACTAAGTCATTTAATAAAAATTCAGCAGTTGAATGAATTGCAGATACAAAACCCCAAGATCAAACCCATCTTAACGGAGATTGAACACAAGTCCAAACTGGGGTACTCTGATTTTACAGTGTTCACCCTGGACCAGCCGGGATTGTTTGCCCAAATCACCGGAACTCTGGCGTCTAAATCCATCAGCATCTTCGGAGCGCAAATATTTACGCGAAAAGATGGTGTCGTTATCGATACTTTTGTTCTGGACCACCGGAGCCCGGGTTGGACTGATGAAGAAACGGCCTGGGATGATTTACAGATTGATTTAGGGAAGGTCATCAACGGAGAAAAAGATATTGCGGCTATCCTGTCCGCCCAACAGGATTTCTTGAAATCACAAACTCAAGGTGGAGATTCAAAAACTCAAATCAGTATCAGTAATCAGGTTTCTGATACGCATACCGTTGTCGATATCAGGACCCGTGACCGGATTGGTTTACTTCATATTCTCACCCGTACTCTGGCCGAACTGGGGTTATCCATTGCAACCAGCCGAATCGCCACTTATGGGCCGAGGGCTGTGGATGTATTTTATGTGACAGATTTAGAGGGCAGAAAAATCCAGGATGAAGAAAAAGTATTAATGATGAAAGATAAACTCAATAGCGCATTAGCATAAACTCAGGCCAGATGCATGAGGTGTTGGTAAAGTATTCGGCTGCCAATCGCAATAAGAATCAGTCCCCCGACTATCCCCACATGACCCTTGAATAAATCACCAAATCGTTCCCCCAGAAGTACACCTAAAAATGAAATCAGGAAAGTCACTACCCCGATTATCAATGAAGGAATTAAAATAGGAGACCCACTCATGGCAAACGCCAACCCCACTGCCATGGCATCAATACTGGTCGCCACTCCCAATATCAACAGTAATTTAGTATCCAGAAACTCTTTTTCAGAATGACAGGCTTCGTCCGCTTTCACTGAATCCCAAATCATCTTGACACCCACACCTAACAGTAAGGCAAAGGCGACCCAATGATCAAAAGATTCTATCCAGACATGGACTCGAATCCCAGCCAGATAACCCAATAAAGGCATCACCGCCTGAAATATTCCGAAACATAAACTGATTTTCAGGATGTGCCGAAACCGTAAGTCATGTATTGTCATACCACTACACATTGACACGGTAAAGGCATCCAGCGATAAGGCAATAGCGATAAGAAAGATGGAAAGTAATGTCAAAAGGAATTTTCCTGTTTTTAAAGACTGTCGAAATCTATAAAAGCTGTTTTGGATATTTTATCATTATTCTGTCCGTCATCTTTGATTTGGCAAGTTCAAACCAATTATTATCAGGAAAACCCCAAATTTACCGTGCGGTTTGTTATAATTTTTTTTAAGACTATATTCTTAATTTTGACATTCAGGCGGTGTAAACGAATTGGCATCCATGTTAACTCCATCCCAACGATTGTTGGAAAAAGCCAGCACGCTGATTGAAGCGTTGCCTTACATCAAGCAATTTTATGGTCAGACCATTGTAATTAAATACGGTGGTGCTGCCATGGTCAATGATGACCTTAAAAATGCCACGATGGAAGATATTGTAATGATGCGTTATTGCGGTATTCGTCCAGTTGTCGTTCATGGCGGTGGGCCGGATATCACCAGTATGATGAACAGGCTGGGTCTTGAACCCCGGTTTGTAAATGGCCAACGATATACAGATGAGGCCACGATGGATGTGGTCGAGATGGTATTAACTGGGAAAATCAATTCTGAGATTGTTACCGATATCCAGAAACATGGTGGGAATGCCGTTGGTTTATCGGGAAAAGATTCCTGGATTGTTAAAGCTGAGAAATTCACCGGACATCAGTCCGATACAAAACCCGCTGACGATTTAGGTTTCGTGGGTGATATTGAGCGTGTTAACCCAAGTTTGATTGATGCGTTGATCAATCAGGGTTTTATTCCTGTTATTTCACCCGTGGGTATGGACCAAAAAGGTCAAAGTTATAATATCAATGCGGACTTAGTTGCCGGTGAAATTGCTGGAGCCCTGTGTGCTAAAAAACTATTACTATTAACGGATTCCCCTGGAATTTTAAGTGATCCGAAAGATCCAGGGTCTCTAATTAATACGCTTGAAATGGACCAAATCGACCAGCTTATCAGAGATGGTGTTATCAAGGGCGGCATGATTCCCAAGGTTGAAGCCTGTATGCGTGCCATTGAAGAAGGCGTTAAGAAAACCCACATTATTGATGGTCGAGTACCACATGCACTCATTCTGGAAATATTTACGGATGAAGGAATAGGCACAGAAATAATTGCCTGATTTCCACGAAGTGTAATTTATTAAGTGTCCTATACTTATTTTATTGAGATAATACAATTATTGGATAACGGATACGGATTGGAAAGAGAGAGTATATGTCAACATATACCGGCAAGATATTAGTTGCTGACGACGAAAACGATATCGCACAAATTATAAAATACCTCTTGGAAAACAAGGGGAATGAAGTACAGACATGCCATGATGGGCAGGAAGTATTAGACAGGCTGGCAGAATATCGGCCCGACTTGCTGGTGTTGGATGTCATGATGCCTAAGCTGTCGGGATATGCCTTAGTCAAAGAATTAAAAAAGAATCCTGAGTGGATGGGAATCCCCATTCTTATGGTAAGTGGAATCAGCAAAGGTTCCGATAAATCTGATGAGTTTTGGCAAAAGGGAATGGGTGTCGATGACTATATTACAAAACCCTTTGATCCAAAAGATTTAGTCAGCCGCGTCGAAGTACTTCTTCGCAAAGCTCGTGAGGGCTGGCTAGATAAAGAACGCAGTGGTGAACTTCAGCAGATGGTTTCCAGTGCCACTCCAGGAAGTGCACGGATTCGGACAAGTGCAGAAGTTCCTGGTGATTCACAAGTATCTGCGAATGTTCCAAAACAATATCCCGAAAAACCAGAAGAAGTCGTTAAACTTTTCGTTGAAGCATGGAACTCCCAATTATTTGACTGGGAATATGATTGTTTATCCAAACGCCTTGCTTTCACCACTAAAGATGAATATATTCAACGGCGGAGATCCTATTATGCTGAATTGAATAGTCGTGCCAAACACACCCAAGAAGTACAGGAAATCACTCTATCCAAAACAGCAGGTGTTAATGCACAGGTGGATATCGTTCGAGTAGATACTGAGGGCGCATCAAAAAGAGTGACCCGAGAATCTTACATTCTGGTTGATGAAAACGGTAAATGGAAAATCAATGCTGTAAAAGCAGGTTGATTTTTTATTATAAATATCAAAAAGAAAACCGGGTCTTCCTTTTGGAAGGCCCGGTTTTTAATTTCCCTATTTAAGCGATTCTAGCGTGAATCAACATCATATCTAGCAATGTCGTACCATTTATCAACTTGGTCACTGTTCAAGACATCCAGGAGCTTATCGATAGCTTTGGCTTCGTTATATTGGAAGTCTATACCCAAGTCCCGAATTTTCTCTTCCTGCCGGCGAATCGCACTCCAACTGTAATCATAATCTTTCATATGATCCAGGCGACGGATTTCTCTGGTTCTGTCTTTGTAATATTCTTCCCGAATATCCTGTAACTCGTGGAGACGATCCAGGAACTCTGTCTTTTGATACCAGCGGATATCCAGTTCATCCATCAACCATTTTTCATAATCGCTCTGGGCCCGACGATATTCTGAGCTATATCGATCCGTACCATCTAAATGGAATTGAATGATGATCGAATCACGATAGCTGTACGAGAACCAGTTATCTGGCCATGAGAATGGCGACCAAAAGAAGTAGAACCGGTTCCGTGGAGCCCAATCCCGACCATGGTGATTCCGATACAAATCGGGACCCCAATGAACTGGAGGCTGCCAACGATGCCAATCAATCTTACTTACATCAATCGGTCTTTTAGGCATCCGACCTCCGATTGGATTTCTGTCACCCGGTTTATGCATATCAAATCTATCACCAGGCTTTCCTGGAGCATTAAACCCAGGACCTCTATTGGTATTTCCAGGGTTGTCTTGAGGAGTCGGTTTATCTCCAGGATTAAAAACAGGTCTCTCTGGTTGTGGCACCGTTATTTTCCTGGTGTCATCTCCAATAAACAGGGGTTTATCTCCACCTTTGGGTTCAATCCGGATTTTTTGAACATTATCCTGATTGAAGATTGGTTTAGGCTGATTAAAGGGTTTTTCCTTGTTGGTGGCACTTTCATCCCGGCGGTAATTCAAAACAGGGCGAGTATTTGCTTTAGGTTCACCTAAGGTAAACTTCTGTTTTGGCAGTTCCCTGTCCCCATTTTTCTCTTTATCTTTCTTATCATTATCTCTGGGGATAATTTGAATTTTGGGATTATCTTTGTCGATCCTGATAAGCTGAGCATACCCCGAAACAGGTATACTTCCCACTAACAATACACCTACGGTCATTACGGGAATCCAATTTATGCGTTTCATAATATTTTCTCCTTTCAGATTTTCATTCCTGAGTATTTATAAAGCAAGGAGTGTGCCAATCCATCTTTGCCCCTAAAATCCTGTTTTATCCCCCTATTACATTGTTTTTGACAATAAATGTAGTAAATAACCATTATCTTCTGTACGATTAGGTACACTTTTCAACCAACTCAGTACATTTAACGGCTATCTTTCACTCTAGACATGAAAAAGACCGGAATGTCGCAGGGGACAATCCGGTCTTAATACGAAAAGACTGAGTTATTTATTAGACCAACATTTGTTCCAGGTCATTCACTGGATTGCCAGTCAGTTGAAGGTTATATTTATCAACCAGGAAATTCAATATGGCATCATTAAAGAACTGAGGTGCTTTGGGTCCTACATAAATATCTCTGATACCAAGATGTAACAATGAGGACAGAATCAAGACCGCCTTTTGTTCCATCCATGACAAGACAATTGATACAGGCAAGTCATTTACACCACACCCAAGGGCTTCAGCCAGGGCCATAGCAATCCGGACAGCCCCATCAGAATCATTACACTGACCTAAATCCAGATACCGAGGGATTTCAGTACCGGGTATGGTGCCGAAATCAATGTCATTGAATCGGAATTTTCCACAGCTGGAGGTCAGAATAATACAGTCTTCAGGAACAGACATAGCCAGTTCCCGATAATAATTCCCCGCAGACCCGGGAGCATCACATCCGGCTATTACAAAGAACCGACGAATTTTGCCTGCTTTTACAGCGTCCAAGATTACAGGTGCCAGTCCCAAAATGGTCTTATAATTATGCCCGGTCGTAATTATCTCGTTCTCATCAAATCCCGTAACGGCAGGATTGGCTAATGCGGTTGCAATTACATCCGAAAAATCATCATTCTCGATTTTTCGAGCACCTTCCACACCCACCATCTTGTATGTAAACAGACGGTCTGTGTAGGTTGAATCTTTCCGTGGTGGAACAATACAATTAGTGTTCACAATAATCGCCCCGGACCATTTTTCAAACACTTTATTCTGATCAAACCAGGACTTTCCAATATTGCCCTTCAGATGAGGATATTTCCGGAGTTCAGGATAACCATGAGCCGGCAGCATTTCCGAATGGGTATAAATATTGATTCCAAGACCCTCCGTGGCTTTCAGGAGTTTACCTAACATCATTAAATTATGTCCAGACACCAGAATGGCTTTACCTTCGGCTTTATTATTGGTCACTTTAACCGGCGTAGGGATTCCAAAAGCGGCATGGTGAGCTTCACCCAGCAGATACATTGCCTTGACTCCCGCTTCTCCCATTTTTAAAACCTGATTGATATGCTCTTCAAAGTTAAAATTGACATTCGTCAGAGTAAAATAAAGCGTGTGAGCAATCACATCATCAACTTCAATGGTATTGGCACCCAATTCACGAGCATGTTCCCTGTATGCGGAAAGTCCCTTTAATCCAAATATCATAGTATCCTGTAACCGGGCCAAGGTATCGTCTTTTCCACAAGTTCCCAATAACTGACCTTTTGCTCCACAACCACCCGGGGCTGACATTTCACATTGATGACAAAACATTCTTTATTTCCTCCTTATATAGTTTCTAATGTTAATCATAAGGGTTGGATACAAGAGAATGTCTTGATATAAATCAAGAGAAGATAAAATAGTGAGATTTATTTATTCATTTTCCTGACTAAGAAAATCTCTGAGTATAGAGGGATTAATAACCTTAATCGAGGAGGAATCTGGATCCAGCGCTCCAATATCCTTTAATTTGCGTAATACACGGGACAATGTTTCTGGTGTCAGATTCAAAAGAGCTGCAATTTGGCGATGTTTCAGAGAAGAGAAAATATCGGGATCGTCCAGAAGGACAGAGACGATACGCGTCGAAGCATCCATTAACAAACCGCGATTAAGAATGTTTTCCAGATGTTTAATCTTTGTTGTAAGAGAGGCCAACATCCGGATAGATACATCTGGCAGGGTCAGTATTTTTTCTTTGAATAAGGGATAGTCAATCAACAACATAATTCCCTCTGTTTCAAACACACAGGAGGCAGGAAAAGGCTTATCCGTTAAATTGGCATATTCACCCACCAAATTTATGGGTTTGAAATAATGAAGGACCACTTCTTTTCCTGTCGCATCGGACATAAATACTTTTACAGTCCCCTTGATGAGTACATACAAACTACGAGGGATATCCCCAAAATGAAAGGCAAATTCTCCCGGCTGGTACTTACGAACATGACTGATAGACTGAAGCAATTCTATCTGCTGTGGCGTCAATTCTGAAAAAAGAGCCACCTGATTCAAATTAAAAGATTGAGAATTCATACGACTCCATCAGTATCATTATCTGGGAATATCTATTTCCTTATTATATTTTGATTTGCTAGACTAATCCATTAGTAGTTTTTATTTATTGTATTGGATTAACCAAGATGTCGAAGAAGCATATTCGTTCGTTAACAGGTATTTTATTCAGTGCGTTTTTCCTCTGGTTGGCACTGAGAGGAATTCAATGGCAGGATGCTGTCAATGCATTTAAACAAACACGCTATCTTTATATTATTCCGGCGTTGGTGGTTTATTTTCTTGCATTATGGGTGAGAGCTTATCGCTGGACTTTTTTGATGCCAGAGAATGTTTCCATAAAGACAAAAGAAGCCTTTCCATTATTCATCATTGGATGTTTTGCTAATAATGTCCTGCCTCTGAGATTAGGTGATTTGTATCGTGCTTACCTGTTAGGGCGGAAAAAGAATATCAGTGTCAGTGCTTCTTTTGCCTGTATCTTTACAGATAAAGTATTTGATGCTCTTGCTGTTCTAACTTTCCTTGGAATGGCAGCACTATTATTAGCAGGGAAACTTCCTCCCTGGGAGAAGGTTCTTCTTCAAGCATCTGCTGTGGTGCTCTTGTCAGGTGTTATTGGATTGTGGTTAGTCCTTTGGTTTCGCCGTTTAACAGACAAATTAATCAACTATTTCATTCCAATCATTCCCAAAAAAATCCAACCCAGAGTCCAACATATTATTCAGAAATTCCTCGATGGATTAGAACCATTAAAAAATCATCGTTTAGTAGTAAGTGCATTTATTTTTTCTCTTATTTCCTGGTCTATTGAGGCAGTCACTTATTACATTCTGGCTCTTGCCATGGGATTGAATCCTCCCCTTTACGCCACCCCCATTATTCTGGCTGTCGTCAACTTGGCCATGATGATTCCCACTTCGGCAGGCGGTATAGGGACATTTGAATATTTCAGTATAAAAACAACAATGGCATCTATTCCAGGAACAGCAAAGGGTCTTGCTGCCAGTTATACAATCCTTACTCATTTATCATGGTTTATTCCAATAACAGTTCTCGGTTTATACTATTATTTACATCAAAACATTTCTTTCAAAGATTTGGAATCTTCAGCGAATCCCGAAAAAGGAAACTAATACCATGTCTATTCGTATCATTGAACATCCCCTGCTCCAGGATAAGTTAGCCAGGATGCGGGATAAGGAAACCCTTCCAATTATCTTCCGTGCGCTTGTTGCAGAGGTCGCCATGTTACTTGCCTATGAAGCAACCAGAGACTTAGTCACAGCTGATGCTAATGTCGTAACCCCCACCGGGGAAACGGCTCTCTGTCATGTATTAAAGGGCAAAGGAGCTTGTATTGTACCTATTCTCCGAGCTGGTTTAGGAATGGTGGAAGGAATCGAACAGTTAATGCCAAACGCTGTTGTAGGTCATCTGGGTATATTTCGTGATCATGACACACTAAGACCCGTAGTTTACTATCAAAAACTTCCTGTGGATATAAATGAACGTGATGTCATTATAGTGGATCCCATGTTTGCTACCGGAGGGTCATTGATTGCTGCGTGTGATATGTTGAAAAAATTAAAACCACATTCACTGAGGGCAATGTGTATATTAGCAGCGCCTGAGGGAATGAAATCCTTTGAAGAAGCGCATCCTGATGTTAATGTCTACTGTGCAGCAGTAGACCGTTGTCTGAATGATAAGGGATATATCCTCCCAGGTCTGGGAGATGCAGGCGACCGGCTATTTGGTACTAAATAACATATACTTTACTCAGATAAAAAAAAGCCCGGAACAATGTTCCGGGCTTTTTCCTTAAAATCGTGCTTTTATTTTTCCTCAGGATCGTTACCTAAATCCTGCAATTCCTTATCTAACAGGGCATCTAACGCTTCGAACTTGGAAAGATCAAATGTAGGACCGGAGAAACTATCCGGCAAAACAGGTGGCGGTTCATCTGACTTTTCCTCTTGAGACATTGCATTTTCTTCAGGTACTGTTTCCTCAGCTGGGACATCAGGGATTTTATAAACGGGCACATCGGGTTGATACTTACGCTGATAAGTATCCACTCCCGGATTAAACAGGTTTTGTTGCCCCGCTTTAGCCTGCTCCAATTTATCGCGGGTTTCAAATAATTCATCCGTAATTAAAAGAGCAGATCGAATAGCAATCCGTAAAGTATCCGCTGAATGACTAGCCCGGGCCACCTGGTTCATCTTCTGATCCAAATGTGCTGCAATAGCTTTGGCCCGATCGGCATGGGCCGGATCAACCCGCAGAGTGTAATCCCATCCATAGATACGAACGGTTACATTTATCAGGTCAATGGCCATGTCTTTCAGTCCTCCCGAGGTGTTAAAGTGTTTATATCAGACGGTCAGAATCGTCCGATAATCCAATCTGATTTTCATCGCCAGCAGCGGAGAAGTCAAATGACTCCAGCCGAGTAATCAATGCGTCTATACGTTCCCGGACTTCTTCCCTCTCCATAGTTAACAGTTCATTTTCTTCCTGGAGTTTGGATAAGACCTCATCATTCTCTTTTACTTTAGATTCCAGAGACTGATTTTCTTTAGACAATCGGGTATTATCATCTTTTAACCGTTTAGCTGCTTCAAGTACTTTACCAACTTTTTCTTCTAATAAAACAAATTTCTCTTGTGCTTCCATGACAACTCCTCAATTCATACCTATCAAGAATAAATCAGGCTTACGCCTTACGCAAGACAGCTTTGTAATTTTCTTCTAAATCTTTCACAATTCTCTGATGCACCGTCTCCACTTCCGAATCCTGCAAAGTTCTATCAGAATGCCGATAAGTTATACGGAAGGATACAGATCGGGTCCCTTCAGGAAGGCGATTCCCCATGTACAGGTCAAACAGCTCAACAGATTCTGCCAATTCAGTAGCCTGTTTCCAAATAGCATCTTTAATCTGTTCAGCGGAAAGTTCAACAGGAACTAATAATGAGATATCTCTTGTCACTGCGGGGAATTTTGGTAATCCACGATAAGCATAGGTGGTGGATGGCAAACTCGCCATTGCTTCAGACACTAACTCAAAATAAAAGACATCTTTGTCCACACCTAACTTGGCGGCCAGTTTTGGACAAACCTGACCAATAGTACCAACAATGCTACCCTTACTCATAATCTGTGCAGCAACACCCTGCTTGTAATAAAATACATCTGCGGGTTTAAACTCAGGAGCAGGAAGTTCAAATCGTTTAAAGAGATAACTCACAAGACCTTTAATGGTATAGAAATCCATCGTCAGTCCTTTTTCTTCCCAAACAGCACCCACATTCTTACCTGATGCTATAACAGCCAAGACAGTCTCCTCACAAAAGCCATCTTTTCCAGACTTCCGCATTACCCGTCCCATCTCAAAGAAACGAGTAATAGCCTGTCCCTGATCCATATTGCGAGCAACATTCCCCATAAGACCTGGCAACAAAGAACATCTTAAAACATCTTGTTCTGAACTCATGGGATTTCGCAAAGGTATCATCTGGTCAACATCAAAACCATATCCCTTCCAAACTTCAGAATGAATAAAAGAATAGTTCATAGCTTCCCAGAATCCTTCATTCACAAGGACTTCGTGAGATACTCGGTCTATTTTTTCCAGAGGATAAGGACGATTGGCCTGGATAGCAATCATCGGTCGAGTAACAGGAGTTTTCTCTAACCCATGTAAACGGCAAACTTCTTCAATCAAATCAATTTCGCGTTCCAAATCCCGGCGATGAGAAGGAACCGTTACAGTAATACAATTTTCATCCGCCTTAACTATAGTTAAACCCATACGTTCAAAAATAGTGGTAACGGTCTTTGTATCAACATTCAATGCTAATACTTCATTAATCCGGGATAATCGTACTGAAACCTGATTAGGCTTATAAGGTGTTGGATAACAATCAATCATACCGGCTGCTGCTTTGCCGTCTGCCAACTCACAAATCAGGGCAACACAGCGTTCCAATGCCATAACCGCATTGTCAGGACTGGTACCTCGTTCGAAACGATATGAAGATTCTGAGCGAAGCCCCAGACATTTAGAGGTCCGGCGAATAGAAATTGGATTAAAGCATGCAGATTCTATCAGTAAATCAACCGTCTCGCTGGTTACTTCACTATCTAATCCACCCATGACACCAGCTAAAGCGACAGGACATTTTGCATCAGCAATCACAAGACGTTCGGGGTCTAATTTTCTCCCTTGATTATCAAGAGTCATCATTGTCTCGCCAACTTTGGCTCTGCGAACAATGATTTGTTTACCATTCACTTTGTTTAAATCAAAAGCATGCAATGGATGACCTAATTCCATCAGAACATAATTGGTAATATCTACGACATTGTTAATGGCTCGAATCCCTACGGCTTCTAACCGATCCTGCATCCATTTAGGCGAGGGCCCAATTTTGATACCTCTGACGACTCGACCACAATATCTCATACAGAGGTCAGGATCTTCTATTTTTACAGAAGCTAATGATGCAGAAGAGACTGAATCTTCTGCGAATTTAGAATTAGGTTTTCGTAGCTTCCAGCCTGTTGCGGCAGCTAATTCACGCGCTACACCAAACATACTCAAACAGTCAGAGCGGTTTGGAGTAACCTCTGCTTCAATTAATGTATCTTGGGAATCACGAGGATTGGGTTCAACAGTCTTTACTTCCAGCCCAATATCCGTCATCCGAGTAGCCAAATCGTTCACTGATAATGGGATATCAATATAGTCTTGAAGCCATTTGTATGTGACAAGCATATTTGTGGATCCTTCTTACGGGGATTGGTCAATGGATGTACTTAAAATGAAATCCTAACATATATACAGAATGCTGACAAACAACAACCTACCCTACCTAATATATCATTTTCATTTAATCTTTCTTCGGAAGATTCTTAAGTTTTTTAGCCCAGTCTAATCGATAAAAACGACACGCTTCAAACTCAAGAATTAAATCATTTTCTGGATAATGGCAAATAGCCAGTCCACTGGAATGGACCGAAGTAGAACCCTCTGGATAAAAACGATAATAGTAACAATCTGTTAATTTGCAATGGATAGTTCGAGGTGGTTTTGGCTGTGAATTCTTAGAGAGCATCTCACTGCTCCTCCGTGTCCGATTCAGGAGATAGTAACTTTGCATCAACAAAAATTGGAGCATCATGCCTTAAAGCTAAATTTAACGCATCACTGGGACGGGAATCAATCTGAACTGTTTGTCCATCAGGAGATTGGAGAACCAACTTTGCGTAATAGGTATCAGCTTTCACGCCATCAATAATGATTTGCTCAATAAAAATTCCAAGCCGATGCACCATGTCAGTAATCATGTCATACGTCAAAGGTCGGGGGGTGTTGCGATGATAGAGTTTCTGGTGAAGGGCTTGAGCTTCAAAGAATCCGATGTACATCGGCAGTTTTCGTTTTCCGTTTTTTTCTTTCAGAACAACTAATTGTGGAGAATTCCAGTGGGATTCATCCAGCCTTAATTCTGTTAATTCCATTTCAATCATAATTACTTGTCCCCATAACCGAAAATGGACGCTTTTTAGTGTGATTCTTCCTTGTTAAAGTATATCCTTCAAACGGTCTTCATTCAATCACCCTCTAGATGCTCTTGACGAGTGAAGTCAGGATGGATAGGATTTTATATATTATTTTAGTATTATTTTCTGTGTTTCTCCCATGTAAATAATCATTGTGATTAATCTATAACTGATGCCCGATTTGGAAAATTATACCAATATGACTGACTTAACCTCACAAATAATTGATCAACGTATTGAAGAAAATCGCAAACTAATTGAAAAGCTTGAAAGAGATATACATGACTTGGAAAAACAACGTGTTAACCATATCAAAGTCTTAGAACAGAATAATTTTGAAGATGGCACACAAGACCAACTTCGATTAATCGATAGAGAAATCGAACATAATAAAGAACGCACCCGTATTATTGAGACACAAATTAATGATATTAGACATAAATTCCAACTTATTCATCAAAACACCCAGGACTCCTACAACGACACCATTCAATCACGGATTATAATGGTCAGCGCAGAACGAGATAGAGTTCGCAATGAATTACTTCCCATGGTCACCATTTTAATGCAAGACTTAGAATCCAGGAAAAGAGCATTAGACTCTATCATCTTAAGTCTGAGTAAGGAAATAAACATTATCTCTCGCAATAAGAGGGATGAGGATCTTGATTCTGATATTCAATAGTTTTCACTCTTTGCTCAAAGATATATCTTTTCCACACAGAATCACCTACTTAAGAACTTTTTTCTTCATTTTTATTAGTAATTATCAATATTTATTCCCTGCTAATTAACCTTACTCACCTAACACAATCAGCTACTTTATGAGTATGTTAAAGCCCTGAATATCTGATGGAATAAGGCTTTTGCCAAACAACTCAGTACTAAGCCATAAACAACCTCTCTGCATTTCAAAATAAAATAATCTAATTCCCTTGACTTTATAGGACTTAACCTCTTGCAAAGCGAGTGAAACAAAGTTAATATGAAGTTATAGGCAGGTTAATAAGTCACTACCATTGAAGCAATAAGAAAATAAATAACAAGAAAAAACTGAAATAAAAATAAAAAAGACCAAACAATCCTCCAGGGTCCGTCAGGAATCTGGAAGAAAGGGGAGGGCAAATGATCAAGGCTGACATTATCAATGAAGTCGCCAACCGGACCAAACTTCCGCGAGCAGACACCGCTGTTGTCGTCGAAGAGATTATCAATGTAATTAAAGAATCTCTGGCACGTGGTGAACGGCTTGAATTACGGAATTTTGGGGTATTCCAAGTCAAACAGCGAGTCGCTCGTATTGGCAGGAATCCGAAGACCAAAGTCGAGGCGAAAATTCCGCCTCGTAAGGTCCCGGTCTTCAAGCCCGGACGGGAATTGAAGTACATGCTCAATCCCGATGGCAAATCTTGAACTGAAAGGTCTAAAGTTTTGGACAAAACCTCTCCCCTTTAGGTAGTATTAAAGGGGAGTTTCTTTTGATATGAAAATAAATCAAGCCCGTTCACCTTACTCACAGATGTTCTATGCGTTCCAGATACTACTTCTGGTTCTTTTTGGTTATTTATACTGGCAAAATCAGGTATCTTCTGTTTTGGCTAATTTCCATGGAAATGATTTTGCCCATAATTATCTGGCAGCAGACCTGTTAACTAAAGGTGGAAACCCATACGACCGTGATCAACTATTGATGGCGGCGCAACTCCATGGAATTCCCCAAACAAATCCTTATGTATACCCTCTCTTTGTTGCTGTACTCTTTATTCCCCTTACTTTGTTTAATTTTGTAACCGCTAAACTTATATGGTTCATACTCAATCAAATAATGTGGTTCTCTGTTTTAGGATTAACTGTTTCTCGATTTCCTAAGGCTCTCAAACAGATGGGATTTATTTTAGGTTTAGGAATGTCTGCGCTTTACTATCCAATGACCCGAACACTTACCGCCGGCCAATTAAATATCTTCATCCTGTTTGTATTGGTATTAGCCTGGTATTTTTATCAAAAATCCAATAAATGGAGTGCTGGCATCTGCCTGTGTTTGGCGACAGTGATTAAACTGTTCCCTGGACTATTTTTGGTTTATCTAATATTAAAAAAACAGTGGAAAACACTGGGAGCAGCACTTGTTTTAATTGGGTTATTATTCGCAGGAGGGTTACTTGCCTGGGGACCTAAACCTTTTATTGAATATACCAAAATGGTTCAATCCATGAACTATGGACAGTCTGTGTGGCAAGATGGCGGAGAAGTCTTCCATGTTTCTCCTGCAAATCAGTCCATACATGCATTAATTTTCCGAACACTCACTCCCAATCCCGAAACAATACCCTGGTCACAGTCTCCCTGGCTGGCAAAGTGGCTTAGCACACTAACCGCCTTAATTGTTTTAATAATAGGTTTAGGAGCAGCATGGGAAAACCATTGTCCCGGGATGGAAAACCTCCGTATCAGTTCCATTCTATTGACAGCTTTACTGATACCAAGCCTTTGCTGGGATCATTACCTGGTTTATGTTCTCTGGGTCCTTTTAGTTATTCTACTCACCCTATGTGAACATCAGAAATTATCTCAGGGATGGATTACCTTAATCGCAATAATAACTATATGGACGGCGATGCCCTTTAATTTCTGGAGTCCTGCGCATCGGGCAGGTAATGGAATATTATGGATGAGTTTCAAAATGTACCCTATGGTCATTATCTGGGCAGCATTAAATTGGGAACTTTGGAAATATAGACATATTCAATCTCCGGCTCCAGAAGCAGTAATCACACAAGAATCAATATAAGATAAAAACTACCATCTGATTACTTACAACCTTTCTTATACAACCTCTTATTTCTGAAACTAATTATAAAAGGGAGTTAGATTGACCGAACCAACCTAACTCCCTCTCCAAAACAAGAAATTGATTACGATCGAATTACTTGGCCATAACTTTTTCCCAATCGACCTTTGCGGTCACCATCATCACCAGGAAAAGAGTGAGGATACAAAGAATCGTTATCGCCAGCCCCGTGAATCCCTTAAGAAAAAAGGTATAAGAGAAGAGAATCAGATAGGCTAGTTGGCTTGGTGCGACATACCGTAGGGTAAATTGTTTGGTAGTAACTCTACCCATGTAAGATAGAACTAACCCCAGAGACATTAAAGAGCAAATAACCAATGCCCACTCCACGGAAATATGGTCCACAAGATAGGCTAGCAAAAGGTGAAAACTGAAAAACGAAACACCCAAAAAGAAGTAGTGCATCGGATGAAGTTTTACTTCTTTCATGGTCGAAAAAATAAAAACCATAAAGAAGAACAAGAACAGAGCTACTGGAGCCATAAATATTACTCGACTTGCCCAGGGACCTGGATTTATCTTTTCCGGCATTGTTATGCCAATTTGGACACCTGATAATAAATTCTGATAATCCCAGTTCAAAATCATGCCACTGTCAGAATTATTTTTTGAAGTTGGTGACATAGCGTCATCAGGATAATCCACCTGAACAAAATCTGTCATAACTTTTAAATGGAAGTCTTTTACTTGTTTTACATTATCACCAAACCAGTATCCCCACCGTTCTAATCCTTGAGATTGATATTGAATTTGAAATGTTTCATTTTGGCCAGGAGACAAATCCATTCCAATTTCAACCACACCATCAGAGCCAATAACCAGCGGTTGCTCAATATTACCAATCTTGACTGAAAATTCATCATACTTGGCACCGGCGACAGGTAATTCAAACCGGGCAGTAAAATGTCTTGGCTCCTGAACTGGATTAGAAACTTTATACTTCCCGTTAAAATTCACTTTGTATGTGGGATACCATAACAAACCTTTTCGCCTGGGTTCTAAATTTAGTTTTACCTGGATATTACTTCCGTCTAAAGGGATAATCGTGGGTGTATTGACCAGCTCACTTCGTCTGATCACTTTGCTTCCCTCTGTGGATTCCATCCAGTTTGTAGATTGGGTATAGTATTGAAATTGAGGCGCTTTTTGTAACTGTTGTGATCCCCATATTTTTGAAACAGAACTCCGTAAATTCCCATCTTGAGAATCCGTGCGGACCAAAAGAGTTCCTCCCAATATAGCCCAGGCAGTACAAATACAGATAAAAATAAACACGATCGCAGTAATCTTTTTAACCATTTCTCGTCTCCTTATAGTTTTCTTATACGGCTTTTGTAAAATCTTGCATGTCCGACAAATAAATCCCTGTAGTCGGAGGTATTTGCATTAAAGTTTCCCTGATTTCTTCTACGACCCAATCCGGAGTCGATGTTCCTGCTGTCAGCCCCACAACCCTGAATGAGTAAAACATATCCGGAGATATGTCCCCACTGGATTCAACCTGATAAACTTTGAGTCCCAGGCTAATTCCCAGCTCCACCAGCTCGCGAGTATTGTTTGAGTTTTTCCCACCTACTACCACCAGGCAATCCACTTGATTAGCTAATTGAATTACTGCTTGTTGACGTCTTTTCGTAGGTTCACAAATCGTATTGACCCAGTATATTTCACTTTCTGGATTTTTCCTTTGGATCTCATCCATAATTTTCGGCACAGCTCGCGGAGAGAAAGTGCTCTGACATAAAACACCCAGCTTATGACAGGGGTAGCTTCGAACATCCTGTTCACTGGATACAACGGAATAGTTTTCCAAATCCCCAGTGATTCCCTTCACTTCCACATGACCCACCTTCCCCAATACAATCACATGATATCCTTCATCGTGTAATTTTCTTGCATGGTTCTGAATGTTCTTCACCAGGGGACAGGTAGTATCTATCATCCTCTTTCCCTGCCCTGCTAATCCACTCAACTCCCGCTGGCTAATCCCATGAGCTGTAATCATTATCTCAGGCGCTGTGATAAATTTCCCTTTCTCCGACTCGGCAATAATCTGATATCCGCGCATTTGCATTTCCTGATTTATATCAGCATTGTGGACCAACTCCCCATAAATTGCAATCCGGGTTGGATCCTTTTCGGTTCGAGCTGTCTGTAATGCGCGGCGGACTCCCATACACATCCCCCACACACTCGCCATGATGACTTTCATCGTCTCCTCCTTATCCTTTCTTTTACTTTGCACCGCAAAGTAGGCGGTAAAAATTAATGTCACTGAATGTTTTTAAGAATCTTCTCCAAATTTTCGAGGTGGTCCGTAAAAGCCTTTCTTCCTTCAGCTGTGGCCGAATAAAGAGTCACTTGGCGCCCAGGCCCGGCTTCCTTCAAAATCTGGATATATCCAGCTTGCTCCAGTGTATTAGCATGACTGGCCAAATTCCCATCCGTTAAGTCCAGAGTTTGTTTCAACTCAAGAAACTCGATTCGCTCATGAATCATCAGTAAAGACATGATTCCCAACCGATATCGATTTTCAAATATTTTATTTAATTGCTGGATATGTTCTTTCACTTTTCATACTTCAAATAGATATAGGTTCCATACACAATATGTAAAACCCCGAACCCAATGCCCCAAAAAATTAATCCCCACATAGGATAAAAAGCCGCAAGGATTCCCAAAAGAGCCTCACAGTATGCCAGAAATTGAATTTCTTTAACTGTGTATTTGCTGGCTGATAATAAACTTATTCCATAGATCATAAGAGTGACCGGGGCTAACAACTCCAAATACTCATTCTGAATCAACGCAAGACAAAATAGCCCCCCAATTACCAAGGGAGTAAACAGGCTGATCAACATGTACTTGGATGTTTTGTTCCATACAGGTAGCCCTTTCCGGTTGGCCATCCGGACTGTAAATAAAACAGCAAGTGCCAGGGAAAGAATCAGCACTAACCCTGCAATAGCAGCCATTATCCAGCCAACACCGCCAATAGACCCGGGATATTTCCGGAAAGGTTGTATGAACTCATATACTACCCAGTCTCCTATTAAGGCGATTATTCCTATCGTAATTCCTGATAATCCACTCAATGAAAGGAACTTTGACGACCTCTCCATCATGTCCCGTATCTCAGCAATATCCTTTAAGTGGGTCTCTATTTGATTCATCGTTACATCTCACTTTGTGTTACAAAGTATAAGGTTTTAAAAAAGGGGCATTTCTGCCACTTAGTAATAATTACTTACGAAATTGATAATATGTTGACTGGTCACAGAGTGTCAAGTTATTTTTTCAAATTACAATAACCCGTGAAAATCACACAAATATTCAGGTTATTTTGTATGTATCTCAGACCTTCCGCTTAAGCAACAACAAACATCAAAAGAAACCTCGGCATCACAGATGGTTTATTCTGCAACATATTATGATATAAAATGTTGCAGAATGATACGTTACTTAAAAAAGAGAAAAATATGGCTGGATACAAACATCCCTGTGAATATTGTAATGCGTTGATTCCTGGAGAATCACGATTATGTCCAATGTGCGGCGCTGAAGACCCATTAATTCTTCGTTGCCCTGACTGCAGAAATCCTGTTGAACGAAAATGGGCAAAATGTAATCTTTGTGGACTTCCCCTGAAAATAAACTGCCCATCCTGCAAAAAACTAACACAAAATTCTACCCAATGTGAGTTTTGTAAATCATCTCTTATTGTTGTATGCCCAAATAAAAAATGCCATGTAAAACAATCCGTTTTTCATACCAAGTGCCGGGAATGTGGCACTGCACTATCATAACTACCAAGGAGAAATAATCTAATGTCATTACAATCTTTCTGTCGCAACTATGAAGATAATAGTACTGAAGCTGGATTCCAATTCACATTCTACTGTGACCTTTGCCAGGATGGTTTTAAAACTCACTTCATCGAATCCAAGACTTATAAGAAAGGTGGCTTCCTCCGCTCCCTGTCTCAGGGACTGTCACTGGGCGCTTCATTGTTAGGTCAGGCAGGAATTGGGTCCAACATTGAGCGGGGTGCAGATATTCTTTCGGAGAGATTCCAGGGGATGTCTCCTGAATGGCACAAAGAACACGAAGCCGCCTTTGAAATAGCTCAGAATGAAGCCAAGGGGCATTACCATCGGTGTCACAAGTGCCGTCAATGGGTTTGTGAAACTGATTTCAACGAAGAAGAAGGTTTGTGTGTTGATTGCGCTCCCCGGATGAATGTTGAAATTGCCGCAGCTAAAGCAGAGAAGATGGTCGAAGACATCAAAGAAAAAGCTAAAAATACTCAAGTGTTCAAAGGGGATATTGAGAGTAAACAAATCACCTGTCCGGAATGTGGAAAGCCAACCAATCAGGGAAAATTCTGCGGTAACTGTGGCGCCGGGCTGGGATTAGCTGTTTGCCCTAATTGTAAGGCCAAAAGCCAGGCGGGAACTCGTTTCTGTGGTGAATGTGGAACGCGGCTGAACTAAGTCTTTCAGGACACAAAACAAAAGCGGGACAAGCTTGTCTGTCCCGCTTTTTTTATTCACCTAAACGGCTTATATTTTGCCAACTAAATCAAGTCCGGGTTTAAGGGTCTTTTGACCCGGTTTCCAACTAGCCGGACAGACGAGACCTTTATGTTCCCTGACAAATTGAGCCGCCTGTAACTTCCGAAGAATTTCACCCGCACTTCGTCCAATGGAATTGTCATGGATATCCATAGCCTTGAGGACACCATCCGGATCAATGATAAAAGTACCTCGGAGTGACAAACCCTCTTCTTCAATATAAGTTCCAAACTGCCGACAGACTTTCCCGGAAGGATCAGCCAACATGGGATATTTAATCTTCTTGATAGCTTCAGAAGTGTCATGCCATGCCTTATGAACAAACACAGTATCCGTACTGACACTTAAAATTTCTGCACCTATTTCCTGAAAATCAGAATAACAGTCCGCCGCTTCTTCCAGTTCGGTGGGACACACAAAAGTAAAATCAGCAGGATAAAAGAGTGCGACTACCCATTTCCCATGATAGTCTGTAAGACGAACTTTCTTTACTTCCTCATTGTGAAAAGCATCAACTTCAAAATCTTCAACGACTTTTCCGATTTGTAACATTGAATAACCTCCCTTTATTTTGCTTAGCAATCTTAACTAATAACAGTAAGCAACAAAAAGGAGTTCCAATAATGAGAAATAAACTACTTTTTCCGCGATGACACAGATTTTGTAGATTTTGAAACAGTCCGTTTAAGCTGTTCCGTCGGGTGAGGATCACCGGTTTCATCTAAATGAAACACCAGTCTCAGTTTTCCAAATTCTAAAGTATCCCCATCAGTTAAAGGTGTTTCCGTAACTCTCTCCCCATTCAAATGGGTCCCATTTCGGCTGCCCAAATCTTTGTAAAGATAGATAGACCCCACTTTTATAAAACACCCATGTCGTCTGGATACACGAGGATCCGTAAGTACAATTTGACAACAGGCGGCATCACGGCCAATCAAAGTTTCCCTGTGCCGCAACAAAAACCGAACCTGTTCAGTCTCAGATTTATCCCAAATCAAATAACCTTTTTTCACAAATCAATCCTTGTCAGTTTTTGGAGGTTGTTCAATCCATCCCGGGGTGCTAACAATTTTAATTTCCCTTTGAGGATAATTTATAGAAATACCCTCTTCATTAAAACGCCGATGTAATGCTTTGATAAATTCATGCCGAATTAAGTTTTGCGCTGTAAAATCTTTAACCTGAAAAACAACGCGAAAGTTAATATTTGAGTCGGCAAAAGTATGATAACGAACCAAAGGCACAAAAGAAGGATCAGCACCTTCCACTTCATAGGCAACCTGCTGCGCAACTTGTATCGTTATTTCTTCAACTCGATATAAATCCGATTGATATCCAACACCCACTTCCACCACAAAAGACTTGCTCTGCTCTGAGAGATAAAAGTTCGTCACAATACTCTGAGCCAGTTTTGAATTGGGGATGACCACCAGCTGATTTCCAAGGGTCCTTATTTTGGTTGACCTCCAGCCGATGGAGTCAATAAAACCTTCCTGTCCTGTTTCCAGCCGGACGAAATCACCCACTCGAACAGGTTTATCCCACATGAGATAAAACCCGGAAAAGAAATTCGACAAAGAGTCCTGAAGCGCCAGAGCTACGGCCAGGCCCCCGATACCCAGGGTCGTTATCAGGGATGTGATTTTAATATTCAGATAATCCAACACCATGATGAAGGCAATTAGCCAAATCAATGCATTGATGACCCTGCGGATGGACGGAAGAAATTGAGTATCGGTGGTCCCCTGCTCTTTTTGACTCAGAACAAGAGCATACCATTCAAAGAACGCTCTTGAGATTCGAGTAAAAATAAACCCCGCAGCAGCCGCCAGAAAAATGTAAGCGACATGATTCACCACATCCAAATAATTCTTAAGGATAATCAACCGATGTACAGTAAACCAGACACCGACGATAAAAAGAATCAAAGCAAGGGGGGTCCTTAAGTTATGCACAACTATTTCATGTAGTTCTGGGGACTGGCGTTTGATGATTTTCAACAGGAGCTTCACACCAAAACGGTGAAATAACCAACATAATACCCAGGTAGAAATAATAATGGATAATGAAATCAATGCCTCACTGGCCCACATGGGAAGAGCGCCCCGTGTCGCGTTATGTAAAGCAGTATCTAAAGCCAGCGTAGATTGCTGTGTCGTTAGCGCTTGGACAGTTTCTATAATTGGATACATTATTTTTCTGTTATACCTTAATCCCAGTTTTATTATAATAATAACGATATTCCGGCCAGGATGACAAACAGGTTCTGAAATAAATCAGCAACCAGCTTCGCCACCTGACTCGTCACTCTAAAAACACAGAAGGAAATATTATGTCTATTTATCTGGGCGGAATCCTGTTATTGATTATTGCTTACTTTACCTGGGGAAGTTTTCTGGAACGATTATTGGGTGTAGACCCCAATCGCCAGACTCCCGCCTACTCCAAAGGCGATGGTGTTGATTATGTCCCCTTATCCACATGGCGAGTCTATCTCATTCAACTCCTGAATATTGCCGGACTCGGTCCAATCTTCGGAGCACTGCAAGGCGCATTATGGGGGCCAGCTGCTTATTTATGGATTATCTTTGGATGTATTTTTGGCGGAGCAGTTCATGATTTTGTATCTGGGATGATGTCTCTCAAACATGGTGGAGCCTCGTTATCAGAGTTACATGGAACCTATCTGGGAAAAACTGTCCAAAATATTATGAGGGTATTTATTGTTGGATTAATGATTCTTGTAGGCGTTGTATTTGTAAAAGGACCCGCTGATTTATTAAATTTAATGTGTACTCAACAGGGTTGGCTCATCAACAAATATTTCTGGATATTTATAATCTTTGCCTATTATCTGGCAGCGACAGTGTTACCCATCGATAAACTGATTGGGCGCATCTATCCTCTTTTCGGACTTGCATTATTGATTATGGTGTTTGGTGTGGGTACCGGAATGATAATCAAAGGCTACCCCATTCCTGCTTTTACTTTTACTAATCTTCATCCCAAAGGGGTTCCTATCTGGTCCACCATGTTCATCACAATTGCCTGTGGTGCCTTGTCCGGATTTCATGCCACCCAATCCCCCATGATGGCTCGATGCTTAAAAACAGAGAGACATGCCAAGGTGGTCTTTTATGGAGCCATGATATCTGAGGGAATCATTGCCATGATTTGGGCCACAGTGGGAATGTCCTTTTTCCCCAATGGTATTGCAGGACTGAACTCTGCATTAGCCAACGGTGGACCTAATGCGATTGTTTACACCGCCTGTACCACACTGATGGGGACCTTCGGTGGTATCCTGGCCATTCTCGGTGTCATTGCCTGCCCTATTACTACGGGTGATACTGCCTTCCGCGCCGGCCGGTTGATGCTGGCAGAAATATTAAACATGGACCAGAAACCCGTATTACGCCGGTTTTATCTGGCAATACCACTTTTCGCCGTTGCGGTATTTTTAACTTTCAGCGACTTTTCTACTTTGTGGAAATATTTTGCCTGGAGCAATCAGGTTCTGGGAACAGTCACTTTATGGGCCTGTTCAGTTTATCTTTATAAATACAAAGGGCAGTTCCATTGGATTACCACTCTCCCTGCATTATTTATGACCGGTGTAACCACCACCTTTATCTTGACTCAGCCCATCGGGTTTAACCTTTCCTATGACCAGGGCAAATGGATTAATCTCGTCTTTATTGCCGGTATATTGGTCATTTTCCTCATCTGGGGAACCCGATATGCTCGATTGATTCCGGCAGTTGAAAAAGATCAATCCGATAAGTAAATCACTGTAAAAGAAAAAAGAGGGCCTGGATACAAATCCAGACCCTCTTTCTTTTTATTTTCGTATTTGGCTAAAAACTACTTTACTTCAACATACTCTTTTTTAAGACCCTTAGGAGATACAGTAAAAATACAATATCCTGTTGTCTGACCCTTACCAATTC
>CAZXWN010000006.1:0-64355 GCA_964644695.1 uncultured bacterium
GAATCAGTTACGGAGCAACTCCGAGCAGGTCCGTGGATGGTTCGTCAGGGGTGGTGGGATTATTTAGAGGGTTTGAAGATGTTCGGATTCAGAGTCCCGTAAGGGGTAAAACTGGTCTTCCGAGTTAACCAGAGTCCGATAAAGACGGTTATCGCTGTTCCTGAGAAAATGGCAAGGAAGATGGCAATCTGGTATTTGATAGCTGTCATGGGGGACGCCCCGCCTAAAATGGCACCGGTCATCATTCCTGGCAGGGATACCAGTCCCAAGGTGGCCATTGTCGCCACTGTGGGGGCCATAGCCGCCCGAAAGGAATCCCGTAGATAATGCCGGGTGGCTTCAGACAAAGTCGCACCCTGTGCCAGTGTGAGTTGGAATGCCTTTTCATTTCGCCGGATGGATTCATAAAACTGTTTGATTCCCACAATGTCTGCCCGCAGACAGTTCCCCAGAATCATCCCTCCAATGGGAATGGCATACTGGGCATCCAATGGGTTGGGTCGATTGAGTATCGGAACAACAAAAAAGAGGGTAGGAATAACGGTTCCCAATCCTAAAGCTGCTATCAAAGGCCAGATAAAAGGTTTGATTCGTAATTGACACCCCTGAATAATGGATAAGTCAGCCACTAAGACCATAATAATCAGCCATATTGAAGTAAGCCAGAAGCTGTTTAACTTAAAAACTACCTCAAGATATAACCCTACCAGGAGAAGCTGAACCGTCATTCGGATAACAGAGATAATGGATTCCTTGATTAACGGGATCCGGTACCATAACATGACCGCCAGAGGAAATGCCAGTAACAGATAGGCTGCTGCCAGTCCTTCGAAGGTGATATCTGAAGTGCCCGTCATTCTTGATGATTTCCTTTCAAGGGAATCAAATGGTCGGGATAATAAAATCCTTCCCGGTCGTGACTGATAGCCAGTACTGTTACATCGGACTGTTCATCAAACCAGGTTTTTACCGCTTTTTTACTGTCAGCATCCAGCGCCGAAGTTACTTCATCTAAAAGAAAGATTTTACGGTTTAACAATATGGACATGATGAGGGCAACTCTTTGTTTCTCTCCGCCGGATAACTGGGTAATATCCTTATCCAGTAAATCCGATGTCAGGAGAAACCGGTCAAACAATTCCGGGATATTATTCAGATTATTTTTCAGGGATTGGTTGGCTTGAAACTGAAAGGGCCGGGTAATAACTTCCCGGACCTGTCCTGCTTCCATCTCGGGTTCCTGGGGGACATAGGCCAGTTCCCTCCTCAATTTCCAGATGGTATTGGCGGACATCAATGTGCCTTTGACTTGAATCGTTCCTGATTGGGGTATGACAAACCCCAGGATGGCTTTTAATAATGTGGATTTACCGGCACCTGACGGGCCGGATAATGATGCCTTCTGACCTGACATGAGGGACAGGGATAATCGGTCTATGACCGTTTTATCGCCGAATTGTATGGTTAGATTTTTAACATCTAATACAGGAGTCATATCATCCTGAATTATATCAGAATCATTTTTCTCAATAGTTCTAATCGACTTTGACCGGAATGGCTTCTTTTAATTTTGCAGCCAGATTCGTATCTTCCGCTTTTAATATCTGATACTGGGCTATGGCATTGGTGTAGTCTCGATTGTTTGCATATGCCAGACCTAATTGCAGGATGGTCTCCATATCTCCCGGACTTAATCGCAGGGACTCCTGAAGTTCACGGAGGGCATCCTCATGCCGCTTGATTTTACTGTACACCATTCCGGCATACCGGTGAGCTTCTGCTGACTGGGGTGCCATCTGGAGGGCCTGCTGAATCAGGGTATCGGCCTCAGTGGCTTTATTCATTTGAGCTTTTACCCACGCCAGGCGGTAAACAGATTCCGAGGAGTTGGGGTTTAGCTGATGCGCCTTGGTGTAATTCTTGACGGCTTCTTCCAGCTTATTTGCCCGTTCATTTCCTATCCCCATTGCCAAATAGACTTCGGGAGAATTGGGTGATAGTTTGATAGCTTCTTTTAATATTGTCTGAGCCAGGGTATCCTCTTCAATTTTCATATATAAAAGGCTTAACTGAACATGGGCTTCGGCCATTTTGGGATTTACCCTGATACAGTTTTTGAAGGCGTCTATGGCCTCGCCATACTGGGATAGTTTGGTGTAAGCCACCCCTTCCAGATAACTGGCAGACGTATTATCAGGCTGAAGTTTCATGACTTGTTGATAAGCCTTGATGGCCTCAGGATATTGTCCTAATCGGGTGTAAGTTACTCCCTGTCCATACCAGCCGTCCACCAGATTCTTGTTTGCTCTGATGGCATTATTGTAGGCATTCAGGGCGTCCTGAAGTTGTCCCTGCTGCGTATAGACTTCGCCCAGTTTTAGGTAGGCCTGTCCGTAATTGTTGTTATATAAAAGTGCCGCCTTGTAGGCATCAATGGCCCCCTGAGAATCATCCGTCATGGCTCGGACTAATCCCAGGTGATAATGGGTTTCTGGAAGTTTGGGGCCAAGTTCCACCGCCTTGGTCATCGCATCAATGGCACTGGACATATCTTTCAATCCAATATAGGACAAACCAATCAATATCTGTGCACTGGGTAAATTTGCCTTATATGAGAGGGCGACTTGTGCGATGGCAATAGCGTCTGCATATTTGCCTGTATTATTGTAGATTCGGCCTAATGCCAGCATGGCATCAGTATAATCTGCTTTATATTTAATGGCCTGTTTGAGTGAGCTGATAGCCTGGTCCGGTTGTTTCATCCTGTATTGTACTAATCCGAGATGATAGAGGGCCTGAGTATAGTTGTATTGCGTGTTGATGGCATCTCGATAGGATTTCTCTGCATCAACGAGCCGGTTTTGTTTCTCATAGACATTCCCTAACTGGAAATGGGCTTCTGTATAATCTGGCTTTTGGCGGATGGCCTGAAGATAAGCACCAATGGCATCCTGATACAATCCCTGAGTTGCGTATGTGTTTCCTAATTGCAAACTGGATCGGTAATAAGAGGGTTTCAAGCGAAGTGCTTGTGTGAAGGCATTTCGGGCACCTTGATAATCTTTATTATCCAGACATACCAGGCCCAAAGCATGATGGGCTTCGACGAGTAAAGGCCGTTTGATGGTCAGTTCTTTGAAAATCTGGATAGCCTCTTTATATTGTGTCAAATCTCTGTAAACCAGGCCTAAGTTATACTCTGCGTTGAAATAATCGGGTTGTAACGAAAGGGCTTTTTGATAGGCATTCTGCGCATCTGTATATTTTTCCAATAATCGGGAAGCAATCCCCAGATTGTACCAGGCTTCTGTCCAGTCGGGTTTCAGACGGACAGCTTCCTTGAAAGAGTTTTCTGCCTGTTGGTTTTCTTCCAAGCGAAGAGAAATAATCCCACTGTCATAATGGTATCGAGGATTATTGGGCTGGAGTGACAGGGCCTTCTGTACGGCTTCAAAGGCTTTGGCATAGTCTTGCTGCCGGGCATAACCCATCCCCATGGCCTCATGGGCCTCTGGTGCGTCGGGTTTGATACGGATGGCCTCTGCTGCGGATTTGACGCTGTCTCGATATTTCTTCTCAGCATAATAGGCGCAGGCCAGTTCAAGATGCGCCTGATAGGAATAACTATCTTTTTTGATGGCCTTTTTCAGGACCTGGATAGCACGGTTATTTTCTTTTTCTCGACGATAAATATGTGCCAGGTAAATCGATGCCGGAGTGTAATCGGGTTGAATCTCTAATACGGATTCGAAGGCCTTTTGGGCTAATCGATACTGTTTGTCAGTATATAAACTGATTCCCAGATTGTATTGTGCATCTACCCAGCCAGGATGGATTTTCACGGCCTGTTGATATTCCTTAATGGCATTTTTTATATCCTGATTTTTGTGGTCCAGATATCCCAGCCGGAACCATGCTTCCGCCATCCCCGGTCTGTTTTGAATGATGGTTTGATAACACTGTCGAGCTTCGACATTCTTGTTTTGGAGTTCCAGTAATCGGCCTAATTCGTATTGTGCCTGTACTAATCCCGGTTTGATTCTTACGGCTTGTTGGAAGGAAGCTTGTGCCTCTACGGGTTTCTTCTGGATTTGTTGGATGATGCCCGTGTAATATAACGCTTCCGGGAGTGCCGGATTTTGCGTCAGGAGGGTGGTCAGTATTTGTTGTGCTTCGGAAGTCTTTTTAGACTGAATCAGGGCAGAGACTTTTTCCAATCGGGCTGGGGTCTGATAAGTTATGTCAGACTCGGCCTTGGTCAGGGATTCGATGGCTTTTTCGATATTCCCCTCACTCAGCAGAGATACCCCATTCCAGTAGTCATATTGCGGTGACTTATTCCAAACAGGTGACCCATTCCCCGGCCATTGGGCAAGGGATGTCCATACGGGATTTTTTAATTTATCCATCGGGATGTTGCCGGCTGGAATGGCGAGCACCTGGATTTGTTTGTCGCGGGTAATATATAAAGCGATGCCAATCGCTTCTCCTTTTGCATCTATGACAGGAACACCATTATCGGCAGGGGATAGCTTGGTGGATACTTGAAGGAAAGTTTGGCCGGAGGGGACGTCCCGATATGCCGTAATGTACCCTGGTTGGATCTTGCTGTTACCCAGAGTCCAAACAGCGGATCTATCGATGATGGCCGTTGTTGTAAAAGAAATAATACTAACTTCGTCTGGAGTTTTTTTCGGTTGGAGGAGCACAAGCTCTGGAGTTACATCACTGACCTGACTGATATCCCATGATTCTCCACCACTTTTGATGAGGCATTTTTTGCCGCCATCAAGAAGGTGTCTGCCCGTCAGAACCAGGCCCTTGTTGTTGATGATAATCCCTTTTCCCTCACTGAGGGTTTTCCCTTGATTATCACTGACAACAATATCGACAATACCTGATTTGCTTTGTTGAACTTCTCCGGGGATAGGTGTCCGGTTTCTGAAATACCAGAAACCGTATCCTGCTCCAGTTAAAAGAAGAACGGTAATCACAATAGTTATGACTGTGACTCTTCCCGATTTTACTCTCATCCCAGAGCCTCTTTCTACCTCAACATTAGTCATGCAATTTACCACCACTCGGGATTTTAAAAAACTCCCATATAATCTACTTTTTATACCATTTTCAATTAACTTGCAACAGAAAATATTTTTATTAGTGTAAGTCTATTTCATTAGTATGTAAATAGTCAGCTATTTATTGGCGCTCTTTTCTAAAATGGCTAACTGACGATTGTGTGTATTATGTTAATTGGTTGTAAAAAGGTTGGGGTGAAGATGTGTATTAGAATTGGATTTATTGAAGTTAAATAGCAGGGGTAGTATGGACCGCTTTTGCCCAGTACCCAAATTGTTTCTGGATTTGTTCAGCCTTCTTTTCAGCTTCTTCCTGAGTACGGCAAATTCCAAAAATGGAAGACCCGCTCCCGCTCATCAAAACACCTTCACATCCCCACAGAGATAAGGCTTCTTTTATTTCGAGAATGGGCGGATACAGTGGGAGTGTGACTGATTCAAGTCGGTTGTACAGTAATGCCGACAATTGAGTTCGTTGGTCCAAACGAATACAGTTTAATATGGGTTGGGGTGACTCCGGTCGATAATAAACCTTTTCATCTAATTGCTGATAAACTTCTTTGGTGCTGACAAACAGGTTGGGATATACCAAGACCATCCAGAATTCTGGTGTCGGCAGATATTGGGCGATGACTTCCCCACGCTCAATCGCAAATGCTGTGCCGCCGCGAATAAAAAACGGAACATCCATTCCTAACTGTGCCCCTAAATCCTGCAATGTTGTTGGAGATAACTTCAGATCCCAAAAGGTATTCAATCCCCGGAGGACCGCTGCTGCATCGCTGCTGCCTCCACCTAAACCCGCTCCAACAGGTATTTCTTTTTCCAGGTGCATCGAAACCCCTTCTTTGACTGAATACTTTTCTTTCAGTAAGGCGGCGGCTTTCCATACGAGATTGCTCGAATCGACAGGAATTGTATCGGAGCTGCAGGTTAGTGATATGTCTGAATCAGAAGGATTGAAGGTGAGAGTGTCATAGAGACTGATGGATTGGAAAATAGTAGAAAGGCCGTGGTATCGGTCAGGTCGTACCCCGGTCACTTCGAGGAATAAATTAATCTTTGCGTATGCTTTTACTTCCATCTAATTGACATTTATAGCATAAAATGAGTTTTTGAGCTTAAAAAAGGAAAGAATACTAGCCATGAAAAACCAGTCCCGATTGATTGTGAATCCGAAATCGGGACTGGTTTAATATCCCACATATAAACAAAGGCGAGGTCGCCTTAATGTTATTTCTTTTTATGACGGTCACGACGACGGCGTTTCCGCAGTTTGTGCTTAGCCATTTTGGCGCGTTTGCGTTTTTTTCCGCAGGGCATTAGTACAACCCTCCTCTCTTGAAAATGATCAACTGAGTTTCCTAAATGCTTCAAGTACTTTATTTAATTTAGCCTCATCGCGGCTTTCGGCATAACATCTCAGCAGAGGTTCTGTTCCGGAGGGGCGGACCAGGGTGAATGTTCCATCTTCCAGTTCCCAACCAATTCCATCCACATTTTCTCTGTTTACGATTTTTAGTCCGGCAAAATCCGCACTGTTTCCCGTCTGGATTTCAGACCAAAGCGCTTCTTTTTTCTCTGGGGTCAGCCGTAAATCTACTCGGCCGGTGCAGAACTTCCCGTATGTTTTTTCTATGTAGGCTAAAGTTTCCTTCAATGTTTCCTTACGGATAGCGACCATTTCCGTCAACAGCATACAAGCGATGAGCCCATCCTTCTCGGGCACATGACCCATGATACTGAGTCCGCCGCTTTCCTCCCCACCAATGATAACGGGTTCACTCTCCATCAGTTCACCGATGTATTTGAAACCTACTGGCGTGACATGGACTTTGACTCCATGCTTTGCAGCCATCGTATCAATCAGGTGTGTAGTGGGTACGGTCCTTACAACAGAACCCTTCCACCCACGGGATTCCATCAGGTGCAGAAATAATAGTGCCAATACCTGATTCGGGGTGATGAATGTACCATCACTATCTATAATACCAAAACGATCAGCATCTCCGTCGGTTGCCAGTCCAAGATTGTACTGGCCGGTTCTCATGGCGGTTAGTAAATCGGGCAGATGTTCTTCGTTTGGTTCAGGAATGTCATTCCCAAAATAGGGGTCTCGCCATGAATGCAGGAGGTTCACTCTGACGCCGGCGTCTTGGAGGAGCGTATCCAGATATTCGCGGCCGGTTCCATACAGGACATCCGCAGCAACGGATAGGTTAGCCTTCCGAATCGCGTCAAGATTGATTTTACTGCGAATTTCTTCCAAGTACCGTGGGCGGATATCTATTTTCTCAATCAGACCCTGTTCGACAGCCTTATCCATGTCCATTGATGCGGGTTGGTAGCCGTCAGCCAGAAATTTATTTGCATAATCTTCGATGGTCTTTGTGATTTCAGGAGTTGCTGGGCCTCCCCAGGACGGAGAAAACTTAATTCCATTGTAAGTGGCAGGATTATGGCTGGCAGTAAGATTGATGCCGCCCGCTGCCTTCCGAAAACGGATTTCGGAGGCGATAGCCGGTGTTGGTGTATCGCGAACGGTCAGAAAACTTTTAATTCCTTCGGCGGCAAGTGTCTGGGCCGCAACGGCTGAAAATTCAGCAGACAGGAATCTCGTATCATATCCAACAACGACCCCTTGGGAAGCAACACCTGCTTCCTTCAGATAACGAGCAATAGCCGCTGTAACAACACGAACATTTGCAAATGTAAACTCGTCCGATATGATGGCGCGCCATCCGGATGTGCCAAATTTTATTTTCATGCTGTAAACCTCAAAAGAATAAACATTATAACATGTTTAATGATGCCTGATTTTTCAATGATATCCGTTGTTGGATGAATTGGCTGAAAGCAGCCTTGTCTTCAGGTTCCATTCGGAGTTCCGGATACATCAGGGGTAAATCGGAATCGGATATATAGTCTTTTAATTTTATGACATCTTTTTCTGTGGTGAAAAGACCCTTAGCCCCATATTTTTTAGCTAACTGGTTTAGTTCAGCCCAATCAGCGGGTTGATAAGTGTAATGATCGGGATAAGAGAGGGTCTGAACCGGGGTTAAGTCTAAGTCAGTCAAGGTGTTATTGAACCCCACCGGATTTCCAATCCCGGAGAATGCCAGCAGAGGATTTGGAAGACGACTAAAGGGGATAGACTCGTTTGTGCGAGCGTCTCGAATTGGGCCTAAATGACTGATAAATCTAAATATGGGTTTATGAATATGATATTTCAACAGAGTATGTTCCAACTCTGGATAGGTTTCACCGGGCCGAGTACGGGTCAAAATGACAGCTTCCGCCCGTTCAATAGCGGATACAGGTTCGCGGAGTAGTCCACTGGGAAGCATTCTGCCATATCCAAAAGGATTAGTAACATCCAGTAAAACAAAATCTAAATCTCTGAACAGCTGTCGATGGGAGAATCCATCATCCAATACAATGATATCTGCCTGATAATCTTTGATGGCGATCTGGCCTGTCTCCCAACGGTTGCTGCCCACCAACAGAACAACTCCTGACAGATTTTGCGCCAATAACAAAGGCTCATCTCCCGCGGTTCGCCATGAGGCTCGAATGGCTTCCTGGTCACGGACTAACAGCGGTCCTTTCCCATCCGGTCGTTTATACCCACGACTGAGAATCGCCACAGTTCGCCCCTCATCTCTCAATAATTCGGCCACATATCGGACAATGGGAGTCTTTCCGGTGCCACCCGTAGTGATATTGCCGATACAAATAACCGGACACGATAACCGATGCACGGGGAAAATACGATGGTCATACATCATTCCCCGGGTCCAGGTAATGGCAGAATAGGGGACAGACAATAAACTCAGTCCCGACCTCAATAGATGTTCAGTAATAGTCTTTGGGGGGTGAGCCAGCCATTGAGCCGGGGTTAAACGAGCTTTCATCCTTGAATCATCCGTCATCTTATTGTTTCAAGAACTGACGGGCAGGTGCAAAAGAAGAATCTATGCTCAAGGCGTCATTCCAATATTTTTGAGCTGTGCTGGAGTCCCCCAGGGCTCGGTAAGAGAGTCCCAGTCCATGACAGGCTTCTGCGGATTTGGGATAATCCTTCAGTATCTTCTTAAAGGAAGTGATAGCTTCCTGCATCTCGCCTTTATTGTAGATGTCCCAGGTGGCTTTTAAACGGTTTCGGAATTCGGGGGATTTCCGGAACGCAAATTCATCGATAACAGGTGCTGGGGTGGCTACTATATGAGCGGTGACCGTCGGTTCATTCGACAAATCACGACTGGGGACACCCCGAATCGCAATATTGTCATATATGGCAAAAGCCTGCCGCTGGAGTTTATCTCCGGTGAGAGATTCTCCAATATAAAAGTCTGGAACAGGCTTCAAATCTGCATTATATATGATTTCATACTTGGTATTATTATTGATTTCCAACGCAATATGATGCCTTTGTGGGTCAACCTGAATTGATATTGCATAGAGGTAACTGTTAGGAGCCGCCTGAGAAAATACATTCTGGTCCAATATACGATAGTTGCCTTTTCCATAGGCATCAAATGATAAATTCGGGAGTCTGCTGTTTAACCGTAATCGGATATGGCCGAACTTCACCATATCAATTGGACCATATCCATTGAATAAAAACCGCACTGAATAAGGTTGGTCAAATCGAATAGGGATGACGGGTGATTGTGCATAAAACCCGCGGCTTGTACCTTGTTTGTGTGGAACAAATTCGGTTTGTTCATTTCCAGGTAAGTTGGCGGTTCCATACAGGAAGAGATTAGAGGTTTGTTGGTTCTTTCTCACATCCATCCAATCCACAGTCCATGCGGATAAATCTCCAGATTCAAAATCATCAGAAAAAACTTCGCGAGAGGTCATTACCGTGGTCTTGTCTTTGTCGGGATTTACTTCTTTAACAACAGTTTCTGTCTTTGGCCAGTGAGACAATATGACAAAAAACAGTGCTAACGCTGTAAAGCCGCCCCAAGTACCATATATCCATCCGGGAACTGATCGAAAATGAAATTCCCCCGTCCTTGCCATGTCTGGGGTTTTATCCTCAGTCGGTGTGGGACGGGCGGGTATCTGATTTTCTATCTTTTTGTCTGTCATGGTTATTCCCGAATGTCCTTTTGTGCTTTCATAGTTGCATTTTATAACAGAAAAGGTACTTAAAATTAATATGAGTCAGTATACATATAATTCCATGAGACAACAGGCAGTAATTCATCCAGTAATTTGACCCAGGTCTCAGGAATATTCTGGATTTGTATTTCTTCATAATAAGCGGGCAGCTGAGAGAATAATTTCCGTCCCAATACCCACTCTACCACCGCTGCCTGAGGTAAGTTTAATAGATGCTTACCCTCTTTATGTGTAACAGTAATCTGGCCCTTTACAGATTCCAAGGTGGCTTTCCCTTTGGGTGTTTGAATCGTTAATGAAATAGAATCCGGCCCCACCGGAGCACCCTCTAAAATCAGTTTCAGTAGTCCTTCCAGTTGGATTATATTCAACATTAGACCCTTATTATTCCGAGTCGTATAGGCGTTATTATTTTCCTTGAAGGCTTTTGTTAATGGATGGTTCAAGAAAATCCCTGGCAAAGCAAGCTTTCCCTGGTAATTTTGGTTATAAGTAGAAGTGATGGCCCAGACCATTTCTTTCCAGAATAAGGAGTCGTCATTGGGACCTGCAATTTCCCTGACCCAGGCGTTGGTTTTTGTCGGGTTCATTCCACCGCGGAAATAACCTTTAATAGAACCTTTTTCATCAGTGAAAACTTGAAAAATCGGGTCTTTCCGATGCATCCACTTCAACTGTCCTGTCCAATATTCACGATTGCGGACGACCGGTCCTGTCAGATTCCGATTACAGGAGTCATAGAGTTTGATGATTGTGGACAGGTCTTTGTTTTCATAAGGACGGACTTTATATTTTTTTAACCGACCGGGGGTCTGGTTCAGTGAAATTATGACATCCTTCTGAGGCCAGTTTTCAAATCCATGAGGTCGATACACTTCATGCACACCGGTATAAAGTCCGGATAGTAAGACCCCTTCATTTTCTCTCATGTAGCCGATGGCATCTTTTAAGACCGCTTCTATGAATCCCCGTCCCCGGTATTCTGGCAAAGTGCCGACATTGGCGATTCCCGCAAATGGAACTTTTTTCCCCCGGATATAAACCTGCTTGATGAACATTTGGACTGAAGCCGCCAGCACTTCATTTTGAAATCCCAAACGGGTATGTTCCGGTTTCACTCCCGGATGATGATATAACTGGGGAGTAAAATTCAAGTCTCGATGTTCTCGAAATGATAATTCTAATTGTTCAAGAACCTGGTCTAATTCGCCTTGCCGGGCGCCGCGTACAAAAAAAGTCATAGATTAATCCAAAATTAAGTTTTTAGGTAAAGATGGGTAGTTCTGGGGGTATCCAAGGTACTTCCGGGCATCCCTCCCGTTTATTAACTGTCCTGGACATAACAAAGAGTAAATCTGATAACCGATTAAGATATTTCAGTCCCTCACGGTTAATGGTTTCTAAGGACATTAATACAACAACTGACCGTTCTGCCCTGCGGCACACACAGCGGGCTACATGGATTCTCCCTGCGGTCTCCGTTCCATTGGGAAGAACAAAATTTTTCAATGGCGGAAGGTCTTTTTCTAATTGGTCAATCCATTTTTCCAATTGTGTTGTATGAGTGTCTCTGATCCGATACACGATTTTCTTTTTTTTGTCGGCGTTATCTGTTTCCATGCTGGATAAATCGGCTCCCAGTTCAAACAAATCCCCTTGAATCCGGGCAATCATATCGCGAAGGTCCGACTCTTTCAGCTTGGATAATACCAAACCCAACCAGGAGTTCAGCTCGTCCACATTACCGTAAGCTTCAATCCGGGCATTTGATTTTGGAACTTTCCCCCCGACGAAAAGGTAGGTTTCTCCCTGGTCGCCGGTTCGTGTGTATATACGCATATGATTGTCAGAATAGTGAATATCTGGTTTGTCTGTCAAGTGAGCCTCAAATTATCCCTGATATCCTCATAAAGAGGTATTCTACAAACGAAGAATCCACGGACTTAGTCCGAGCAGCTCCGTGAATGGTTCGTCATAGATTATAGAATATTAAAGATTATCTTTTTGGAGAAGTACGATGGATTGGACCGCAATTCCCTGTTTATCCCCCAGAGCACCCAAATGTTTAGGGGTGGTGGCTTTCAGGCTCAGTGCATCGGGTTCGATTTTCAACAGGGGGCACAAGTGTTCCATCATAGAGGGCAAATGGGGTCCCAGTTTAGGAACTTGAGCGATAATCGTTGCATCGACATTTACGATATGGTAACCCTTCTCATGGATGAGGGTCATGGTTCTTTCCAGGAGTATCAGGCTTCGGATTCCCATCACTTCAGGAGTTCCGACCCCAAAGACTCGACCAATATCTCCTAAAGCCAAAGCACCTAACAGGGCATCAATCAGGGAGTGAGCCAACACATCCGCATCGGAATCCCCTTCCAGACCTCTTTCGTTGGGAATCGTTACTCCACCAAGCACCAATGGCCGGTTATCCATAAAAGGATGAACATCGAAACCTAATCCAACTCGATACATCAGCTATTTTCTCCTCGGCCCGAGGCTTGTTGTTGTCGATATATCCAACAGGCCAGTTTTAAGTCGTCAGGGGTGGTGATTTTGATATTCTCTGCAGGCCCGGGAACGATGACGGCTTTCTTCCCGATTTTTTCTAAAAGAGAAGCATCATCTGTTACCGCCCATTGATGTTCATGAGACAGTTCGTACGCCATTTTAATGGTCGATAATCGGAAACACTGGGGTGTTTGGACAGCCCAGAGAGCCTCCCGGGGAATGGTTCGGAGGATATGGCGATATTCGTCCACTTCTTTAAGTGTGTCATAGATTTTAGTGCCAATGATGGCTCCATCGGCATCTGCCAGGGCATTCCTACAGTCTGCTAACATTCCGGTCGATATGAAGGGGCGGGCTCCATCCTGGATAGCGACAAATTCGGTAGATTCAGGAACCATTTTAATTCCTTCCCAGACGGAATGCTGGCGTTCTTTCCCGCCGGGGATGATATGAGTCACTTTTGTTATTTCATGGGATTCAACCAATTCCTGACACTTCTCTAATAACTCCATGGACGTCACCAGAACAATATCTTTGACAATCGGGGAGTGTTGTAATGATTCCAGAGTACGAATGAGGACAGGTTTTCCTTCTAAATCCTGAAGGATTTTAGGTGTATCAATTCCGAACCGGGTTCCTTTTCCGGCCGCTACAACAATTACGGTGAATGGGTTCATATTCCAATATCATACCTAAAAAAAACGGAGTATGACTGTTTGAGTCACACTCCGTTACAAATTTTTCTTTTGAAATTATTCGCCGGCGACTTTCGCAAAAATCATACGGCCAGCAGTGGTTTGTAAAACACTGGTGACGGCGACATCGACTTTCTGATTCATGAATCCGCGTCCATTATCAACAACGACCATTGTTCCATCGTCCAGATAACCCACTCCCTGGTTATATTCCTTACCTTCACGAAGAATGAAAACCTTGAATTCTTCACCCGGTAGAACGACGGGCCGCAGAGCATTGCCCAGTTCATTTATATTCAGAACATCAACACCCTGGATTTCTGCAACCTTATTAAGATTGAAATCATTGGTGATGATGGGGCAGTTCATGGCTTTTGCCAGTTCTACAAGTTTGGAATCCACCGCGGGTACGGAAGGATAATCAGTCTCAATGATTTCAACTGGATAGTTGATTTTTTGAAGCTTATTCAGAATATCCAGACCGCGGCGGCCTCTTTTTCGACGCATTGGATCCGAGGAGTCAGCGATGTGCTGCAATTCATTGAGAACAAATCGTGGAATAATCAATATTCCGGAAAGAAATCCAGTTTCGGCAATATCCGCAATGCGTCCATCAATGATGACGCTGGTATCGAGTATTTTGTAGGAGTCTTTGCCTGAGATGTTTGGCGCACCAGGTATGGATGGAGTAATTGCTCCCAGTTGGAATAAGTCGGATTTCTGGTATCCCAAAGTCAACCCGAGATACCCTAAAAACAAGGGCATCATGATAACAAACAGGTCGGTATGTTTTGGAGGGATAACCATGATGAAGGCGTTGACAATGAGTAACCCAATCACCAAGCCTAACATCAACCCCAGCATTCCAAATACGATGGCTTTTATCTTCAGTTTACGCAACTGAAGTTCCAGCCCCAAAATTAAAAGTCCGAGTATGAATCCCAGCACCCCGCCGATTAGTGCCTGGTTTAAGGGGAATCCCTTCGTGGATAATAAATAGAATGTGAATGCGGCGGTAAGAATGACAAAGATTGTTCTTACGATGAGTAGCATCTATGTTACACCTCCTTTCCAGTCAGCAAATTTTTCTAAATGTATTAATTAACCATTATAGATTAAATATCAATAGCACGGCAAAGAGGATGACTTACAGTAATGACAATTGTTTCAGCGCTTCATCAAGGCTGGAAACAGGATAGAGTTTGATTTTTCCGCGTTCATATTTAGGGTCGTAATTACTTTTGGCCATCAGAAGATGAGTAAATCCGAGATTATCCGCTTCGGCGATTCTTTTTTCAATCCAATGGACAGAACGGATTTCACCCGATAATCCGACTTCTCCAGCAGCGGCCCAATCCGGACTTACAGGCCTGTTTCTAAAACTGGACGCCAACGCAATAGCCATACCCAAATCCAGTGCAGGTTCTTCAATTTTAATACCACCCGCAATATTTACATAAACATCTGACTGGCTTATATGAAGTCCGCATCTTTTTTCAAGAACGGCCATAAGGAGCGAGGCCCGCCGGATATCAACACCGGTGGACATCCGTCTTGGAGCTCCGAATCCTGAACCCGGTGTAACCAGAGCTTGTACTTCAACCAGTAACGGGCGTGTTCCCTCTACACTTGGAACGACGACAGAACCGGGAGCATGATCGGGTCTTTCTGACAAAAGGATTCGAGAAGGATTATCCACTTCCATCATCCCTTCTTCACGCATTTCAAAAATCCCCATCTCATCAGTTGAACCAAATCGGTTTTTTACGGCACGCAAAACCCGGTACCGTTGATATCTCTCACCTTCCAGATACAGGACGGTATCGACCAGATGTTCCAATACACGAGGTCCGGCAATAGTTCCATCTTTGGTGACATGTCCGACCAGGAAAACTGGGATGCCCTCATTTTTTGCAAGGAACATCAATTGGGCGGCACATTCACGCACTTGCCCTACGGAACCGGGTGCCGATGTCAGGTCTGGCTTATAGACAGTCTGGATGGAGTCAATTACTACAGCGAAGGGACGCATCTGGATGATTTGTTCACAGATGACATTTATATCTGTTTCAGGAAAAAGGAAGAGACCTTCTGAAGTCAGTCCCAGTCTTTCAGCTCTTAGCTTCACTTGGAGAGAGGATTCTTCTGCGGAGACATATAGCAAGGGTCCGGATTGTCGGCTGATGGAGTCAGCTGATTGTAATAACAGGGTAGATTTACCGATCCCCGGCTCTCCCCCAATTAAAACGAGTGACCCCGGAACAATGCCGCCTCCTAATACCCGGTCAAATTCACGGATTCCTGTTGCATGGCGGTTATGTTCTGAGGTTTTGATTTCTTTTAATTTCTGGGGAGCTTTTATTCCTGTGTCCAGTCGTTGTCGGAGATTGGAAAAGGATGATTTATCAGGCCCTGGCATGGACTCTTCGACCATGGTATTCCATTCCTGACAAGCAGGGCATCGTCCTGTCCACTTAGGGGATTCACCCCCACAGCTCTGACAGACAAACCGGGTTGCATTATTTTTTCCTGCCATAATGTTGGCCTAGTACCTAATCATCATGCCGGCATTGACTTCGGCTTCTTTATTCTGAATTTCAGCGCCAGCAATGCCGTACCAGTCCACATCCAGATAATTAAACATTTTGTAATTCGTCTGAATATCAACCCGAGGGTGTGTGTCCGTTAATCCGACTCCGGTTACACCAACAGACCATTGATTGGGTATCAGATTATAGTCAAAACCTGCGGCTGCCTTGGACTCTAATACACCCAGTTTGACGTCCAGTTTCCCAAGCCGGCGGTAATACATTAAATCCAATCCTGCTTTTTGACCGATATCGCTGGCACCAATCATATAGTATTTTTCATCACTGGGAGCATACCGGATATGGATATCATTCCTTAATCGGTCAAGGTGTCCCCTGTATCGAAGGTCATATTCGTATTGTGTTTTGGATAAAGCACGGTTGGCTGAGGAAAGAGATAAAGCCACTTCCTTGATGGCAGACACTGTGGACGTCGTCTGGTTATACAAGTTATCGTCATGAACCAGTTTCCCAACATTTCCTTCACCTTTTTCAATCTTGGCGGCAATGTTGTCCAATCGTTTCATGGTGGTTTTAAAGTCTGCTGAGGCATCTCGGAAATTCTTTAATGTAGTTGTCAGATCTGGACGCCCTTCTGTGGCCGTAGTTCCAAGTTCATAGGTAAGCTTATCCAGGTTTGTCATGATAGCGCCTGTATGTTCCCGCATATCTTTGCTTGTCTGGGCCAGGTTTGCCACAATCACCCGGGTATCGGTTCTGTTTTCTTTCAAAAGAGAATCAACTTCCAGAACGGTTCGATTCATGTTCTCGGATAAGATTCGGAGGTTTCGGATAAAGGATTCAGTATCTCCACGACGACCGGCAACCAACTCATCAATATTTCGGCTAATGGAATCCATTCGCAAAATAGTATTTTTTAACGACATCTTGGTGCTTTCCACCGCAAAGACATCCGCAATGGCTTCCATGGTTTTAGCCAGGTTGTCGGCGACTGATTTCGAGGCATTAAGAATTTCCTGTATCTCAGTTGGGCTTTGCCCAATAATGGGCGCTCCCACTTCATTGAAAGGGGAATCTGCGGTACCGGCGTATATCTCAACATACTTCTCACCCATTAATCCCATTGTATTAATGAATGCACGGCAATTTTGATGTAATCTGGCTTTTTGTGTTAGTTCGATATCGACAAATACGGGGGGGACTGAATCTGGGTGAATCGTGATGGATTTTACGGTGCCTACTTTTACCCCATTCAAATGGACAGGCGCTCCGGTTTGTAAGCCACTGACAAAATCAAACCGGACCTGTAATGGATAGGTCTTGGTGAATAAGTGGAATTTTCCTACAAAGAGGGTTCCAAATCCTAATACAAGAAGGGCCAGTAGGGTTAAAATTCCGATTTTAAACTCGGGTGATAGTCTCTTCATATTTTGAGATGAGATTGCCTTTCCAAAAAGTAATCAGGGGCAAATATCTGTTGCACTCTCCAATTATTTGAATTATAGGTGTGTTAGCCATTAAAATTCAAGCAATATAGAGTATCAAGTATAAGTATATCTTATGATAAAGTAAGTGGAGAGAGAGGTGGACTACTTATGAACACACTTATAGCTTTTGTAGTTTTGCTGGTTATTGCCATCATCTTCCATGAGTTGGGGCATTTTTTAATCGCCAAAATAGTGGGAGTTCGTGTGGAACAGTTCTCCCTGGGATTCCCTCCTCGTTTGTTCGGTGTCAAAGTCGGAGAAACGGATTACTGTGTATCTGCGGTCCCCATGGGCGGATATGTAAAACTGACTGGGCAGGACCCAGGTGAGAGCTTGACCGGTGCTCGGCATGAGTTTCAATCTCGATCTCCCTGGGTAAAAATTGCCATTGTAATTGGGGGGCCATTTGCCAATGTGGTGACAGCCTATGTACTTCTTGTTTTGGCTCTGGTTATTGGATTTCCAACTATCAGCCCTATTCTAGATACGATTGAACCGGGTTCTCCTGCAGAAAAAGCGGGATTGAAAACAGGCGATTTGCTGACTTCAGTGAATGGGATTTCTTATGCCAAATTGGATGATTCAAATTTCAAGGCTAAAGAGCTTGCTGGTAAACAAATAAAAATCGGAATTCTCCGCGATAACCAGAATATGGATATCCTGGTGACTGCACCCGATAAGTTTGAGGCTCTCGACAGTTTAGGCTTTGATTATTTATTGCCAGCATTAATTGGTGTGGTTCAACCCAATTCCCCGGCTGCCCGTGCTGGATTACAACAGGGTGACAGAGTTGTAAGTGTAGATGGTAAACCCACTAATGATAGATGGATGAATGTCAGCAAGGCTATTCAGGCTGCCAAAGGCTCTCCCGTTGTGTTAGGTGTTAAACGCGGTAGTCAAGTCTTGGATGTCAAGGTTCAACCCGAACCCAGTTATTATCCCGAGGATACCGGTAAAGATAAACGTTATGTTATTGGAATTGTGGTTCAGCCGTACAGCAAATCCGGTCCAGTGATTCGACTTAAACCCACTGAAGCCCTTATACAGGGGGGTGTGGAGTTAGTAGATAAAATTAAACTGATATTTGATGGTTTCTACATGGTGTTTGCAGGCGTTATTCCTGTTAAACAGGCTCTAGGTGGACCTCAGTCTATTGCTGTGATTGCCGGCCAGTACAGCCAGTTGGGTCTTTCACATTTTCTGATGTTCTGCGCCATGATTAATTTGTCACTGTGGATATTGAATCTGCTGCCGATTCCTGTTTTGGATGGTGGGCATGTCTTGTTTTATGTGATTGAATTAGTCAGAGGAAAACCCGTCTCGCGTAAGGTTTGGGATTTAGCCACACGGGCAGGAATGACGTTGCTTCTGGCTTTGATGATCTTTGTCATTGTGAACGACTTTATAAGCTCAGGAATACTCGGTCGGTTGTTTGGTATTGGCCGATAATAGCACGGGATTATTTATCCTTATTTGTCCTGAGTGGGTCGGGTAAGGTAAAATGTAAAATCCTTTAGTAAGGTTTTATTTAATCATTCTGTACGGAAAGATGAATCACCATGCGTTGGTCTAATACAATTATCCCTACTTTGAAAGAAATCCCGGCGGAAGCCGAAATTGCTTCGCATCAGTTGATGTTGCGTGCTGGTTTAATGCGGAAACTGGCTTCAGGCCTCTACACTTACCTTCCATTAGGCTGGAGGTTCATCCGCAAGGTTGAACAAATTGTCCGTGAAGAAATGGACCGTGCTGGTGCCTTAGAACTGGTGATGCCTCAATTACATCCCATTGAATTATGGGATCAGTCCGGTCGTTCCAAAATCATGGGTAAGGAAATGATGAGGCTTAATGACCGCAATGAGCGTCAGTTTGTACTGGGACCCACTCATGAAGAAATCATTACCTCATTAGTCGCTAATGAAATCCGTTCTTATAAGCAACTCCCGAAGAATTTCTATCAGATTGCAACAAAATTCAGAGATGAGATTCGTCCTCGTTTTGGAGTGATGCGTGCCCGTGAATTCATTATGAAAGATGCTTATTCATTCGACGCGACAGATGAAGCAGCGAATAAGTCATATAAGGCAATGTATGATGCCTATTCCCGAATATTTAAGCGTTGTGGCTTGGATACTTTGCCAGTAGAAGCGGATACCGGGGCAATTGGTGGTAATTCCTCCCATGAGTTTATGGTGCCAGCTGAAGTGGGTGAAGACCAAATGGTTGGCTGCCCGGGATGTCGTTACTCCGCTAATCTGGAGAAGGCGGAATGTGTTGCCGGCGATTGGACTGGAAAAGAAATTGCGGATGACTTGATGCCGATTGCCGTTGAAACTCCAGGCCAGAAGACAATTGATGACGTCTCCAAATTCCTGGGGATTTTACCCTCTGAATTAGTGAAAACTCTTATATATGAAGCTGATGGTGTCCCTGTTGCTGTCTTATTACGGGGCGACCATGATGTTAATGAGATTAAATTAAAGAAGGTTCTGGGGTGTGAGGAGTTAGCTTTGGCAACCCCGGATGTTATACAAAAAGTGACTGGAGCTCCGGTTGGATTTGCTGGTCCTGTAGGCTTGAAAGATGTTCGCATCGTGGCCGATTTAGCGGTGACTCGAGTTCGGTCCTGTGCCGTAGGTGGAAACCAGCAGGATGTTCATTTGACCCAGGTAAAACCAGGCCGTGATTTTGTTTTGAGTGAAACAGCAGATCTTCGGGTTGCAAAAGATGGTGATTCCTGTCCTCGTTGTGGCCAAATTGTGAACTTATCGTGGGGAATTGAAGTGGGCCATTGTTTCAAGCTGGGCACGAAATATAGCGAAGCTTTTTCGGCTAAGTATCTGGATGAAAACGGTAAGGAACAAACTATCATCATGGGTTGTTATGGTATTGGTGTGACTCGGACAGCGGCGGCAGTTATTGAATGTCATCATGACGCTGATGGAATCATATTCCCGTGGTCTGTAGCACCCTATCAGATTGTTTTGTTAAACTTGAACCCCAAAGTCCAGGATATGAGTCAATATGCTGAAAATCTTTATCAAGAATTAATGGATAATGGGTTTGAGGTAATATATGATGAAAGAGATGAAAGACCTGGGGTAAAATTTAAAGATGCCGACCTTTTAGGATTTCCAATTCGGATTACGGTTGGAGAACGCAATTTCAAACAGGGTCAGGTGGAAATAGTAGTACGATCAGATAAACGATCACTAACTATCCCTCTGACAGATTTATTGGATACTGTGAAGAATTTGCGACAAGAATTGTTAGACGTTTTGAATTGAGTGTGGAGGCAGTCATGTCCGTAGATGCCAAAAAACTAGTATTAGTTGCTGAAGATCATGAAGATATCCGGCGGTTGCTGGAAATAGTATTTACCCAGGCTGGATATCAGGTAAAAACCGTTGCTGATGGCCGGGCCGCTCTTAAGGAAATTGAAACAGAGAAACCTAACTTGGTCATTACTGATATTCTTATGCCTTATCTAAATGGATTTAAACTTTGTGAGTCCATAAAGACGGATCCCAGGTTTTCTTCTATTCCAGTGATCATGATGACGGCCGTATATCGTCAGGATCACCATGTGGATATGGGGTTTAATTGTGGCGCAGATGCTTATTTTTCTAAACCCTTCCAAACAGATAAGGTTTTGGAAGTTGCCATTAAATTGATGGGTGACGAAAAATAGCCTAAACAAATAAAAACAAAACCCTGTGAGATGTTATAAAGTCTCACAGGGTTTTTTCTATGCCTGTTGTATTATTTTTTCATGGATGCCTGAATGAAGGCCTTGAATAAAGCCAGATGCTCTTTTTTGTGGATCAAACATTCTGGATGCCATTGGACACCCAACCTGAACTGTTTTTTATCCCCTTCAATTGATTCAACGACACCATCTTCCGCTTTTGCAGAAATTGTCAGCCCTGGAGCTGGTTCACAAACTGCTTGATGATGGAAGCTATTCACCACAATTTCATCAAGACCAACAATGGAGTGGAGCAGGGTTTCTTTCATAATTGCAACTTTATGGGTTGCTTTTGATCGTGCTTCTTTCTGGCTGTGGATGATAGGCTCTTGGATTTGGGAAGGAATGTCTTGTATGAGGGTTCCGCCCATAGCGAGGTTCAGTGTCTGTGAGCCAAGACAAATTCCCATAATGGATTTCCCCATATGAATTGCATTTCGTGCGATGGCCAATTCATATTGTTGCCGATGAACATGGAGCAATTCTGCTTTTTCATGTTTTGGCTCACCAAATAATGCCGGGTCATGGTCATTCCCTCCGGTCAACAGCACCCCATCCACTCGCGAAAGGACTTCTTTCAGGTCAACATCATGGGCCGCGCCGGGGAGTATCAAGGGAATACCTCCTCCCGCAATAACTGCCTCGACATAAGAATTATTTAAATAATATCGTTCCCGACCGTCCTGACCTAAGTCGAAATCGGGAGTGATTCCAATTACCGGTTTAGTCATTTCAATAATCTCCTTTATCGGAATACATTTTATCAAAATATTGATTTTAGTGAAGATATCCCCTTGAGCTTCTTTGGGGTGCCTGTTGTATCTATTTGAAGATTCAATCTATCTGCTCCGACTCTCTGGCTTAAAAATGCGTATCTATTTTACAAGAGGGCAACTCATGGTAAACTTTTGAAAGGCCATTCCAAAAAAGGATGGAATAAATCATTTGGAATCTAATATAGGACAGGAAAATGAAAAGTAAAAAACGCGAATCAGATTTCCAACGAGGTGTTGAACTCTTTTTACGAATTGCCCGTAAACGAATGACCGAATTACAGGCACAAAACATTACTGTCCGAGAGTTGATTGATAATGCCGTCGTTCGAGGTCGTCTCGAAAAAGATGATGCCATCACTCCAAGTTATTTGTCCCGGATTCTGGCCGGGAAGTTATGTCCTAAAACAGAAGAAACCTACGACAAAATATCAGCCCTTCTGGACATTCCGACTTTATTTGATGTCCGTTCATTCCTCCTTCCTCATGACAAAAAGGTTACTTTTATCGGTAAAGGTGAGACCGACCCACAAAATGGCGAATGGCTGGAAGTTCCCTTCGAAGGGATCATCTATCGAACCCCTAAGGCAAATATTATTGATTCACAAATGTGTCCCTTTATCCTTGATTTAGAACCCGGTGAGAAAACCAAAAAAGGGAAATTTAAAACGGATAATGGTGAAGAAATAGCTGTTTTATTGACGGGTGAGGAATTTACATTAAAGTTTGAAGATGGGGAAGAGATTCCAGTCCGAAAAGGGGAGGCAGTACACTTCCTGGCAAGTCGGCCCCATTTTACAGAAAACACGGGAAAAGTCATGGCGCGTATTATGGTGATTCGGTCCGATCCATCTTTGTACCGGGTTATCTCAGATGCCTTCAGGCATGCTGCTCAGGTCTAATCCAAAATCATAGTCAATAAAAATCCGGTTCAATCCTGTGATGGAGAGAACCGGATTTGTTTTTTTATGAGATTAGGCGTTGCCGGGAGCGAAGGCAGAACGAACTCTGATATCCGGCTGCTCAGGATACAACTTAAGGAAAGCGTCCACTATTTGTGGAGAAAACTGAGTTCCCTTATTGACTGTAATTTCATTGATTGCTTTTTCATGAGGCATTGCCCGCCGATAAGGCCGGTCAGAAGTCATGGCATCATAGGCATCCGCAATGCAGATGATTTGAGAACCTAGAGGAATCTCTTCACCCTTTAAGCCATCTGGATAACCAGTGCCGTCATAATGTTCATGATGGTGACGGACAATGATTCTGGCCTCAGCCAGATAATTCACATTATTGAGGATGTCACTTCCCAGACTTGGATGTCGGCAAATTGCGGCATATTCATCATCGGTCAGTCTTCCGGGCTTGTTCAGGATATGGTCTTCAATACCAATCTTGCCGATGTCATGAACCAGAGCCGCATACCGAATAGCTTCCACACGGGCTTGCGGCAGGTCAAAACCATCTTCCCGTAGATATTCTGTTAAATCCAGTGAATACTTCATAACACGATCGGAATGACCGAACGTATAACGGTCTTTAGCATCAATGGCGGCGGCAAGGGCTTTTACGGTCAAATAGTAGGCCTGGCGAAGCTCCCAGTTTAGCCTCCGATTTTCCTGTGTTTGATTCCTGACATGGATGGCACGATGCACACTATGTTTTAAAAGTTCGATATTGCAGGGTTTGATGAGATAATCACAGGCGCCGCGACGGACAGCTTCTATTGCTGAATCCAGACTGGCAAATCCCGTCATTAAAATAATAGGAGTATCGGCATATTGAGCCTTGATGTGGGTAATGAGATCCAGCCCTGAATCGGATCCAATACAAAGGTCTGTTAAGACTAAAGCAAATTCCCTGTCTTTCATTAACGACTTTGCATCGTCAAAGGTTTCTGCTGTTATACAGGCCAGCCCTTCCTCACGAAGAATAGCAGATAAACTGTCTCGGATAATCTGTTCATCATCCACAATGAGTATCTCATCTCTTCGATACATCTGGTTCTCCTTCTCCACTTCTCTGACGGTGAACAGGCAGTGACAAAGTAAACCGAGTCCCGCCTTCTGGCGAGGTATCCAGATTTATCTGTCCCTTATGTGATTTTACTATTTGTTTGACAATCGTCAAGCCTAAACCGGTTCCTTTTTCTTTTGTGGTAAAAAAAGGTTTGAATATTTTAGAGCGAATCTCTCGTGGAATTCCAGGTCCACTATCATCTACATGAATGAAAATTTGGTTCTGATTTCCTGGATCTATCTCTCCACGGATAACAATGGAACCGCCATTGGGCATGGCTTGGAGCGCATTTAACATTAAATTAAGGAAGGCGGATTGCAGTTGCCCGGAAACACCCTCAATACAGGGGAATGCGGAGGGGAATTCATAGTCCAGTTTGAGTGTTTTGCCATCCAGTCTATTTTCCATTAGTGGAGCAAGTTCTCTCACCATCTGCTCAATATTGATTGATTCTGTCGGCAGTTCCTCAGGGTGATAGAGTCCGGCTAATTGATTGATCATTTCACCGGCTTTTTTGAGTTCATCGTCCAATACCTGGATGTATTGCTGATTAGGGTGCTCTGCGGGAGTATTGTTTTTTAACAGGTGGATATAATTTTTTAAACCTTCCAGTCTGTTATTGAGTTCATGGGAAATGGACGCGGCCAAAAGTTCAGTCTGACCTACATTATCCTGTCCCGGGAATAAAGATGTTCCCTGAACACTTGCCTTTTGAAATGTACTTTCTAATGCCAGAACACAGTATTGGCACCATTGCTGAAGCTGATTGATTTCATCACTGAGAAATTCCGGAGTGGCTCGAAATAAAAATATCATGAGACCCCATTGTCCGGTCTTTCCCCACAGGGGAAATGTCAGGGCACTCCGGAATCCGTATTGGAGAGCGACTTCTCGGTCATGGGCTGTACTGGGTTCTTCAACAGCATAGGCGTCTGGCATGATGATGACTTGAGCATTCTTCCCCATGGCGCCGCAGGCATGAGTTTTCTCAGGTTGATAAAAACGAATCAGGGTATCCGTCGTACCTGTGGAGGAAATACATTGAATGGATTTGTTATCCTGAAAACGATATAACAATACCGTATCCGCTTGTGATATTTCTTTAGACAATAGGGGAATAACCCGTAATATACGGTCCTGTTCCATGTTTGCCAGGAGCCCGGCAATGGCAGAATTTAAGTTCATTCCCTGTTAATCTCCCCTTGGTAAATTCGAACCAAGGACTTATTACCCTGATGCAATATATTTTATTGTATTTTCCGAGTATGTCAATTGAAATAGTACCGGAAATTAAGAATGGGTCAAAATGATTATTTATATGTTTTCAGGATTTTGGTGAAAAATGAGTTTGTTTTGTAAAACAATTCGGTTCAATCTAAAATAGTGTGATGTTTATAGTTGCTGACAAGGAGTATGTTGTATGAATTATTTACCGTTATTGGGAATGAACAGTTTGGCATTATTAAGTCAGGCCGAGAGCCGATCCTGCTCTCCGGAAAATCCGACCGGTGAACGTGGCAAGGGTGCAATGGCGATTCCGGGGCCGGAATATCCGTCCTCTGGTGCCTCATCAGAATTAGGGCAGGGGTGGAAAGTCCGTCCTTATCTGAATCTGGAACCGGGTGAGACTGTTGTATTGGCTGACATTGAAGGGCCCGGACAAATCACTCACATTTGGATGACTCTGACCGATAAGGTGTATCGTCATTACATTTTGCGGATGTACTGGGATGGGGAAGAAACTCCTTCCGTAGAATGTCCGGTGGGAGATTTTTTCTGTAATGGACATGGTCTTCGCTACAATGTGAATTCTTTTGTGGTGTGTGTGAATCCCTCCGGTGGATTTAATTGTTACTGGCCGATGCCATTCCGGAAATCCTGCAAAATTACCATGGAAAATCAGTATTGGGAAAAGATTGATGGATTATATTATGAGATATCTTACAGTCTTCAGGATATCACCATGGACACTGGTTATTTTCATGCACAGTTCCGGAAAGGATTGACGACTCGAGAATATCCTGAACATGTCATTCTGGATGGCGTCAAAGGACTGGGCCATTATGTCGGGACTTTCCTGGCCTGGGCGCAGATGTCCAATGGGTGGTGGGGTGAAGGTGAAATCAAGTTTTTCCTTGATGGGGACAAACAATTCCCGACCATCTGTGGTACAGGGACCGAAGATTATTTCGGGGGTGCATGGAGCTTTGGTGAAACCTATTCGACGCCCTTTCTGGGATATCCCCTGTGGAGAAAAGAACCCGGTGAAGTTCCGCGGCATGCTCTGTATCGGTGGCATGTTTTGGACCCTGTCCGGTTTAAAGAAGAGTTGAAAGTTACGATTCAGGCCCTCGGATGGTATCCCAATGGTAAATTCCAGCCGTTGACTGATGATATCGCCTCTGTGGCATACTGGTATCAATCTGAACCGCATGCGGCATTTCCGATACTTCCTGACCGAACTGAACGGTTCAGTCGTTAAACATTCAGGCAAACAATTCAAAACACCTGGGAAAAAGGGTTCTCCTTCTCCCAGGTGTTTTTTTATTATCGGGTCTTCACAAACAGAACCCTGATGATATTATGAATGAAATGAGTAAAGGAAAAGAAAGGGTTTCTTTTGGACTTTAAAAAGATAATATTGATTGTAAGTGGTTTATGTCTGATAGGTGTAGCGCTTTATGGGCTTTCCTACAACGCACACCGGTCGCATGTAGTCTCTTTTCCTGGAATAAACAGTCTGGCCATCCTGAGTGATGCGGAGAGCCGATCTATTACTCCTGAAAATCCAACGGGTGAAAAAGGTAAAGGGGCAATGGCTGTTCCCGGCTCAAATATACCGTCATCATTTCCAGCTCGCGATTTGGGGCAGGGTTGGAAGGTTCGTCCATATATTAATTTGGAACCGGGGGAGACTGTTGTCCTGGCTGATATGAAAGGACCGGGGCAAATCGACCACATCTGGCTCACTGTAACAGAAAAGGTCTATCGTCAGGCCATTCTCCGAATATATTGGGATGGAGAAAAAACTCCCTCCGTGGAATCCCCTGTGGGAGATTTCTTTTGTAACGGACATGGGCTTCGGTATAAGGTAAATTCACTGATGGTTTGTGTGAACCCTTCCGGTGGATTTAATTGTTATTGGCCGATGCCTTTCCGGAAATCCTGCAAGATTACTCTTGAAAATCGATATCCCGGAAAAGTGGTTGGATTGTTTTATCAAATTTCCTATAGTCTGGGTCAAATCCCGAAAAATTCTGGTTATTTCCATGCTCAATTCCGAAAAGGATTGACCACTCAGAAATATCCGGAGCATATTATTCTGGAAGGGGTCAAAGGCCGAGGCCAATATGTCGGGACCTTTCTTTCATGGTCTCAGAGGACCTCTGGCTGGTGGGGTGAGGGGGAAGTAAAGTTTTATTTCGATGGGGATAACCGATTCCCGACGATTTGTGGGACAGGGATGGAAGATTATTTTGGGGGCGCATGGTGTTTTGGAGAAGAATATTCATCACCCTATTCAGGATATCCTTTGTTTGACAAGAAAACAGGCAAACTACCCCGACATGCCATGTATCGATGGCATATAACCGACCCTGTTCGGTTTAAGCAAGACTTAAAAGTGACCGTTCAGGCGTTAGGATGGGATTCCACTCAGTCTAAATACCAACCGCTGGAAGATGATGTGGCTTCGGTGGCCTACTGGTATCAAACGGAACCCCATACACCCTTCCCCAGTTTTCCTTCTAATCTGGAATAAATACACCCGGGAATCGGAATTGTCTGATTCTCGGGTGTATTTATGTGTTTCTATTAAATGGGTAATTTAATGAGTGAATCAGATTTCAGGAGTACGGTCAGTTCATCCAGTCGGATTCCTTCCTGCCCTTTCAAATAACCTGAAGGGTCATGACCGGGAGTGACTTTGATTTCCAGTTCATAAGGTCCCTTGATTCGACAGGGGGGAATGGTCCCAATTTTCATAACGGCATCTGTAGCCTTTTCACGAATAAGTTTACAGGATTTAGCTGAGGACAGGGAGAGGGCCAGTTCCAACCCTAATCCTTTCTTGGTCGCAGCTCCTACAATATCGGGAATCAACGCTTTTGCTTCAGCAATAGTCTTATCATCCCCAGAAACAAAGACGGACGGAACATCCAGTTCGCCGGCCATGGCGGCTCGACATCCCAGTTCTCCGATAGGTTTCCCGTTGAGCTTGAAATATTCAATAGATAATGAGGAGTAGGTGTGGGCCAGATTACCTTGAGGAGTTCCGGCCATTGCATGTTGGCCGACAAAAAACAGGGCATCGACTGATTTATCAATGTAATAGGGAGGGTCTATGGGGCCGCGGGCAATAAACTTGCACTCAGGATGTAATCGAGTAATATCAACTCCACCCGAACCGTGTCCATCCCAGACTATTATCTCGGCATCAGCATCCACTTCCCGGATACCGTCAATACAGGCGTTGATTTCATCCGTCAGAAACCGCATGGCGATGGCTTTTGCCTCTGGGGTAGGATTTCGTGTCTGATTGAATCGGGTGACCATTGCCGCACCTTCTAAATCTGTCATGATAAATATTCGCATTAAAGGGATACCCTCCTATTTGAATTAGTTTCATGTCACCCATTTTCAGAAACTGGGTTCCAATGATATTATGATACCCATCATCCTCAATAAGAAGGAGAATTATTTTATGAAACTAAAAGGGTTGTTGGCTGTCGGAGCGATTTGCCTGATGACAGCAGGATGGAGTGCTCCTGTGAATGAAGTATGGACTCGTATTGTGGCGTTGAAGGATGCGGGTGAATTTTCCCAGTGTTCGGCTTATGTGAATGAGGTGATGGCCTCGCCTGCCTACAAGAATTATCCAAAACCGGAACAGGACCGGATTGTCTTCCAGATTGATTTATTAAATCGGATTAAACGAGACTTTCGTTTAGATGAGCAGATGATGTGGGACCAGTTAACGGCAGTTATGCCGGATTTATCCAAGATTGAGTTTGAAGGTCTGGTCAATTCCAGGATGTTGGATTGGAAATTGATTGATGGTCAGAAACGATTCTTTTCTTCATCCAGAGCCAACCTGTTTATCCGTTATCCTGATTGGGCAAAACGGGCGAATAAGTATGATTCAGAAGATGGCGAAATTCTGAAATGGAGTTATTACCTGAAGGCACGGGATGAGCACGATAAGACAGGGAAATCTTATGTGGCTCCCCAAAAATATAAAATGACGATGACCCTGACGGTGAAGCCGGATGAAGCGCCTGATGGTGCGGTTGTGAAGTGCTGGATGCCTTTTCCCCGGGAAGTGGCGCATCAATCCGATATCAAATTCCTCTCATCTAATGTCCCCCTCATAAAATTATCCGATGGGAAAGCCTGGCAGAGAACGGCTTGTTTTGAACGGCAGGCGGTAGCAGGACAGACGACTGAGTTCCAGATGTCCTATGAATTTACGGCATGGGGCAGATACAATCCCATGAGTCCCGACAAGGTAAAACCCTACAAAAAAGATTCTGAATATTCCAAATGGACTCAGGAAAAATATCCTCATGTTTATTTCTCGCCGCTGGTTAAAGAAATCAGTCCATCCATTGTGGGGCAGGAGACCAATCCTCTTAAGAAAGCTCAGTTGATTTATAACTGGATTGCCAAAAACACTAAATACAGTTATGCCCACGAATACTCCACCATGCCGAATATTACGGATTTTGTATTGACGCGGCGATATGGTGATTGTGGTCAACATGGTATGACATTCATTACTTTGTGCCGATATAACGGGATTCCGGCTCGGTGGCAGAGTGGATGGAGTTTGAAGCCTAATCAGGAGAATTTGCATGATTGGGCGGAATATTATGTGGAGCCCTATGGTTGGATTCCCTGTGATCCGGATGCCGGGGTATGGATTGCTCACAGCCAGTATTTGTCGGAAGAACAGAAAGACATCCTGTTGAATTTCTATTTCCAGGGTGTGGACCATTACCGACTGACCTGTAATAATGACCATGGTGTTGATTTTGACCCGGTCAAAAAGTCTCATCGGTCGGACGATGTAGATTCTCAGCGAGGTGAGATAGAAGTCAATGGTCAGAACCTGTATTATCCGCAATGGGGATATAACATGTTAGTGGAGCGCTTATAATCTAAATTAGATAAACTCTGACCGTGAAACGGTGGGGCGGTTAGCTCTTAAAAATACAAACGAAGGAGCATGAGAAATCATGTTCCTTTTTTATTTAATACAGAGTGGGTGGGGAAAGTTTATAATAAGGATAGAGGGTTGAATGAAACGCCCGGCTTGACTGAAAGGAAATAAATCCTCATGCCAAATCCTGAACATGAATCCATTGTCCGAGAATTGACCAGCCGAATCCGCACCTGGCGTAAAAAACACCCTGATGTACAACTGGACCTCCGGGAAGCCAGTCTGCAGGATGTAGAGATGCCCTATGCGGATTTACATGGAGCGGATCTGACCTCATCGGACCTGTCGGTGGCGGATTTATCTCAATCGGATTTATCGGAAACCCTGCTGCGGTCTGCGAATTTGTTCGGGGCAAAACTTCGGGGTGCCCGATTGACTGGAGCCGATTTGTTCTCTGCGGATTTACGGGGTTCGGATTTACGGGATTGTGACCTGACCGGAGTTAATCTGATCGGGGCGGCATTGACCGGAGCGAAACTTCAGGGATGTAACTTCACTGACACACTGATGGGTTTTACAGCTTTGGGAGATGTCGATTTATCTGGGGCGATAGGACTCGAAACCGTCAAACATTACGGCCCGTCAATTATCGGATTTGATACCTTACACCGGTCCATGGGGAAAATCTCTCCCGTTTTCTTGGAAGGATGTGGTGTGTCTGCCGATTCATTCCGGGCTGCCGCCGAAACTTTATCCAAACTACCTTCGTATCTGACCTGCTATCTCCTGTTTACCGCAGACGGAAAAGACCTGGCGGATAAACTGGCTTCCAGTTTGAATCAAAAGAAAATCCGAATCTGGAAATGGCAGTCGGAAGATGAGAACTCTCCATTGGTGGCAGCGCTGGACCAGGCTATCGACTTGTACGATAAATTGATTCTTCTGGGAACCAAAGAATCCCTTGAGAATCCAGACATTATCAGAGAAATTGACCAGGCACTTAAGAAGGAAAAATCAAACGGGACTCGGATATTGTACCTGCTGGATGTGGACGGGTATGCGGCGGAACATTGGCAAGACCCCAAAGCACTCACTCTCCAGGCCCGGGGTATCATTGATTTTGCAAACTGGCAGGACGATTACCGATACTTCAAATCTCTCGACCAGTTGACCTCACACCTTAAATAAAAATATCTATTCCGACCCTCTTCCAGAAACGAAGAGGGTCCCTTATATCACCTCTCTTATCAGAATTTACAACTCTCCCCCGAACGACTCACCCACGGACCTGCTCGGACTACCTCCGTGAATGATTCGCTATAAAATCAGCGTTACTTATTGCATGAAGTATATAGGGAAAAGGCTGTATTAGAAGTTTAAAACGCACAGGTTTTGTCGTGTAAAAGTTGAATAATTGATTTGGGATAATTATAATCTAAACAAAAGATATAAAACTAAATCATTGGGGTCGTGTGATATGAAACGATTATCATGTTTTATTCAAGGAAGTATTATTTTAACTTTTTGTTTAACGATTGTTTCTTCTGTCTGGAGTAGTCCTCAGGTAAAAGGAGTAAACCTTCCGCAATATTTCATTGAGAATCGTGGACAGGCAGACAGTCAAATAAGGTATTATTCTCCCAATGGGGATTTCTATTTCACTCCAGACGGGATTTTTACTCACCTGATAAAACGAGAATCCGTTACAGGTCAGGACTCGTCTTTGATTCATGAAAAACATGTCGTTTTGAAGAAACACTTTTTGAAGGCGAATACTTCCTGTGAAATAGTGGGTGAGAATGAGCTTCCCGGTAAAGTGAATTACTTTATTGGAAATGACTCCACCAAGTGGAAGACCCATCTAAAGACATTCAAACAAGTCAGATATAAGAATATCTATCCAGGAATTGACCTTGTCTATCATGGAAACAACGGTCCCACTGAATATGATTTAGTGATAAGTCCAGAAGCCCCTGTTTCCCAAATCGAATCTGTTATTGAAGGTGCGGATAAACTGGAATTATCTTCTGATGGAGATTTATTAGTACATACTCCCCTGGGTATTCTGAAAGAGAAATCTCCCGTATCCTATCAGGAAAATGCTGGATTAAAACAGTCTGTCTCCAGCCACTTCTCTTTGTCCGCTCAGAATACGCTCTCGTTCTCTGTTTCTCAATATGATAAATCCAAAATTCTCGTAATAGATCCCTTGATATATTCCAGCTTCCTGGGGAATGGTGATACAACTGATATGTTTTCCAGTAAAGTCATCCTGGATTCTGATGATAACTACTATATTGCCGGAGTTACGATGTTCAACAACTTTTCCGTAACTCCCGGAGCTTATGATACAACTTATAGTGCAGGGCAGGATGGATTTATCACGAAAATCAATTCCTCAGGTTCGGCACTGATTTTTTCAACTTATCTGGGTGGTTCTTCTATGGACTACATTAGTGGAGTTACACTGGATACTTCCCGTAATATTTTTATGACAGGAACATCTCGTTCTTCAAATTTCCCCATTACTCCCGGTGCATTTGATTCAACTCTGAATTCTCAATTTGATGGTGATTATATTGTTGTAAAATTAAACGCCACAGGTTCATCTCTTATCTACTCAACCTTTATTGGGGGAAATAATGATGATCAAGCCTATGGGATTGCTGTAGATTCTACAGGATGTGCCTATGTTGCTGGATTTACCCTGTCAACAGATTTTCCTCTGGTGTCGGCATTTGATACAACCTGTGTCAATGGTGAAATAGGTGTATGCAAACTTAATAATACGGGAACCGCTCTGTTATATTCTTCATATCTGGGTGGGACAAGCTGGGATTCTGTCGCAGATCTCGTGCTTGATGCTAAAAATAATGCTTATATTACTGGGGTGACGTCTTCCACTGATTTCCCAATAACGAGTGGCGCTGCTGATTCTACTCATAACGGGAATATGGATGTGTACTTAGCTATTATTGATTCCTATGGGGCACTGTCTTGCGCGAGTTTTATTGGGGGAAATAGTTCGGATATGGGGAATGCGATTGCCCTTGATAGTACGGGTAATATTTATATTGCCGGGGAAACAATGTCTAATAATTTCCCAACTACTTCCGGTGTCGTTGATCCAACTTTCGATTCATATTCTGATGCTTTTATTGCAAAATTTAACCCCACAGGAACACAAATACTTTATTCCACTCTTCTAAGTGGAAATAATTCTGAAACTATTTATGACATGGTTGTGGATTCTGCGGGCAATGCGATTGTTACAGGAGGTACTAGTTCACCGAATTTCCTGGTGAGCAGTTATCCAATAGACAATACCCATAATGGTGATTTTGATGTTTTTGTCTCAAAGTTAAATTCAAATGGAACTGCCATACTCTATTCAACCTATATGGGTGACACTGGCAGAGATGTGGGGACGGGTATTACTCTCGACAGTCATGGAAATGCTTGTATTACAGGGTATACTTTGTCTCCGAATTTCACTATCACGGATAATGCTCTTGAATCCGCGTTTTCTCACCACTTTTTTGCCAAACTGTCATTGTATGATGTTCCACCCAATTCTCAGCCAGACATCTTCAAACTACCTGACCTGAAACTGTTTGTTGGTGAAAGTGTGGCAAACATAATGGATTTGGAAAAATATAATGATGGATTAACGGGAGATTCTTACCAATTCCTTTCTAATTTCATGGGTTTGGAGAGCTTATCTGGCAGTACCGTATCTCAAAATGCTTACAGCAGTGCTACGGTTGGAAGTAATACCTATGTCATCAGTAATCTTTATGGGGCCTGTACGGTCAGTAATAAAGTGAAATACTCTACCTATAAATTAAGAAAACTTCCTGTTGTAGCTTTGAAACCGGGACAGTCTGAAACGATTGATCTTTCTGGATATTGTTATGGTGATTCAGGTACTACAACACCAGAAAGCTTCGGAAATCCTGACAGTATTTTTGAAAGTAATCCTTCTTTAGTGACGGGGAACTGGAATGGAAGTAATAAAGTTGTCATCAGCTCACTGGGTGGATTTACCAGTGGTCAAGCCCGGATTGAAGTGGTCGCATCTACCGTTTCAACAGAACCGTTTGACGAAGATTATGATAAAGAACCTGTCCATGTCTATCCTGATTTACTGAATGCTGGCTCCTTTACATCAAGTACTGATTTAACAAATCAGTTTGGAGTTGAGGGTATCGCTGGTTTGTCTCTTCCCACAATCGGATACCTCTCCACCGTAACCGATATTAAAGGAAAAGAACTCTCTGGAGTTATTTCTTTCGGATTTGTGGGGAATACCCAGGGTGTGAAACTGACCCCCAAGATTGAAAATATGGTATCTTGCGACTCTGACCAGTGGTGGACAGCTCGTGTCCGGGTTTATAGTCCTAATCCCGGGAATTCCATGGAAGCACAGGTATATAATTTCCGGGGAATTATTCCGGGAGACAGCGTGGTTGATTTAGGAGCTAATATTCTGTTTGGTGTCCCTACTGCCTGGAGTTGGATAGATATTCCCGTCTACACAACGGCAACTGGAAAAGGGTATCCTCAAATTATCCTGAAGGGTGGGAGTGGTTCTGGAACGATTTACCTCCAATCGGTCCAATACTTCCAGGGAGTCCCGATTCTATTTGATGGGAATCGGGGTAATCATGATTCAAAATATCCTTATCGAAAACCCTCTACAATGAGTCAATTAAGCAGTGGTTGGGCAACTGGTGAGATGTATGGGACTGAGACGCCGACAGGATTAGGATTCAGCATTGAAAGCAGTAGTTTGGTCTTGGATTACTCCGGAGCCGCTACCGGTAATAATCAGAAAGGTTCCAAGATAACAGCCAAGAAACCTGAAGGGGGCGTTTTTACCAGTCAGACTGTTCCTGGATACCAGGCGGGTATGAAGATGAAAGTGGAGAAATTATCCGGGAGTTTTAATACCTATGATGCGATTCTGTTGTTAGCCTGCTATGGAGTTCAAAGTGAGGGCGGTTATGATTTCTGGAGTCCCGGTGGACAATTGATCGCTTCTGCCCAGTTTGGGGATATAAGTGATGGATGGCACTGCCTCGCAGCTCCAGTCCGGAATTCCTGGCAACAATTCCAGTTTGTTACTAAAAACAGCCAGTCTGGGAAAATTAAAGTTCATGAAGTTGATTTCCTTCGTGACATGGATGACCCCTACTATGGCGATGGAAATTACTTTTAATTGTTTTTGATATAAATAATCTAAAGGGACAGGATTGATTCTCCTGTCCCTTTTATTTTTGTGCCTCGATTGTTTGATGCTGTGCTTTCATAAGTCTTGAAGCAGACCCGGTTGACAGAGCCTCTGGATTCCCTATATACTGACTCAAAGTATCGGTTCGCTTTTGTGATTAAAAAGCGTCCCAAGAGGGAATCCGGTGGAATTCCGGAACTGCCCCGCAGCGGTATTGAGGAACGAACACCGTCATTTAAGCACTGTTCCAGAAGGAATGGGAAGCGACGGTCAATAGTATAAAACCAGAATCAGCCTCTAAGTCCGAAGACCTGCCGATACAACGCAATTATATTGCGTAAGACGACTTGCAGCCTTCGCGGGAAGGGTCAGGACGAACAGGCCATCAGAAAGATACGCTATATTCTGGGGACCTCCTCCATCCTGAATTCATTATCCTTTTCCGTACGGTCTGCTCAATATTGCTCGAGGGGAGCAATGTCGTACGGAGTAAGCAGACAGGATATTTCGCTTCACTGTTATTCCGCGCACGATTCTATTCCTCCCCCGAAATAATACAGGAGAATTTTGCTATGTCAGTACAGGAAAGAATGGAAGCCCCCGGATTTACTTCATTAAGCCATGTCATAAAAAGGGATGGCCGTTGTGTTTCTTTTGAGTCAGAGAAAATAACTCGTGCCATACACAAGGCCAGCCGAGTTACAGGTGAGTTTGGAGAAGATGTTGCCAGAGAGTTGATGAAACAGGTCTTGTTGAAACTGAAGCAATCGTTATCAAAAGAGGCCCCTTCTGTAGAAGACATCCAGGATATTGTGGAAGATATTTTACTTTGTTCGGAATATAAGAAAACCGCAAAAGCCTATATTTTGTATCGTGAGCAGCATCGAAAGATAAGGGATTTAGTCCAGAAAGCGGATATGGACTTGATTGACAGTTATCTGGATCGATTGGATTGGCGAGTCAATGAAAACAGCAATATGGCCTATTCACTTCAGGGGTTAAACAATTACATATCCAATCAAGTCACAGAAGTGTATTGGCTAAACAAGATTTATGATGAACCCACTCGTGAAGCCCATTTGTCAGGCGATTTCCATATTCATGATCTGGGTTTATTATCCGTTTATTGTGTTGGATGGGATTTACAGGATTTGCTTAGAACAGGATTTAAGGGCGCCTATGGAAAAGCGGAAAGCCGTCCTGCCCGCCATTTCCGTTCTGCCTTGGGTCAGATAGTAAATTTCTTTTATACTCTTCAAGGTGAAGCTGCGGGGGCACAAGCCTTTTCCAGTCTAGATACTCTCCTGGCGCCTTTCATCCGATATGACCAGTTATCCTATAAAGATGTGAAACAGGCTATTCAGGAATTTGTGTTTAATTTGAATGTCCCGACAAGAGTAGGATTTCAAACACCGTTTACGAATATCACCATGGATTTGTGTCCTCCCAGGATGTTGTGTGACCATCCGGTGATTGTGGGTGGTGAACTTCAAAAGGAAACCTATGGTGAATTTCAAGAAGAAATGAATCTTCTTAATAGAGCTTTTTTAGAAGTGATGTCTGAAGGTGATGCGAAAGGAAGAGTCTTCACCTTTCCTATCCCAACCTATAACATTACGAGCGATTTTGATTGGGAATCTCCAGATATTGAGAATCTCTGGGAGGTCACTGGCCGATATGGAATTCCCTATTTTTCCAATTACATTAATTCTGATATGTCTCCGGAAGATGCACGTTCCATGTGTTGCCGGTTACGGTTGGATACCCGCCAGTTAAATCGAAGGGGTGGTGGATTATTTGGTGCAAACCCTCTGACAGGTTCTATTGGTGTAGTTACATTGAATATGCCACGATTGGGTTTTGTATCCCAGGACGAACAGGATTTCATTAAGAAGCTGGATCATTTGATGGTATTAGCCAGCGCAAGTCTGGAAGTAAAACGAAAGATTTTGGAAGTATTCACAGAGAAGAATTTATATCCATATACTCGGTTCTATTTGAGAGATATTAAACAACGGTTTGGCTGTTACTGGAAAAATCATTTTTCTACTATTGGACTTGTAGGAATGAATGAGGCTTGTATGAATCTCTTAGGCGTTGATATTGGAAGCACTGAAGGCCGGGAGTTCTCCTGCAGGGTGTTGGATTACATGCGGAACCGACTGGAGGATTTCCAGGAAGAAACAGGAAACCTCTATAATCTTGAAGCGACTCCAGCTGAAGGCGCCGGCTATAGACTGGCCCGTCTGGACACGGATAAGTATTCAGAAATATTGTTTGCGGATAATACTCCTGGTACAGAACCTTTTTATACTAATTCAACCCAACTTCCAGTAAATTATTCAAAAGATATCTTTAAAGTATTAGATCTGCAAGATGAGCTGCAAACAAAATACACAGGTGGTACAGTGCTGCATATGTTTATGGGTGAATCTGTTTCAGACCCAGCGGCAGTGCGCCAGTTTATTAAAAGGGTTTGTACACAATACAAGTTGCCTTATTTCACGATGACTCCTTCATTTTCGATTTGTCCGAATCATGGGTACCTCATAGGTGAAGTGGAATCATGCCCAGAATGTTCAGTTCCAACAGAAATATATTCCCGAGTTGTGGGATATCTTCGACCCGTTAATCAGTGGAATTTAGGCAAAAAGGCAGAGTTTGCAATTCGCTCCCATTATCATATCGACTAAGGAAACAGAATATATGGAAATTGGTGGATTCCTTCCATTCAGCCTTTGTGATTATCCGGGGAAAGTCGCCGCTGTTGTGTTTACTCAGGGGTGTAATTTTCGTTGTCCTTTTTGTCATAACGGAGAATTAATCTCTTTAAGAAAGGAAACTCCATCGGAGTATTCTGAAGAATTGATTCTGAGCCGTTTACAATCGCGGTGTCATGTTTTGGATGGGGTTGTTGTGACCGGAGGCGAACCGACCATTCACCATGATTTATCTTTATTCCTTGAGAGGATTAAAGGAATTGGATTATCTGTAAAACTGGATACAAATGGAAGTTGTCCTGATGTCTTGGAGGAAGTGATTCGGTTGAACTTGGTGGATTATATTGCGATGGATATAAAGTCTCCATGGGATAAATACGATTTATTAACAGGGATTCAAGCTCCTCTGGAAAACATCCAGCGGAGCTTGAATATTATTATAAAATCTTCCATCCCCAGTGAATTTAGAACTACAGTTGTTCCGAAATGGCTTGGACCAGAAGACCTGGCGGTCATACAAGGTTATATCCCAACTGGAATTTTATATCGAAAACAGAAGTTTATTCCGACTCATGCCTTCTCGCCAGAACTGCGAAATAATCACCATTGTTCGTAATGGACTCTTTCGGGATTATATCGGTCGGATGGTGGCTTATCTTCACCGGGATGTCCAAAGACCAGAAAGGCCAGCGGAACAATTCCTTCGGGGAGTTTGAATAATTTTAAGTAACTCTCGACTCGATGTTCTACCGGATAAATCCCAGTCCAGACGCCGCCCAATCCCATGCCATGCGCGGCCAATAAGATATTCTCAATGGCGGCTGAACAATCCTGAACCCAGTATCCTGGATATTTTTGAAGTGCCAGCTCCCCACAAACCATAATTCCTAAAGGAGCCTGTCGCGCCATCTTTGCATACGGATTTATTTCGCCCAGCTGGTCTAGCTTTTCCCGGTCGGTTACAACGACAAAATGCCACGGTTGTTGATTACCTGCTGAAGGAGCGGCCATCGCCGCTTTCAATAATGTGTTAATTTGGTCAGGAGTGATGTCTCCTGGTTTGTATTCCCGAATACTTCTACGGCTCAAGATACATTCAATCGCTTCCATAAAACATCCTCACTTTTACGATTATTTCCCCTATTTTATCAGACAGATTGAAAAATATATTATGTATCTGATTATGGTGAGCAATGTTCCATGTAAAATATAGAACTGTAATTGATTTTAAAGAATTCATATTCACTCTATTGGGATAAAAATGATGGATGATATAAATAAGCCACAAGACTTAATCGAAAACCAACCAGAGTTCATCAAATCGGCGAATTACTTATGGATACCCTGGGCGACTTTGTCGGTTATACTTCTGCTTGTTTTTGGCAGTTTTATTGATAAAGGTGCGGTCACCTGGGCGTTTAATGCTATTCAATATATGCCATTTTTGTATGGAATAACGACATTAGTCTTTTTAGTGTTTTTAATTATCGGGGGAACTCTTTACAAGAAACAATTAGAACAATGGATTCCCAATCATAGAACTGGGACAATCATCAAAACATTGTTCTTGATTTTGGGGATTCTGATTATCCTTTTTCACAGTCCACTATTTCCCCATATGGAAGGGGATACTCTTCCGTCACAAGGGCGGTTTGGATATAGCATTGCTTCAGAACTGTCGCGGTTAACGGGAATTTCTTTTTTAGTATCCGTTCAGATTATCTGGAAGTGTGTCGGGGTTATCTACCTGTTATTCTGTTGTTATTTTACGGGTACATTATTTGATCGATATTGGGATAAATTAAGTAGTTTTCTATTTATGGTCAGTTATCCTGGCATTATGAATTTTATTGGGTATTATGACAGTTATGGTGATTTCTTTACTTTCGGGAGTATTTTTCTGGGGAGCTGCTATCTCTGGTATTTAAAACGAAAGTGGATATACTTGATTACTGCGGCTGTGTTCCTGGGATTATCAGGATGGGCTCATCACTCTTTTTATGCCTTGCTGTTTTATCCCTTATCAATGTTGATATTGATGTGGATAAAACCAGGGAAACTCTATCATTTTATCAATAAAAGAATTTCAATTCTATTCTTACTGGGGATATTGATTCCCGGACTTATCGTGGGATATAAGGGGTCACATAACAGCGTTTATCAAAACATTGGATATATGTTCACAAGGTATTACAAAGTGGATGGAATAGTGTCTCCATTTTACCGTCCTTTTGAATTGATTTCTTCCTTCTTACTTTCATATATTTTCTTGATAGCGATGATGCTTATTGCAGGAAAAACCAGGTTTTTCACAGTCCGTAACAAGGTTCTTTCTGTTTCTTTATATGCAAGTCTAGGCTTTGTTCTTTCGTATTATCTGGTTCAATTGCTTATGCCAATAGCTACTTATGAATTATTGGATTTTGTCTGTCAGTCGGGATGTTTAGGTGTTCTGGTCGTTGTTCCAATGATGATATTTCTTTCAAAAACAGATTGGAAACAATGGATATATTGTCTGGTGGCATTGAATCTTTTTATTGTTATTCCTAACATGTACATTCATAACTATGGTGGAGTGGAAAGTAGAATTTTAGCTTCACTGAAGGATGATCGATCTATATCCGCATGGGAAATGTCGCCTTATGTAACTGTTGGTCTTCACTTCAAAGAGGATAATCAAAAAGAGCTTGCATATGTAGCATTCAGCCTTGGCGTGAATGATAACAAACCACCGTTCAGAAGATTTTCCGATTCAAATCTTAATTTTTTGACGGCCTGGCAATATGAATGGGGGAATTTTAAACCGGGCAAAATAAATATGGAAAAGCTGCTAAAGAGGAACCCCAAAAGTGGCGAGCTCCTGCTCAGTCCTGAAGCGGGATTATCCAATCGAAAGTATTACACATTTAATACTTTGATACGGGTGAAAGATGTTTATGAAGTATCTCAAGAACTTTATAAAACAACCGGGGATCCCTATTATCTGAAGATAGCGAAGAATGCGAAATATCTTTTATATAAGTATACGGCAGAAGTGTTGAAAAATAAGAAGTAATCCCTTAAAATACTAACCCTCCCTATCATTGAGAGACAGGGAGGGTTTTATTAGAAACTGTATTAGATGCTGACGTTATTGTTACGCAGCAGGGTTTGAACTTTCTTAACATCCACATTTCGGGGAAGAATATTATCCTTGATGGAGATAGCCATAGCATATCCAGCGGCTTCACCCATGGTTCGGATAATACCCTGTACCCGCATGGCGGATTGACCTTCAAACGTAGCGGAGATACATCGGCCCACCACTAATAGATTTTCAATCTTAAGAGGTACCATCGTCCGATAAGGCAATTCATAGAACCGTTCCCGGCTATGTTCACCAAACTCAACCGACACATCCTTTTTAGTGGGTTGATGAATGTCCAGAGGATAGTTTCCTTTAACAATGACATCCTCAAATCGTGCAGGCTTGACTACATCTTGTGCGGTGAACACATATTCGCCAACAATTCGACGAGATTCACGAACGCCCACCATAGGTGCGGTCAATGCAATAAAGGCATTTTCAAAACCCGGGATATATTTTTTGCAGAAGGCGGCAACACGTCGAATTTTCTGTCTGCCGATAATTTGAGCATTGGATAAATCTTCGACATCATATCCCTTCACCCGATTGGTAATTCGGGGACAGTTAAAAGACATTTCTCCAGGACGCCCGGGCATGGAGAAGTTTTGGAAATAGACAACGTCTTCAGCTGTCACATCGCCAGCGGCGATAGCTTTCTCAAATATGGGACCCAACAGCCATTTACCATTAGGAGTATAAGCCGTTTCAACAAAGGGCCATTCGTAACGTACCCCATTCGTTTCATGTTCGTTTAGGAATGCGCACAATTTATCAAAGTCAATGCCCCCCATATTGAAGCGAAGAGACATCGCCTGATTTAATCCATCTTCCTTACGGCCTGATTCATAGGGAACACCTGCGGAGACCGAAACATCTGCATCACCTGTCGCATCAATGACTCTCTTGGCCAAGATGGCCTGACGGCCGGATTTTGACTGAAGAATCACCCCTTTGATCACATTGTTTTCAACAATAGTATCCGCAAAGAAACTGTGATACCGAAGTTTGACTCCAGCTTCCAGACATAAGTCTTCTAAAACATATTTGAGCATTTCGGGATTGAACCAACCATCGGCAATACCCGGCTGTTCTCCAGAATCGCCTGTTGCCAACATTCTTTGGCGAATTTCTTCGTTAATACCGCCAATCGTGGAGTGGTTGTCTGCCGTAATCAGCATTAAAGGGGTTACTAATGCTCCGGTCTGAGATCCACCCAGAAAACCAAACTGTTCTACTAAGATTACATCAAGACCTTCTCTGGCAGCAGCTATGGCGGATATCACTCCACCCGTGCCCCCTCCCACAACAATCAAGTCACACTGAGCCACGACTTCTGTTTTACGGCCCATTTCTTCAATAAACTGGTTCATGAAAATCATCTCCGTTAAAATGACAATACATAAATTATAAGTGATAGTTGGCAAATTGGGTTAAAACAAAAGCCTCACCGAAATATCTCCGGTGAGGCTTCATTCGCCAACTGTTTTTATATTGCGGGAGGGTTCATTCCGTAATTGACCCATTCTTCACGACTTGGGCCCATAATTCCGGGGACTTTGAGGCCTGCCTGACGCATCAGCACTGTCATTTGTCCACGGTGGTGGATTTCGTGACTGAGGAGAACTCCGAGTGTCATTCCCCGCGGCCATTTCTCACCATATACATCATCAACAATATGAAGATTTTCATCTGTCCAATTTTTAGCAATTATATCTGCCAGTTCCGATGCGGCCGCCGTGTAGGCTAAAGAAATTTCGTTCGCTGTTTTCGGGACTGGAGCATCTTTCTTAACTGAATTGATTACTAATCCGATATGTTCCATCATTTCCGGGATAGCTGTTGCTATATGCCAGGCTATCCTGCCTAAAGTCCGGTCATCATCCGATACTTTTTGAGCCAGAGATTCATCGGTCAATGCTGCCATAACTTTAGAGGTAGCATCTTTGTTGAGTTTCCATTCCATGAGGAATTCTTGAATAGAGTGATACATAAGTTATTGTCTCCCAATTGATTTTAGATTTAATCCCGAGGTGTCTTTCTTTGTCCGAAACGGTGGACACCCAATAGTTTGTAATTATTACATAATACCACTTAAGGATAAAAATACTTTTGTGATTTATCCTTTTACACCGCCGATGGTTAATCCACGGATGAAGTATTTTTGCAGGAATAAAAAGACCAGGAGAATCGGGCCTGCTGCAATGACGGCTCCGGCCATTTGTAATCCAAAATGGACATCGTGTTCCTGCAACTGTTGAAGGATGGATAACCCGACCTGTAAGGTGTATTTATTTTCGGTTTTCAGGCAGATCATCGGCCAGAGGAAGTTATTCCAGTTACCGACAAAGACAAAGATACCCAGGACGGCCAGTACGGGTTTGCACAAGGGAAGAATAATCTTCCAAAAGATGCCGAATTCGGAGCATCCATCAATCCGTGCTGCTTCTTCGAGCCCTGATGGCATGGACTGGATATATTGTTTCATCAGGAAAATACCAAAGACTCCGGCGATGGCTGGCAGTATCAAGGCCAGGTGAGTATCATAGAGCCCCAGATTAATCATCATAAGGAATAAGGGTACCAGAACCACTTGTCCAGGAATCATCATTGTACAAATCAAGGTCCAGAACAGGAAGTTTCTACCCGGGAAATCACGTTTAGCAAAGCTGTATCCCGCTAATGAATCGAAGAACAGATTAAAGCAGGTATTGATTGTGGCCAGGAAAAATGAGTTCAAGAACCATGCAACGATTACACCGGTTGAAAAACGTAATTTGACGGCTTCAATTCCGAATATTTCCGTGAATCCGAGTTGGAGTTTATCAGAATGAAAGGCAAAAATATCTCTGAAGTTATCCAGAGTGAGGAGTCTTAAATTAAGGTCTGGAGGCATTTTCTGGAGTGCCTCTTTCGGTAGAAATGCTGTCAGGAACATCCAAATCATGGGGATGAAAGATATCAGACCCCAGCTGATTAAAAATACATAAGTGGGTATAGTGTACCAAGCTGTCGCTTTCGTCAGTACTTTTTCGCCTTTTTGGATTTCGTCGTTATCGTATGCCATTATATAGACCTCAAGTCAGGGCTTAATATTCAGTGTCACTTTTCAGGAATTTGAATTGAAGTACGGAAACAAACACCACCATGGCAAACAGGAACAATGCCTGAGCGGAAGCTACTCCGAATTCGAAAAATTCAAATCCGCGACGATAAATAGTCATTACCAGTGGTGTGGTTGCATAGCCAGGACCACCATTTGTCATAATGAGGATTTTTTCAAATATCTGGAAAGAGCCAATTGTACCCATGACCAACAGGTAGAGGGTGGTGGGCCGAATCAGAGGCACCGTAATGTTCCACCATCGACGAATGGGGCCGGCTCCATCTAACATTGCACATTCGTGGAGTTCTTTAGGGACACGGCCCATGGCAGCCAGGTAGAGAATAACGCCACCACCGGGTGCCATCAGCATCCCTGAAAGCATAACAGACATTAAAGCAATATCGGGGTCAGTCAACCAACCGACTTTACCGGAGGTCATTTGGACGCACATGGGACCCAGGGCGCTGAACAGTTTTACATATACAAATTTGATGGAAAGAAGTCCCACTAAGATGCCGGGAATAGAGAGCCAGACAAGATAGTCTTCCCAAGTGGGTAATGGTTTATATTTTTGCAGAATTGCTTTGAAGAAATTCATTAGCAAAAACCATACAAAGACGGCGGCTATGATACATGCAATGTAGGGCAATATAAAGAGGAAGCCTTTGAAGCTGCTATAGAGTATCGGATACGGTTGCAGTGTCTTGACTAGACCGGTTAAAAGCTGATTAAACAAACCAAAGGAAGGATCGAAGATCCATTTCCAAACCATGGCAATAATAACACCGGATATAACGCCTGGCAGATAATAGGCTCCCCGGAAGAAAGTCTGGCTACGATTGGATAATGGGGCAATGATACTTGCAAGAATTAAGGAAACAAGGATGCCCTCGGGAACCATGATCAAGGTATAGAAGAGAGTGTTTGGAATAGCGTATTCCCAGAACACTCCATCATGGATTACTTTGTTGAAATTAGATAACCCGATGAAATAGGAGCCGTTTACTGAGAATTTTTGAAAAGCCAACAATAGCGAATAACAAACGGGCATCAATAGAAATACTGTAAACACAAATAGTGAGGGTGTAATGAAAAGATAGGACCAATAGTGTTTCTTTAACACTTTTTTGGGGTTGGGTTGTTTCAATAGTAATATTGCGCATGTGCCAAACAATATTAGAAGAATACTAATTGATATCCAGAGCATTGTGGTGCGTGGAGTTAGTCGTGGACCTTTATATTCTGCCTGGGCCGTTCGTTCCATTTTGTATTGAGCCAGAATATCCCCAACACCTTTTGCTGCTTCGGTCATGGCCTGTTCAATCGATTTACGATTAATCATGGCCTCCTGCATATTGCGTTGTACAATTTCATCCATCTTGGTACCTTCAGGATGGAAAGGTGGCATGATGACGCTCTCAAAGGCTTTTTGAATTAAAGCAAAATCCTGGTCATTACCATAAATATTTCCAATGGATTTTCTGACAGGAATAACACCAGAGTTGTAATTCATCTTTTGAGCTTCGTCGGACCATGCTAATTCTTTCGCCAGTTCAACACACAGTGCCAGTTTTTCTGGGGGATCATTTGGTTTGGGCTTGAATATAACGAAATTACCAACACCGGGGGATGCGATTTCAGGTTTGCCCGTTTTGCCGATAGGAGGCATGGCGGCTCGGTAATTGACAGGTTTCCATTCACCTTTCACGGCTTCCGGATCTTTATTGAAGATCTTTTCGTTTCGTTTTTTGAGGGAGATGATGGCCCATTCTCCCTGGAAGCTTGCTGCAAGTTTTTTGTCTTTGGATAAAAAAGTATTCCAAACGTCTCCTGAAGGATTCAATCCTCCTGCATTGGGCAAGGCGACTTTGAATGTGTGCTCTAGATCATAAAGTCGGCGGACACCTGACATGAATTCAGGTGTAGTGACTAAACTAACTGTGAGGTTTGGATCATAGAACTGTCCCCCATCGGAATAGAGGGCGCTCCAAGCTTCACCTGTGCCAGGCTGTATACCAAATCCGATACCATAACAATCGATGATGCCGTCACCATCACGGTCAAAGGTGAGTTTTTTCATTTTGGATACAAACTCATCCCACGTCCACATTCCGTTTACGGGAGGTTCAACTCCGCGTTCTTTAAATACATCCAGGTCAAGTATTGTTAAATAAACAGTCGCGTACCAGGGGAAAGCGTAAACCTTATCTTCGAAGGAGCATACTTTGAGCGCTTGAGCGTTAACATCGGCTCTTTCTTCAGGAGTTATGTATTTATCCAGAGGGACAAGGACATCTTGCAATACATAAGCGGGCTTCATGGCTGAGCCACAAATGTCTGGGTAGGTCCCTGAAGCTACGGAAACATCAAGTTTCTGGTTACCCCGTCCCCAGGATAGCATGGTATATGTTACTTTCACATTGGGGTGTTTTTTCTCAAAGCGGTGGAAAACTTCTTGCTGCCATAAGGCGGTAGTATCTTTAGGGCGAGGAAAGTCCCATACTTCAATAGAGATTTTGCCGTCATCTTGTTTTTTGCGGCAGGCGGATAATGGCAAAAGAATTGCCATTGACAATATTAAAACAATCAACAGTTTTATATAGCGCATATTTATCCCACACAGTTCTATAGTACTAAATGATGTACACAATAAGTTATTACCCTAATACTGTATCACGGTTGTCAATTCGAGAGAATAAGAAAAGCCCCCATTTTGTGGATATGGGGGCTTTAATGAATCATAAAGTAATCGAACTAACGAGTTACATCATATTTTTCCTGGTCTGCCTGGGTACGAATAATATTGCCTAAAGAGACTGTGCCATTAGATGGATCGTAGTTGGTATAAACACCGTATTCACCAAGGAAAGGCGCTGCTTGATTAGAATTGCGGTCAGGACCCCAAGAGTAAATTAACCAGTCACCCGATCGACGGCGTTGGTTTACAAATCCTCCACCAGCTATACCCTGATATTGCGGAAAATTATAATAAGTATATCGATTGTAAAAAGAGTATGCTAATGAACCTGCTGGTACAGTTAAAAATGGATCAATGGGTAAGGAACTCAAATATGCCACTGGGGTGGTCAAAAAGGCTGGAATTCTTGAATGGAATGCAGGTTCAGTATAACTATCAGCCCAAGTATAATCTCCCATGGGTGGATAGGAGTTATTGTCAACATAGTATGATTCTAATCCAGTTGCAACACTTCTCGTTTCACTCTTAACGCGAGAAACTTTAGCTCTTACTTGAGCCGCCAGGAAGTTTGGAATAGCAATCGCAGCTAAGATGGCAATAATTGCTACGACGATTAACAATTCAATTAGAGTAAATCCTTGTTTTGATGTCATTGATATCACCTCCTTTTGCCTGGATTTTAATTCGTTCATTGGTAATAGTCAATTGTTAATTTATGAAATGGCTATTCATGTGAATAGTTAGTCTCATATGGTCTTGTGTTATGATTAATAAAAGAATAAATACCCTCATGTCAAAAACTGATCTTATAGGACTTCCACTTACTGAACTGTCTACCTTCGTTCAGAACACCCTTGGTGCCAAACCCTACCGGGCAAAACAGCTGTTTCAATGGTTGTACCGTCGTCGGGTGACGGATATCACTTTAATGACTGATTTATCTAAGGATTTCCGGCAATTATTGTCAGAAGAAGCTGAGATAAGCCAGTTAAGGCCTATCCAAAAACTGATTTCCAGTGATGGGACCCGGAAATATCTTTTTCAGCTGGAAGATGGCGAATCCATCGAATCGGTAATGATTCCTGGTGAAGACCGTTTAACAGTATGTATTTCATCGCAGGTAGGCTGTGCTATGGGATGTAAGTATTGTCTGACTGGGAAAATGGGATTTAAACGGAATTTATCATCAGCAGAAATCGTCAATCAAGTTTTGGCGGTGGAATTAGATTTGACTCAGGATCCCCCTCTGGATGAAGCGGGTCAGCCATTATTACCTAAAGAACATGGTACGGTTGAGCGTTATTTATCTCATGTGGTAATGATGGGAATGGGCGAACCCATGATGAATCTCCCCTCAGTGTTAGCGGCGATTCAGGTCTTAACCGACCATAATGGATATAACCTTGCTCCCCGAAGGATGACCGTCTCGACTGTAGGGCTTGTCCCGAAGGTTGAGGAATTTATTGCCGCCAATACAGGAGTTCGACTAGCTATATCACTGACAGCAGGCAGCAATGAGTTACGGAACCAATTATTACCAATCAATCAGAAATATCCCTTGGAAAAGCTATTACCTGCATTAAAGAATTATCCGACTCAGAATCGGAAACCTATTACGTTCGAATATGTCATGTTAGCTGGTGTGAATGACCGTGCGGAAGATGCCCGCGTGTTGATTAAGCAGATTCATGATTTGGAATGTAAAGTGAATCTGATCCCCCTGAATGAATCCCCTGAAATTGAATACCGCTGCCCCTCCGATGAGTCCGTTATGGAATTCCAACGCATATTATGGGATGCAAGAATTACAGCGACTGTGCGTGAAAGCCGTGGTCGCGATATACTGGCTGCATGCGGACAATTAAAAACACAAACCAAGAAAAACAGCTCCTGCAACTAAGTCAGGAGTCTTACCTGTTTAGAAAGAGATTATGTTCAAAAAGATAGTACAAAATTATTTACAGAAGAATTATACCCGACGTTCATTTGAAGTTCGGGATATTCATATTGCCTTCAAAAAGGAAGGTCTGGAATTATCTGACTTACGTCAAATCCTGCGAGAACTGGCGGATGAAGGAATATTACACCGAGTCCGCGGAAACCGATTTACAATGGCCTCTAATTTGAAATTGTTTACAGGCCGATTGGAAACCTTTGCCAAAGGATTTGGTTTCGTTATTTGTGAAGACCCCAATCAAGCGGATATTTATATAGATGCCCGTGATATTGGTAGAGCCATGGATGGGGACCAAGTCATGGTGCGATTGGAATCTAGTCGGCGCATGGGAAAGCCCGCAGGGACTATCGTACGCATCATATCCCGAAAGCGAAATCAATTAGTGGGCGTTTTGCAGAAGGGTACTTACGGTTGGTATCTGGAGCCTGATGAGAAAAAGATTTGTCAGGACATCTTTGTTATTCCCAAACATACCCATGGTGCAAAACCTGGGCAGAAGGTCGTTCTCCGTTTGCTGGAGGATGAGTCGAAACGAGATTATCTGCAGGGTGAAATTATCAATATTCTGGGTTATCCCGGTGAACAGGGTGTAGATATTTCAAGCCTGATTTATCAATATGAGCTGCCGGGTGAGTTTCCAGAAAAGGTATTAAAAGCCGTTGAAGATTTTGATGATTCTAAGATATCTCCGGCAGGCCGTCTGGATTTACGGGACAAACAAATTATCACCATCGACCCGGCAGATGCCAGGGATTTAGATGATGCTATTAGTCTGGAAATGACTCCGAAAGGTAATTACCTCCTGGGGGTTCATATTGCGGATGTCAGTCATTACGTTCAAGAAGGTGGTCCCCTGGACAAGGAAGCTCTTCACAGAGGGACTTCTGTTTATCTGGTGGACAGGGTTATTCCGATGTTGCCGCCGGCATTATCCAACGGAGTATGCAGTCTTCATCCAGGTGTGGACAGACTGACTTATTCCTGCTTTATGGAATTTGACCCACAGGGACGGATGATTAATCATCACTTTGCGGATTCCATAATTCGTTCTGAGTGCCGATTTGATTATGACGAAGTTCAGGAAATCTTCGATAATCCCACCAGCCCATTACAACAGGAGTATCAGGCACAAACAGATCTTTTAGGGCGGATGAAGACGCTGGCCTTATTGATTCGGAATCGCCGTCAGCTTCGAGGCAGTATTGATTTTAATTTGCCGGAAGTTAAGGTGATTTTGGATGAAAAGGGAAAACCTGCCCAATTGAAGCGGGAAGAAAATACATTATCCCACCAAGTGATTGAGGAGTTCATGTTGTCGGCAAATATGACTGTTGCCAGTTATATGTCCAATCGACGCATACCATTTGTGTACCGGATTCACCCCTCACCGAATCATGAAAAGTTAATGGCTTTTGCTGATTTTGTTCGTACTTTGAATTATAAATTAAAGGTAACCGAACCCATGGAGCCCCGGGAGATTCAACGACTCCTGAAATCTGTTGCCGGGAAACCTGAAGAACATCTGGTAAATAACCTTATGCTGCGAACGATGCAGGAGGCGCGATACAGTGCTGAAAATGTAGGACACTTTGGATTGTCTGCTCCGTTCTATACGCATTTCACTTCACCCATTCGCCGGTATCCGGATCTGGTGGTTCATCGCTATTTACGCCGCGCATTACAAGGCAAGATGGACCGAATTGATTCTGGAAAATTAACAGGGCACTTGGAAGAAATCTGTGTTCAATCCAGCAATATGGAGCGGCGAGCAACGGGTGCTGAAAGAGATTCTGTTGAAATGAAAAAACTGGAATTTCTGGAGAACCGTATTGGACAGGAGTTTGCAGGTGTGATTGATGGTGTGACAGGATTTGGGTTGTTTGTAGAGATTCAAGAATTTCTAGTGGATGGGTTGATACCTTTAGAAATGCTGGGGTCTGATGAATGGACTCATGATGAGAAACTGCATCAATTATCAGGTCGTAAATCCAGGAAGAAATATCGAATGGGTGATAAGGTTCGAGTTCAAATTGTCCGTGTCAATCGACATGAGCGGAAGATGGATTTGGCTTTAGCAAAATAGTCCACAGAATATCTAAAACAAATAGGGGATTCACTTTATTAAGAGTGAATCCCCTTTTGATTTAATACGAGTAAAGAAAGGATTACTTATTGACCAGATCTTTCAGAGCCTTACCAGGAGTAAATTTGGGCGCTTTGCGAGCCGCAATCTTAATCTCCTTACCAGTCTGTGGGTTACGACCGGTGCGGGCTTTTTTCTTCACGACAGAGAAGTTTCCGAAACCGATAAGTGCAACCTTCTTACCTTTCTTTAGCTGTTCAGCAATGGAGTCCAAAACGGCATCCACGGCTGCGGCAGCTGCTTTTTTGGTCTCGAGACCAGCTTTCTTAGCAACCGCTTCGATCAGTTCCTGCTTGTTCATTCCAATACCCCCTTTACAATAATTTGAGTATGTTAGAAAACCTCTTGAATATTAGCAAAACCCCTTGTATTGTCAATCTTTTTTTAATGTTTTCCCGAAAATAATTATTTCCTGGAATATGGAAAAACTGCACCAATTGGCCTTTTTACCCTTGGGTGAAAAGAAGAAGGTTGCTTTAACTTGTTGATAAGCAGTTGATTAGGAGTGAGTTGAAAAAGTATGGGATTGACGGGTATCACGATTTCTCTATAAAGTAGAACACATGATGTGGAATCGACAATTGCAGGAAGAACAGGAAAATCGCACACTGGCTCACTATTCAATGTTGAGTTGTAACAGTGAGGGACGTTCATATCCTGAGCCGGAACATCCCTTTCGTACGGCATTTCAACGAGACCGTGATCGGATCATTCACTCAACGGCTTTCCGCCGGTTGCAATACAAAACCCAGGTTTATATCACCATGGAAGGTGACTATTATCGGACGCGTCTGACTCACACCCTGGAAGTTGCCCAAATAGCTCGGAGTCTGGCCCGGATGCTTCAGGTCAATGAAGACCTGACGGAGGCTATTGCTTTAGGACATGATTTGGGCCACACACCTTTTGGTCATGCCGGTGAATGGGTCCTGGATCGCTTAATGAGTGGTGACGGTGGATTTGAACATAATCGGCAAGGTCTTCGTGTGGTAGATTGGCTCGAAGATAAGTATGTTGCATTTCCGGGTTTGAATTTAACACGAGAAGTCCGTGAAGGTATTCTGAAGCATGCTGTTTTGGAAAACGACTCCGGCAACCAGCGACAGCAGACAACCCTGGAAGGTCAATTGGTAGATATGTCTGATGCCCTGGCTTATAACACTCACGATTTGGACGATGCTTTGCAGGAAGGCTTACTGACGCTGGATGATATGAAGCCGATTGAGATTTGGCAGACCCGATATGAAAGGATTATCTTCAATCAGCCATATATTTCCTGGAATACAGCGCGTTCAATGACTATTCGAATGATGATCAATGCGTTGGTTGATGACCTGGTGCAAGAGACGGGCAGACGGCTGGAATCGTATGGGATTTCAGATTCTGAATCTATCCGGCGTCATCCCGAAAAGACGGCTGCTTTCAGTCCAGAAATGGCGAGACAGTTGAAGGAACTGCAAGTATTTTTGACCCAACGGGTTTATCGACATCCCCTGATGAAGGAACGAAACGAATTGGCTGAAACGATACTCTCCTGCCTGTTTGATAAATATCTGAAACACCCGGACCAGATTCCAGAAACAATGACTCGCCGACTTGTCGGTGTGACACGCAAGCGGACTGTCTGTGATGTTATCGCCAGTATGACGGATCGGTTGGCTCAAGAGTTATATGAAGTACAAATTACAAATAAGGAAAATCGGGGTTGATTCTCCTTTTAAATCTACTGAGTTTGTTATAATAGCAAAAGGTATGGGATTAAGAATCATAAGTCTGGATTTATCCGGTCGGGATTAACTGGGGACTGGGAAAATCTGGATTATTTTGGAAAGGAGGGTTCCTTTTTATGGCAACCCGAAAGAAAGTATCCGCATCTGAGCCGGTTGAGAAAAAAACTGCCCCTGTGAAGAAAACGACTGTTAAAAAGACAACAGCGAAAACTTCTACGACGGTCTCTAAACCCAAAACAAAATCAGTGGTCCTGGAATTAGCGGCGCCGTATGCCCGTATGGTTTACCTGGCAGGCGAATTCAATGACTGGAGTGACCAGTCACATCCTCTAAAACAAGATGCAAAAACGGGGCTTTGGAAAATTACAATCAAGCTCCAACCTGGTTTGTATCACTATAAGTTTGTGGTTGATGGGGAGTGGTGGTCTGATCCATCCAATCCTAATTGGGAATGGAACCAGTATGGTTCACATAACTCCTTTTTGAAAGTTGAATAATCAAAATTAAAATCCCCGGGAGGTGGAAACCTTCCGGGGATTTTTTTGTGTATTGTTTATGGACCAAAGCGGAGGATGTCTCCGTCACTGGTGGTTCCATTGGTGGGGTCATACTGTACTTCGCCTTCGTCATCATCGACATCCGGTCCATGACTGGCAATATACCACATTCGGTTATTTCCGGCCCCAGGTTGTTCATTGTAATAACTCTCATACACTTCGGCAACACGGTCTAGCGTTTGATTTCCATTCAGATAATGAAAAGGATGATAGGGAGGTCTGCCTGATTCATTACTCTGGTTGGGGAATACTTCCTTTGTCAAAGATGACAAATAGGCCACTGGAGTGGTCAGATTAATGGGCATAAAGAACTCACCTTCAGCTTCGTCATCCAGAGAATTGTTGTACCACGGATAAACATTATTATCGACATAATAAGATTCTATTCCGGTGGCGGCGGTCTGCATTTCAGCCTTTACTCTGGAAACCTTACTTCGAACCTGGGCATTCAGAAAATTGGGGATGGCAATCGCCGCTAAAATGGCGATGATGGCCACAACAATCAATAATTCAATCAGGGTAAAACCCTGTCGAGAACGAGACAACATGGTGATACGCTCCTTTAATTTTTGGGATTTAGTTTTAATGTGGAAAAGTAATGGTTAAAAACTAAACCGATAAAGGAGGCGCACGGGGAGATTGCGGGTCATAAAAATACTGGATAAGGGGTTTATCAGGCTCAGGAATGAACCAGATGAAAGAAACAAGGGCAACCCATAATAGAGTTAATTCAGCAGGGATGCTGCCTAATAAAACTTGTTTCCCCATACAAACCCTGCAGGGTTTGTGGGGAGGATGAGAATGTTCAGCATGGGTGTGGCTGAGGGTGTACCCTATACCGGACAACAGGGTGATGGTTAGTAAAAATAAACTGATACAAGACCAAAATATAAAATCGGGAAGATAAGAAAATAAAGAGTTTTCAAAAGTACAAACAGGACAATGTTGAGCCATACCGACCGCCAGGCTTGCATGTCCGTGTAATGGAGATATACCAGTCAGGGTAATCAGTGAAAATAAAATCAGGATAATAATAGCGGTTAATTTCTGATTTCTAAAGCTGTTTACTATTTTGACCATCTTAGTATTGTATCTGAAATGAATAACTTTAATGCCACTATATATTTGTTACAGGCATTTTGATGGTTCCTGCCGGAGGTGTTCTTTAGGAATATATTGACCATCTCAAATCTCAATGTAATTCATCTAAAAACAAGCCTTTACTTCATTAATTGTGACGAATCATCCACGGAGCAGCTCGGACCAGGTCCGTGGATGATTCGTTATTGAAAAAAGAGAAGAAAATTGATTACAGGAAGAGCTTTATTGTTTATTCTGATGATTAGAGGGTGGGGAGGGTTTCCAGATATTGATTCGTCAGATTACAAAATTCAGCGTACTGGTGAATATTGTTGAGCTGACCACGAAGATGAGAGGCTCTCGGCCATCCTTCAATATAATAATGAGCATGAGTCCGAAACATCCTGCAGGCAATATCTTCGCCATAAATATCAACCATCATCGAAAGATGTTCCCGCATTAATGCAATTCTCTCGGAAACTGGAGGTTCTGGACTGGCAATTTGTCCCGATAACAGTTCAAGTGTTTGGGCAAATATCCACGGATGACCCATGGCACCCCGGGCAAGCATCGCCCCATCAATTCCCGTTTCATTGAACATCCGGATAATATCCGGAGCTTTCATCAGTCCCCCAGACCCGATAACCGGAATGTTCAGGATAGCTTTGAGTTCCTTTAATAATTCCCATCTGGGAGTGCCGGAATAGGGTTTATCTGCTGTTCTGGGGTGTAGTGTGATAGCTGACAGTCCCGTTCCTTTAAGTTTTTCTGCAATCTCCAGAATGTTAATGGTATTTTCTGTTCTCCCAGACCGAATCTTGATCGTTACCGGCACCTTCACCGCCGAGACCATTTGATGAATCATCTCTGCCAGACGGTCAGGGTCGGACATCATGGCCGCCCCCGCATTTTGTTTGATTACTTTTTTTACGGGACATCCACAATTGATATCAATGACAGCCGCTCCATGGTCTTCCACAATACGGGCGGCTTTGACCATTCGGTCAGGTTCGGAACCAAATAATTGAACTCCCAGAGGCTGGTCATCGGGAGTGGTTTTTAACATTTCAAAGGTCTTTTTAGAATCGTAATGAAGCGCCGTTGCGGATACCATCTCCGTAAAAGCCAGGGCCGCCCCATACCGTCTGCACAAAAGCCGAAAGGGTAAATCAGTGAATCCAGCCAGTGGAGCCAGGATCAAAGGATTTGGAAGGGTCAGAGTGCCTATTTTCAGGGGTTGAATCATAAAGTTCAAAGGGTAATATGTTTATTCATACAATAATCAGATTTTAGAACACTCCTTCATTTTAAGGAGGAGTGGTAGATTCGCCGTCGAAATGATTGATTTTTTATTTTACAACTAAATCCCTATTCCTATCATCTTTATAGTCTACCCCTCCGTCAACGAGTGGTCTTTACGGAATGTATTTATAAAATAATTGTCAGGATTTGGGCTTTGAGATTGTCTATATATAAAGAAGGTCTGATACGGCGTTGTCAGAATCTGAAAAGTTATTTATAATCCAACAAACAAGGAGTGTTGATATGAAACTCATCCAGGGACTGCGTTGGTTCATTATTATTATCTGTCTGGGAGCTTTTATTGTCCCAACATTGGTACATGCGGATTTAATCTTTCTTAAAAACGGGAAAATTATCGAAGGGTCTGTGAAAAATCCTGAAGGCCCGATTCTGGACATCGAAACCGGTCGTGGAATTATGAAGATCAATAAATCCACCGTAGAACGGATTCAGTATCAACCGAAAACAAATGAATTTACGAATTTTGTCCTGGAAGTTTACAGCGATGTAAAGAAAGAGAATACGGACAGGGTTATCCAATATTTGGTGGCAAAGGGTGTGGAACGAGTCCGGATGACCTTTGAGGATCCTTATTATAAGGTCAATGTGGGCCCTTTCCCGAAGGAATCCGAAGCATTGGATGTGTCTCAGAAAATCGGAGCCATGGGGGTTCCCTTTGTGGCGGCAGATAAACTCCGAATTATTCAGATTAAAGCCAAACAGGCCGCGGCCTTTTTTGAGAAACCTTCCGCCAGTATGGTCCAAACCAATATTGCCCTGTCTGAAAATGGAGCCAAAGTGGAAGCGGATTCATTCCAGGAGGGTTTCCCGGCACTAAATGCTGTGGACGGTAATGTTCGTGACCCGGAAAGCCGTTGGATTTCAAAAAATATTCCCGGATCCCACTCCCTGGTTATTCAGTTTCCTGAACCGAAACCCTTTGAACGCATTGAGATATACACTGGAGGGGAAACCGATCCTGCGTATGTCCTGAAAGACTTCTCCGTCCAATACTGGAATGGTGTGGAATGGGTGGATTTAGGTAATGTTCGGGGAAATCTGGCTGAAAATCCCAGTTTTAGTTTCTCTCCCGTTACTTCTAATCGGGTTCGTCTTTATGTTACGGGAAGCAATTATCTGGATAATGCTGCCAGAGTGTTTGAAATCAATGTCTTATCCAAGCAGGAAAGGCAAATGTCTGCCTTGCCTCGCGAAAAACAAACTCGTGCAGAATTTAACCTGATTGACCCTGAATTCTTGAAGTCTAACGGAGTTTTTACTACAAAACCGGGACAATGGTATGAAATCCCTGTCAAACTTACTTATGAAGTGACCTCTGCCACTGGAATAAATCTGGCGATCAACCCCGATTTTGACAGTTATTGGAAGGACCTTAAGTTCCGTGAATACATTGGGTTATCGACGGTAGAGGCCAGCACTACCCTTAATTTCGATACCAAATTTGCCGAAAATCCGACTGTGGAAGGGTTGGGACAGTTAAAAGCACATCTTCGAAGCCGTACCCCCGCCCGTCCCGGCACCTACCCCCGGTCCATTCGAGTTAACTTCTATGACCCGGCAAATTATAATATGCTCCGGACCCGGGAATTTACATTCCAACTTGTCGTTGAATGATATCGCATTTTAGTGCGTTTTCTTGACAGTAGGAACCTATTGACGGTATGATATTAGGACGGCAATGTCACAGAGGTCAGTATTGCCGTTTATTAGACGAAATTTTTAACCTTATATAGAAATGGGGTGTCCCATCTATCATGGCAGAAGTGCGGATTTCAGAGAATGAAACCATAGACCGCGCTTTGAAACGCTTCAAAAAAGAATGTGAAAAACATGGCATTCTGGCTGAAGTGAAAAAACGGGAGTTCTATGAAAAGCCCAGTGTCAAGCGTAAACGGAAAAGAATTGCAGCCATTCGCAAAATCAAAAAACGTGAGTCTAAATTTAACAGATAAATATTAGGAGTTCTCGAGTGCCTGATTTAAAACACGAAATCAGTCAGATAATTAGAGATATTCCGGATTTTCCAAAACAAGGGGTGATATTCAAGGATATCACCCCTTTACTGCGTCATCCGGAAGCATTCAAAAAAGTTATCGACTGGATGATTGAACCGCATTTGAATAAGGGAATAGATATTATTGTAGGTGTTGAGTCCCGTGGATTTATGTTTGCCAGCCCTGCCGCGTATAAGCTGGGTGCGGGTGTTGTTCCGGTCCGTAAACCCGGTAAACTCCCTTGGAAAACGCTGGAAGCCTCCTACCAGTTAGAGTATGGGGTGGACAGACTTCAGATTCATCAAGATGCCATCACTCCCGGACAGAAAGTCTTGATTTTGGATGATGTCCTGGCTACCGGCGGAACTGCCGAAGCCACCTCATCCCTGATTAAAAAACTGGGGGGAGAGATCGTCGAAGCTTGTTTCCTGATAGAGTTGTCTTTCCTGAAGGGTCGAGATAAACTTCCTGGCGTACCTGTCCGCAGCCTTTTACAATTTTAAAATATTATTTTGATAATCCAGGTACTTGTAGGGAGTGTCATCTTTTCCTATAATGAGTAACAGAATGCTCAACCCGCACCTTTCGGTCTTTCGTTGAAATCGCGGGCAACGTCCCCGGTATTTCTCTGGGGTACCAACCGGGATGCGCCCGTAGCTCAGTTGGATAGAGCAGCGGTTTCCTAAACCGTTGGTCGGGGGTTCAACTCCCTCCGGGCGCACCAAATTCTTGATGGCTCGGAATTTTATTTGAAGGATAAGGAAGCACAATAACAATGTCAAAAATTGACAAACACACGCTCAAAGATAATGAAGTAGATCATTTTATTGTTAAAGCGCGGGAATTTGTTCAGGAAAATCCCCGTCAGATCATCATTCCAATAATTGTCGTTGTGGCTGTTGTTGCCGGTGGGATTTTCGGAGTTAATTACTATAAATCACAGAGTGTAAAAGGTGATTTATCTTTAACCTCGGCCCAAATCCGCTATCAGCAGGTTGATAATGCCTCTGACCGTGGTTCTGAACTGTTAGCTTTAAGTGAATCAGAAAAAGCCTTTAAGAAAACAGCCCAGGATTATTCCGGAAATCGTTATGGAAAAATCGCCCGGGTCTATGTGGCTGATAATATGTATAAAGCCGGCAAGTATGATGATGCCATCAAGGCCTATCGGGAAGCTATTTCATCCGGTGCCCCTAAGAAGGGTGAAACTGCTGCATGGGCTCAAATGTCTATTGGATATTGTTATCTGAATAAGAATGATTACAAAACCGCTAAAACTGAATTTGAAACGCTGACGAATAAATATCCGGATTCTTTCCTGGTTCCTTCTGCTAAGTTGCAAATTGCCAGCTGTCTGGAAAAAAGCAATGATGTAGAAAAGGCCAAGGAAATATACAAATCTGTCGCTGAAACTTATACGGACAGTTCCTGGGGCGCTGAAGCCAAGACTCGATTAGCGGCTTTGGGCGTTGATATTGCTCAGACTGCCAAGTCAGCCAAATAATAACTAACGAAGTATTATACTGGGATGAAGTTTTGATAATTACGCACTCCTGGTTTAAGGAGATATGAACATGAAAACAAGATCACTAAAATTATGGGCAATATTGGGAGCATTGGTCCTCACTTCAGTGTGGAGCTGGTCCGCTGAAACATCCACAGACACCACAGTCAGTACGGATTCTATTCAACACAAAATTGAATCTGCTCAGAAATCATTAGACCAACAAAACTATGACAAGGCTCTGGCAGAATTAATCGAAGTTATTAAGCAACAACAGAAGACTATTGATTCAATGAAGAATTCTACCGTGTTACCTCCGGCTCCGGGACCCAATGCTACTCAGGAGGAAAAAGACAGTTTCCTGAAACAAGTGAGTAAAAGTATTCCATTCTTGGGTGCCGATATTGGAGATGTAGAATACCAATGGCAAAAGGCGTATGATTTGCAGCACAAGGCTGTCTTTGATATGTCCCGCAAACAGGCAATACCCGTTTTCGAAGAGTCCATCAAGGAATATCGCCGTCTAATTGAACTGTATCCCCAGTCTCGGCGGGCTCCTCAGGCGACTCGGCAAATTGGCTGGATTTTACAAACTCAGTTAAAGAGAAAAGAAGAAGCCAAAATCGAGTGGAACACCATTTTAACGAAATATCCCAATTCACCTTATGTGGCAGATGCCCGGAAGTATTTAGGGCAATAAAATAAACAAATCAACCTGGAAAAAAGATTTTATAGCGGCCCTGCGATGCCCGTTCCTTTGAAGGACCGGACACGGAGGGCCGACCAATATCGGAGAATTAAATGTCATTTCAGCCTTCCAAAAAGCCCCTGAAAATATTCATCATCGTCACATTACTCCTGGTTGTGTCCTTGATTGTCGGAAGTGGTTTTTCCCGTGCCAAAAACAGTGGCAGTGGTTCTGATATATATGAAAACCTGCAGTTGTTTGCGGAAGTCCTGGCAAAAGTGCAGAATAACTATGTTGAGGAAGTGTCTCCGAAGAAGTTGGTGGAAGGCGCTATTCGTGGCATGATTGCAACACTGGACCCTTTTTCTCAATTCATGGACCCAGAGCAGTATAAAGACTTGGAAACCAATACTACAGGTGAATTTGGTGGGCTTGGAATCCAAATCATCATGAAAGACAATTGGGTTACTGTTGAATCTCCCATTGAAGGGACTCCCGCGTTTAAGGCAGGAATAAAGGCCAATGACCGGATTGTCAAAATTAATGATGAATCTACGGAAGGTTTTACCCTTGAGCAAGCTGTTAGTAAAATGCGTGGTCCCAAAGGCACTCAGGTTAAAATTCATATTTTCCGTAAAGGGTTAAAAGAACCCATGGCTTTTGTCATCACCCGGGATATTATTCTCCTGGACAGTGTGAATGCAAAGATGATTCAGGAAAAACCCGAGAAAATTGGGTATATCCGTATCAAGGAATTCAGAGAAAAGACCGGTGCGGATCTTGCTGCTGCATTAGAAAAGCTGACGAAGGACGGAATGACAGCGCTTATCCTGGACCTTCGTTATAATCCCGGCGGACTGCTTGATTCTTCTGTTGAAGTGTCAGATTTATTTCTCCCTGCAAATCAGATTGTTGTCAGTACCAAAGGTCGGGCTCCTGGCAACGATAAGGAATATCGTACCAGTGATGGAGAAATCGTTAAGTACTTGAATGTTCCAATGGTGGTGTTAGTTAATGAAGGGTCTGCCAGTGCTGCTGAAATCGTGTCTGGAGCTTTACAGGACCATCACCGTGCCATATTAATTGGACCTTTGGGTAAACGCACCTTTGGTAAAGGTTCCGTTCAATCCGTGATGAATTTACGCAATGGAACAGCTTTACGGTTGACGACAGCGAAATACTATACACCCAGTGGAAAATCGATACATGGAACGGGTCTAAGACCTGATTTGGAAGTTGAGGTTCCCCGAGATGTTGAAGATTCTATTTTGTTCTCTGGTAAGCTGGGTGAGTTAACTGTTGCCAAGGTTACCCGAACCCTATCTGATGAATCGACAATTCGATTCGATACCAGTGAAACAGAAAAGGTTGAGGATGCTCAATTAATGTATGCTCTGTCTATCTTCAAAAAGAAAGAGTATTTCCCCAAACCAGGATTTGTAAATCCTCCACCTCCTCCACCAGACAAATCTACGACAGATAGAAATCATAGTGTTTCTACTACAAAAACTCTGGATAAATAAGTAATTCGCAGAATATATAAAAAGAGGGAAACCTTCCGTTTCCCTCTTTTCTTTTATTTATAATTATTCGATGGTATTGCTATAATTCAATGCTAGATATCCATCATAAGGAGAATGATACATATGGTTCGCTACCTAATTAAATTAATGATGTTAGTCTTGGTCTTGGGAGTTCTTGTGGGTTGTGGTGAAAAGAAATCCACACCAGCAAGCGATAAACTCCAGGTTGGTTTAGTCTTTGATATTGGAGGCCGGGGCGACAAGTCTTTTAATGATTCGGCTTTTGCTGGATTAGAGAAAGCATCCAAAGAGTTTAATTTAGAAATGGGAAAAGATATTGAATATATAGAGCCTTCAGAGGCCGCCGATCGGGAATCCGCTTTACGACAGTTGGCGTCCAAAGGAAAAAACTTGGTGGTTGCTATCGGGTTTATTTTTAGTGAAGATGTAAATCGTGTTGCCAAGGATTTTCCTAACACTAAATTTGCCTGTGTTGATTATGTTCCTCCAGCCGATGGCGTTGTTCCGGCTAATGTGGTGGGTTTGAAATTTAATGAAGAGGAAGGTTCTTTTCTGGTTGGCGTTATTGCCGGGTTGGTGACAAAAACAAACAAAATTGGTTTTGTCGGTGGAATGAAAAGTCCCCTCATAGAAAAATTTGAGAAGGGGTTTAAGGATGGCGTTCTTTATTCAAATCCCAAATGTACAGTCTTCTCCAATTATGCTGGGGTAAAGCCCGAGGCGTTCAAAGACCCTTCTAAAGGTAAAGAACTTGCACTATCCATGTATGGTAAAGGTGCCGATATCATCTACCATGCATCCGGGGCAACTGGCTCAGGAGTTTTTGAGGCTGCTCGTGAACAGAAGAAGCTGGCCATCGGTGTGGATTCTGATCAATATAACGAAGCTCCAGGCTTTGTGCTCACCAGTATGGTGAAACGTGTGGATGTTTCCGTTTTTGAAACGATCAAAGCTGTAAAATCGGGTACTTTTACCAGTGGCATTAAAACATTTGATCTGGCAAACAGCGGCGTGGATTATGTTTATGACGACAATAACAAAGCATTAATACCCTCTACAGTGAAGGATAAAGTTGAAGAGGTCCGTCAGGGAATTATATCTGGGAAAATATCTGTTAAAACAAAGTAATTCTTTTTGGATTAAAATAAAACCCCTTTCTGTTTGATTCTCAGAAAGGGGTTTTATTTAGTCTTTTTTTACTGTTTGGTGAAACAGTCGTTCTCGCTTATAATTTTGATAAATGGAGTGTTGGATATTATGTTGATGCATAAGTGGTTTCTATTTATTGGAATCGTTTTATTGGGTGGACTGGTAGTAATGGGATGTCAGAAAAAGGTTCAGGTCTCTGAAGATAAAAATAAACTTCAGGTTGGTCTTGTATTTAATGTGGGTGGCCGTGGTGATAAATCATTCAATGACTCCGCTTATGCAGGATTAGAGCTTGTTGCAAAGAAATATCAATTAGTAATGGGAAAAGACATTGAATATATTGAGCCTTCTGAATCAATGGACCGTGAATCAGCTCTGAGACAGCTGGCGCAAAAAGGAAAGAAAGTCATCATAGGTACGGGATTTCTTATCAGTGATGATATTAACCGGGTGGCTAAAGACTATCCACAAATCAAATTTGCTTGTGTTGATTATGTCCCCCCTAAATCAGGTGAAATTCCAGCAAATGTCGTTGGATTGCAATTCAAAGAAGAACAAGGTTCTTTTTTAGTGGGTGCCCTTGCCGGGATGATGACCAAAACTAACAAAGTGGCTTTTGTCGGTGGCATGCAAAGCCCTATCATTAAAAAATTTGAAGATGGATATCGTGCAGGCGTTCAATATGTGAATCCTGACTGCAAAGTGGCCTCGAATTATGCAGGATTAACCTTAACAGCATTTCAAGATCCAAATAAGGGTAAAGAGCTTGCACTGACGCATTATCAAAAAGGTGCAGATATTATTTATCAGGCCTCAGGAGCTACAGGGCTTGGAGTGTATGAGGCTGCCCGTGAGACGGGTAAATTTGCTATTGGGACTGATGGAGATCATTGGGAAAATGCTCCCGGGTTGGTGATTACCAGTATGGTAAAACGAGTGGATAATGCTGTTTTAGATACTGTCCAATCTGTTGCGGAAAACCGTTTCAAAGGGGGTATTAAGCAACTGGATTTAGCTTCCGGTGGTTTGGATTATCTCTACAATGATAATAATAAAAAGATAATACCTTCCGATATCAGAGAGAAATTAGAATTAATCAGGCAAGACATTATTAAGGGAAAAATTAAAATAGCAGATTACTAATATAAAATGGCAGATTCATCCTTAAACGCTATTGCTGTCGAACTTCGCAGTATAACAAAGACATTTGGCTCATTACAGGCTAACAGTAATATTTCACTTACTGTTCGTCAGGGTGAGATTTTGGCTTTAGTTGGGGAAAATGGTGCTGGAAAATCCACCCTAATGAATATATTGTATGGTATGCATCAGGCCGATTCCGGTGAGATTCTGATTCAAGGTAATTCTGTGAAAGTGTCTTCACCCTCTGTGGCAATCAAACATGGTATTGGAATGGTTCACCAACACTTTATGCTGATTCCCCCATTCACAGTTACCGAAAATATAATATTAGGGAATGAACCTGTCAAATGGGGTGGATGGTTGGATGAGAGTCAATCCACATCGAAAGTTCAAACCCTGGCTGATCAATACAACTTTAAGCTTGATGCGAAATCAAAGTTGGAATCTCTCTCTGTAGGTGATGAACAAAGAGTGGAAATTCTTAAAGCACTCTTTAGGCAGGTAAACGT
>CAZXWN010000006.1:64455-113149 GCA_964644695.1 uncultured bacterium
CAATTCCATATTCAAAAAAAGCCAATTCAAAGGAAATCTGTAGTACTGGATGTGGAAAACTTAACCATTCGTGAAAGCCTTCAAAAAGAATCCGTAAAAAAGATATCATTCCAAGTCCATGGTGGTGAGATTTTAGGTATCGCTGGTGTGGAAGGTAATGGACAGTCAGAATTAATAAAGGCTATTACGGGACTGGTAAATATTTACTCCGGCGATGTTCGTATAAACGACATTTCTGTAAAGGGTAAAAATCCGGGACACGTGAGCCAGCTTGGTTTGGCACACATTCCAGAAGATCGATTGAAAAGGGGATTAGTCAGGGACTTTTCTCTTGAAGAAAACTTGATTCTTGGTAGACATACTAAATCCTTTTTTAAGGGATATTGGGGTTCTGACAAAGCGTTAATCTCCAGCGAAGCTACAATTCTTTTGGATAAATTCGATATTCGGCCTGCAGATCCCAAGGCCCTTGCAGCAAATTTGTCTGGAGGTAATCAGCAAAAAGTAATTGTTGCCAGAGAGCTGGCAAAGAATCCCTGTTGCCTGATTGCCGCACAGCCCACCCGAGGAGTAGATATCGGAGCTATTGAATTTATTCATCACCAAATTTTAAATGCTCGTGATGCGGGTATGGCTATATTACTTGTTTCAGCAGACTTGAATGAGATTATGGAATTATCTGACCGAATTGCTGTCTTGTACAATGGTGAGATCATGGGCATTTTAAATAGTGAAAACGCTACAGAAACCAACCTGGGGTTGCTCATGGCTGGAATCAGAGAGGGGGTTGCCTGATCCATCATCGATGGCAGGTAATCACTAGATGATTATTGGTATTATTCTTGAGTGGACCTCGAAGTTTATAGTTTTCCTCACTTCATATATTATTTCAAATCGAATCATTGCCGTTCCTATTGCACTGGGCTTGAAATTCCCTAAATATATAGTACTTCCCATGGTCGTTATTTTTGATTTGCTTCAAGTACCCCTGTTTAATTTTATTTTTTCACGCAACACAAACAGTAAAGGATTGATTGGGAAGTTGATTTCATGGCTTCCATCAAAAGAGCGAGTTGAAAACAGTCGTTTAGGGAAGTTTTGTCAGCACTTGGGAGGTATGGGAATTGTATTGATATCTGCCGTTCCTGCTTTTGGCGGGGGGATATGGTCTGCTGTATTAATCGCACAGGTGCTGCACATTGATAACCGACGGAGTATGTTATTAATCGGTATCGGAAGTATTCTTAGTACGTTGGCTGTCATGTATGGAACTCAAGCTCTTTATAATCTTTATTACCTGATATTACATTCAATATAATTCAACAAGGTCTCTTGATGATTTCACGGAAATATACTGAAGTTGTAGTCGTTCCTCTCACGGCGATTAGCCTTGCCTTTCTGGCAGGAGCTTTATTTATATTGGCTATCGGCAAAAATCCTATTGATGTGTATGGTGTCATGTTACAAGGTACCTTAGGCACAAGCTATGGTATAGGTCAGGTTCTTTTCAAATCAACGCCGCTTATCCTTACAGGGTTATCAGTAGCCTTGGCATTTCATGCTGGCCTGTTTAATATTGGTGCAGAAGGTCAGCTAAACATGGGTGCCCTGGCAATGGGGCTTATGGGGTGGTGGATAACCGCCACATGGCCTTCTCTGAGTTGGATTATCGTCATTCCTTTATGTCTTACCGCTGGTTTCATGGGGGGCGCTGTCTGGGGATTTATTCCCGGCTGGTTAAAAGCCCGGTTTGGAGTCCATGAGGTCATTAATACGATTATGCTGAATTTTATTTCATTAGGTATTGTGAATTATCTGGTGATGGAGCATTTCCATATTCCAGAAACAATTCATACTCCAGAAATTGGTCCGGCAGCCCATATCCCACGCTTTGATGCACTAATACCGTTATTCAGTGGTTCGCCGGTGAATGCCAGTCTTTTAATTGCGCTGGGTATTATAGTGCTTTCAGGTTATCTTTTGTTTCGTACTCGGTTAGGATATGAGATTCGCGCTCTTGGGTTTAATCCCCCGGCCGCCGAGTATGCAGGGATAAATATCAACCGTATTACATGGGTCTCGATGGCCTTGTCCGGCGGTATTGCAGGAATGGTGGGTATGAACTTTATTTTGGGATATAAATATTACTTTGAAGATGGATTCGCCGGTGGTGTGGGGTTCATGGGAATTGCGGTGGCACTTCTTGGTAAAAATCATCCAATAGGTATTGTGTTGGCAGCCCTTTTGTTTGGGATACTCAGTCAGGGGGGGCTTGCCATTAACACTCAAGTACCCAAAGATCTGGTTGAGATACTGGAAGCCATCATTATTCTGTTAATGGTGGTTATGACAGAAATATTCAGAAGACGATTCAGTCATCAGAAACAGATTAAATAACACCACGGTCCATTTCTGATATGCGGGAATAAGCCACACGCTTTTGTGTCTTCAGTGAGGGTGATTGACTGATCATGTCGCGCACCATCTTATCCAATTCTTTATAGGACGAATCTTTCTTTAAAATCTTTGCCTTATAGGATTCCGCCATATCATGAACCAGGGGTTCATCTTTTGTTGTATAAAACAGGATAGGAGTGTTTATAAACTGCTCGAGTTTACGAATCGCTGAGCAAATCTGCAATCCATTTATACGAGTCAACATAATATCTACAATCATCATGTCCGGCTCATAAGCCGTTATTTTACGAAGAGCATCGACTCCATCACTCGCAACCAACAACTCATAATCCTTATCAAAGAGAGCCTTCATCAACCGAAGTACATCATCGTTATCATCCACAATCAATAGTCGTGGACGAGCGGGCTGTGCATTGGCGGACTCTACTTCATTTTCCAGTGGACAAGAATAGGGTTCCATCCAATATCTTTTATCCTTGATTTGTTCAAGGGTCATTTTTTTGACTCGTGGTTTTCCCAAAGGAGCTAATTGCACTTCAATATTACGCAACAATCGTTCTGGAGAAATGGGTTTTGTCAGGTAATAGGTGGCCCCTTCACGGTATCCCGATTTATGATCATCCACGGTATCAAGAGCAGACAGCATAATAACCGGTAAACTGTTTCCGGCTATCTTTCGAATCGCCTGACACACATCATAGCCGCTCATACCGGGCATCATCACGTCCAATAAAACCAGGTCTGGTTCACAATCCTGAAATTTCAGTAAGGCTTCCCTGGGGTCGTTGGAGGTGATAACCTCGTATTGGTCACCTAAAGTAGATTTAACAAACAAGACAACATCCTGTTCATCGTCTACAGCCAAGATTCGGTATTTTGGAGATTGGTTATTTTCCATTTAAAACCATTCTTAATAAAAATATACTGGCTAAAGTATCTTATAATCAGCGCTTATCGTCAATAGGATGAATAAATCACGTTAATTACATTTTATCCGGACGAGATACTCCCATCAAGGTTAAACCGTTCGCAAGGACTTGTTGGACAGAACGCATAAAGACCAATCGCGCTCTGGACAATTCTTTATCCTCACTGATGATACGGAAACAATTATAGTAACCATGGAGACGCGTTGCTAAATCCATCAAATAACGGACTAACCGATGAGGTTCACAGGCCTGAGCCGCCTCACCAATGATTTGTGGATAGGATGCCATTACTTTGATAATTTCAGCTTCTTCAGGGGCAGATAATAAATTCAAATCTACCTGATCCCAGGTGGGCACATCAAACCCTTTAGATTGTGCCTGGGCAAAGATGCTGCAAACTCGGGCATGAGCATATTGCACATAGAACACTGGATTATCATTGGTTTGGTACTTGGCTACTTCCAGATCAAAATCCAGATGACTATCGGTTCCTCTCATCAGGAAGAAGAATCGGGCCGCATCAACTCCAATTTCTTGAACCAGGTCTTTCATGGTTTCTATTTTGCCTGCGCGTTTAGACATTTTGACTCGCTCACCATTACGCAGGAGATTGACCTGTTGAACAATCAATACATCAAAGGGTTCCTCATGGCCAACCGCTTTCAAAGCGGCCTTCATCCGAATCACATGTCCATGATGATCAGGTCCCCATAAATCAATTACACTTTGGAACCCGCGTTCAAATTTATCGTGATGGTAAGCAATGTCATTTAAGAAATAGGTTGGATTCCCATCGGATTTGATGAGGACTCTGTCTTCAGAATCGCCATATTCTGTTGTCTTCAGCCAGGTGGCGCCTTCTTTCTCATAGGTAAGCCCACGGTTCTTCAAGTGCGCCAGCATGGCAGCGGGTTTTCCATCCCGATGTAACCATGACTCCCTGAACCAGCAGTCAAATTGAACCCCAAAACTGTCTAAATCCGATTTCTGAGATTCCAACATTTTTTCAAGACCCAGTTTGGAATATTCTTCCACCGGGTAATCAAGCGCTTCTTTAGGGTCTTTGGGGAACCAACCCGATTCCAGAGCCTGTTGTGCCAGAGTGATGACATACTCTCCCTGATACCCATTTTCCGGTATGGGACAATCCTGTCCCAGGGCCTGAAGATAACGGGCCTTCAGAGTCTCTCCAAACAGTCGGGCTTGAACACCATAATCATTAACATAGAATTCACGGGCCACTTCATAGCCTGCGGTTTTTAGGATACTTGCCAGGGAATCGCCCACGGAGGCGGCGCGCGCCGAAACGACATTCAAAGGACCCGTAGGATTGGCGGATACAAATTCTATCTGGACTTTCTGGCCCTTCCCAAAATTACTCGTCCCATATTTTTCGCCCTGATCAAGGATAGCCTTAAGGGTATCAATCACGGTATCCATACTCAGGATAAAATTCAAATAACCATTCGGTGCGGCTTCAATCTTTCCCACAGCGGGAGCTAACGAACGGTCAAATTGGTCAATGCAAATCTGGGCAACCTGGACGGGGGCTTTCTTGAATACCTTCGCCAGGAGGAAGGGCATGTTTGTACAATAATCCCCATGCTGACGGTTCCGGGGAATCTCAACATTAAACTTCACTTCCACATCGGCAGGGACTGTTCCTGCTGCCCGGAAATCGCTCAGGGCTTTATCCAGCATAATACGAATCTGTTCTTTTATTTCCATGGGAATATCACCTCAAAATAAACCAATAATATGAATTATCTATTATACCCTGAGGAAGGAGTGTCCACCGAATGGGAACAATCGAAACACCCCAATTATTTGGGGGAATGAGTCGATGATTACAAAGGATTACTGTCCGGAACCACTCAGAATATCATCTAAGGAAGGTGTGGAGGGTTTTACATTAATGGGCCGGCCTTTATTGATGGAAAAATATTCTTTCACAGCACCGGCCATTTTGCTGGTTGCGTCATCCATAAATACCGGGTCTTTTAACAGCTGGGCTTCGGATGGATTTGTGACAAAAACCAGTTCTAACAACACCGAGGGAACCGTGCATTTAAGCACTGCAAACTGAGCATGTTTTACTCCACGGTTCTGAAGACTGCCTGTCTGTAATAATTTATTCAATATCAATCCTGCCGCCAGACTGGACTGGTTATTCAGAGCGACTAATCGTTCATCTTTCAATACTTCAGTTAAAGGGTCTGATGCAGAGGTGATAACCGCTTCATCCAGGTCTGCCGCATTTTCCAGGTTTGCCAGTCGTTGGGCTTCGGCATCTGAAGCAGCACCATATTTCATATAGTAGATTTCAGTCCCTCGAACACTGGTCATTGAGGCGGAACCTGGAGCATTCAAGTGAATACTGACAAATAAATCGGCATCCAGTTCCGTGGCGATATTTCGGCGGCGGCCCAGGGACACATAATAATCGCCGCCGTTATAATTTTTATCCCGGGTCAGAAAAGTCTTGATTCCGGGAATTCTATCCAGTTTTTCCTTCAGTTGAAGGGCAGCGGCCATGGTGACATGTTTTTCAATCAGACCATTCCCGCTGGCTCCGTGATGCCATCCCCCATGGCCTGGGTCGATGACAACAATTTTATTACTTTTTTTCAGCTCGGCGATTTGGGCTTTGCTTGGAAATTCAGAGCTGCGGGACACACCCGGTCTTTGGATTTCAATGACCGGGAAGTTACGATCCCGATTTTCAAGACTGACTTTATAATCCAAAACATCCGTAAATCGGACTGTAATATAACAACCACTGCCGATATTCTCGACCTCAATACGGGTGATAACTCCATCGTTTACAGGAATGACCCTGTCCCCATCACTGTCATTGGCATTACTGGATTTAACAACAAACCCTTTTTTATCCGGTAATGCGATGACATCATATTGAGCGCGACCCTGAAAATAGAAAGCAACCTGAGTGTTATCGTTACCACTCCATACCTTGATATTGCTGATTTTGGCACTGACAGGGGCACTTGCTCTTGTGGTTTTCTTACGGGTGGCAGCGGAGGAGAGGGACATCATCCCAATGACAATTAATCCGATAAGACTGAATATATATAATTTCCGTATGGAATGACTGCGGAATATTTTATTTAAAATCATCTGTTTGATCCTGTTACAAAAATTTAGGACACCTATACAAGAGTATCCAGTTATTTTGTTTAGAGTTTACATGAAGGAGAAGGATTTCTCAACTCTGGAAATGAAGGCAATTTATATACAAAAGGAATCGCTCGGGTTATCTTTAGACGAGCTAGCCGATGCAGGGGGAAAACGATAGGGGGATAACGCCGAGCGATTTAGTCTCCCTGGGGAGAGGGAGAAGCTTTATATGTCATTAGTCTTTTTTTCCGTGTCGATGAATCCTTCTAAGTAAACTCGGACTGCCGGGCGGCGTAACTTATTCAACGCTTCTTTTTCAATTCGTCGAACGCCTTCCTGACTTAATCCTACTTTCTTGCTAATACACCTTAATGATATATCATCTCCATCAGAAAATCCATACCTCAATAATAAAATTTTTCGTTCTCTTTCAGTAAGGAAACTCAGGACTTTTTCAATCTTTTCCTTCATTTGATCATCAAGGGCCACATCCCGGGGTGAATGGGATTCATGGTCTTCCAATATATTGGCGAGCTCCATGTTTTTATCATCGCCGACAGGGCTTTCCAAAGATACTGGGGTCTCACGGCTTTCTTCCAGGCTCTTAATGGTTTTTACACTTAAATTCATCATCTTTGAAAGTTCATTTAAGTCAGGATAGGCCCCGTGAGTAATATAATACTGGGCTCGTAAATACTCCATCTGGGCTAAAGCGCGGTGTTTTCTCACCGGGAGCCGGATTTGGCGGGCTTTTTTGGCGATGGCGCGCTGCATGGCCTGCCGGATCCAATAAGCGCCAAAGGTTGTAAAACGGAATCCCATGGTGGGATCAAATCTTTCGACCGCTTCAATCAACCCAATATTTCCTTCCTGGATTAGGTCAGAGAGAGACAGTCCCTGGTTAACGAAAGCTTTGGCCAATTTAACCACAAAGCGCAGATTGGCCTCAATGAAATGCTTCCGGGCTTCCTCACCTTTGGGGCCACCAGCTCGCATTTCCATGGAAAGGTTGACCTCTTCTTCGGCACTCAATAACGGTGTCCGATTTATCTCTACCAGATATGTGCTGAGGGTGTTGGTATCTTCCGGGTTCATGGGATCTGCTCCTTTTTAGCCTATCTATTAGTTCTGGATAGTTATTTGCAGGTCCCGTGCCAAAGTGTAAATAATTCCTAATTATTATTTATTGCATTGATTTATATGAAGTTACATATTTACCAATCTCGTGTTTCGGGTGTATTTCTAAACATCAAAAAATAAAGGTGAGAGAATATTCTCTCACCTGTGCTGTTTAATTCCCAGTTGTAAGTATCTTTATTTGAGGTGGAATAGGTCTTCAAAGGCAAAAATGGCCGGGACACCCCCGGTATGGATGAAGAGAACGGGTTCATCTGCCGCAATAGTCCCCTCTCGGGCCAAGTCCACCAGTCCCGCCATTGCTTTTCCGGTGTAAACGGGGTCAATCAGTATCCCTTCAGACAAGGCCAGCTTGTTGATCGCCTCCAGACCTTCAGGGGTTGGTTTTCCATAGCATTCGCCTACATATTGGTCATAGATAAATAAATCATCGGCATAATCAATGGGGTCAAGTCCCAGGACTGTTTCCCCCTCACGAATCACTTCCAATATCCTGTTATGGAAATATCCTGTTGTCCGGCTGACACTGATACCCAATACGCGAGTCTGGGGCATGAAAAGTTTACACGCTAATACAAGGCCGGCCATAGTACCACCGGAACCGAGGGCGGTGACAATGGTTTTGATTTCCAGGTTCTTTTCTTTGAGCTGTTGGGATAATTCCTGTATCATTGCGACATAACCCATACTGCCCAGGCCTGTCCCTCCACCAATGGGGATATAGTAAGGTTTCTTCCCCTGTTTTCGTTGCGAGTCTAAATAATCATCAATATTTTTCTGGAGTTCAGCATCATTCATGTTGGGCATAAAATCCACTGAAGCACCCAGCATCGTATCCAGTAACAGATTCCCGGGTAATCCATTGGGTTTGTCTCCCAACAGCCAGAGATGACAATCAAAACCATACCGGCAGGCTGCTGCCGCTGTCATCCGGGCATGGTTGGATTGAACCCCTCCCAGAGTGAATAATACTTCCGCTTTTTTATCCAATGCGTCAGCGACCAGAAATTCAAGTTTACGGGCTTTGTTCCCACCCATGGCTAATCCCGTACAATCATCCCGTTTGATCCACAGATTAGATAAGCCATATAAAGAACCAAATCGGTCCATTTTTTCCAATGGAGTGGGGAGATGTGCCAACGAAATGCGGGGAATTTTGGCGAGAGCTTTTTGAGCCTGTTGTTGGCGGCGAGCCAATAATTTACTCAACATTGAATACCTCCTGGAGAATAAATAGGATTGTCAGGTGTCTCGAAGAGTGACAATCCAAACCGTAGGGTTAGGTTAACACAAACTTTTCAAGTCCGGCTACCTGGACTTAGTCTTCTGACTTGATGATATATGTGGGGTCATCTTTTCGGGATTCTACCATTAATTCCCCTAAAAGCCCCACACCAAACAACTGAACACCTAAGATAATCAATAAAACGCCCAACATTAATAAAGGCCGATGTCCAATCGTTATCCCCTGAGACCAGAGCAGGCTCAGATACAGGCAGCAGCAGAATCCTGCAAACAGAGATACCAGTCCGATGGAACCGAAAAAATGGAGTGGAACTTTCCGGAATCGGGTCATCAGGATAACGGTCAATAAATCAAAAAATCCTTCGATAAATCGGCGGCTGCCATATTTTGAAGTTCCATTGACTCTCGGTCGGTGATGGATTTTGATTTCTGAGACCTTGAATCCAAAATTTTTGGCAAATACCGGGAGAAACCGGTAACGGCCCCCGTATAATCCGATGGATTGAAGGACTTCTTTACGATAGGCTTTGAATCCACAGTTGATATCATGAAGTTGAATGTCACAGAACAAATTGACTAATCCATTAAAGACCTTTGAGGGGATCCGTTTGGAGAAGGGGTCCAGTCGGGGATATTTCCATCCACTGACCACATCAACTCCCTGTCGGATGGTTTCAATAAACCGGGGGATTTCCATGGGGTCATCCTGTAAATCAGCATCCAGAGTCAGGATAATGGAACCTCGGGCCCGTTCAAAGGCGCAGGAGAGAGCCGCAGCCTTGCCAAAATTCCGGCGGAACTGAATCACTCGAAGAAAGGGATAATCCTTCTGAAGTCTCTTGAGTTCTTCAAAACTTCCATCTGTACTGCCGTCATCTACCACCACAACTTCCAGTGATTCGGATAGAGTTTCCCGAACAGTATCTATTTCCTTGAACAGGGGAGCCAGACTTTCCCTCTCGTTATAGACCGGGATCACTAAGGACAGGTCGGGTAATAAATCATGGTCTTTATTTTCAGTCATATAGTGGCTAATCTTACCAGAACTCCATCCTAAAATCAGGATAATTTCTCCAAATAAACAGGGGTGTCAGGTGTGATTCAGTAATTATTTTATCCTCTCCAAACTATCCACACTCTTGCCGACTCATCCACGGACCAGCTCGGACTTACTCCGTGGATTCTTCGTTCTCACCGACGAAGCAGAAACGAACCGGGTTGGTCTAAAACCACATAATTACCATGTAATCATTCACACTGTTCCCCTGATTTGTCATTCCTGCATGGTCTAAGCAGGAATCCATAAGGGCTTATGTCTTAAATCAAGATTCTGGATTCCTGCTTTCGCAGGAATGACAGTTCGGATTAACGCGATAGTTCCTATTAGATAGCCTGAGTTAAAAACAATTGTTGACAGTCCGTGATAAAGGGTATAGATTGGTGACAATGACGACTGAAAAAGGGGATTCTACAACCTATGAGGATGAGTAAACAATTACTTTGTTTGTTAATTTTAGTATTGATGGCTTCGCTTTCTTTTGCTGCCGGTGAAGGCGGATGGGTGAAAAGCAGTCAAACCAGTTTTATGGCATACAATCCTGTTATTACCTGGAATCAAAAGCTAGTCACGGCCATTTCTAACTCTATTGTCATTGGTTCATTAAGTGATAAAGGAGATATTGATAGCTGGCTGCTTGTTAATCGACCTGGTCTGATTGTTTATGATGAGATGTCCATAACGACGACGGATAAGTATATGTTTGTTTCTGGTGGGTATAGAAATAATTATTATTCGTCTGGTGGAAATGTTTCAGATCTATATCAATTAACTTTAAGTCCAGACAGTATAGGATATGTGGTTTATTCAGGTTTTATGGATACTCCCAGAGGAAAACATTCCAGTTTGATGGTGAATGATTATTTGTATATGTTTGGGGGAAATAACTGGAATAAAGCTGTACCGAATATATTCCTAAATACGGTATCTTATGCCAAATTCAACCGAACGACTGAACGACTTGAAGCATTTCAGTCTGGATATCCCTTTAAACACATCCAAGGTCCGGTTTATTCTTCGTTTAGATTGGGAAACAAAGTGTATTGTTATGGCCTATACACATATGACCATTCCACGGAAGTCCCTGTTTGTTATATTGAATCTGCCGATATTCAGGTGGATGGTAAGTTAGGTGATTGGACTGTTGTGGGAGGACCGTATGACCACTATATCCCTGTGGGTGCTGTTTTTACCCAGCAATCGACCTTGTTTGTATTTGTGAATAGAAGGAGTTCAAGCGAAACAATAAATCCTTGTTATGTAATGGATTTAAAAGATAGTGGGGTCGAAGGAAATAAGTTTAAGTCGGTGACAGGTTTTACTCCATCAATCCTTGGAGGATCAGATCTTGGTTTAGGTACATGGGGTCGTTTTATATGTTTTGTAAATGATTATACCTATATTTATGACCCCTTATTAACGAGTGCTCCATTGTTTGAAGAGTCAAATAGTGATAGTAATCTCTATGAATGACGGTCATTCCTGCGGAAGCAGGAATCCAGTATCTTATTTTTATTCTGAGTCGTAACAGGGGTGTTGCATCGGTTCCCAACCGGTGGACACCCCTGATTGTTTTTATAGGGGAGGATACTCTCATCACTGGCAAAAGTGCCAGGATGTTCTTTGACAACTAAATCGGAAATGAATCTCTATTTTTTCTTTGTTTTCTTTTTCGGTGCGGGTTTTACCGGTGTTTTGGGTTTTGGTGTTACGGTCTCTTTTGTGGGTACTGATTTCTGGGTACTAATGAAATAATTGATTTGCGGTTGAGCAATAAACTGCCATGAATTTTCTGTCTGCCGGGAAGGTAATGACCCATCCAAAGTGGAGGATTTATCCGACCCGGTAACCTGCCATAAATATTTCCCTGTGGGAACAGGCAGTTCGATGATAATGGGTTGGGCATCCCGAGGCTGGTAATTAAAACCGAACCCCTGGCCCTGCGTGGCCTGTGACAGCGTCAAATGTAATTTAGCAGGAACACCCTGTTGTTTGACCGCCATCAGAATCAATCCATTTTGAGTGGGAATGATAGTCCTGTCTTTATCTGGAGAAAGATGGTTCGGTACAGATTTGGTTTGAGCCTCATAAAATTCGACAATGGCCTTTGAAAATCCCAAGGCAGGATCTGTGTCCGTCGTATCTTCCAGGAAGCCAGCCAGATCAATCGTGGCGCCTTTGATTTCAGACCCTATGGCATTTCTGACCATGGATTTATCCTGTTCATCCAGCATGACGATCCATTGCCGTTTCTTTGCCAGAATCACAAAGTCCTGCAGGAAAGATTCCTTTAAGGTTGATTTCCAGGCGGGAGACAACATGACGACTGATTGGGAGGGAATAAAAGCCATTGAGTCGGAATTGGCCCACCGCATGGGAAGATATCCTGCAGCCTGATGAACCATGGACTGGAAATCACCGGCTAACATATCTCCCCGCAGATTAAGTGGAGAAGAAACAATATACAGATAAGGTGAGACTCTCTTACTTCGGATATTCTGAACAGAGGTTAAAGTAGCTTTTCCCCGGGCATATCCCGTTTCAATCGGACTCCCTGCTGCATTGATCATAAATCGCGGGTCTTCCTTGCCATTGACTCCTGCACCCATAAATTGGGCGTTGATAATCAGTTCTGGTTGTAATGGCAAAGATATCCGGACGGGCAGGTCTCTTAACCAGTTCCCGGGTTCTCCGGTGGAATTTCGGACTCCACTGGCCATGACATACAGGGGTTTTCCTTTGTCCGAACTGATACCGACTAATGATAAAGTGGATTGGATTTTACTTAATCCACCGTCTGCCTGTTTGGAATCTGAATACAGAGAGACTCCGACCACATCAGCCATTTCCATCCATTGTTGAACATCCAATGCTCCATGGGCACTTCCACTGGAAGCCAGGATAGAAGCAGCGTTTCCGTCTAAGTGCCAGATGACAGGTTGCTCTGAATAGTTATGCCATTGTGTCTTGACCAGGTCAAACTCACTTAACAGCCAGTCATTCATGGCTCGGAGATAATCAAAATAGGCTTTTTCAGACAGGGGATACCGATTATCCCAATCATTGGCGGGGATGGGTAAGTCATCAAAACTGTTGAAACTGGTTCGATAATCTCGATTGATTAAATCAATCGAATCCACTCGTTTCTGTAACCATGACAGCCAGTAAGTCCGGGCATAAGAACTCCGTTGTATGAACTGATATTGACCGGCCTGTGATTTGCTGGGAATAAATAACTGAGAGAACGTCTCGCTGAATATTCCAATAGTGAATCCAGCCATAGAAGGTCTCTTCCCATAAGTCGATGCATAATACCGGGTTTCTTCATTTAACCATTTTTCATATTCGGGATTTCCAATAATGGATTCCAGACTGGGGTTGGATACGGGTGTGGAACTCTCGGATAAGACTTTCTGATACAGATAGTTTGTTCCCGTGGATTGTTTGGCATCCACTCCCTGGATGATGATTTTCATGTGGCGTTTATCTGCCTCATCAAACAGGCTGTCCAGTATGACTTCACTTTTCCCGTCTTCCCAGATATGTGCCGGAGGGATGACACTGATGACTTGGGCTCCTGCCTTTTGTGCCAAATCAAGACACTGAAGTGCGTGAGTACTGCTTCGCAGGTTGTTGAAGTTTAGAGTATATCCAATTTGAGTGGCGCCCAGTGCCAGGGAAGCGGCGAATAATATGCAGATGAGAGAAAGGTAGATTGATAACTTTTTCATAAATGATTTTGACTCCATGAATATAAATCTGTCCAAAGATAATTATATAAGAGGAATAGCCTCAGAGCCGAATCTGAAACAGGATTTCCAAATAAAAAAGGCGGCCTTTATTCAGGCCGCCTCTGTAAAATCAAACAGCGTTACAGAAGTGCAGGGTCGATATATTCAGTTCCCCGAACCTCTCGTAGATAGTCAACATCCTGAATGGCCATCATTCCGGTGGCATCATTCTGAGCCATGAATTGCATTTGATGGAAACCATTTCTGCCGGTTCCTGATAAATACATCCATCCGTCCACGATATTACCGAACTGCGCCACCGCTATCAATTGCCCCGGTGTACTGACAAAATCATAACTTCCATTACTGGTGACACCATAACAGGCCAGCATTGCCAGGGAATTGTAAGTGGTGAAGTTTCCAGATAACAAATCAATGTTAGCCTTGATTCCTATCGGTAACCCAGGGATGGAAGGCGGTGTATAAATACTCCCGCTGGTAGTGGTTGCGGTGAACTTGGCACCCTTGAGTCCGGAGGATGAGGCACCCGTGAAGTTTAACTTTAACTGGTTATTAGTATCAAATTCCAGTGCCGGGAGACTGATGGACCCATTGATTTGTTCTGTTCCCCAATACTGATTCAATGCCTGTTGAGTTGTCAGGACACTGCCATTGTAATGGAGCAGAGTGTTTGCACGAGGCAATTTGATTATTTCCGGAGCCATTGGCAGTACCTGGATTTCCTGAATAAATATTGTGACCGGGCTGCTGCCGGCGGTCATGAGTATCTGAGGATAACCCGGGCCGGTACTGCGTGTGTATAGAGGAACATCAATCCATGTCCAGGTGGAAGGAACTCCGAAATAGATATTGGCTCCCACATCTGCCCGATTATTCCCCGGGATGATTCCATTGAAATGGAATAGGCTGACTTGAGCATTATTATTTGCTACGGAAGCTGCCACCTTCATTCGCGCCAGGTACCAGGAATCACTCTGATAGAAATTATGATGCTGGAACAGTGGAGTCATCTTAATACCCTGGTTTGCATTGGAGAAGGTGAAACACATGACATTAGAAGCCTTCGTCCCTGCCTTATCGGTGGTGGAAGCTGCAAATGCCACAGCAGGTAAAGCCGTCTTATCAGGGGCAATCTCTAATCCATAATTCCAGATATCCTCGAAACTGCTGAACTGACCCACCCAGAAATACCGGGGGTAAACAGTCAGGTATTCACTGTCTTGATCTGCCGTATAAGGTGCGCCCGATAATGGAGACGCCGTGATTTTGATTCGGACATTGCCTGATAGATTATCCAGACAACGAATCCTGATTCCCGTAGCGCCTGACCATGTTACTTCCAGCTTGCTGGTGTCTTCCACATATAAAGCATCTTGTCGTCCAAAGGAGGCCGGAATCGCTGGCCCTGACAGGGTCTCAGTGAACGGCAGCAGATTTACGACGATATCTTCACCGCTTCTCATCGGGAGAATCGGTAATCTGTCTAAACGATAAGTGGAGTATTTTACCAACGAAGTAACTTGACTGGTCCCATTCAGATTTGCTACTCCAAATATATTCAGACCTGTTGTAGGTGTGGCTGATGTATTTTGAATAACGGTTGAACCTGATAACGAGGCTAATCCTGCCCAGTTAGAGATGAGGCTGTAAGTGGCGCTGTTATCTCTGACATAATCTTTTAGAACCAGGCTGGAGGAGGCTGTTTGCCCTGTCAATCGTTTGACGGCCGGTAATGAATCAACGGAGGGCCCTTTGGCAATATCAAAGAAATCCAATACCCTGCTCATTATCGTTGTCTGTATGGAGGATGAAACAATCGTTTCAAAGGGGAACCCCAGATAAACTAATTTGTAAGTTCCGGAATACTGAACTCCAGCCACCGTACCAGAACCGGCAGAAGTATATTCCATCGCTGCTACGGATCCTCCGGTCGGAGTGATGACATCGGGCCAGTTAACTTTGTAGGTGTTTGCTGAACCATTGTCGTAAGTAATATTATTTATTCCATTGAAGATTGAACCTGACTTGCCATAAGCGACAAAAGTACCTGCGTTATCCTGGACATAATTAGCCTTTAGATAATTATCTACAAAGGTTACTGTTCCAGACCGATCCAGGTCCCATGCAACCTCGGCGCCGGTGAGGAATAGATTTCCTCCCCCGTTTAAGTAGTTTTGCAGCTGAGTCTGTTGTGCGGCATTAATGGAGGCATCATTTGTGGGGTCAACTGTACTGACTTCAGACTGGATGCCAGCAATCCAGATAATGGCCTTGTATTGTGACAGGTCCATGTCAGGCAGGGACTGGTGTTCACAAGCATCAAAGGCAACATTCTTACCCCAGGCATCAATGGCTCTGGCATGTTCCACAATATAATCTTTTGTATCCATGCGGTTTGGCCAGTGGCGATAAAGAACGTCCCCAGAATATGAATAAAAGACTCGCGTAGAAATATCCAGCTTATCGAATCCATTTACAATCAGTATTTTGGGTGTCTCGGAATTTAGTGCCATTTTGGCGGCTAACACTTCTGTGGCAAAACTTTCTCCACCTTCATTGATGGCTGTAACACGGAAAAAATAGGTTTTCCCGGGAGTCAGTCCGGACATAACACAAGTTGTCTGGCTGACTGTGGTGGAATCTACAAAGCCCTTCCCATGAGTTCCATAATATACTTTGTATCCGGTAGCCTTATCTCCGAAGATATTTCTTCCGTCGCTATTATAGGGAGATTCAGTCCAGTTTAAGGTGACTGTCGTACTGGAATTTTGTCGGACCTTAAAATACAAGGGAGGTTCAGGAAGTAGTTTGGGTGTTACCCCTGCTTTATTTGCAAAGTACTTTACGGTTCCCTGATATACTGCTCTTGCCAGCACTCTTTTAAACTTGGGGTCATGATACATGGCCATATCTGTCGCACTGTCATGAAATAACCATTCCCCAAGGAAAATGGGCATTGCATATCCAACATTTGCCGGACTGTTTTCTCCATATTCCCCATAATTTTTCCCACCATTCGTGAAATTTGAGTTGTAGCCATTAATAATATCGTTGGCTACTTCATCATGGACATAATTACGGAATGTATTGTGTGCCGAGTTTTTATATGTGGTACTGTAGACATAGGTACGCACACCAGTGCCACCACCTGCATTGGTGTGATGGCTAATGAAAACAGCGTCCTCTGTGGATGCGCCATATGCCACAGCGCCATCATAAAGCCATTTACCGAACTTGGGTCGTGCACTCCACCCGGACGCTTCATCTCTACCATTTGCCGTAAGGTATGTCGGAGCCCCATTAAATAAGGCGTGATAAACAGCATCTTCCTCAAACCGGGCTTTGCCGCTGTTACTTCCAGTGGAGCGGCGGACATTTCCTTTTCCGCCACCAATACGAACCGCATCCGCTGAAACAATATGGTCTGATGAACTCGAATCATTGTATAAAATTACTTTTGCTGTATTTCCTGCTTCGAAATAAAAATTACCCAGGTAACACCAAGTAAAACGGCGTCTTCTTTGATCCAGATAAGTATGAGTGGTGCCTGCGGAATGGACAATGGCATAATGAGCCTGGGGAGAACGATTGGTGAAGGCGGCATGTGAAACATAAACATTGAAATAACCTGTTACAGGCATTGTGGTTGACCATGAGGCAGAAGCCGTCGGAACTCCAGTGACACAATTGATAAGCCGGGTAGAGCCATAACTAAAAGGGTTTTGGTCATAGGTATAGGAAGTGATTCCGTTTTTAAATCCTGCCAGCGAACTGTAGAACCACCCTGAACCTGTTTCAGTATAGGTGGGTGCGCCATCCAGATCATCCATGGTAATCATCGTGGTATTAAAATCTGTTTCTCGGACACTGTGAACATCTGCTCCAGCGTTATAAAAATAATTCCACAGATAGGTATTGACCCACTCCACATTAGAAAAGTCTTCTATATTGTTGTAAACAAAAGAACGCTGTAATCCCCAGGTTGAGTAGGTAGTAACCCATACATATCCATGACCAGGATTAAGATAAACAGCTTTACCCGCCAGAGCTCCCTGATATTGAGGGATTCCGGGCCGGGGAAACTGCTTCGCTTCAGCCAAAGGCTTGTCATTAGTAACTTGAGTAGGTTTTGCTGTATCTGCGGGACCTGGTTTATTTTCTAAAACTTTTGGGAGGAACGAGTCCAGCGGCAGAGTTCCTTTTCCATCGGGATTGGTGACTTGGATTGTTGATCCCAGATAGGGTAAGTTTTGAAGACTCTTCAATACCGATTGGGACATATAGTCAAAGTTTTCCTGCATCCATTCGGAATTTTTCAGGTATGAAGATGGAATCGTTAATGTGACCACCAGAACCCCGATGGGATCAGGTTCGACACTCACAAAAACCGTTCCTTCCGGGAAGGCGGAACGGAGCCCCTGTTTTTTTTCTTCAGCAGTGGGCCCTTCTAACAGAGTCAGAAGGATAGTCTTTGCCTGATTGATTAGTGTATCACTGGCTGAAGTAGCTATCTCCGGTCTCTCAACAACAGCAAACCCTGTTTCTGCCGGTAAATGAATCACAGGTTTTAAGGATGTTGCCTTGGCATCATTCCATCCTATCGGTTTGCCGTCTGGGTTTAATCCCAGATCGGACATCTTATCGGCAATAGGTGAACTTGCCATAACCCAGGATGTCATTGCCAGTATTACCAGTCCACTAAAAAAACTCTTTTTCATGACACATTCTCCGTTACGATTCATTTACAATATATATCCAATACGATTGGGATGTAACGATATTATAAGTGTTATTGTCAATATTGCAAATTGGGGCCTGTGTTAAAATTTTTCATATGGCCATCGACTGGCAACAAAAACTTCAGGAACTACCTACCCGCAGCGGTGTGTATATTTTCCGAAATCGGCAAAAAGAGCCAATATATGTGGGGAAAGCTGTATCATTGCGGAATCGGGTTCGGAACTACTTTCAAGACCCTGCGACTCTGGCACCCAGGACCCGGGCTATGGTTTCTCACGCCGATGATTTGGACTATATTGTTACGGCCTCAGAACTTGAAGCCCTTATCCTTGAATCAAATCTGATTAAACAATACCGGCCAAAATATAATGTCCGGATCAAAGACGATAAACGTTATCCATGGATTAAGTTTACTTATGGTGATGATTTCCCCAAATTAGTAGTCGTTCGCGTTCCTTATAAAGATGGCCATAAGTATTTTGGTCCATTCCCCAAAAGTTATTCCATGCGTAAAACTTTAAAGTTAATTCATTCAATCTTTCGGATTCGGACCTGTAATTTGGATATTATTGATGGGAAACGGGCTGCTCCCAGACCCTGTCTGGAGTATGATTTGGGCCGATGTGATGCTCCCTGTACGTTGTACATATCGCGTGAAGATTATCGGAAAATCTGTGACCAGGTTTGTTTGTTTTTGCAGGGGCGGATGGAGGATGTCGTTAAGCAGCTGACTGAAAAAATGGAGCATTTATCGGAGATAATGCATTTTGAGGAAGCCGCTGTCGTCAGGGACCAAATCCAGGCTGTCTGTGATGTCCATGAAAAACAAACGGTATATACTACCGATTTAGCTAACCATGACATGATGGCCGTTAAGTCATATGCGGATACGGGTGTTGTGTCCGTATTCATGACCCGAAATGGAAAGCTGATAGGGCGTGAAAAATACAGGATGGATGGAGCTGAAGATTGTACGGGAGCTGAGTTGCTGGCTCAATTTATTTTGCAACATTATACTCAGCCAGACATGGTCCCTCGTGAAATATGGCTGCCAGAAGTTCCAGAGGATCAAGTCGCTTTGGAAGAATGGCTGACAGGAATGAAAGGCAGAAAAGTAGATATCCTGGTTCCGAAGGTCGGAGAAAAACATCGGATGATGAAACTGGTTGAAGAAAATGCCGAGTATCATCTGCAACATGAGCTGACAATGAAAAATCCACTCCTGGGAAAAGTTCCCCCCGGCTTGTTTGAGTTGCAGCAAGTCTTGGGATTGGATCATCTTCCTAAGCGAATAGAAGCCTTTGATATTAGTAATATTTCGGGAACCGATACTGTTGCTTCAATGGTGGTATTCAAAAATGGGAGTCCTTCTCGGAAGGATTATAGGAAGTTTAAAGTTAAAACAGTAGAAGGTCCTAATGATTTTGCATCCATGAAGGAAATTGTCGGGCGCCGAATCAAGTATTTATTACCACCAGGCCAAAGACCGGATTCATTAGAAAAAGATAATAAAGGTATGGATGAAATGCCTGATATTATTCTGATTGATGGCGGAAAAGGACAATTGGGGGCAGCACTGGAGGCTATCCATGCAACTCTGGGTAAGTCAAAACTACCTTTTGTTATTTTCGGGCTGGCTAAACGATGGGAAGAAATATGGTTACCTCAGAATCCAAAGCCTTTGTTGTTACCTATGGAATCTAAGGGGCTTCATCTACTGCAAAGTATTCGTGATGAGGCGCATCGATTTGCCATCACATATCATCGGCAATTGCGTGGAAATCGAATGACAGGCTCTATTCTGGATGAAGTCCCGGGAATCGGAACCAAAAGGCGTGCCATGTTGCTTCAACGGTATGGGTCAATTCTGGAGATGAAGAATGCCAGTTTGAAAGAGTTAGAGGATATTCCTGGTTTGGGAAAGGACTTGGCGGGTAAACTTTACCAATTCTTAAAAGATATCAATCAAGTGAATAATGAGAAGTAAAAAATCAGAAAGAGATATACTCAGATGGAGATTGATCCGTCAAAGAAGACACTTTCAATTTGGAAGGCTGTTCTGACCAATCACTTTAATAATTGGATTTGATTGTAAATTGAAACTGAAGCATCTCTTGGTGATGTGTGCGAAATAATCGCTGAGACCACAGCAACTCCCGCAATTCCTGTCCCACGCAGCTGATGAATATTCCCCATGTTTATGCCTCCAATGGCTACTACAGGAATAGCCATAGACTGACATATTTGGGTCAGTGTCTCCAATGTTACAGTGTTTGCATCAGTTTTCGTATTTGTAGGGAATATGGCTCCGACACCTAAATAATCAGCACCATCATCCTGTGCTTTCAATGCTTCCTCAAGTGTGGATGCAGATACTCCCAGAATCTTATTGGGTCCTAATATGCTCCTGGCTAAGGTCGCTGGAAGATCGTCCTGTCCAATATGAAGACCCTCTGCATCAACAGCCAGTGCAATGTCTAAACGATCATTAATGATGAGAGGTACATGATAGGACGTTAACTGGTTTTTTATCCGAACAGCAATATCATAAAATTCCCGTGTGGAAACATTCTTTTCCCGAAGTTGTACAATTGTTACTCCACCTTGGATGGCTTCTTCGATAGTTGCCTCAAGAGATTTTCCCATCAAGAGTTCACGGTCTGTGACCAAATAGAGTGAATAGTCCGGATATATTTGATTCATATAGATTATTTACCTTTTAGGCTACTGTGACTTTCGCCTGTTGTTCAACAGTTTTATCTGTGAGGTTGTAAACAGCATCAATAATATAGTTACAGTAACTGCTGTTGCCATCCACGGCTGTCTTTATTCTGTTAAATGCTATTTCCCCGGCAATCCCCATCATTGTGATGCCGGCTACGGTCCCAATAAAATAATCGTTTGTTACGCCACAGCATGCTCCCACTAAAGAGGTACACATACATCCGGTGCCTGTTACATGGGACATCATCGAATGCCCATTTTGAATCAGACAATTCCTGTTCCCGTCTGAGATGATATCTGTTGCGCCTGTGATAGCGACTACACTGCCAGTCCTTCGAGAATACTGTTCAGCAGCTTTCGTAACATCCTGAAGAGTGTTTCCTTGTGAAAGGTCTTCCTCTGCAGCATCGACTCCACGCGTTTTGGCAGATAGTCCAATAAGGGTTTTAATTTCCGATATGTTTCCACGAATAACTGTTGGTTTCAGTGTTTCAATAATTCTTTCTGCAGTTTCTGTTCGCAGCTTAGATGCACCAGCACCTACTGGATCAAAAATAACAGGAACTTTTAATTCTTTTGCTTGTGCCCCAGCTATTATCATGGATTCTATTGTTCTTTGGTTTAGTGTTCCGATATTGAGGACGAGTGCAGATGAAATACTGACTATTTCTTTTACCTCATCTGAATCATCTGCCATCACAGGTGCACCACCAATAGCCAATACAATGTTGGCACAATCATTGACTGTGACATAGTTTGTTATGTGATGCACTAATGGTTTTTGTAAGCGAATGTTGGATAATACTTGGGATATATGCGAGAACATAGAATTATTCATGATTTAACAAACCCGCCTTTTCATATAATTCATAAAAATGATGTGTAGGACCATATCCGTGTCCGATGGAGAGTGAGTGACGGATGACCAGGGTGATATATTCTTTAGCTTTTTTTACGGCAGAAGTGATATCCAAACCTAAAGCAAGATTAGCTGTGATGGCTGAGGATAATGTACATCCTGTTCCATGAGTATTGTTAGTAAGGATACGGTCTTCTTCCATGACGGTAAAATTCAAGCCGTCATAAAGAATGTCTATGGCTTTGCCTGTTAAATGTCCACCCTTCAGAAGCACTTTGTCAGGGCCCATCTCATGAATTTTGAGTGAGGCATTTTTCATGTCTTCCAGAGTTTGGATTTTATGACCTGTGATGAGCTCTGCTTCAGGGATATTGGGGGTAACCAGGTTGGCTAATGGGATGAGTTTTGATTTCAGGGTTTCAATGGCATCGGGTTGTAACAGGGGATAGCCGCTTTTTGAAACCATGACTGGATCTAAAACCAGATTGACAGGATTATACTGACTCAAAGATTCTGCAATGATGGTAATGCTTTCGCATCTGGAAACCATGCCGATTTTTATGGCATCAGCGCCAATATCTGAGAGTACCGCATCGATTTGTTTCTGAATCATATCTGGAGTTATGTCCTGGACAGCCGTGACTTTTAAGGTGTTTTGGGCTGTAACAGCTGTGATGACACTCATTCCATAAACACCATGCGCAGAAAAGGTTTTCAAGTCCGCCTGTATCCCGGCACCTCCGCCGGAGTCTGAGCCAGCGATTGTTAAAGCTTTTTTTATCATCGAGATGGTCCTTCCTAAACAAAAAAGCCTACCCGAAGGTAAGCTTTTGTAGTGGAAATCATATTATAGCGGCTTCCCTACGATGGTCTTAACCACATCAGGTTCAAAGGGTCGGAACCATACTGTTCCTCTCAGCCTTAAAGGCACCCCCAGCTAAATTGTAATAATTGATTATACCTGTAAATTGGAACTTCAGGGTGCTGTCAGATTTTATGTATTACTTTCAATAAGGCAGGTCTGATAAAATCCTTCAATATGAATTACCAGTATTGGATGGATAAAGGTCTGGTCTGTTACCGTGAAAATCGAATAGAAGATGCAGCGGAGTGTTTTCAGTCTGCATTGGATATTGATGGATCTGTTCCTATTCTCCATCTTTTTATGGGATTGTGCCGGGGGATTCAGGGAAGACATGAGGAAGCTGTTCAGTATAGCCGGAAGGCCAGAATTTTGAGGCCAGACATGGTGGAGGCATGGCAGCAGGAAGGTGAAAGCCTGAAAGTTCTTAAAAGATTTGGGGAGGCTGTTGAATGTTTTAATAAAGCTGTGGAGTTGGACCCTGAATCAGAAAATCTGTGGTATTGGCTGGGCGAGTGTTTAGAGTCTCTGGAATTATTTGATGAGGCCTTGAAAGCTTTTCAAGAAGCTATTCGTATTAATCACGAAGATGTTATGGCTTGGTTTCATTTGGGTCAGATATTAGCTTTTACCCAGCATAAATATCAGGAGGCCATAAATGTTTTCACTCGCGTATTGGAACTTTCACCTGATAAATCTGAGGCATTATCCAATAAAGGGATATGCCTGTATCATCTAGGTCAATATCCAGAGGCTGCGAAGCTTATTTCACATGGACTCAAGGTAAATCCAAATCATGCTGGATCTTGGTGGATGTTGGCGAACTGTCAGGCAGAAATGGGGCATTATAAACAGGCGATTGAATCTTATGATAAGGCCATTAGTCTGGATAGACGATTCTGGGCCTCATGCTCTCGCCGAATGGAATGTCTGGTGCACTTGGGGGATTACCAGGCAGCACTTAATTATGCAGATGAGCTTTTACCCCTAAAACCTGAGAGTGTGAATGGGTGGAATATGAAGGGGTTTAGTCTGTTGGGATTGAAACGGTTTGATGCGGCTGAAAGTTGCTTTGATAAGGCCATCTCATTGGATAGACAGGATGTCACTGGGTGGTACGGAAAAGCACTGTGTTTTAATTTCCGTGGATTAATACAGGAAGCGGAATCCTATCGTGCTCATGCCCTGAAGTTAGACCCTCAGATTGCAGATAAGTATCCTTCCTTCTCATCGCGCTGGTCTGACACTCTGGTCAAAGAGGAGTAACTCTATTAAATTCAATTTTCTATAAGTGTTTTGAAAAGGAAGGTATGAGGACTTGACTATCCAGAGAAAACACTTGACTGTGGTATAATCTAAAGTAGGAAAATCAGTGATTTTAAAGGATTTTCTTGAAGGGAAACTGAATTTAACCTTGAGTCATAATGATTTAAATTTGGCCTCTATGGATGAAGGTCATTACAGCCTGGCTCCGGAAACTTTAATACGGGTCTGTGGCAGACGAAATGAACATCTCAAACTAATCGAAGCCGAATTTGGTGTTCGTCTGGTTACGCGGGGAAATGAACTTCGTATTGCAAAAAATGGGACTCATCCGCATCGAGCTCAAAAGGTATTGGATGAATTAATTGCTTTGGCTGGAACTCGCCGACAGTTAAGTCTCCAGGATGTTAAATACATCATCCGCCGAGTCAGGGAAAACCATGTTTCCGATTTTACTCCCCAATGGGAAGCTGGCGAGACAGTGGAAATCACAGAACCTGTTGAAAGTATCTCCGAACAATTAGCGGACTATATCCGTGTCCCATCAAAACGAAGCCGAGTTCAACCACGGACTTTGAATCAAAAACGATATATTGATTCGGTCCGAGAACACGACATTGTTTTTGGTGTGGGACCTGCCGGTACAGGAAAAACTTATCTGGCGATGGCTCTGGCCGTTGAATACCTGGTCAGTGAGAAGGTGGGTCGTATTGTACTGGTTCGGCCTGCTGTTGAAGCTGGTGAAAAACTTGGATTCTTACCCGGGGACCTCGAAGAGAAAGTAAATCCATATCTACGGCCGCTGTATGATGCCTTGCATGACATGATGGAGCCCCATCGAATCAGAGCCTGCATGGATGAAGGCACCATTGAGGTGGCTCCATTAGCGTTTATGCGTGGTCGTACATTGAATGATTCTTTCATTATATTAGATGAAGCCCAAAATACGACTCCGGAACAAATGAAGATGTTTCTAACCCGACTGGGTTTTGATTCTAAAGCCGTTATTACCGGGGACATTACTCAGATTGATCTGCCGTCAGGGAAAGTCTCTGGTTTAGTACAAGCGCTTGATGTCTTAAAAGGAATTCCGGGCATTGAGTTCTGCCCTTTTACCAGTGAAGATGTGGTTCGACATGAATTGGTTCAGGAAATCATCAGAGCCTATTCAACTCGTTCTAGTGAACAACGCTTGGATAATCCCTGGAAGAAATCATCTCCCTCTCATTAATTAATGAGAGAGGATATGTTCCTGAATAAATATGACTGATTCCAATAAAGATAACGGTAACCGTAAAAACAGCCTTCTGCGTGGATATTTAACACGACAGAAGGAAGATATGAGCCGTGAAGATGGGTTTGGCTGGTCTGATGCAGTCAGAATCCGTATTGTGTTGGTGCTAACCTTTTTCGTCCTCCTTATTTTATTCACTCCAGATATATTGCTAACCAGTTATCGTCACAAAGCAGGTGATTTTGTATCCCGTAATATTGTGGCTCCGTTTTCATTTTCGGTTGAAAATAAAGAAGAAACGGAACGCTTGCGGCGGAGTGCAGAATTAAATGCACCTGCGGTGTATGTTTATGACAGTTACACCGATGACCGTATCAAAGACCAATGTTATTCACTTTTATCTACCGCGCGTACGATTACCTTATTGCCTGGACTGACCCGTAATGAGAAGCTGGACCGTATTTATGAGCAGGTTGGATTTCCTATCTCTGAGTCTGCGGCAGAAAGCTTGTTGCGGTATCCAGAGTATCGGCAGTTCCGGGAAACTCTGAATGAAATATTTGCTTCTTTAGACACGACTCCGGTGATGGCTGATGAAGCCTATACCCAGGCCGCAAATGGTGAAAATATCCAGATTTGGTTGGAATCTACTCGACAATTGGTTTCGTTTAATGGGTTCCGTGAGAGTTACGGGACTATTATCTCGCAGTCTATGTTTCGTAAAGAAATACTGGAAGTCACTCAAAAGAAATTAAACCGGCCTCAAGACCGTGCTGTACGCTTATTAGTCTTAGACATATTTGACCAGATGCTCCAACCCAACCTGGTTCATGATGTGCAACGGTCAAGCGAGGAACGGCAACGTTATCGTGAACAAGTGAAACCTGTCGCGGAAACAGTCGATAAAGGACAGATTATCGTTCATGCAAATTCTGTAATTACTCCCATCAACCAAAAGATACTGGATGAATTAAGTAAGAATCGGTGGAAATATGGTTCCTCCATTGTATTAGGTCGTTCCGTTCTGTTGCTCTTGTTTGGATATTTTACGGCGCTGTATATGCGGCGATATTACCCGAAATTTAGTGAAGACTTTAACAGTATGGCTCCCGTATGTATGTTGATTGTTATTACAGTGGTTATTACCAAACTGATTTTATCCATGGGAGCTTCCCCCTATCTAATCCCTATTGCATCGTTTGCCATGCTGGCAGGTATTTTGTTTGAGATGCGCTTTTCTCTTCTCTTAAGCATTGAAATGTCGGTCTTTTTAGGTGTCATGCTGGGTTTGGAATCCAAATATGTGTTGGTCTTTATGGCGGCAGTTACTGTTGCATCGTTTGCCGTAACACATATCCTGCGGCGAACGGATATTCTCCGGGCTGGATTGTTGGTCAGTTTGTTTCATCTCATCGGAATTGTGGCGATTTTCTTTTTTGATCACCCCTTGTACTCGGTTTTTACCGGTAAATGGGAGGGGCTCGGTTTTGACCTGATATCGGGTGTATTAAATGGCCTTTTATGTTATGCCGTAACCCTGGCCTTTGTTCCTTTGTTTGAATGGATGTTTAATCTGACGACGGATGTGAAACTGCTGGAATTTACGGACCCACGGGCTCCGGCCCTCCAGCGATTGGAAGAAGAAGCACCTGGAACCTATCAACATAGTTTGAACTTGGGACAGCTGGCAGAGGCTGCTGCTAACGCCATTGGATCCAATGCGTTATTGTGTCGCATTAGCGGATATTACCAGGATATCGGTAAAATATTAAAGCCGGAATATTTTGTTGAGAATCAAGCTAATGAGGATGAGCGAAAGTTACACGATAAACTCACGCCTAATATGAGTTGCTTGATTATTAAAAATCATGTCAAATACGGTATTGAGTTGGCATGGGAATATAAGCTTCCACCGCCGGTGATTGATATTATTGCGCAGCATCATGGGACAACCCTGATGAATTATTTTTATAATAAAGCGATTGAGGAAGCCAAAGAAAATGGTGTAGATATATCAGAGATAAATGAAGATGATTTCAGATATCCAGGACCTAAACCTCAAACGAAAGAGGCCGCAATCGTCATGTTGGCTGATAGTATTGAGGCTGCCGTAACGTCCTTAAGGTATCCCACACCAGGATCTATACAGTCTATGGTTCATAAGGTTATTAATGATAAATTTAACGACGAACAATTAATTGAATGCGATATCACCATGCGTGAATTGGAACTTATCCGGGAATCGCTGGTGAGGACCTTATTAAGCAAGTATCATCGCCGAATAGCGTATCCGGATAATCCCAGCACAAAAGGAGAAAAGAAATAATGGGTGTTAAACAGAAGTTTAATTTTGGAAACATGAAAATTGAGGTTCGTGCAATTGATGGTTTGATATTGCCCTTACGGACTCGCCCCATTCTCAGGACTACGGCAGGACGCGTGATGGCATTAGAAAATCTCACTGACCGAGAACTGGATGTCTTATTAACAACGGATTTACATATCCAGAAATTGAGTAAGACGTATCTGAAGAAAGACCATACCACCGATGTAATGGCGTTCTCCCAAGACGATGAAAAATATCTTGGCGATATCGTTATTTCCGTAGAGACTGCTATGCGGCAGGCCCAGGACTATGGTCACGATCTTTTAACGGAGCTCCAGTATTTACTGATTCATGGAATCCTTCATTTAATGGGCTTTAATGATGATAAGCCTGCGAATCGGAAAGCCATGAGAACCAAGGAAAAAGAAATTCTTGATAAACTTGAAATTATTGCTCATCCAGAAGAAGGTTGATTTCATTGTCTGAAGGATTCACACATAAATCTGGCTATATAGGCATAGTTGGAAAACCAAATGCGGGGAAAAGTACCCTGTTAAATTATCTGGTTGGCCAAAAACTGGCTATTACTTCACCGAAACCACAAACCACCCGGCACCGGACTCTGGGAATATTGACCACAGACGATTATCAGATGGTGTTCATTGATACTCCCGGTATTCATACACCCAAGGACCAGCTTCATCAATTTATGAAGCAGGAAGTAGACACAACTTTGGATGATGTGGATGTGGTGTTGTTTTTAGCGGATCCCACCAGTCCTCCGGATGATGATGACCTGTTGGCACTGGAATATCTAAAAAAACAGAGGAAACCGGCAGTCTTTGCCTTTAATAAATCAGATATGAAATCCACTCCCAACACGGAGTTATATGGTGACATCCTGGATCGTTTTCCGGTTATCCATATTTCTGCATTGAAAGGGACCGGGTGTGATGAGCTTCTGGACAAAATCCTGAATTTATTACCCGCCGGGCCGAAGTATTTTGATGAAGAAACTGTTACAGACAGGTCGGAAAGATTTATTGTCAGTGAATTGATTCGTGAACAGATTTATAACTTGTTTGAGAAGGAAATTCCTTACAGTGTGGCGGTCGTTACCGAGGAAGTAAAAGACCGTGGGGATGGGATGACTTATATTCAAGCCACAATTCATGTCGAAAAAGATTCCCAAAAGGGTATAATAATTGGCAGTGGCGGTCGAATGTTGAAGAAAATCGGTCAACAGGCGAGAGCGGATATTGAAGAAATGCTGGGTACGAAGGTTTACCTTGAACTTTGGGTAAAAGTAAAGAAAAATTGGCGGCGGGATAACTCTCTGTTACACCAGCTGGGAATGGATATCATAAAGAAAAAATGAAAATACTATACTTTTGCATGATATGGATTGGAGTGGCCCTGGCCAGTTATGGGTTTGGGGGTGTGATTGATAATCGAGTTTCCCGGCAAACCCTGAGATCTCTCCTGCTGTTGATTGGTGTTCTGTGTATTGGTTTTGGGCTGTTAATGTACCATGTCCCCGGATTCTTCTCAACCTCCGTGCCGACCGTACCCTGATTAAACCTCTATCTGAATTTTGTCAGAGGCTAGTCTTATTTTTTCTGATGCAGATTCTTGTACGATGAACCGATGATATCCCAAACCTTTGGAGAATCATCACACCGTAAATGAGACATCTGACCACAGGCTCGATAAGCCCATGTACAAATATTGCGGATGCCGCAATCATAGGCCGTCTGGATGGCCTTGGATACTTCATCTTCTTTCCCTTTAACAATCTTGAAGCCCTGAATCCAAATCTGACCTTCTTTATTGTGTTTCCCTGCACACTCCATAATTCGTTCAGAAAAGAATCGAACCATTTCTTCCGGGTCTCCACCCCAGAGCCAGTAAGGGTCAGTTCCGATAATATCCAGTTCCGGGATAGATGCGAATCGTTCCCAGGTTTCCAATGTATCCCGGTAGGGAAGAAGGCAAATACAGTTCCTGACATGGGGTTTATATTCCTTTACCGTGATGCACATTTCTCTTAAAAAGTTATAAAGAGATTCGGCTTGGAATTGCTTGACCTCCGGTGTTTTTACTAAAGGGAGAGGTTCTCCAAACTGAGCCTGATACATTTCCTGACAGACATTACAACGGCAGGCCCAATAATCTCTGGGGTCTCCGCACCAACCCGGAAGATAAAAATGTGGCTCGTCCCAAAAGGCAACGTCTGCGCCGGTATCTAATGCAGTCCGAATCCAATCTTTCATGAATTCTCGAAATTTAGGCTGGTTAGGGCAGGCCATCCCCAGTATCTTTCCATCCATTCGGATTTGAGAGGTTTCCAGATTTTTCGGGACCCATCTCCAGTCTGCTTCCCCACCAAAAACTCCACCGACGGCCCAGGGGTCTATATATACTTCCAATCCAGCGTCGTGGCTTGCAGCGACAATATCTTTCATGGAGTCCTTATAAAAGAAATAATCATTTTCACTGAAGCAATGTAAAACAGAATTGCAATGATGTTCTTTCATATCCTTTAAGTCAGACAGATAATGGTCTAACATTCTGTTTCCAAAGTAACTCGTTCCAGTAGTCAGCATAAGTTATCCTCGTAAATAAAAGATGAGAATCATTCTATCATCAGTTTTAACAATGAGATACCTAAAACGAACCATCCACGGAGCTATTCCGAGCAGCTCCGTGGATGATTCGTTTAAGATTTGATTTTAAAATAGGTTGGAATGTTTAATGACACTGATAAAATTAGATATCAAACAGGGCTTTGACGAAATCTCCGGCATGGAAGGTCCGTAAATCATCAATCCCTTCACCCACACCGATTAGTTTAACGGGTAGTTTCATTTCATCCGCCAGGGTAATCACAATACCCCCTTTAGCGGTTCCATCAAGTTTGGTCAAAATAATCCCTGAGAGGGGAACTGCCTCTGCAAAGATTTTGGCTTGTTGCAGCGCATTTTGTCCGGTGGTGGCATCCAGAACCAGGAGTATTTCCCGGGGACAGTCACTTGCTTCCCGGTCGAGGACTCGGCCAATCTTGCGAAGTTCTTCCATCAAATTGGATTTGGTGTGAAGTCGTCCTGCCGTATCAATCAAAAGGATATCTGAATGACGGGCCTTGGCTGCTGTACAACCATCAAACACAACGGCTGCAGGGTCTGCACCGTGGGCATGCTTAATAATGGGAACACCGGCTCTCTCTGCCCAGACATCCAATTGTTCAATTGCTGCTGCCCGGAATGTATCTGCCGCAGCAATGACTACTTTTTTCTGGTCTTCTTTGAACATTTTGGCAATCTTGCCGCAGGCGGTTGTTTTCCCCGTACCATTGACACCAACCAGCATGATAACGCCCAGGCCGGCATCCTTTCCCACTGTCAAAGGTTTGTCCACCTCAGCTAAGATGCCGTTGATTTTATTGATCAATTCCTGCTGTAACTCTTCGGGAGTCTGGATAGACCCTGATTTAAGTTTTTTCCTCAGGTAATCCAGAATATCCATGGTGGTGGAGACGCCTAAATCACTGGTGATTAGAATTTCTTCCAATCGTTCCAGCATTTCTTCATCCAGTTTTCCCCCGCCGAAAAATAAGTCGTTGATACGTTTGGACAATAAATTCCGAGTCGCAGTCAAACCACTCTTGAGTTTACTAAACCAACCATTACCGGTAGAGGGTTTCGCGGGTGGTTCCGGGATGGGGATAGATGAAGCCTCTACTGATTTACTATCGTTATCAGGTGCAGATAGAGGAACCTGCTCCGTGCTGGGAGCAGGCTGGGATACAGATTCATTTTCTTTTTTCTTGAACAGGTCAAATATTCCCATGTAGGGGATATACTCCTTTTATTCGGCTGCGGGTGTGGCAGGTCCTTTTAAACTGTCCTGATTGAAATTCATGGAGGCCAGTGTCTCGTCATCATAAAGTGCTTCACCCGTTACTTTGACCGCCACAACTTTGGATACACCGGGTTCTTCCATGGTGACACCGTAAAGATTTGTTGCTGCTTCCATAGTGCGTTTATTGTGGGTGATAACCAGGAACTGGGACCGGTCAACCATTTCTTTCAGCATATCTGTGAACCGTCCGATATTCATATCATCCAGCGGTGCATCAATTTCGTCGAGAACACAAAGAGGTGCTGGTTTTAATAAGTAAATCGAGAACAGTAATGCAATGGCGGAAAGGGCTTTTTCACCACCTGACAGTAAGGTGATATTTTGCAGGTTTTTGCCTGGAGGTTGAACGATAACATCAATCCCTGATTCCAGCGGGTTTTCTTCATCCACCATAATCAGCCGGGCATTACCACCTCGGAACAGGTGACGGAAGACTTCATGGAAATTCCGCTGGGCGGCATTGAAGGTGTCCACAAATAAATCTTTGGTCGTCGAGTTGATATGGTTGATAGTGGCACGCAGTGAGGAGATAGCCGTCTTGGCATCTTCTTCCTGGGTCTTCAGCTGTTCATACCGTTTTTGAGCTTCTTCATACTCTTCTATGGCGCTGAAGTTAACGGGTCCAATCTTAGCAATCTTCTGCTTGAGTTCATTGATCCGGTTATTGACTACCGCTGTATCAGTTAAGTCCACATCTTCTTCTAACTCGATGGGCTCCGCCACATCCAGATGGTAAGTTTCCTGTATTCTCTGGCGGAGATTATCAATTTTCCAGGTGAATTCATTGACCTGGATTTCCAGTTCATGAACTTCATTAAAGACCTGCGATTGGTCACGGCGTAACTCAGCCAAGGTCCTCGATAATTCATTGATTTTATCTTCTGCCTGTTGCTTTTCAGTGGTTAATTCCTGCAGTGTTTTTTCGAGTTTAGCCTTCAGCTCATCCAGTTCTGTTTTATGTGTCTGTGACTGGGTGATGAGTTCTTGTGAATCCGCTTTCTTTTTCTCATTCTGTTGTTTTTGCTGATATTTTTGCTGCAGGAGGCTGTTCTGTGAGGCTAGTGCATTAGCAGCCTGTGATACCTGTTGTTGAATGTTTTTGAACTGATTTTCCAGTGTGGCTAATTCTACCTGGAGCCGGGTAATCATTTCCCCCTGGCTTTCCCGTTTCTGGTTTATTTCAACAACCGAGGACCGCCATGATTCAACCTGTTGATTGGCAGTCTGAACTTCTTCTTCCAATCGTTTTAATTCAGCCTGAAGTTGGCCTTGGCGATTTCTCTGCCGGTCTTCTTCCGATTGGCTGTTGGTCTTGGAGGTTTGTAGCTGCCCTATTTCTCTTTCCAGGTTTCGCTGTTGCCCGGTCAGGGACTCAACATCCCGTTGAGCACCGGCTCTTTGTATTTCCTGTTCATGAGCCTGCCGTTGCTGTTCATTCCGTTCTTTTTCCAGTTCGGCATTTTTCTGGTCACACAGGGAAATCTGTTCCTGGATGGATTTAACTTTTTGTTCTAACTGAGTAATTAAAGTGGCTAATGAGGATATCTCACGGTCCTGAGCTAACAATCCGGTGGTTTTAACTGAACCCCCTGTAATCGCTCCGTAAGTCGTGACCCGTTCACCGGAAAGAGTAACAAACTCGCCGTTAAAATTACCCTGCCGAGTAAGACTCAAGGCCGTATCTAAATCTTTTACAATAAGAGTATTTCCCAGCAGATGCCGGATAATAGGTTCATATCCCTGGTCGCATTTTACCAGGTCAGAGGCTCGCCCCATGACCCCTTCTGATTGAAGAAGTGAACTGTCAATCGTCGGATTGGAAATATCTTTGACCAGGTCCAGAGATAAAAGCGTTGCACTGCCTTTTTTGTTTTGCTGCAGGAAATCCAGTGCTGATTTGGCTCCACTCACCGTATCTGTTACAAGATAATTCAGGGCATTCCCCAGTGCTGTTTCAATCGCCACATCATACTGTGCTTCTGTATGGATGAGGCTGGCTATGGGTGCATTGATTCCTGAACACTGCGACTGGTTGGCCTTCTTGGCCTGCAGTAAGCTTTTGGTTCCAGATTGATACCCTTCGAAAGATTCCTTGAGGGCAATTAATGAGTTTCTTCGGCTCTGCCGATTCCCCAGTTCTTGCCGTACCTGGTCAAGGTCTTTGAAGTGTTGTGTCTTTTGGGTTCGGACTTCATTGATTTGCTGATTGTATTGATTGATCAGGTTCTGGCATTGCTTGATACTTGTATCAAATCCTGCCACCCGGTCTTTTGCGCTTTGAACTTTGGATTGAACATCAACAATAACCTGTTCTTTCTCGGTCAGGTTTCTGGATAATTCGTTCCGACGAGTTTCAATGCTGATGAGATTTGCACCGATGGCACCTAGTTCTACCTGGAGTTTGGCGGAGCGTTCATTCTTCTGCCGGATATCATTTAAACCCTGTTGTATGGAGTTTTCCACTCGGCGAAGGTCGCCCACAATGGCATTCAGGCTCTGCTGATGTTCCGTGATAACTTGTCGCTGCCGGGCAATCTGTGCCGTGAATTCATTCTGCTGCTGTACGAATCCGTCTTTCTGTCCCTGTAATTCATCACGTCGTTGCTCTAAATCTCGAATTTCAGTCGCCAGTCCATTTAGAGTTTCTTCGGCATTAGTGATGACTGATTGGGCTATTTTTATCTGGGATTCCAGTCGTTCGGTTTGACTTTCGGTATCGAACTTCTGTTGTCTGTTTTGGGAGAGGAGAGTATCGATCTCATTTGTGCGATGACGGGATTCATCCAGGCTTTTTTCGGAAGTTTCAATGCCGAGAGTCATCTCCGTATTTTTTTTGCGGGCGGATTCGAGCTTGTCAGACATCTCTTTGTGAATGGAAGACATCCGATCAAACTCCTGTTTACTGAAGGAAACTTCCAGCTTCCGGAGCTCTGTTTCAAATTCCTGATACCGTTTTGCTGCCCGGGCCTGTCGCTCTACGGAGTTAACCTGTCGTTTTACTTCTGCAATAATATCGTTTAATCGAACCAGGTTTTCTTCCGTTCGGCTGAGCTTTCGTACGGCTTCATCCTTGCGGGTCTGGTACTTGGTAATTCCTGCGGCTTCTTCAAAGATGAACCGTCTTTGCTCTGGTTTCATCTGAAGTAACTGGTCTATTTTTCCTTGCTCCATGATGGAATAGGCATGGGGACCTAATCCAGTATCCATAAACAAGCCTTCAATATCTTTTAGACGGCAGGAGGTTTTATTGATCAGATACTCCGATTCACCGGTTCGGTATAGCCGCCGGGATATGGATATTTCGTTATAGTCCATCGAAAGGGTTTGTTCACAATCCGCAAAAACCAGCGTCGCCTCAGAAAAACTCGTGGCTTTGCGGGTCGACGAACCTGCCCAAATCAAGTCAGCCATCTTGTCTGCACGCAGAACGCGGGGATTTTGTTCGCCCAATACCCATCGAACGGCATCTAATACATTGGACTTGCCACAACCATTGGGGCCGATAATGGCGCCGATTCCTTCGGTGAGGTCTATTGTTGTTGGGTCAACAAAGGATTTAAAACCACATATTTGTATTTGCTTGAGATACATTCTGTTGTGTCAGCTTCGGTTCTTTATGGTATGTGTAAAATGATATCAAAGTCCCGATAGGCACCTTTCTAAAGATAGATGGTGAATTAATCAGTATAAATTTCCACTGGTCCTTTTGTCAAAAGAACTACTTTTCCAAAATCACCCTTGTCCCTCAAAAGGGACATATCCCATGAATTATTGAATCCGTATATATGTTAATTATACCTATTCTAAAGGGTTTACACCTTTTTCATTGACTCAGAAGCCTAAAACTAATAAAATTTCAAAGAACCATAATATAAAAGTAAATTGCGAGAAGGGTATCCTATTGTGAAGAAAATCCTGTTCTTATTTACAGCGTTGTTTTTCTGCCTGGCCCTGGCTGCTAACGCTCAGAAAACGACCATCCGCTATCTCACCTTCGAAACATCGTACGAACAAATCAGCCTCATCAAAAGGATTATTGCTGAATTTGAGAAGCAAAACCCTGATATCCATGTTCAATTGGAAGCGACCACGGAAGCCAGCCGTGTCTTTCTGACTGAAATCGCTGCTGGAGCCCCACCGGATGTTATCTACATTGGGCCTGATTTTTTACCACAACTTGTGTCCAAAAATGCTTTATTGCCAATGAATGATTTGGTGAAGCGGGACAATATAGACATGAATCAGTACTACCCAAAGGTTGTTAGAGATTTGACCTTTAACGGAAATCTATACGCATTCCCCATTCATTACTCCACAGATGCCGTTTTTTATAACAAGAAAATGTTCCGGGACAAAGGCATTCCCTATCCGACTTCTAATTGGACCTGGTACGATTTTCGTAATATTGCGATGAAATTATTAACTAAAGATGATAAAGGTGAGATAAAAACCTTTGGTTGTCTTATTCCAGAGCCGACCATTATTGTATCCTCTTTTGGTGGAAAAATTATCAGTGATGATTCAACGAGAGTTGTAATCAAAGATTATCCTCAATCATTGCAGGCTTTTGAATTTATTGAATCCATGCGTGGTGTTTGTGCTCCTCTGGCCGCCCAGGTACAGGATACCAATGAAATGAAGATGTTCTCTCAAGGCCGTGTGGCTATGTTTTCGGGGAGAACTTGGCAATTACCAGAAATTATTCGCTTGACTGAAGCAAGTCATTTGGATTGGGATATTGCCATGATTCCTTCCGGTCCAGTTAAACAATTTTCTGGCTTAGGTGTTGGCGGTAATTGTATTGCCAAGGGAAGCCGACATCCGGAAGCTGCATGGAAGTTTGCCAAGTTTTATTCTTCTCTTGAGGGACAAAGTAAACTGGGTATTATGAAAAACTGTGTTCCTGCCCTGAAAGTATTAGCAGATAGCCCGCAATCCTTCAATTGCCCACCTCCAGAAAACATAAAAGCTTTCCGTGACGCTGAAGCTTTTGCCGGAGTATCGATGCCCTATGCTGAATGGCGAAGTGAATTCCAGTCCCGCGTCTGGGAACCTGTCATGGAACAACTTCGGACGAAGATGATTGGGCCAAAACAAGCTGTTGATCAGATTCATACTACTGGAAATGAGTTTCTAAAGAAATTCTTGGAAGATTCTGCCAGACAACGTGAGGCGATGAAAAAATATGAAGGTGTAAATCCTACTTCATTCCTGTTCAATTTCATGTTGGTATTAATGGGCATTGGATTGATTGCCTTGATTATTGTGGCTGGCACTAATAAACGGTATTGGGAAGGTTACTTATTTATTGCCCCGTGGTTAATCGGGTTTGTGATTTTCACCTTAGGGCCTGTTATGGCATCCCTCTACCTGAGTTTCACAAAATATGACATGGTTAGTGTTCCTATTTGGATTGGGTTCGGAAACTTTCATGACCTATTCAAAGACAATTTGTTCAAACGGTCGTTGTGGAATACTCTTTATTACGCCGTATTTACAATCCCTCTCAGTTTGACCTTTTCAATGATACTGGCCATGTTGTTAAACAACAAATTAAAAGGCATTTATACCTTCCGAGCCATCTACTACTTACCAGCGATCACTTCCGGTGTTGCTATTAGCTTACTTTGGCGCTGGTTATTCCACCCAGACTTAGGATTAATTAATAAAGCCCTGACAATCATTGGATTTTCGCAGTCGATGTGTCCCAAATGGTTAACCGATCCTCATTGGGCCATGCCTGCCATCATTATCATGAGTGTGTGGGGTGGGTTAGGTGGATCCATGCTGATTTACCTGGCCGGGTTACAAGGTATTCCAGAACAGTTGTATGAAGCCTGTGAACTGGATGGTGCGAATCCCTGGCAGAAGTTCTGGAATGTTACTCTACCCATGTTAAGCCCAACCATTTTCTTTAACTTGATTATGGCAATTATTGGTTCATTCCAAGTCTTTGTAACGGTCTTCATCATGACCAGTAATCAGGGGGCTTCGATCGAGCCTGGTGGGCCTGCAAACTCAACCTTAGTCTATGTTCTTTACTTGTACCGCAATGGTTTCCGTTATCTTAATATGGGGACCGCCTGCGCCATGGCCTGGGTTCTGTTTGTGATTATCCTGGTCCTGACATTAATTAACTTCTACTTCTCGAAAAAATGGGTCAATTACGATCAGGTTTAATCCTGATATTGATTGGAGACTAAAACGATGAATCAAATAAAGCTATATAAAAAGATAATTCTTTATACCATCCTTGGGGTGGGCGCATTTTTCTACATGCTGCCCTTCTTATGGATGATACGTACCTCCTTAATGGAATATGCTCAGTCTCAGGACCCCAATGTCTGGATACCCAATCCGGTCGTCTGGGGTAACTTCCCTAAAGCCCTGTCTTACATGAACTTCTGGGTATTATTAAAAAACACTTTAATGATTACCTCGTTATGTATGATTGGTCAGATGCTGTCATCCACCATGGTGGCCTTTGGGTTTTCTCGAATGAAATTCCCCGGTAGAGACTTTCTGTTTATGTTGGTTCTCAGCACGATGATGCTCCCTGGAATGGTGACTGAAATACCGCGATTCATATTCTTCCGGCACCTGGGTTGGGTTGATACCATTCTTCCCTTGACCGTTCCCGCTTTCTTTGGTGGTGGAGCCTTCTTTATCTTCTTGTTACGTCAGTTCTTCCTTACGATTCCCTTTGATTTGGATGATGCTGCGAGAATTGATGGCTGCAGTTCCTGGAGAATCTATTGGAATATCATGCTTCCTTTATCCAAGCCTGTTATGGCGACTGTGGTTATCTTCAGCTTCATCTGGAGTTGGAATGACTTCTGGGGCCCGTTGATTTATCTACGGTCTGCCGATAAGAAGACCTTGGCTCTGGGGTTACAGGCCTTCCAAGGCATTTCCCAGACGGATTACCATTACTTAATGGCCGCATCTCTGGTTGTACTATTACCGGTACTTATCATTTATGTCGTAGCTCAGAAGTATTTTACGCAGGGTATTGTTATGTCCGGTATGAAGGGCTAATTTAGTTCCTATCTGAAAATACAAGCCCGGGATGTTGAATCCCGGGCTTTTCTTATTTGGAGTCCAATGCTGTTAAATACAGGTCTCAGGAAATATGAATGGGGCTTTATTATTGATTATCTAGTGGTCATGCAGAATCATTATCGTTTTTGTGGAATCTCCACTTTTGTAACAATAAGAAACTGTGACCCTCCTTTTTTGACAATGTTCCCCGTTACTGAGACTTGTTTCCCAAAACTGTTGGGTTTTACAAAATCAGAGACAGGTTTCATATCCGATCCAACTAATGTGTAAAGATTTCCTTTATTGTCGAGAAGTGCTACGGGTATGCCATTGGCGAAACATTGGGCGGCACAGGTCGCATGGCTTGCCCCTTTCTGATTATGTTCCAGGTAACAGGCTAAATCGACAATCTCACCTTGAATTTTGGACACTACAGGAGACTTTTTTCCTGGAGATGTTCCCATAGAGTGTCCAGCATGTCCACTTGTTTGACTGATAGCAGTGACTACCCCAATCACACTAATAATTGAGATGATGGTAATGAGTTTGATTAGTGACTTCATTCGGTAATACCTCCTTGATGTCTTAACATCATTAATAACATAATTAATTACACGTCTGGTTCCCTTGCAGATTGACCAGAAAGACCAGAATCGGTAGGATTGAATATTCATGAAAATATCTGTTTTAATACCGTGTTATAACGAAATACACACCATCCGCGAAATCCTACGACGGGTTCGTGCCGTTCCGATTGATATGGAAATCATCGTTGTTGATGGAAATTCGACGGATGGAACCCGCGATATCCTGCGTGAGGAAGAAAAATCCCCAGAAACGCGGGTGATTTACATGCCCTATCGGACAGGCAGGGGACTTGCTCTTAAAACGGCCATGAAAGAGGCTGTCGGAGATATTTTTCTCTTCCAAGATGCCGACCTCGAACTAAACCCTGCGGAGTATCCCATTCTCTTAGAACCCTTTCAGAATCCTCAAGTCAATGTCGTTTTTGGTTCCAGATTCAAAGGCCATGAGTTTGAACCGGCCAATTCTTGGCAGGTAACGGGAAATCGTGCTATCACAAAGGTCGTTAACTTCCTCTATGGTAGCCATCTGACGGATGTTGAAACAGGATATCAAGTGTTTCGGCGTCAGGTCGTTGAGGGAATGATTATTCGGGGGAATGAGTTCCAGTTTACGGTTGAATTAACCTGCAAAATCCTGAAACGAGGATATGACATTGTTGAGGTCCCGGTGACTTTTGAACCCCGAGATGCAGAAGCAGGCAAGAAACTTAGGTTAAAAGATGGTCTGGAATCTGTCTGGACCTTGCTAAAATATAGAATCATTGATTAACGGGAAGGAATAACCAATATGAGTGTACCTTTTTTGAATATTACGGCGACTTATAACTCAGACAAAAAAGCAATTGACCAGGCGGTGTTAGACGTGTTGGCCGGAGGGCATTATGTTTTGGGCCCCAATGTCCAGTCTTTTGAAAAGGAATTCAGTGAATATCATCAGGGTTATTCTTCTCTGGGATTAGCCTCAGGCACAGATGCACTGCTGCTGGCCTTGCGCGCTTCTGGATTAAAGCCGGGTGATGAAGTTATTGTTCCCGCCTTTACTTTTATCTCCACCGTCAGCACCGTTGTTTATGCTGGCTTCAAACCTGTTTTCGCGGATATTGACCCTGTTTCTTTCAATGTAACCGCCAAAACTATCAGTAAGGCTCTCACTAAAAAAACAAAGGCGGTTATTGTTGTTCATCTTTATGGCCAGCCTGTTGATATGGATCCTGTGTTAAAACTCTGTAAGGATAAGAAACTCTTTTTGATTGAAGATGTTGCTCAGGCACTGGGTGCTGAATACCATGGGAAAAAGACTGGAACGATGGGGAAAATCGGTTGTTTTAGTTTTTACCCCACCAAAAATCTGGGTGCGGCCGGTGATGGAGGTATGGTCATTACTTCCAGTAAACCCGTTTTTAAAACCTTATTCCAGTTAAGAGATCATGGACAGGCAAAGAAATACCATTTTGAGATTTTGGGATATAACAGTCGGCTGGATGAAATACAGGCGGCGATTCTCCGTATCAAATTCCGCCGTATCGAAGAAACTTTGAAAGAAAGAGGGATTCTGGGAAATCTATATTGGGAACATCTGGGTGATTTGACTGCTGTTCAATTGCCGATAGAACAACCCGAAACCCGACACTCCTTCAACCTTTACACCATCAGAACATCTAAACGGGATGCCCTGCAAGCATATCTCAGAGAACAGGGTATTGGAACAGCGGTTCACTATCCCCGTCCACTTCACCTCCAGAAAGCTTTTGCGAACCTGGGTTATAAAAAAGGCGACTGCCCCGAAGCCGAAAAAGCGGCAAAGGAAGTCCTTTGTCTTCCCTTATATCCCGGGATGCCCCATGACCACATCCCCCAGGTTGCTGAGGCGGTCCGTAAGTTCTTTACTCGTTGATAATAAAAGAGTTAACTAAATAATTCAGGCTCCGGACCCTGTCGAGGGTCCGGAGCCTTTGTTTTGGCGTAAAATGGGGTTGAAAGGGTGTTGAGTAATCCTCTGAACAACAAAGAATTACCCCTGTATTTAATGACTTTTTTCATACCTGTATTGAACGAATGAGTCACGGAGTTGTTCCGAGATGGTCCGTGGATGATTCGTCCGGAGCAGATAGTTAACGTGATGGGGGTTTCATTGACGGGGGTTTGAGGAAAGTGCTATTTTTTTAATAATACCCCTCATAAAGTAAGGTCGGTCATGTCACGAGTCATTACACCTCGACGGAAGAAAGGTTTTTCTTTTCCTGTTCATCGTCGGGAAGTCTATTTAACTGAGAGTGCCTTTTTAAATCTGGTCGTTTCAACGATTGAAGTGAACCCAAAGGAAACCTATGGTGTATTGTTGGGATATCGGGAACGTAACCGCTATATCATTGATTATGCAATTCCATACCAGACAGCTGAACGGCACACGTCATTTGTTTATCGCGATGAGTCGGCGCATGAGCGGATGGTCCGATTCCTGGATGAGTTAGCCAAAGTCCGTCCTATTGGCGATTTCCATTCCCACCCCAATACCTATGTCAAAGCCAGTCCCGAAGACAAGGAACAGATGTCTTCTTCAGAAGTTTATATTATTGTTGGTGCCAGCCGGAAGGTTAGGGAAGTTCCCTGGAGTTATAACAAAGATGGGACCCTTTCCGGGACGACCAGCGATTTTATGATTAAAATATGTGCCTATTACCCGGTGGATATCGAGAAGAAAACAATCCGGTATGCGCCTGTCTTCTGTCCCTTTGCTATTGGGTATCGCCGGCCTTTGACCGGTCCCATTGATTAGGTTTTGTTCAGAATATATCTGGTTGGAGAATTTCCCCATTTTAGAGTTGTTAACTAATTGCTTTAATGCTATTTAATGGCAATATCTTGACAGAAGCGGTGGGTTTTGGTAGTTTATCCTTTTAACCCACAATTATAAATTACCCCTGTGGGGGTGTTTTTTTGTGTCAGTTTATTTAGAAAAGCATTATAATTATAAGCCTTCAAAGGGCCGGGATAACCCGGCATTAGAAATAAGGAGAAACACATGGCACGAACGTTTTTGTTCACCTCGGAATCGGTCACAGAAGGCCATCCCGATAAAGTCTGTGACAATATATCCGACGGTATATTAGACGCGATATTTGCTCAGGATCCTAACAGCCGCGTGGCTGTCGAGTCTTTAGTTACCACCGGTCAGGTCGTTGTGGCTGGTGAAGTAACCACCAAAGCCTATATTAATGTGCAAGATGTAGTCCGCGGTGTGATAGAAGATATTGGTTATAACGATTCCGCAATGGGTTTTGATTTCCGGTCCTGCGGCGTTTTGAATGCCATTCATGGCCAGTCTCCCGACATTGCCATGGGTACCAATGATGAAGTAGGTGGTGCGGGTGACCAGGGGATGATGTTCGGTTACGCTTGTAATCAAACTCCGGAATTAATGCCTGCTCCAATCATCTATGCTCAGAAATTATCAAAGAAGCTGTCCGAAGTACGTAAGTCTGGATTACTTCCTTACCTTCGTCCGGATGGCAAGTCCCAGGTTACCATTGAATATGTGGATGGAAAACCCATTCGTGTTACCAATGTTGTCGTTGCTGCCCAGCACACCCCCCAGTTCACCGTGAAAAATATGGACGGCCTTCGTGAAGATATTAAACGTGAAGTTGTCTCCAAAGTTATTCCCGCCAACATGCTGACCGACAAAACCGAGTATCTGATTAATGCTACAGGTTGTTTCGAAGTTGGTGGTCCTCATGGTGACACCGGGTTGACCGGCCGTAAGATTATCGTTGATACCTACGGTGGATGGGCTTCACATGGTGGTGGATGTTTCTCTGGTAAAGACCCAACGAAAGTTGACCGGTCTGCCGCCTATGCCGCCCGTTATGTTGCAAAGAATATCGTGGCCGCTGGAATTGCTGATGAAGCGACCATTCAGTTAGCTTATTGTATCGGTGTTCCTGAGCCGGTTTCCATTCTGGTTGACACCAAAGGTAGTGGCAAAATCGCTGATGAAAAAATCGAAGCCCTCGTTCGTGAGTATTTTGATTTAACCCCAGCGGGAATTATCAAGTGCCTGCATTTACGCCGCCCCATTTTCCGGAAGACCGCTGCTTATGGTCATTTCGGACGGACAGAACCTGAATTTACATGGGAAATTACTGATAAGGCCGAGATCCTTAAGAAAGCTGCGGAGAAATTAGCCTAGTTATGGCGTTTTCTCTCAACCTATAAATTTTACTGAGCGGTGGGCAGATTACTGCCTTCCGCTCACTTTGTCTATCCAAGACGGGATAATTCCCACCAAAGGAGATACCCATGAATTACGATGTTAAAGATTTGTCCCTGGCCGCAAAAGGGAAAAACCGAATTGAGTGGGCCGAACGAAATATGCCGGTCCTGCGCGCCATCAAACGGCGATTTGCAAAAGATAAACCTCTCAAAGGTGTAAAACTTTCTGCCTGTTTGCATGTAACGACTGAAACTGCCAATCTGGCCATTACCTTAAAGGCCTCTGGTGCTGATTTGGTTGTCTGTGCCTCTAATCCCCTTTCCACTCAGGATGATGTGGCAGCCGCTCTTGTAAAAGTGTACGGGATTCCTACCTACGCCATCAAAGGCGAAGATAATGCTACCTACTACAAACACATCATGGCCGCTCTTGACCATCGTCCGAACATCACAATGGATGACGGTGCAGATTTAGTGTCCGAAATTCACAAAAATCGTCAGGACCAAATCAAAGATATTATCGGTGGTACTGAAGAAACAACTACGGGTGTTATCCGTCTGAAAGCCATGGCAGCGGATGGCGTTTTGAAATTCCCGGTGGTTGCTGTTAATGACGCAATGACCAAGCACTTTTTTGATAACCGATATGGTACAGGACAGTCCACTCTGGATGGTGTGATCCGTGCAACCAATATGTTAATTGCCGGTTCTTCCGTGGTGGTTGTTGGTTACGGCTGGTGTGGTCGTGGTGTGGCCATGCGTGCCCGCGGATTAGGTGCAAATGTTATTGTTTGTGAAGTCGATCCATTAAAGGCTCTGGAAGCTGTCATGGACGGTTATCTGGTGATGCCGATTGCTGAAGCCGCCAAGGTGGGTGATTTATTCATTACTGTAACCGGCGACATTCATGTTATCCGCGGCGAACACTTTAAAGTCATGAAAGATGGCGCCATCGTCTGCAATTCCGGTCACTTCAATGTTGAAATCGATATTCCTGCTTTGGAGAAAATGGCCAAGAAGGTTCGTGAAGCCCGTGAATTTGTCATGGAATACGTTAAAAAAGACAATAAGCGTGTTTACATCCTTGGAGACGGCCGCTTAATCAATCTGGCTTCTGCTGAAGGACATCCGGCCATGGTTATGGATATGAGCTTTGCTAATCAGGCTCTCGGTGCAGAATACATGAAAAAGAATTTTAAGAAGATGGAAAAGAAAGTGTATTCCATTCCAGAAGAAATTGATAAAGAAATTGCCCGTCTAAAACTGGCCTCCATGGGTGCTAAGATTGATACCTTGACCAAAGAACAGGTGAAATACCTGAGCTCCTGGGAAGAAGGCACCTAAGTAATCATTTAGTATTAAACAGAAAAGGAATCGGCTTTTCAGCTGATTCCTTTTTTTTATTATGAGGACAGAAACACCCTTGAGTTAAAATTATTCCGTATGGAGGTAAACACCTTGGAACGGTTCGAGATACTTCAAAAGGAATTTGTTAAAGCAGGCCAGGACGCTCTTTTGGTCTCCTATCCCACTAACCGGAATTATCTTTCTGGATTTACCGGAAGTGATTGTATGGTCCTTGTGACACCCAAGAGAGGTTTGTTTATCACCGATTTCCGTTACCAGCAACAGGCCTATACTCAATGTACTGGATTTGAAGTGGAAATTACTCGTCATGGTCGCGGATATTACCAGATTACTAAGGAATATTGTATTCAAGATAGAGTTAAAGTATTGGCTTTTGAGCCTCATCACCTGACAATGGCTCAATACACCCTGATGAAAAATGTTTTTAAGGGAAGTGGTATTAATCTAGTACCTGAAAAGTATTCGTATGTGGAACACCTTCGCCAAATTAAGGATTTGTCCGAGCTTAAGTTAATCCAAAAATCTAATAAGGTTTCCATGGAAGCTTTTGAAAAGGCCGTATCTTTGATTAAGCCGGGTGTTTATGAATCCGATGTGTCAATTGCTTATGGTGCCGCAATTCGTGCTTCTGGAGCCTCTGGAGAGTCTTTTGAGACGATTCTAGCCTCTGGACCTCGTTCAGCGATGCCGCATGGGGTTGCATCCAGACGGAAAATGAAGAAAGGTGATTTTGTTGTCTTTGATTTTGGGGCTCTGGTCAATCGGTATTGTTCTGACTGTACCCGGACCTTCGTAATTGGAAAACCCTCGATCAAGCAGAAAGAAATCTACGCTATTGTTTTGGAAGCCCAGTTGTCCGCATTAGCAGCGGTCAAGCCGGGGGTGATGTGCAGTGCTGTGGATGACATAGCCCGGAAAATCATCACTTCTGCCGGGTATGGAAGTAACTTTGGCCATGGATTAGGTCATGGAGTAGGAATGGACATCCATGAATCCCCACGGTTAAATAATCAGGATAAAACCATACTAAAACCCGGAATGGTGGTGACTGTGGAACCTGGTATCTATCTTGAGGGATGGAGTGGGGTTCGAATCGAAGACTTAGTTATAGTGACAGAAAAAGGATGCAAGGTTTTGACTCAATATTCGAAGGAATTAATCAGTTTGTAATGAAGAGGTATTTTCTTCAATCCTTCATAGAAGGTATAAAAACTCCCGACAGACGATATGCCTGGATACTGGTAATTATTTATTTATGTTTGTTGCCGGTTTTTCTGTATCCGAAGATTCATGGAAATGATGGAATAGGGTATTTTGTCTATCTTCGCTCTATTGTGATGGATGGGGATTTAGATTTTACAAACGAATTTGCTCATTACTCTACAGAATATACAATTGTAGGATATAACCCCCAAACGGGACATCCTGTGACGGGGATCCCGCCTGGCTGTGCCGTCTTGTGGGCTCCGTTTTATTTGGTGGCGCATGGTATTACACTATCGGAAGTTACAGTATATCCTGCGGATGGGTATGGGTATCCTTATGAGCTTGCTGTAGCGCTTGGGACCTCCTTTTACGGTTTATTGGGGCTGTTAATCGTATATTGGACAGGGCTGAGGTGGTACAGTTCCAGGAATGTATTTTGGGCGGTTATCGCTGGATGGTTAGCCTCTCCACTGATGTTTTACATGTACATTCATTCTTCCATGTCTCATGCGAATTCCTTTTTTATGGCGGCATTAGTATTATGGAGCACTTTACGATTATTGGTTGATAAATCGGATCGATGGTCTGATTATCTCATTTTAGGATTATCCTCCGGAATGATGGGTGTTATTCGGAATCAAGACATGATTTTCTGGAGTATTCCTCTAGTGGTTATATTGATTCTGAGAAACAGAAAAATGCTTTTAATTCCTGTTTGTATTGGGATGGTCTTTTGTATTCAGTTGGGCACCTGGTGGTCCTTGAATGGTTCTCCTTTCAGTGGACCTGTAACCCATTATGTAGGACATAACTTCACTCCCTGGGCTCCGAATGCATTCAATGTCTTATTTTCAGGTCGCCATGGGCTTTTTACCTGGAATCCAGTCTTTTTATTCGGTCTTTTGGGATGGTTATTACTCAGAAGAAAATCAGGTCTGATGGTCTTTCTTGCCGTAATGATGTTCTTACTGCAGTTATGGGTTGTCGGTTCATGGCGGGAATGGTGGGGTGCTTATTCTTTTGGTCACCGGATGTTTGTCAGCCTGTTACCTTTCTTTATGGTTGGTTTGGCTGCTTTGTGGGATAAATCGGGTCAATTGGTAAAGCTATCGAGTATCATTCCTGTATTTATCCTCATACTGATTCTCTGGAATTTTGGGTTGATGGCGCAATACATTTTTTCCTTACTAAATCGGGATGGGCTAACTCCCTTTAGTAAAGTTATTTATCAACAATTTACCGTCCTTCCCCAATATTTATTTCAATTGATTCAGTAACACATCATTGCGGACCTCACTCCCAATTACGAAATACTTGTCAAAATAGGAAAATTGTTGTATAAATATCAAGGAAATATTGAGGAATTGAAGGCTTTCCTCCGAGGTCAAAAATCACAAAATCAATATCGAGGGGTACGAAATGCGTTTAGTATGTGGTGTTTTAATTGTATGGAGTTTGTTGTTATCCATGGTGACAGCTCAGAGTGTCACCTATGTAGTTGGTGGAAAGGGATACACTCTGGAACGGAGCCAGCCGGCTTCGGCCCAAACAGAAGCTGAGAAGGGTCTCTGGGTCATTACAGAATTTTTGAAGGGGCCATCCGCTGAGGAAAAGGCGGCGGGCATCCAATCAGCAGTTCCTTCCGATATCCAAATCATCAAATCAGCGGTCAAGGGCGATGTATTGACTGTATATGTGAAAATGCCGGCTGATTATCTATCCAGTTTGAATGTTATCCAAACAGACGAGTTTTATGACAGTCTCGGAAAGTCATTATTTGGGATCGTGACCAGTTATCAAGTAAACATCTTAGTATGGGATTCTGTAGCGGGAACCTATAAGAATCTGACCGACTTCCTTCCTGCTGTTCCCAAAATAGCACCCAAAGGGACTCAAGAGTATATCCTTGATGAACCTGTTGCGGCCGGAAAAGACTCCGCCAGCCAAACGGATAAAGAATGGGCCCAGGCAGAGCTTGTCGCTCAGTATGGGCAGGGTCAACCTACAGGATTATTAACGGGGAAATCCATTTTTATCAGTCCCGGTCATGGTTGGTATTATGCCAGTGGGACGGGAAGTGCATCTGTCTGGAATACTCAGCGCGGAAACAATTATGACATTGTGGAAGACCTCTCCAATGTGGAACATGTAGATTATTACCTTTTGCAGTATTTGTGGAATGCAGGCGCTAATACCTATCCTTGCCGCGCCCGGAGTAGAACTGATTACAGATATCAAGTGGATAATTCAGGCAGCGGTTATTCCGACAATGGCGGATGGTCCGACGGTACATCAACCACTCCTTATATTGGGACTAATTATCGTATTAGTGCGGCCTCAAGTCTTGCCTCAGCAACAGCGACCTGGCGGCCTACGATTACTAAAGCGGGTTACAATCCGGTGTATGTGTTCTATACCGGAGGAACGAATCGGGCGACTGATGTTGTGTATTATGTCGTTCATTCAGGTGGAACCACTCAGTTTACAGTCAATCAACAGAGAGATGGCTATACCTGGAAATATATCGGGACTTATCACTTTAATGCCGGGACTCAAGGCTGTGTGTATGTGACGAATAAGTCCTCCAGCCCAACAGGCAAGTATGTCATTGTCGATGCCATTTGTGTTGGTGATGGAAAAGGAACTGAGACTAGAGGTGGAGTAACCAGCGGTCAATA
>CAZXWN010000007.1:0-112547 GCA_964644695.1 uncultured bacterium
TTAACATGCGGTTTCTTGCGCTCAAATTTAGCTTTCGCCATGGGTCATTTCTCCTGTGTATAATACTTTCGAAATTGAGTTTGCCTATTATAACCCGATTTTCGGGTATGTTCCAATATGTCTATGGATTAGACGGATGAACTTTGGGTAAAAATGGAGCCCAGAATCAGGATTGAACTGATGACCTCACCCTTACCAAGGGTGTGCTCTACCAACTGAGCTATCTGGGCTTCTATCTCATCTATCCGGTGAAGTTCAGAGGATATTTTCCCTGCCCTTCTTTATATTGCTATTCTATCGTTAAAAGACCCGGCCGTCTGACCGGGACTTGGTTTTACCCAAAACTCACCCCATTAGGTGGGGTTCATTAGAGTTTTCTATTTTAATCAATTATCCCAACATGTGTCAACCTGTTAATAAAAATATACTTATTAAAGGCCTTCCATAGACACACTAATCACTGATTAATCCGCAAAACACTTCAAAACATCACCCGCATCCATACAGTGAACTATCGATTTTATAGAATCTTACGAAAAACATAGTTATCATATTGTAGTCAAAATATTATCAACGAGATGGAGTTATTATGAAAAAAGAGTACTCAAAGATACCTGAGTTATTTAAAGAGTCCTGGCCGGGTGAATTTGAAGGCTTTTCATGGCAGGATTTTTTGACAGCCATTCCCTCACCCCTTTTTCTGGTAACCTCCTATAAATCAAATGGAAAAGAAAACGCCTGTATGCAATCATGGGCCACTTTTGTGGGTGATAAGGGTGAATTTATCTGCATATTAGGTTCGGTGTCAAAAAGAGGGCATCTATACCAAACAATTAAGGAAAAAATGTGTTGTGTCCTGAATTTTCCCTCAAGAGATGTTTTTGATAAGTGCATGAAAACAGTCGAAAACAATGATTTTGAGGATCAGGAAATAACTAAATCAGGCCTGACGGCTGAAAAAGCTATTGCTGTAAATGCTCCAAGAGTGAAGGAATGTTTTCTTAACATTGAATGTGAATTCCTGTGGGAACATGAACATTTCGAAAACAGCCGCGATGTCGTCATTGCTTTAAAGGCTAAACATATTTGTATGGATGTAAACAAAGCCGATGAAAGCGGGATGGGGCGATATGGGAAAACAGGCTATATGTACAACATACACAGCCCGCGAAATCCAGAAACAGGTGACGTTTTGCCCGATTGTTTTGGCGCTATTGAAAAGTACAAATAATCTGGTAAGAAAGACCTTGATGCCGAACGAATCACTCACGGACCTGGTCCGAGCAGCTCCGTGAATGATTCGTTTCGCTTAATGAATGCCATTTGTTGTAAAAAAGATGTTTTTGAAAACCTGCCTCTAGTTAATATGAAATAATTCCAAATACCGTTCATGGGTCATATATGTCGGAGACATCTTTTCTTTGATTTTTTCATATTCTGTATTCAGAGGACTGATTCGAGACCAACGGGATGTCTGCGGCAGAGAACTGTTTGGGATGAAATATAGACCCTGTGATTCCAGTACGGCCGCTGCACTCGTTTTTCTGACTCCCTCCAACTTAGAACACAGACCTGACAATCTAAAAATGGATTCTTTATCCCCTTGCGAACAACGGATGAGTAATGAGTTAAAGTCTTCATTCGACAGATATCCACTGTCTGCTGATTCAATGACATTATTCTCAATCAACTCCTTGATTCGTGCATCCAAAAATCCAAAAAACTCCTTTCGCTGAATCCAATTACCGTCTTTTAGATTATTGACGTTATCCCGGATTATCAGAAATTGCTTTTCCAATTCATAGATATCTACATCTGGTAACCTTAATACCTGCGCGCTTTTCAACAATAACAGGCTTTGAAAATATAGCTTATCCATAGAGGTCTGGCGGGAAAGATTCAAATAAAGTTGTTTCCAGATAGTTTGATAATATCCTGTATGAACAGAGGTGACACTGGATTCTTGAAAGCCTCTTAATTCCGGAAGCACAACGTTTCGGTAATCATTTTCCGACTGGATGGGTACTGCAGTTAAATATAGAAACAGCCGATAAGATTGGTCTTCATAAGCTGGATTATCAAATTCTCTTAACACCCTTTTAAATAGAGAGGATGAACCTTTTTCTGTCCAAATAATTCGTCGCAGCAGACCATCGGCACCCGGGGACTGCTTGCGCCATGTTTGGTCGAATAATTCCTGCGCATATAAGTCTGCGGTTTTACCCCCCAGCCTGAGTTGAACAATCTTCTCATATTCATCCAGACGGTTTCTTACTTCTACATAACGTTCTTTCGCCCTGCACTTTTGAATAAAAGCAAGCTGTTTTTGCGGGTTATCCACATACATCCCCATATAAGCATTGATTTGCTTGATACGGATAGAAGGGTCTTCGGAATTCAGTAATATTTCTAAATCAGGCTCTGGCTTTGAGGACAAGCTAGATTCCAGTAAATATTTGGCCTGGTACTCTATTTCACGTCTGTCAGGATGATTCTGGTATTGGGCTTGTTTCAGCAGTTGAACCAGGCGGTAATGGATTGTCAGTGACATTTTATAGTCCCCCAACCTGTAATAAACCTGTCCCAGTTTCACTAAGGCATTTAGATACCACCGGGTTTTTGAATAACTCTCCGTCATTTTTTCCAAATAAGGTAACGCTTCCCGGTCCATATTCTGGTATATGTATCCCCAGCCAATTACATGAAGTAATTCCCCTTTTTGATAATAATCCGGTTGAGAACCCTTCTCCAATAGAGACACTCCCAAACTCGTACACTTCTCAATCCATTCTTTCTGATTAGGAATAGCCGAAGTATCTGCATCATGAGTCAGCACCCTCTGGTATAAATCAAACTCCGCTGTACATCGGCTAAACTGTTGGGTCCAATCCTCTGCCCAGACACTCTGGAATCCTATCAATAGGACTCCAGTCATGATAACCCTCTTGATCCATAATCCCATGTGCCTATCCTCCCAGTGATTCTTGGGGAATAATACCACAATACCCACCCCACATTCCCTAATACCTGCCCTCTCCGAAAAAGGTTACATCTGGATTTTATCCATAATGGAGCCATTGGATACTCGAGCCTCTGATTCCATAAAAGTTCACGATATAATGATGATGTAAAGGAGATTAAAACATTATGGTATCTGCATTTGTTTTACTCAAGGTGGAACGTCATAAAATTGACGGAGTGGCCGGACAATTGGCTGAGATGCCCAACATTTCTGAAGTTTATTCCGTTGCCGGTCAACATGATTTAATTGCCGTTATTCGTGCCAAAAACAATGAGGAACTTGCTGAACTGGTCACAGGAAAACTCCTGCAGGTGGATGGGATTCTGTCTTCTGAAACCAATATCGCCTTCCGGGTTTATTCTCGATACGATTTGGATCGGGTTTTCTCCCTCGGAACTGAAGGATAATCCTAAGCCAGTATGGGTTGGCGATGGATTCGAAAAAAACGCCGCCAGGCGTTATGGCTGACGGTATTTGTGATTATTTGTATAACAGGTCTGTTTTACTGGCTGGCAGGCATTGCCAGACAGGACACAGACCATTTTGTTGTTATCCGTAAAAATCTCCAGGTAAAAAACCTCCCCCCTGAATTTGAAGGATACCGGATTCTGCATATTTCGGATATTCATGGAAAACAATTCGGTTCCCACCAGTCTGAGATAATCACCACACTAAGCCGTGAGTCCATAGATATAGTCTGTCTGACAGGTGACTATGTGTTTAAGCAAAATCGGCAAGAACCCCAGGGTGTTGATGCGACAGCGGATTTAATCACAGGATTAAAGCAAACCCATTCAGACTGTCCGGTATTTTTTATTTTAGGGAACTGGGACATGCTCCACAAAAATATCATTATTGATGAACTGACACTTGCCGGGGCTGTTTTTCCTAAAACACCGAGAAGTATTACCCGTGGGAAATCAAAAATCCTTATCGGACCCGCCACCTTGTCCATACCTCAGGCAAAAAAGAATCCAATCCCCAACAGACAGTTTTATATCGGTCTGATTCATTACCCATGGGATTCTAATTATGTAAAAAAGGCCGGAAATAAACCCCGGATTAAAGGTAAATATTTACTCCGACAAAACGGTAAAAATCCAAAAGCTTTTATCAGAGCAGATTTGTTTTTAGCGGGGCATACACACGGAGGGCAAATCCGATTGCCCCTGATGGAAAAAATTGTTCCAATGATTTATACAAAAGGTGAATATCGCCGGGGGGACACTGTTCTCTATGTATCGGGAGGCATCGGTACAGGAAATATCTCACTCTTGAGATATCGGTTATTTAATCCGGCAGAAATTAGTATTTTGGAACTTCACCGAGATAATACTAAAAAGCCTTTATAACGCCATGATTGTAATAACAAATCCGGCACCCACTCTCCATCGGCCGGAATATTCTTTTCCCTTTACACCCAAACCTTCAATATCCTGCGTCAGAACAATCCGAAACTCTCCAATCGAAGGTCCTGTTTCAACCTCCACATCTGTCCAGTTTAATCGAGATCGGGTCAAAGGATATTGGGCCTTATAAAAACATTCTTTAGCAGAAAAGACTAAAGGGATATGGTTAATTTTCATCCTGGGGGGCAGGTTTTCTGTTTCTTTCTGTTCACGCGCTGTCATGACCCGATGAGAAACCTTGTCTGGAAACCCGTGAACCCGTTCCACATCTAAACCAACCGATCTTTGTTTCCCCTGTTTCATAACAACGGCGGCGGCCAGATGTTCTTTATGTGAAATACATCCGGCATATCCCGCTGGCCATCGAGGCAAACCATCAACATCCCGCAGCACAGGAATTGGAGTCAGACCTGCTTGCACCAGGGCCTGATGTGCAGCACATCGACCTGCAGCAAATCCTATCCTCCGGGTCTCAGTCCAATCAGCGGCAATGGCCGCCTCTTCAGGAAAGATGTTCGATTCAGTTTCCATCATATCCAGTAATACCAGAACAGCTCCTTTGGGAGATAGTCCTGCCGTATCCGGATATCGGTGGTTCACTCGCTCTTCATCCATACAAACACCTGTTTATTCTTCCTGGTTATTTCGGGTAATCCGAACTTTGCTCACCCGGTGGTCAACCATTTCAAGAACAGTAAACTCCAGATTCTCCCACTGAAAGGACTCGCCCGCGACAGGCAATCTTCCTAAATAAGTGGTGATGAATCCCCCTAACGTCGTAAAAAGACCTGACTTATCCTGAGGAAGGCTGATGATGCCCAGAGCCTCTTTCAATTCTTCCGTAGAGACCAATCCTTCCATGACCCAGGTTGCCTCGTCCACCTGTTCTTTTCGGTATTCACGGGCCGAACCTGCCGTAAATACCTGTCCAGTCAAGGCAAGCATGAGATTGTTCAGACTGACTAATCCTCTCACACTTCCGTTTCCATCAACAACCACCGCCACATGCATCCGGGTATCTCTAAACTGTTCCAGAATTGAAAATGCTGGAATAGACCCCGGAACATAAAGAGGGACTTGTAACATTCGCCTCAAGGCTTGGCGGAACATGAATCCTTCAGCATTCATATCCAGATTCAAAACATCTTTGATATAAAGTACCCCAATGATTTTATCGAGGGCACCATCACACACCAGAAACCGGATGAAGGTACTGTCTTTGATTTTTCGTAAAAAGACTCCCGGAGGATCATTGATGTCCAGCCAGTAGATGTCTGTTCGAGGTGTCATGATGGCTTCCACTTGCTGATTCCCCACCCTTAACACTCGCTTCATTAAATCTTCTTCCACCGGCGGAAATAATCCTTCCTTGACCCCTTCTTCCACTAAAATCTTGATTTCCTCCGAAGAAACAGTTGTCTCTTTCCGAGGTTTCATTCCCAGTAATGAGGCGAAAGTTTCTGTAGAAATAGACAAGAGGTTTACAATGGGATGAACAATAACCGATATCGTTTGAACAGGTCCCGTCACCCAGAGAGCAATCTTCTCAGGACTGTTCAATGCCATACGCTTAGGGACTAATTCACCAAAAATCAGCGTTAAAAAAGTAATAATCAAAACGATAAGAGACAGCCCAATAGTCTTCCCTGTAAGAGGGTCCATACCAAAACTTTGGAACAACCAGACAGCCAGTTCTTCGGCAATGGTTACTCCACCAAATGCACCACTTAAAATACCTACCAGGGTAATGGCGACTTGAACTGTTGATAGAAATCGGTTCGGAGATTGGGTGAGATTTAAGGTTCGTCGGGCCTGACGATTCCCCTGGTTGGCCCATTGTTGTAGAAGGGTTTTCCGAGCTGAAACCAACGCCATCTCGGACATGGAAAAAAATCCATTAATCAGGATGAGTATCAGGATAATAACTATTTCAAAAATCACAGACTCCGTCATGAAGTTCCTTCCAACAGCAGGTTATCTTCCATAGTTTCATTATATAAGAATACATCACTGAAGATGCAGGTCGATGACTTATAAATAAAAAACTCCTGCCACTGATATTCCGGGCAGGAGTTTATAATTATTTAATGACATACCCTAACGTGGATTCGAGAAATACTGTTTTCTATATTTCTGGTAATCGGTATATAACTTCCGGGCTTCTGGTTTAGGTGAACTTTTCGCCATGTAATGGATATATTCAAATGTAACGATTTTATCCGCATGACGGGCTGCCACCTGAAGAGAATCCTCCAACTGGTCCATAGTGAAAGGGAAGTATCCGATATTCCCCATCACAGCATTTTCCACATCCGTCCAGTATTCTTTCTTTGCCGATTTAGCAACGTCCTGACACCAGGCTTGCGCCATATCCGTGTGTTTGATATCCGACAAATAAGTTCCCACACCATCAATCACCATCCAGGTATCAATCTCAGCAATCCCTGTGATCCACGGACGCCAGAACTGGTCTAGATACTGACGGGAAGGAGGCATCGGCACGAGTTTTCCTTCCTTATTTTTCTGCCATTCAGCATATAAACCTACGGAATGAATAACCTTCAGATTAGGATTATACCGTTTAATGGTTTGAGCCACAGTGCGCGTGGAATTGATCCAAAGTGCACGAGTATTGGTTTTATCGACATCTGTTGGAGAAGGCTCATTGGTAATATAAACCCCGTAGAAACTGGGATGTTTCGAATATCGGGTGATATATTCTTTTCGGAACTGTTCAGATTTCCCCGTGGTCCAGACTTTCATCCACTGACTGGGATTTTCCTGCCAACAGTCCGGGGCCAGGAAATCTCCCAGAATAACTTTCATCCCGTATTTATCAGCCGCCTGTAATATAGATTCCATGGGGTCACGATTTTCAAGCAATGAATCTTCCCGAAAGACAGAACTTTTAAGAAAGGTTTGGTAGTCCCGTTTATCATTATCCCACCAGGCTCCATGATGAATAATGATAATATCCATCCCGGCCTCTTTCATGGCTTTCACTTCATCGGCAAACTTCTGATCACTCCAGTCCTTAAAAAGCCAGCTTCCCAATTGCCAAAACGCACCATCCAAAATGGGCTGACGGGCACTTACCATTCCACTGAGCATCATCACCGCAACTCCTATGGTTATAAACCGAATGACACTATTCAGATATCGTTTCATATTCCATAACTCCTTCTAAGATAGACCCTTCAAAGTTTCCTTATATTTCATACTAAAGTTTTAAACGAATGGATAGACGAGATAACAATGCGGTTACACCTACAATAAAGAAGGCGAAAATCAACGACCGTAAAATCCCCAACGAACCTGACTTAAGATGAGTTGATAACCAGGTAATTCCGACTATCCCCAAAAATGAAAGGACCAGATTAGGAAGAATGTATGCCAGCAGGGGATTACTTCCAGCAGGTCGGATTGGAGCAGCCCAGCCTCTAAACTGACAAACATCCGCAATCCAGTAAATAAAAGCATACACTACCGTACAAATTGCCGCACTGTATAAAGTCCACGAGGGCGTCGCATTGTTCTTTGAAATCCCGAAGAGTCGCGCCGGCTCCAGCGGATCAAAAAAGTAACCTAAGACTGCCAATACTGCCGCAAATCCCAACATCCAGCCAATCCTGCGGGAAGGCGTTGGAGCGGGCGTGGTTTCCATAAACAATAATCCCAGAATAACACCCGCCTGAGTCAGGGTTGTGTGGCCGCCGATCTGCCCCGCCATCCAGATGTAATCATTGATTGGACCCAGCGGAATTGAGGCTCCACAACGATCTCCAATATTGATTGCAACTAAAACAAATAAAGCTAACAGGTGAAAAGAAAAACATTTCCGTATGATCAGGTATATCAGACTGGCGGTCAGGTAAGACCATCCAATCAAACCCAGGATTCCCCACCAACTGGTACGCATCCAAACGGTCCCTTCGGACAAAGTACCTCTGTAACTCCAAGCCAAAAACCCCAACAAGATAAAACCGAGACTGCGAAAGACCCAACCTAAAACATATCCCTTACCTTGGCGGGGATAACGGTTCCATACCAGAATAACTGAACTGAAGAAAAGGAATATCCATGAGGATCGAGATAATATGGCCGTTGTTGCATCATAACGTCCCATATTCACCATAAACACACCTATAGTCAGAAGACCCAAAGTCCGAAGTAAGATATGCCCCAACTGGTTAAGCAGCCCTACTCCGGAAGATAACCTTCTATCAAAAGCAAAGGGAATGGACATCCCCACAATAAATAAAAAGGCGGGGAAGACTAAATCCACCAAAGTCATTCCATCCGTACTCAGCCATGAGACTTCATCAGCATGTTTTAACCACCAGGGTACACCCGAGATTCCCGCTACATCATTCACAAAAATCATTAACAGAATGGTCAATCCCCTGAAGATATCAATGGAAACCACCCTTTCTTCAGGTAATAACATACTCGGATGAAATGGCTTATTCATAAATTTCTAGCCTCCCATTTAACTAGTATTCGACTCTAATCAACAGATACTTTATCCTCAACAATAAACTCCATTATTTTAACTCTGTTTATTAATAAAACAATATCCACAGTCATAAACCATGGATATTGTTTATCTGTCACCAGTTAAAGAAGGTTTGCTGGAAATAATTACCGGGAGATATAAAAGCCTTTCATCCTCTGTTTTTATTCAAGATAGCCTTATAATCCACCTTCTGAATAAGCCGACCCATGCTTCTGTAAAAATATCCATCAACCGGGTCTATCAGAGTTTGAGATTCATAGAAATAATTATTCTTACGAAGAGTTATCGGACCACCTTTAACAACAGGCTTTTCTGGATTCTTTACATCAATAACCTGGACCGCATTATCCCAACACACAACAACAGCTTTTCTTTTGGAATCATAATAAATCATTGACTGCGGGTACGAAATCCCTCGTTGATACCAGGGATAGGGAATGTTTGCAATCTTCTTAATGTTTGAAGCGTCACGGGCATCCAACACCATCAGCATAGATTTAGAGTTGACAATATAGATATAGCCTCTGGAATCACTTACCACATTATATATTTCAGGAGACAAATCATTGATATGGCGCGCAACCTTATCAGAGGAAATAGCAAAGACAGTCCAGGAAGGGCGCATTTCCAGAGATCCGATATAGTGATTATTATCAAGCCTAATCACTTCGCAGATAGGAAAGAGTTTTTCTCGGTTTTCGCCCTTTACACTATAAACAATATTCATATCCGGAATATCCAGATAAGCACAGTCTTGTTGATATATCTTGCGGAGTTCCTTTACCAGAAAACCCTGACTATCTTTACTCCATGTAGTTTCAATAGCAGTTGTACTGAATATTTTATTCACATTCATAATAGAATCTGTTCGATAGATCTTTTCCGAAGAAATATCATTTATAGCAAAAGGTTTCATAAAATCACCCGCATTAAGATATGTCTCCATATTTGTAATACCCTTTACAACATCAACAAAAACATCTTTTTCTTTAACAGGCTCTAAAACACGGAAAGTCGTATAAAAACAGCTCTGATTGTTATCACTTGAAGCACACATCATTCGCAGAGTTGTCACGGTTGAGTGACTCATATCAAACCGACTTATTCGAAGACCACCCGGTTCTGATAAAGCAACATAAGCCTTATCCTCAATCATAAAACTGTATTGAATATCTGATAATTTATCGCCTTTTATTCCACCAAAATAATAAGGTATGCATTCTGTCTCACCCTGCGCATTTTCTTTGATTTCATAAATACTTGTCCTAAATGACTTCGTGCCTGTGTTGTATTTCTGGTTATTCGAATAAATAACATTTTCATAGCAAAGATACATTTTTCCATGGCTGATATGCAATGAATTACCTTGAGAATTTGTGCGCGGAATGTTTCCTGATAACAACATATGTTTTTGCGATACCGAATCAATAACAAAGCCTAAAGGTAAAGCAATCGTAATAATACCAGCAATCAATACACCTATCATGCTCTTATTAAAAGACCATTTCATATAAACTTGTCGAATAAATGAAAAATATAGAACACTGATAGTTACTAAAATTAAACCCACCAAAAAACCGGCACTGTATATCAAATGAATACTATTTACAAATTTGACATTATATAAATCTGCCAGACAAAACATAGGAATAAACGATATGTTGGCGATAATCACAACAACTACAGAACAGAATGCCCATAGGATCAGACTCTTGATACGATCTCGAAATATCAAGGACGATAATGCTGAAAGAAAATAAAAAATTACCCCTAGAGTTAAAAGTTTGGCTGCATAAAGACTGCTTAGTGGTAACTCTTTGCTGGTAAGTGGATAAAGACACATACACAATGAAAACAGAACGGAAAAGAAACCTAAAAGCATTCGAATCCAGAATATTTGATGCCGCATAAAAGGACGCGTCATTAAATAAGGAAATGTCCGCGCGTTGGAGTCTGCTCCCAAAAGACGGGTACCACTTATCCCTAAATAAAACAAAAATAAGTAAGGTAATACCTCATAAAATCCGGGAAGAATAAACAGTAACATAAACCCCAGAAGTGTCCATCGTTGTTCACGCCATTCTTTCCAATATAACCATTGTACGGAAGTCGATAACATCCCTCGAATTGCCAACATTATTCCAGAAGCAATAAATAAGGCTGGAACCCAATAGGAAAAACTATACATGTATCGTTGAATTTCTGTGGCAGATATTGGATAACTCTTTCCACTCGGAATAAAGTAATATAACCGAACCCAAAGTATCCCAAAGAATATGGCCCAAAATAAAAGAGGCATTACCCATCGTTGCCAGGGCTGTTTTTTGAAAGGATACCAACGGCTTAACCCCATCATTGCCAGACCAGACAGCCCGCTCAAAAGACAATATTCATAGTTAACAATCCCATTCCAAACAAAATATCCAGGGGACCCCATATCGTTAGCTACCACATTTAGAGCGGATGACACCAAGTATGGCCATAAAAAGAGAAGCGGAAGCGCCAGCGATTCAATAGCCATGAGAATAAATGCGTTTCGGAATATCTTTGGAGAGACTTCCTCTCCCAAATATAAACTGGTGACAGTTCCCAGTATCAGCATCAATGCCGTGAATATCATTACCCAGTTCTCTACTGAAAACTGGGATATCCCCCCATATGAAAGAGCATATATCACAGCAATAAATAAAACATGAATACCCAATAAGCCCCAATGTTTCAAATCCGACATTTTATTCCTCCTGCAAATAAATACGTTTCATAGAAAGGTTTGCTTCCTCGCTCAAACACCCATCCCTTCCGGACATCATCTTACAAACCCATCATCCACCTGTCAACTATAAACCGGGTGGATAACATATTATCCCCATCCAAACAATAATTTCATCCCCGAACCATATTATGACTATTCTCATTACGCTGTTCTGACGAGGAAGGTACGGAGAGGGTCGGAGCAAGTCCGTGACTGATTCGAAAACGCAACAAACCATCCTCATATCTCCGAACCAAAATGGTAATCCCCTGTTTCCATCATTTGTGGTTTATTGTCTGTCGATTTCCAGTTATATTATTAATAGTGGTTTGTTACAAAACCGAAACAATACGGGATTGGCAGGAAAGTACCTGACCTGTCGGTCTTTTTATTTTCACCTAAATCTAATAATCAACTAGAAGTAAGGAGTACTACGGATGAAAGGGTTCTTGCTAATGACAGGTCTATTATCACTCTCCCTGGTGGTATCAGGGATAACCCAAACGGCTGATAAAATGACGGAACGGCCATTAAAATCACCGCTGAAATTCAAGGAAGATGGTACTTTCAAAATTCTGACGTTTGGGGATGTTCATTGGGATAAGTTTAATGATAAAGACAAAAAAACACTGGCGGCAATGGATGCCGTGTTGGAAGCCGAACAGCCGGATTTGGTCATCTACACCGGAGATAATTGCCTCAGTGATAAGGTGGCTGATGTCAAAAAAGGCTACATCCAACTCACTGAACCTGTCGTCCGTCGTGGGATTCCCTGGGCAACCACCCTCGGTAATCATGATGCGGAATATGGCGGAATCGCCCGCAAGGATGTCTATTGTTCCATGTTGGGGCTGCCGGGAAATTTATCTCGACTGGGGCCTAAACAAATCCATGGGTATGGCAATTATATTCTTCCTGTCATGAGTCATTCTGGACGGAAACCTGCCGCCCTGTTTTATATTCTGGATTCCAATGCTTACAATTCAAACACGACGATTAAGGGATACGACTGGATCCGTCACAATCAAATCCAGTGGTATCAAGATGCGTCCAACTATTATAAAAAATACAACAAAGGCGTTTCCCTGCCATCCTATGCCTTCTTCCATATTCCGCCTCAGGAATTCAACCTGTTCTACAGTAAAGGAACTGTCGTCGGTGTTAAACAGGAAGATGTCTGTGCATCACTCATCAATAGTGGAATCATGGCGGCCTTCATGGAACAGGGTGATGTGAAAGCTGTGTTCTGTGGCCATGACCATATCAATGATTACATCGCTGGATTGGGTGGTATGTGGGTGGGATATACCCGGGGAATCAGTTACAACACCTACGGAAAAGAAGGATACCTGAAAGGTTCCAGAGTGATTGTCCTCAAAGAAGGGACACCTTCATTTGATACCTGGCTCCGGCTGGAAGATAAATCCACCACCAATAAACTCCACTGCAAATAATTCAATAAATCTCCGAAAAACAACCCGGGGTCTTTCTTCAGACTCCGGGTTTTATTTATCCTGATGTCTGAATCCATTTTCCATCTATCGACTCATTTTCAAATATCGTAGGATAATGTTAATTATGCTTTTTTCAAATCGGCTCAAAATAAGAAGATTCAACTCTGTTGATTGGAAACGCCTCCACGAAATCATCCTTGATAAAGAAGCCTCTCCTTATGCTATTTATGACCATGAGTTTCCAACCGATGAAAAGGCCGCAAAAGAATTAACCATATACTTTATGAACAGTAAAGATTTCTATGCCATCTGCATAAAGGACACCGGAGAATTAATAGGGTATATTGCACTGAATTATTGTAATGAGCACCAAAGAAATCTTGGGTATTGCTTACATTCTGCCCATCAGGGGAAAGGTTATGCCTCTGAGGCTTGCCGTACCCTTCTGGAACATGCGTTTAACCATTTAAACATTGAGGAAGTCATTGCCGGTACCGCAAACGAAAACCATCCCTCATGTAAACTTTTATTATCATTAAACTTCAAGAAAATCTCTGAGAGTACACACTCCTTCCGCAAATCATCTGACGGCACCCCTATTGAATTTACAGGCGGTGAATATCTTCTCAAAAAACAGGACTTCATCAAAACATCCCAGGTAAACAAGAATCTATAAGAAATCCGGAACCATCCAACAAACATTGAGCTTTTGATTTTGCTACAGAGAAAAAGTATCCAATATACCCACTACAATATATTCTCGATAGCAGCCATGGGGTTTGTTGAATAACAATCAATGTAAATTCTCCCCAAAAACTCTCCTTTACCAAAGTTGAAACAATTGTAAATTGTGATTGACAAAGCCCCCCTTGAACCCTATAGTCAAAAGTAGAGCGAAACATCAATAAATGGGATTGAGTTTCAAGTATCGAACTGATTTACACAACGGACATCCTCACCAAACAAACAACCTTGCCCGCTGCATAGACCAGCGACTGATTATCGTCAGAGGTAAAGTTATTAACCCTTCAGGATTAGATTATGGTGTCGTTAATTGAGCAGGTTGATCCTTCCCCGTTAATCCTTCTGTAGTCTTTTCTCGGAATCACTACTCTATTTAGAGAGGAGGTGTATTCAATGAGAAAGATAAGAATCAAATTCGTGATTATCCTGTGCTTAGGTCTGGGATTATTAGCAACATTGCTAGTTCCGGTCAAAGCCCTGGATATATCAATTCAATTCGGAACTCCCCCACCCCGGATGCCCCGTACAAGGTTCCATGCTGCACCAGAACCCGTATATGTGGACTATTATCGTGATGCGGTCTTGAATTTGGGAAGTGGTTATTTCAGCCTCGATTATCCTGTTGTTTATGGATATTCCCGAGATTACGATTTAACCCCGGAAGAGGTTCTCTATATCCTCTACTTATCCCACTATTCACATCATTCACCAACCTATGTAATTCGAATTTACAGAGAGTATCATAGGCGTGGTTGGACTGTTATGTCGCGGCATTTGACATTAGACAGAAACTATCCCCGATGGATGCGTAACCAGGATGCTCCGTCCATCTCTGTACTCTATGCAACATCCTCCTATTACGATGTGCCTTATACACAGGTCCAACGTATCTATACCAGAGGATATCGGCCAGCAGAGATAGTGGTTGCAATCAATGTTGCCAACCGTTCCGGCAAACCTGTTAGTGGAATATTGTCTGAACGGAATAGAGGTCGGAAATGGGAAGATATTACCAAAGAACATAAAATGTCCTTGGGTGATATTAAAGCACCTGCACGAAAAGGAAGATCGGTTAAATTCGGTGCTCCTTTAGTGGAAAAAGAATCACCACCACCAGTTATTAAGGGGAAAAAGATTCAAACAGGACATGAAAATATGCCTAACATGCCCAACAAATCAAACCTTAGAGACAACCGACAAAAGAACGAAAAAGATAGAGGTTGGAAATAAAAGGTTCGTTATATACTCAGTCCAACTTCTGGTTGGACTGAGTATATCCCCATGGAGGGGATTTTATGAAAGCAACAGCGATTATTGGGATTCTGCTCATTGTCATAGGAGTTATTGCACTTGGATATGGTGGAATATCTTATGTCAGCCGGGACAAAGTCATTGATATGGGCCCCATTCAAGTCACAAAAGAACAAACACATTCTATTCCAATTGCTCCAATTGCTGGAGTGATTGTCTTGTTTGCAGGAGTTGTTTTCTTAGTGACAAGTAAAGACTAATATCTATATTTTGAAGAAAAGTACTCGCCACTAAAGGTTCACAGTGAGTATTGGTGGATACAAAATCATTTTGTGAGTAAAGAAAGGTAAGCAACCATTATGTTCTGGATGATTATTATTATTCTTTTTATTCTCTGGCTTTTGGGATGGAGATTTAAAACCGGAGGAAACTTAATACACACACTATTGGCTATAATACTCATTATTATCATTCTTCGATTGATTGGATTTATGTAATGAGCTGGAGGTTCCCGTTTTCCAGATTATTCTTTATTTGATCTGGGTTGATTAAAGGTAATTATCTTTCGGGTAAAACCTGCAATTTTGACAGCGCGTTCAATATCCTGCCCCTTACAAACATCCATTATTTTTCCCATCGAATGAATGTAACATTATCTCTGTCCACCTGTCAGGCAAAAGAGTGGACACTCCCCTCTCCCCTTTTCTGGGATGATAAATTTCAGAAAGGAGAACATGATGTCTAAGAGAAAATGGCAAAATTATAGTATCAATGGATTATTACCCTCGGCAGAAAACATCGCACAGATGAACCGGTGGCACAAGTCGTCTCCAGGATATTTACGATTATTGATGACCAGTTCCGGAGTCAACCGTGATTGGGAACAGGTAAAAGATGAATCACCGGCCCATCTTGATCCAGAACTAATGAGTCGTTTGTCGGAAGAGTTATTCATCTTACAGCAGCATCTGAACGATTATTTCAAGCAGACAACTTAAGCGGATTGATTCCTAACGGATGCCGCATAAATAAAAACGGGTGGGAGTGTATCCTCCCACCCGGCAATGGATATCAAATTAAATCAGGGAAACAGGAGATAATCCCCAAAGTTCGGATTATCCGTGTCCCGATAAAAATCAAAGTTATCTATTTCCAGAACACCGGTCTTATCATTTTGTACCATGAACTGGAATTGATGATACGGGTTCCGAACAGGCAATGCCAGGTAATGAGTCCCATTGGTAAGGTAGCCAAATTGGGCTGCCGCTCCAATCTGTCCGTGGGTGGGATTGAATATTTCATACTGGCCTGGCGACTGAACGCCCATCAGGTTCATTTGGTAGAGTCCAGTGTAACTGTTGAACTGGCCTCCAGTCTGTACAATGTCCGACTTCAATCCTACTTCATATCCGGGATTTCCCTGCGGCGTATTGAGTTGACCGGGGGACTTGATTGCTGTCACCTTGACACCCTGATACTGATTAGACAACGAGACGGCTAATCGTCCGCTGGATGTCACTGATAATTCCGGCATACTGGAGGGATCTACACCCAGGCGTTCTGCCCCCCAGCCTTGAGTGAACTGGCTGTAAGAATCAAACTGACCCGACTCAAGATTCATGGATTTCAGAGCACGGGTCCCCTGGAAGAGCTCCGGTGTTGCTTGAATGACCTGCAGGTCTGCCAGGTACAAAGTCGCCAGTGGGTCGTTCCCCTTGATGACGAATTGAGGATAACCATAAGAAGTCGTATATGTATATAGGGGAGCTTCTATCCATGTCCATTGATTGGGAACCCCCAGGTAAATATTCCCGACCAGGCTAACCCTCGATGCAGCGGGAATATAGCCCTGATAATAGAACAATCCACATTCAAAAGTATTGGAGGTCTGTGGCGAATAGACCTTCATTCGGGCAATATACCATTCCCCGGGAGTATTGAAAAGCCATTTGTTGAGCTCGCCTGTTGCTTTGATGGCTTGAGTCATCCCACTGAAAGTAAAGCGTAATACATTATTTACAGTTTCGCCGGCACTGTCAGTGGCGGAAGTGACCCATGAAATTACAGGTAGTTCCGGGCGCTCAGCCAGTTTTTGGACTCCAAACTGAGTGAACAAATTAGATACAGAGGAGAAAGTTCCTCCATCGAACACATTAGGGTAAACAGAGATTCGTTCTCTATCCACGTCCACAGCATTAGCAGGATTATCGTTGGGTGAAGCCAGAACATCAACATAACCTGGGGCACTGAAAGTGGAATCTGCCGTCAATTTGACCCAACTGTTCCCTGTTTGGAACGCGGCAGAAAGACCCGGGCCCGAAGCTTGGACAGCACTGCTGTTTCCATAACTATTCGGAAGCGCTATACCGGTTGAGTCATAAGTATATTTAGATACCTCGATAGATTCGCTTTGTCCAGGCCTTAGCCCCACATGTGGAAGTTTTCGAATCTTATATGTCGAGTATTTGATTTTCTGTTTCCCAAAACAACCGTCACTGGAATTTTGAGCGAAATACCAGATTTGTCCCGTAGTCGCGAAAGCCAATGAACCGTAACTGGCTGAATCACCGGACAAATTAGCTAAAGTAAAAAAGTTTTGATATACCATGAAGGGATAGGCAGAATCCAACTTCCATTGCTGGCGCAAATCCATCAGGTTGGAGAATGATTGACCGGTGAACGCTTTCACTGCCAACAGGTCTGTCATTGAGCTAACAGCCTGATTTATTCGAACAGTGGTAGAGTTGCCCTGAGCATTTGATACAGTGAGTGATATCCAGTAATGTTGTGTCGTGTATGTACTATTCATCGGTGCAACCCATTGGGTTGTGGATCGAGTTGCATTGATAAATCTTCCTGTTAATGAAGACCACTGGTAGAATAGCGGATCAGCACCAGAAACCACAGCATAGACCATTGTGGTTTCCTGGGACATCATAGGATTGGATAAAGAACTCAACTCATCGAAAGTGGTGATTTGATATTGTTTAGCCCTTGCAGCATAAACCTCCCAGTTCCCGGAATCCGTTCGGTCAGTCCAGGCAAGGATTCCACCCTTTTCTGCATCTCGCGTAACAACAATATTGGTTTGAACATTGCTGGAATTGGAAAAGACAGGGAATCCATTTTCAATCCACTGGAGAGCACCTGTGGAGCTGATTTTTTGGATATAGGCTTTTGCCTGCGGCTCTCGGTAATCTGACCAGGAAATTAAAAGACCGCCATCTGTAAGTGGATATGCAGATGGCATCATATCGAAAGAAGTCGTCGTCACAGTGATACCGTTCCAAAGATATTCCCCCCAAAGATATCTCCCTGATGAGTTGAACCGTTGAGATTTCAGGATATTTTGGTATGGGAATCCTTGGGTCCAAGTAACCGTCAGTCCCTGGTTCTCATCGGATAGGAGAAGGAACGAACCCGAATAGACGAAGTCATGGCTTACCCAAACACCCCCAGGGTTCCAGAGTGTAGATCCTGCGGAATTAACTCGTTGCAAAAGCAGTCCAGGAGTGTTAGAAACAAGTCCGGGTTCCAACCATGCGGCATAAAAACCACCTGTTCCATCCGGAACTATTTCAACTTGGGTTTGGCTCTTCGGCGAGGTAGAAATAGATATCCCATTCGCCCCCCATTGATTTACACCATTGGAATCCAGTCGTTGCGCATAAACATGATTAGTCCCACTGCGAGAATCTACCCAGGATATATAGGTCCCGTTTGCACTGTCATACACCGGTGTTGCAATAGATTGAGGATTACCCACCATACCCACAGCAACTCCGGAAAGAGTCCATTGCGAAACAGCATCGCCATTGATTCGTTGCGCCATAACACTTTTCTGGTTCGTGGAATCATGCGATATCCATGCAATAACGGCTCCGCCGTTACCATCTCCGGCTAATCGAGGCATTTCCTGATAATCACTTTCCGTGACAATTTCTGTTCCCTGGGGACCCCAAAGGGTAGTGCCGTCTGAAGTAATGCGCTGTGCCATGATATCAGTGTAAGATGAAGACCCTCGGTCTTCCTGCCATACGACTATCATGCCGCCATTACCATCGGATACGCCCCGTTTGTGAGCTTTTGGATTTGTATCATTCCCCAGAGGAACTCCATTCACAGCCCATTGCGGAGACCCTTCTGAATTGACTCGCTGAGCATACAGGTTAAAACAATCTGCAACATGTGCCCGGTTATCTTCCCATACGAACATGGCCCCACCAGAACCAGAAGGCATAATAAAAGGGTTTGCCTGATAATCTGTTTCCGCTGCAATGGGAACGGGGTGGGTTGTCCAATCCTGACTAAAACTGAGGGCAATAAAGAAAGTAAAGAACAGAAAACAGTTCGTGAACCGATACAGGTTTTTCATATTATTTAACCTCAATCAAAAGAGTAACTACCCCCATCATAAAGAAAACATAGGTGAATTGTATAGTCTCCCATCAAAAAAAATAATTCAAGGTTAAAAAGATAGAACCCAAAAGGCAGTTAGGATTATAATCAACCTGTGTAAACACACTGATAACTTTGGGGTTAACCAGTATGATTGGAAAACGGATTAAGTTCAAAATTCTGGATGGAGAAAAACGGCCAGAATACTTAAGAGAGTCTGCAAAGCAGGACCTGGGGGCTGTTATCTTCCTTTTTATTGTAACGATTATATTGGCGTGGCAGGGATATTATGAACCCTATCGGGAATACCATAATGATTATGTCGTTACGCCGTGCAAGGTCATTAATAGCCAGGCACTCGTATATACGATGAGAGGGAGATACGGAGGAGAAAATCATTATTATGTACCCATCATAGAATTTTCATATACTTGGCAGGGGACAAATTATATTTCCAATTATTACCGGTTGGTAAGAAATTCCTCCAGTTTCAAAAGCTGGGCCCAAAATGTCGTCAATCAATACCCCGCGGGAAAAGAAACCGCCTGTTTTGTGAACAAGAACAAACCCACTGAGGCAATGATTGAATGGCAGGTATCGTATTGGTCCATCTTCATGGGGATTCTGTGCCCAATCATGGGTTTAATGGCACTGGTTGTGTTGTATAAAACTATACAGAAGTTTCGATTGGCAGCCGTAGGAGGATTACCGGAAACTGTTATTGAATTCGATGCTGTATCGAATCCCGAAGCAGAGAATACAGAATCCGAAAAGAAGGATTAGTCGTCGAGAACCATTCCTTCAAAGACTCGTACTCGACGGTCAGCTCTGGCAGCAAGTTCCGGGTCGTGAGTCACAATAATGACTGTCTGTTCCCGTTCTTCCTTAAGTTGCCAGAACAAGTCTAACACCTGATTTCCTGTTTTCCGGTCCAAGTTACCTGTAGGCTCATCAGCAAGGAGAATCGGCGGAGCATTGACCAGTGCGCGTGCAAGGGCCACACGCTGCTGTTCCCCACCTGACAGTTCTCCCGGGCGATGATGAAGCCTGTCTTGTAGTCCCAGTTTCACAAGGAGTTCTTCCGCTTTCTGATGACATTCCGAAATCGGTCTCCGGAGCATTCGACGGGGAATCCCCACATTTTCGAGAGCCGTAAACTCCGGTAACAAATGATGGAACTGAAAGAGAAACCCGACTTTCGTATTACGGATTTTGGCTAACTCAATGTCCGAATAAGAAAAAATGTCCGTGTTATCCAACATCACTTTACCCGATGTAGGCCGATCCAGTCCCCCCAGCAAATGCAGAAGGGTCGATTTCCCTGCGCCAGAGGGTCCGATGATAGAGACAATCGTTCCCTGCTCTATCTCCAGATTGAGTCCCTTCAAAACCTCCAGCGTTCCAGTGCCCCAGGGATAACTTTTGCGTAATTCATGGGCTGATAAGACTATCTTACTCATACCGCAATCCCTCCACCGGATCCGTCTTACCCGCCTGCCATGACGGATAAACCGCCGCTAATAAACAAAGCCCCAGAGCACACACCGCAATCAAAGCAACAGACAAAGGCTCCACCAACACGGGCAATTTCTGTATGTAATAAATATCAGAGGGAAGCGAGATTAATTTGTAACGGTCCAGAAGGAAACAAATGAAAAGACCAAAGGCGGTCCCTGTGACCGTTCCAACAACGCCGATAATAAAACCCTGGAATAGAAATATTAGGGAGATTGACTGACGGGTTGCACCCATTGCTTTTAAGATGGCGATATCTCTGGCTTTCTCCATAGTCATCATGATCAATGTAGAGATAATATTAAAAGCGGCGACAACGACAATCAGCAGCAGAATAATGAACATGACGGTTTTCTCAAGCTGCAACGCAGAGAACAATTCCCGGTTAAGGGTTTCCCACGATTTGACACTGAAGCTGTCACCCAGGTCTTTCTGAATAACTTCGGCGAGAGCTTTTGCATTATCCGGATCATCTAATTTACAGTTGATGCCCGTCACTATCGATGAATCGAGGTCGTATAACCGCTGTGCCCCATCCAGTGAAGTGTAGGCCAGACTGGCATCATATTCATACATCCCTGAATCAAAAATCCCAACCACTTCAGATACCGAAGTCTTCGGAACCAATCCCATGGGAGTACGGGCGACTTTGGAGAGAACAAACACTTTCGACCCGATCCCAATACCCAGCTTCTTAGCCAATTCTTTACCCAGGACCACTTCATCTTTCCCAACTCGTGGCAAATGGCCCTGAATCAGATTCTGTTTTAACTTGGAGACTTTCGGTTCCAGTTCCGGGTCAATACCCAACAGCATCACACCCTGTAAATAATCGGAGGATTGCAGCATTCCCTGCACTCCGATAAAGGGAGCGGCACCGGTTATATTCTTTTCTTGTTTCAGGCGAGTCAGGACTGACTGGTAATCGGCGATGCCGGCGTCATCAGGTCCGCTAATCGTAATGTGGGCACGAGTCCCGAGAATCTTTTGTTTGAGGTCGCGGTCAAAGCCATTCATCACGGAAATAACAATAATGAGAGCCGCCACACCCACAGCAACGCCCATCATGGAAATAATCGTAATAATGGAAATGAAGGATTGTTTTCGTTTAGCCTTCATATAACGGAGGCTGACAAACCATTCGTAGCTCAAAAGAACCTACCTTCTTCGCAGCCAGGCCCACAAGCCGGCGACGATAATCAAACCAGGAATCAGAATAACACAGACGAATCCTATCAACTGCATCTGCCCCGGTGTGAGAGATAATTGACGCTCATCCGATGCCTGCGCACGGATACCTAAAACATTTGTATTATCGGACAACCAGGCAATACAATTCAGAAACAAATCACGATTTCCATAAGACCCACCCACTCGGGATGCCAATATCTGATTAGACGCAAAGAAAACATTCCCGAGAGCAATCACCCGTAACTCTGATTTTATCGAATCTGTTGAATCATTGGACAAAATTGGTTTGAGATAGGTAGCACCCAAAATCAGAGGCGGTGCCACATCCTTACCTTCATCATATTGCAAAGCATCTCGTTTGATTTCAGTCTCACCCCAGGCATAGGGAAGGTCTGTCGCCACTATCAACAGAGGCTCCATGACTCCAATATCAGGAGGCTCCTGAGGAAGAACCACCGTCCGAGAATAAGGGAACACACAGACAGAGAGATTCCGGGTAATATCGGTTTTAGGATAAACAGTCAGTAAGGGAACAAGGCTGTCCTGCCCCAGATGACTGGCATGGTCAATAACCAGATCGTGATTGAACTGTAATTGATAAGGGGCCAGGAGTCCATTGAAAGGATTTGTCTTTCCGGGGCCGACCATAACCAGTATCCTGCCGCCTTTATTGAGCCAGGACTGAAGCAGGGTTTGTTCCTCAGGCAGTAAATCAGTTTTAGGGCCGGGGACAACCAGGACAGATAAATCATCAGGGAGTGTGGACCGACCGGATAAGGTCAGCTGACTGACAGAATAATTTTCTTCTTCCAAGGCCGTCTTAATCAGAGAAAGTCCAGTTTCTTCCGTATCTTCGATAGATAACTCTCCATGACCTTCCAGAAAATATACCTTCCGCTGATTCGGGTTCACCAAACGATTGATGGCATTCGAAATGTCCCGTTCTTCAAATCCGGTGATGACACTTCGCCGGCCCTGATAAAGTAAAATCACTTTCCCATCAGAAGCTCCGTACTGCATTGCCATGGCGGGATTTTGTTCAGGGTCCAGATATTGCAGCTTGAACTTGGGTGTCTGGGCGGCAAATTCATTCAGCATATTACGAGCCTGGGAATATAACGGATTGGCCGGTGTATAAACAGCCATCACCTGAACAGGCTCTTTCAGTTGTCCCATGAGTTTTCGAGTTTGGTCCGAGAGCGTATATTTCCGGGTTTGAGTGGTATCAAATCGGAAGTGATGACGAGACGACAAGAAATTGACTGCAACCAAAATTCCCAGGATAACGAGAATAAAGGCCAGTGAATGAGTCCCGGAAAAGAATCGACGGGACGTAAAATAATCCTTGATGACCTGCCAGCGAAGCACACACCACAAACCTGACAGAAGAATCCCGACACTCCCCATAATCTTGATCCACATCGGAAGATATCCAAGAAACACCCGACCCAGACCCGTTGTCACCAGTAACGCCAGCCCCACAACTCCGGACAGGTCAATGAGAATGTCTATGTTTTTTTTATTCATCATCTGATTATTTCCATTTCCGGGTTCGAAGTGCCAGGGCTGACAGATAAAGAACAAATCCAATGAAACTCAAGAAATAAATGATTTGTTGCGTATCAATAACACCTCGGGACATTTCATCATAATGGTGGGGAAGATTCAGAAAATTCAAGATATCGGATAAGGGGGCGGAAACATAATTAGGCACCAGTCCGGTGATAATACCCAACCCCAGAATAAAACCAAAGGCTAATAAGGCGGCGACAATTTGGTTCTTTGAAAGAACTGAGGCCAGAATCCCCAGAGCCGAAAAACAGGCACTCATCAACATCAGCCCCAGATAACTTACAACAATGGGCCAGATATCAATAGGGCCAAATAGAGATAGTAGTAAGGGGAAAATCCAGGACAAGCCAACCATACATCCAATGAGAGCCATGGCACCCAGAAATTTCCCGACAATCACTTCTATCTCACTGACAGGTGCGGTGAGCAGGACTTCCAGTGTGCCCGTACGCCGCTCTTCGGCCACCAGACGCATGGTAATCAAAGGACACAGGAACTGCAGCATGGCCATCATCATCATAAACACCTGCTGCATATCATCTGACCGGGTCAGGCCGATTAAAAGGACAAAGACCACACCGGAAATTAATGAGAATAACGCCGCTAATACATAGGCTATCGGCGAATTAAAATAATGCCTTAATTCTTTACGGATGAGTGCCCCCAAATTATTCATGGGAGACCTCCTCATCTTTGGTGGTTAACTGCACAAACACATCTTCTAAACTCACCTGATGGGTCTGCAGGGACAATATCCTGCCCCCTTTAGCAATGACCAGACCGGCCACATCGGCTCTCAAATCCATGTCCGGTTTCACTTCAATACTATAATGGTTTGTCTCCCGACAATTCACCGAAACAACTCCGTCAAGGGCAGAGAGCTCCTTCAGTAAATCGGGAGAACCTTTTTCTAACTCAAGCAGAATATTGGGCGTTTTATTGATGCGTGAAGACAGATTCTCCGGAGTATCCTCGGCAACCGTAACCCCCTCATGAATAATCACGACTCGCTGGCACGTCATAGAGACTTCCGGCAAGATGTGGGTGGACAGGAGAACCGTATGTTCACCCCCCAGAGATTTAATTAATTCACGGGTTTCACGAATCGCCACCGGATCAAGTCCGACCGTGGGTTCATCAAGAATGATGACATCCGGCTTATGAATAATGGCCATGGCAAGTCCTACCCGCTGCCGATATCCTTTAGACAGTTTCCCAATCAGTTGATTCGACACATCGGTAATCATGCACCGTTCCAGAGTCTCGTTCACACGACTTTCACGAAGTTTCCGCGCGACACCCTTAATATCGGCATGAAATCGAAGATAATCCCGAACAGAAAAATCCGGATATAACGGAACATTCTCAGGAAGATATCCGATATAACGACGCGCATCCACCGGATGTTCTGTCACATCAATACCGGCTACGACAACAGAACCACTTTCCAGTGGCAGAAAACCGGTCAGGACTTTCATGGTCGTGGATTTACCCGCCGCATTAGGTCCCAGAAATCCGAGGATTTCACCTTTGCGTACAGAAAAACTGACATCCCGAACAGCAAGTTTGGTTCCATAACTCCGGGACAGGTTTTTGACTTCAATCATTAATTGAGTATTTTCAGACATAAGTAAGTTCTTATTTTAGGAGGATTATCCTTTTGTTTCAAATAAATACCCTGTTTACAGGTTTCAAGATGACTTTACCTTAAATCAATACCCTGACACTGCCAGAATAACACACTAAACGAACCAGCCACGGACCTGCTCCGAGCAAGTCCGTGGCTGATTCGTTTTAAGTCGATTTTTTCAAGGGTTTTAGAGCGGGTCTCGGACATCCTGAGCAAAGGTTGCCTTTGGATTCATGGCCTTTAATCTCATGGCAAACCGGATAGAATCATCGTCTTCTGTATGTCTCAGAGTGATATAGGCTTCCCAACAATGTAAATCACGGATAATGTCGGTACGAACCTCTTCCAGACGACCCCGGCTGATGTTGTAATTCACTCGGGTATCGACTTTCCATTTCTTGCCTACATAGAACGCCACACCAGGATATAAACTGGCTTCATCATAATTTCCACCGGCAAAATCCGGCGTTTGATTCAATTTGTAATAAAGGACCATATACCCAGACCATCTGTCAGAAGGATGATAGATTGCCGAGGCCAGGAAAGACTGGTAACTATGGAAGTAATTTCCATTGAGGGTATCAAACCGTTTACCCCGCGCCAGAATGTTGGTTAAACCCAAATCCAGGGTTGTAGTTGCCTTCCAGGTCATTTCAAGACGGCTGTAATATTGACGGTCATCCGTCCGAATATCATCTTCCGGAAGAACACTTAATTCAGAACGCCACCGGACATTCAGACGATTATTTGGATGACGATAACGGATTCTGGCACCAATCAGGTGGTTATACAGGTTATCGCCGCCTTCTTCTTCATTACTGTCGATTTGTTTCTCCGCCACATAATACAGGTCTAAACGGGTAAACCGATTGATTCTATTTTGTAACCGGAGTTTTGCTTCCAGGAAAGTATCAAAATCACTGTCATCCACAATCACGGAAGTTTTATCTGACCATGTATTATAGAGGCTCAAAGATGGAACAAAGGTCATTTTTTCAGTCAGCGGATAGGATGCAGTCAGGGTCTGGTCCCAATCGAGTTGGGAGGTATTCACCATCGGAGAACTGTCAGAGGGGAATCCATTTTCCGGATATCGAACATGGGAAATGCTGCCCTGGGTCGTATAGTAGAAGGGTAGTCCTCCCACCTGCTGATACTTCAAGATTCCTGCGAACTTCGGAGCCGACTCTTCCAACGCCTCAAATGAACCACCCCGTTTTTTCAGAGGGTCCTCGACCCATTCGTCATACCGTCGGAGAGACAGGCGAAGAATATATTCTTCGTCCCATTTTTCAACCGCCGCTAAGGCCTCACGCGTATCGATCCGTCCCCGGTTATTGATATCCAGGTAATCTTCATACACCTTTGGATCACTAGGATACTCAGAGAACAAAATCACATTTAAGTCGTATTTCAGAGCGGAGCGGTGCCGGGCGGCAATACGGTATCTCTCCCAGTCCGTCTCCTTCTCCCTGATGTAGAATGAATCCATATCCCCTCGAAGAGTTGAACCGTAATCATACTGAAGCCCGATTCCATAAGCAAAACCTTGTTCACTGTAATAATCCAGTTTAGGGATAAATCTGAGGGTGTCATCGGCCCATAACTTATACTGAGCTTTGACATAAGGCCCCAGACGGCTGGAACGACCTACTTCCCAATCAAATCGTGAGTCTTTATCATCAAATTTGCGCGAATATCGGGGCCACCAGGCTACGGGAGTATTCCCTACATAAAAGACAATGTCTTTGGCAATCATTTTATCTTTATAGAGGGTGAGTGTTTTTGCTTTGAAATAATAATGAGGATGTTCCAGTCCACAGGTGGTGAAAGTTCCTTCTTTAACAACCTGCATATCACGACTTAACTGGCGTGCCACCGTTGCCCGGATATAGAGAGGGTCAATGTAAGTTCTTGCTCCGTAGATAACGCCTTCTTCAGAGTCCAAATTATACTCGACCGCGTAGGCTTTCATTTTATAGGTCGTGCCGCCGGCTTCGGGAACGAAGGTATAGACAAGGTTTCCTTCAGCACGGAAGGTTTTCAGTTTACTGTTATAAAAGACTTCGTCGGCTTCCAGCGTGTCATTGCCATAAGAAAGAACCACATTTCCATGACCGTGAACAATTCCAGACTGGTCCTCATAAGAAAATAAATCAGAATGAAGGATATGAAGCGGTCCGCGGTATTTAGCGGCGGGGAGTTTGAAGCCACCCATGGCTTCTGAGGAGGGATCTCCATTGCGGTCTTTTGCGGAAACTATTGAGGTTCCCAAAACCATTAATAAAATGGCTGGTACCAGCCAATATAACAGTGTCTTAGATTTCATCTGTATTCTCATTGTCGGCACATCTTCCAGGTCAGCCACACACCCAGTCCACCCAGGACGATGTTTGGCAACCACACAGAGTATTCCGGAGGCAGTATCCCCCGAATTCCTAATGATTCTCCCACGGACATCAGTATCCAGTAAACCCCGATAAGGATCACCCCGAAGAAAAATCCAAGAGTCTTATTTTTCAAATGAACCATCGCACCCAGTGATATTCCCATCAAGGTAACTACCAGGCAAGAGAACGGCATGGAAAACCGCTTCATGTATTCTACTCTTAATTTACGCTGTTCTTTACCTTCTTTTTTGCTGATGGCTGATTTTAATTCAGATAAATTTAGTTCCTGAGGTTTCCGGTTTTCATTTCCCGGCATTTTGAGAATCCGGCCCAGGTTTTCTGTTGAAGTCCATTGTCCGAATGTCGCAATATAAAAATGGGTAATGTCTTTTTGGTCGGCACTGTAATAAGTTCCCTCATTCAAAGCCATATGAATAGCACTGTTTTCGATATCCACATCCACCTGGCCATCCCGAGCCGTCAACATCTGCTGTATCTGGTTATCTTTAGTGTAGAAGAGGGTAACTCCTTTATAAAATCCGGGTTTCTCACCGCGTTCCCGGACATAAACCATGAGATTATTACCAAAAGGATTGAAGGTATTTGTTTTGAGTTGAGTGGTCATCTGGGCGGCAACGGTAAACATGGTCTTACGGAAAGCACTGTAAGTCCAGGGAACCAGAAAAGTAGTACAGTACATTACCAGCAGGGTGGAAACCACGGCAACCACGAGAAGGGGTTTAATAATACGGAAAGGATTAATACCGCTGGTGCGCATAATCAAGAGTTCACGGTCGGAACTCCATCGGGAGAAAACCGTCAGACAGGCAATCATCAACCCCATCGGCAGCGTCATTGTCATTACGAAGGGAAGTAACAGGCAAATCACCTGTACCACAACCCCATAATCCACATCCTGAACATTTAAAAGAACAACTAAATCGTCCAGCCGACGACTCAGCAGAACGAATGTAAATAAAAAGAGGGATAATCCCAAGGGGTTAAATAGTTCACCCAGAACATAACGGTGTAAACGCTTCATCATTAAAGGAGATTATACCGTACCCGACCTTCTCCATAAAGGAAGGAATACTATCCGAGGTTATAAACTTCCTTACCTTCGGGTGTTTTTCCGACCAGCTCCAGTAGATAAATTTCTTTCTCATCTACCTTAAAGGAAGGATTAAATCGGAACAGTCCATCGATCAATTCCAATCGCCGGGACAGTGTGGAGGCTTCTTTCGCATGGCACCACTGCTGTAATGTCACCAGGTGCTGCGACCCCTGACCCATGAAGAATTCTTCCCAAATCCGGTCTTTTTCGGCATTTTCAGGGTCCGCCAATTCAGCCTTCAAGGTTTTGATTTCTTCACTGTATCGGGCCAGGTGAGTACTGAGAAAGGGGAACTTCAGGGCATGTTCACAGACTCTTTTTGAATAAGACCGGGCACCCAGAACAGTATAGATACTCGTCAGAAGTAAATACGCCTGCCCCGCACCTAATCGGCTGAAATGGGTATCATTTAATTTTTCCAACCAACCCCGGTCCCGGATATCCCGGAGGTATTCCCTGACAATAGCGGTAGCGGCATCTTCATCTTTTGTGCTGGCCAAAAATCGCGCATATTCGACCCGGACAGGCATGGTCGCTCGAGGGTATTCCTTCAGAAAATAATCCATGTACTTACCCGCTGAGGACATCTGGAACTCACACATGGACAGTAAACCCCATCCCAACAGAAACTCCCGTTCTGGAACTTCTTTTTCCCAGGTCTGGATCACTTCATCCATAATGGACTGGCAGGTGGATTCATCCTGCTTTTGCAGGGCAGCTTGCAAGTCACTTCTGACTATCTCATAGTCTCGTTTTTTTGACTTAAAAAATGACATATTATTATCCTGCCTTTTCCCGGGACACCAGATTAAATCCCTTATGGGACCGTTACAATCCGTCTACCCAATTTGTTTATGTTCATATTGTACAAAAAAACGCTGTAAAGTATTACCTAATAATACCTTTTTCATCATCTTTTCTTAATATTAGCCCTAACTTAACATATTCCATGTGTTTCAGGGACATTTTGGGTTTTTTACCTAATTTGGGGAGAAAAATATAATGTAGAATAATTCAGTTGCCATAACCCACTACCAAAAGGAAACTGTATCCATGAATCTTGAATCCTTCTTTCAACTCAAAGAACGTGGCACAGATGTCAGGACCGAAGTCTTTGCAGGTCTGACTACTTTTATGACGATGGCCTATATCATCTTCGTAAATCCCCAGATTTTATCGAATGCAGGGCTCCCCGTTTCTGCCACAATGTCTGCTACCTGCCTGGCCGCGGGTATTATGTGTATCGCTATGGGGATATTTACGAATTTCCCCATCACGATGGCGGCCGGCATGGGACTTAATGCCGCGGTGGCCTTTCAATTAGTCATTGGAAGTGGACTAACGTATCAAAGCGCCATGGGAATCATTGTCATGGAGGGTGTATTGATTACCCTTCTAGTTTTGACTGGATTTCGTCAGGCCGTCATGAATGCTATTCCGGTGGAATTAAAGAAGGCCATTGGTGCAGGGATTGGGTTATTTATTGCCTTCATTGGATTTCAGGAAGCCGGTTTTATCGTCAAAAACGACGCTACAATGGTAAGTCTGGGTTCATTTAATACCTGGGCAGTCCTAGTCACCGTTATCGGGTTCTTCTTTACAGCAGCATTATTAGCCAGGAAAATCCATGGGGCTTTGTTATATGGGATCCTTGGCACTACTGCTCTATCTATTGTCATCAACTTTTTAACCGGCGGAACCGCCTTCCCAATTCAAGGGCAGGCTGTCATTCCGAGAAGTTTATTTCAAATGCCTGACTTCTCCACTCTGGGCCAGTTTGATTTGAATGCCATCAGTCAACTCGGTATTATTGCGACAAGTCTGCTGGTATTCTCCATTATGTTATCCGACTTTTTCGATACAATGGGTTCCGTTATCGCCATCGGAGTTAAGGCGAATCTTCTGGACAAAAACGGTAATTTCCCGAAATCTGAAAAGGTTTTATTAGTTGATTCTCTCGGCGCTGTTGCAGGGGGTGTCATGTGTACCGCTTCCAATACCTGTTATGTTGAAGCCGCCAGTGGAGTCACCCAGGGTGGGCGCACAGGGCTAATGCCTGTCGTTACCGGTATTCTCTTCCTGCTGGCAATGTTCTTTACTCCGATTGCTGGAATCGTTCCTGCAGCGGCCACAGCACCGGCCTTGATTTTAGTTGGATTTCTGATGCTTTCTGTCATTCATGATATTGACTTCACCTGCTTCTACACAGGTTTTCCTGCCTTTTTAACCCTGTTAGGTATGCCTTTTACCTATAGCATTTCTAATGGAATCGGATTCGGATTCATTGCGTATGCCCTGACTCATTTGTTAACAGGAAAAGGAAAACAGGTTCATGGCATGGTTTATTTGATTGCTTTTGTCTTCAGCATCGATTTCATGTTGCCCTGGATTCATAGTTTATTGAAGTAAGTCCCCTGTTCATACATAAAACAAAAGGGATGGTTGATTTAACCATCCCTTTTTCTATGAAGACCGGTTTATACCGGATTATTGGCTGGATGAAGGTTCTTTTTGAGTCCGGATTATATTGCCTGGGCTGACAGTACCATTTGAAGGATCATAAGCCACCATCGGGTTCCAGGACACATCTGGTCCGATACATAAAATCCGCCACTCCCCAAAGGCACCAGAGGCCCCCTTGTCTGCCCCATATTTTCCCGCAAGCACAGAATACAGGAGCGCCTTTTGTTCCAGTTCGGCAATATTTTCATAACTGTACCGCCGCCAGATGTTATCGGGAAAATCATTCATTCTGGATTTATCTCCGCCAAAAGGACATTTCAAATCGGCAGAACTCAGGTAGGCTACCGGAGTACTTAAACTATCGGGAAGATACCACCATTTCAAATTACTCCCGGATAGAGGCCCCACACCTCCGGCGAATCCCGGAACAATCATGGTTGGAGCAGCATTAGTGTCCACGCGGTAGCTCTCCAGTGCTGTTACAACACTTCTTAAATCCGCCTGAGCCCGTGATACCTTGGCTCTTGTCTGGGCCGCCATAAAATTTGGGATGGCGATTGCCGCCAGGATGGCAATAATGGCTACCACGATCAATAATTCAATCAAGGTAAATCCTTGATGAAACACTTTCACAACGAATCACCTCCCTTCTAAATAAAAAAACCAGTCTGCAACACATGCAGACTGGTTTTAATTCTAACAAGATATTTATTTACTTAATAACTGTCCCGCTTACGGAAACCTCTCCACCAATTTTAATCTTGCTTCCCGGTTTAGAGGTTACTACAGCTGAGGAGGCAACGGGGTTTTTCTGGCCATACTTAAATCCTTTGAAGGATGTCCAGAATTCATCACTCGCATTATAACCAAGTTCCGTATGTTTATCATATCTGCCAGACCAGGAATATTCCCCCGCCAACAAGTATGCAACAAACTGGTCATAACAACTTGTATTATCTTCGATTGAGAAGTTAAACCCTGCCCATGTGGTTTGTAATAAGCCCAAGGATTTAGTATCAATGGCTTGCTTGGTAAAGTGCCGGATATTATCAGGGCCATACCATGTAGAAGCAATCACTGGGAACCCTTCTTTATTAAAGATATTCAGGGATTTGTATCTTTCCGGGTACGCACTTGCATAGTGCCAATCGCAGATATAGAACTTTGCAGCTTTGGGTTCAGATTCCAGGTCTTTCAACAGCTTCCGCAAGGCAATAGCATCTTCCCTGGATTTCGCCATGCAAGCATCAGGAGAGTCGCCCCAACACAGCATCGTATCGCCCCAAAGCATCACATCAATACCTTTTCCCTTGAAATAAGCGGCATTCCGTTTCAAGTCTCTTTCCAGTAATTCGCGGGTACTGTCCGCTTTGGATCTGCCAGGGAATTTTACATAATTCGGAAGGTCTGGCTCATCATGCCCAATATGGAAATATTTGGGTTTGAATATATCAATGACTTCATCATATAAATCAAAGAGAAATCTGTATGTCGAGTCATTATCGATATAGATAGCATACGGAAGCGCCCCTTCCTTAGTAGGACTGGGGTCTTCTGCCAAATCTAAATGGTGCCCGGTTTTAAAAATCCATTCCGCATGTCCAGGGGTATTGACCATCGGAGCTACTTCAATATAGCGGTCTTTAGCATACGCCAACAGCTCTTTGATTTCAGACTGGCGTTCACCCATTGGTTCATACCAGAGTTCGGGATGAGACTTGAACTCCATAAAATCAAGTTGGAGAACCAGATTGTTCATCTTGTAATAGGCCATGGTGTCCAGCAGGGCCTTTTGTTCTTTCAAGGCGTTTTTTCCAGTAAACACATGGGCACCACGATAGGCAAGTTTGGGATAGTCTTCTACTTTGACCAGGGGAAGTACAGCTTTCCCACCCTGATTTTTCAGGAGTTGCCGCAGTGTCATTAGACCATAAAACAACCCTTGATTATCCCGGGCAATCAAAGTGATGCCGTTTTTTGTGACTGATAAGGCATAACCCTCTTTGTTTTCAGGAACAATCAAACCCTCTTTAGATGCTTTTTGAGCTACATCCGGCTTATATCCGATAACACCCAGATATACAAACTGCGCTTTTTTATCTTCGACAGGTGAAATCTTATATATATCTTCCCGGAAACTCCGGACCGCTTTCGCGAGACGGTCATCCTTGGAGTCATATTGAAGTAATGCGATAAAATTGCCCTTCACATCCAAAACTCCTCCGGGTAAAACCGTCATTTTCTGGGGTTGGGGGATCACCACGGGGTTGGTTGGTTTCGCTGCCATAGCAAACACAGTGAATAACGAACAGAGAATCAACGTTGATAAGAATCGCTTCATAGACTAATTCCTCCTCATATTATTGGCAAAAGTATAACATTAACGAGGACATTATCTATCAAAGAAAATCGGTTCTAATGAAAAAAGTAGAAGTATCCAGCCCCACCGAGGATGGTGAGGATTAGAAAAGACCATAAAATGAAAGCCATAAAGGCCTTCATCATCTTATAACCCAGATAGGACAATAGTATGGCACCAGCAGCAATAACGGACCATACAAGGGGTGAAAAGTGTAAATTATGTATATTCATTATTAATATCTTAATTCAATCTAATTTGTATGGACAATCTATACATGCCTGAAATCAGCATTTTCCTTGTAAATCCGGTAGAATATAGTATAGATTTCTTGACCGCAAGGCCATTATCCACCTATCATTATAGTTTTGAGACTAATTAAGGATATAAACCTATGAATCTTGCCGGATTAAGTGCCCACCAACTACATGAGATGCTAAAAAAGGGCGACACAACCGTTACAGATATTACTAAATCGGTAGTCGCTCAAATTGACCGGGTCGAGGATAAGGTAAACGCCTTTGTTACCCTGACCAAGGATGCTGCCCTTGAACAGGCTGCAAATCTGGATAAGGAAATCAAAAACGGCCGTGAGATCAAACCTCTGACCGGTATTCCATTCGCTGTGAAGGATGTCCTTTGCGTGAATGGATTACGAACCACTTGTGGTTCAAAGATCCTCGAGAATTTTGTGCCTCCCTACACTGGCACCGCCATGCAGAATTTGATTAACGAAGGAACCGTCATCCTGGGTAAAGTAAATATGGATGAATTTGCCATGGGTTCCTCCACGGAAACCTCCCATTACGGCATTACTCGGAATCCATGGGATTTAGACGCCATCCCGGGTGGAAGTTCCGGGGGGTCTGCTGCCGCTGTCGCTGCGGATGAATGTATTATCTCCATCGGAACCGATACAGGTGGATCCATCCGTCAACCAGGTTCCTGCTGCGGTATTGTTGGTCTGAAACCCACCTACGGCAGAGTATCACGGTTCGGTCTGGTAGCCTACGCATCATCACTGGACTGTATCGGGCCCATGACAAAAGATGTGACCGATGCCGCCTTAATGATGAATGTCATTGCCGGGCAGGACAAAATGGACTCTACTTCCGCAAACCTGCCAGTCCCAGATTACACCAAGTCCTTAATCAATAATGTCAAAGGTCTTAAACTCGGTATCCCCAAGGAGTATTTCATTGGCGGTCTTGAACCGGGTGTGGAAAAGGCAGTCAGGGAAGCCATCAAGACTCTGGAATCCCTGGGTGCACAGACCGTCGAAATCAGCTTGCCCCACACTGAATATGCCGTAGCCACTTATTATCTGATAGCAACCGCCGAAGCCTCATCTAACCTGGCCCGGTATGATGCCGTCAAATACGGTTACCGGACGAATGATTATAAAGACCTGATGGATATGTACCTCAAATCCCGCGCCGAAGGATTCGGTAAGGAAGTGAAACGTCGTATTATCCTCGGGACTCATGTTCTCTCCTCAGGATATTATGATGCGTATTACCTCAAAGCCCAACAGGTTCGTACTCTCATTCGTCAGGACTTTGAAAAAGCCTTTGAACAGTGTGATGTCATTCTCACTCCAACCGCACCGACGGTTGCCTTCAAAATCGGCGCCAAGATGGATGACCCTCTCCAGATGTACCTGTCCGATATCTTCACTATCTCCATCAATTTAGGCGGTATTCCGGCCATGAATGTTCCTTGCGGTTTTGTTGATGGAATGCCGGTGGGTCTCCAGATCATGGGTCGTCATTTTGATGAAGAAATGATATTCCGTGTAGCTTACACTTACGAACAAAACACTGATTTCCATACTAAAAAATCCCCTGTCGCGGAGATGGGAAAATAACCATGCAATACGAAGCAGTCATCGGGCTGGAAGTCCACGCCCAACTTAACACGAAATCAAAGATTTTCTGTTCCTGCTCAACAACTTTTGGTCAGGAACCCAATTCCAACCTATGCCCCATTTGTGCAGGATACCCTGGTGTGTTGCCCGTCCTGAATGAGCAGGTGTTACGCAAATCCATCATGACCGGACTGGCACTCAACTGTAAAATAGCTTCCTTCTCCCGGTTTGCCCGGAAGAATTACTTCTATCCTGACCTGCCGAAGAATTTCCAGGTATCCCAGTACGAACTGCCGATTTGCTATGACGGACATATTGTCATCCAGACCGAGAACGGCCCCAAACGAATTGGGATTACCCGCGCTCACATGGAAGAAGATGCCGGCAAACTCATCCACTCCGGATATGGTTATTCTCAGGTTGATTTAAATCGTACGGGTGTCCCTCTACTGGAAATCGTTTCCGAACCCGATATTCGGACTCCTGACGAAGCCAAAGAATACATGCAGATGCTCTGCACCATTCTTAAATATTTGGATGTGTGTGACGGTAACATGGAAGAAGGTTCTCTCCGGTGTGACGCCAACGTCTCCATACGCCCTGTGGGCCAGAAAGAATTCGGAACCAAGGCTGAAGTCAAAAACATCAATTCCTTTAACTTCGTGAAAAAGGCTCTGGAATATGAGATCCAGAGACAAATTGAGTTAATTGAAGACGGTGGAAAAGTCGTTCAGGAAACCCGTCTGTTTGATTCAAACAGAAATGTAACGGAATCCATGCGGTCCAAAGAACAGGCCCATGATTATCGGTATTTTCCAGAACCAGACCTGGTTCCTATCGAAGTCTCGGAAGAATATATTGAAGATATCCGAAAGACCCTTCCTGAATTACCGACAGCCCGTTGTGAACGGTTTGTTAAAGAATATGCAATCCCTGAATATGACGCTCAAATTCTGACGGTCACCCGGCCGACAGCGGATTACTATGAAGAGGCTGTCAAACTTCATAATAATCCAAAAGCCATATCGAACTGGATCATGGCCGAACTGCTTCGTGAATGCAGTGGAAAAGAAAGAGCCGTATCTGACTTCCCCTTGCAGACCAAACAGCTGGCGGAACTTGTTAAACTGATTGATAATCAGACCATCTCCGGCAAAATCGCCAAGAATGTATTTACCGACATCCTCCGGACCGATATTATGCCGGAAGCCTACGTCAAAGAAAAAGGGTTGGTCCAGATTACAGATACCGCAGCGATTGAAACAATGATTGACGGTGTTATTGCCGCAAACCCCAATGCCGTAGCTGAATATAAGGGCGGTAAAGAAGGCGCCATCAATTCACTGGTGGGTCAGGCAATGAAGGCCTCCAAAGGAAAAGCAAACCCTCAAATCGTTCGGGAACTTCTCCTTAAAAAACTGGCTCAGTAATTAGTTACCACATAAACAGTTCTTCCAAAGCGATGCAGTGCTCCTGCATCGCTTTTATTTTTATCCGTATAATGTTATAGTAACGATACTTAACTTGGGAGGGTTCTTTAATGATACGTCAAAACATCTGGTTAATCGTCACCATAGTACTGGGGACTGAGGTTATCATCTGGGCTTTGTATCTTTACTGGGCAAGTCGGGTTGTCGAGAAAATCAAAACACAATGCAGCCAGCAAGGGGAAAACATCCTCATCGGACCTGGGAAGGCCACCTATCAGGGATGGACCAAAAGATTTGGTATTGCGAAGACGATGGGACGAATAGCCCTGACTGAAAAAAGGCTCTTATTTAAAAGACCTCTGAAGGCAGATATAAACATTCCTTTGGATGAAGTCCTGTCTGTTTCTGATACGGTTCAATGCCTCAAAATAAAACATACCTCCTCGTCTTATTTGTCCCTCGTATTAAAAGATAAGACGGAGATAGTCTTTCTGGTTCACAATCAAAAAGAGTGGATCAGCAATATCCAGTCACGGATAAAGACTACTTAGGGGAAGACCCTGAAGTGGGAGGGTCTGAAGACTCCGGGGAATCCTCATCGTCGTCATCTTCTAAATCAATCTTGTCATCATCGCCATCTTTCCCACGACCCAATAAACGGGTGGCAATGGCAGACCGCATATCTCCCAGAGGACGGAACCAGAAATTGAAGGCATGGTCCATTTCAGACCAGGAAGGAACCACTCCTTTTACTTCCTTAAGAACTTTGATCATCCGCCGGATACCCGTAGTCTCTGGTTCGCGCATTTGCATCAAGGACCGGGAAGAGAAGAACCGGAGGGCAGCGGAAACAAAGAAAATGATTTTGATGGTATTGATGTCTCCCATCCAGGGGAGAGCCAGATTTCCTGCCGGGTCCGAAAAATACTTAATAAATAATCCACCCAGTATGGGGGCAATGGCGGCGGCCAAATTACTCATGGTGATATAAACAGCCAGGTATGGGGCATTATTCCCTTTCGGGGCCAGCTTGATTGAAAGATTCCCAGAGGTCAGACCAATAGCACTGTCAAAAGCACTCAGGAAGTTGGGAAGAATCAATAACCAGAAGAAATTCTGCGGCGTGGCAAACAGCCAGATGAACGGATATAACGCTTTCACGTAACAGGCAATCACCAGAATGGGTTTATTCCCAAACTGGTCAATGATACGGCCCCAGAACCGAACACAATAAATGGAAGTCAGTGAAGCAATCAAGCTGATGAGTCCGATATAATTCCAGTCAGCATGCAGATACTTCAGTAAATACACATTGAAGAACGGGACCGCCAGAAATACAGAGAAAGTCCACAAGGTCCGGTCAATCATGTATAACCGATAGTTACGATCCTTCAGAGGCAGCAGCAATTCTTTCAGGGGAGGATTTTTCTTCAGAGGGGCGGACATCCCCGGGTCTGTGATTTTCCGAAGGACCCACCAGGAGTGCATCCCAAAACACAGGCCGATAAAAAACAATCCAGCAAATCCGTAGGGATAATATTCTTTCGGAACATGGATCTTGTAAAAATCCAATGCCAGGGTGGCGGCATAAAAAGCAATAATGGAGGCCAGACCACACCACAAGTTACGGCGGGCAAAAAAGGTCCCCATAATATCCCTGGGAATCAAATCACTCATCCAGCTCCACCAGGTGATAGCGCCGATGCTGGAAAGAGCACTGGACAACGTCACCGTCACCATGATGATGGTGAGTTTTAACTCTGAACTCAGGTCATACATCAATATCGGCAGCAGGACAATAATAATCCATAAGAAACGACCCAGACCTATGGTATTCGTGGTTACTCGTTTACGGTCTTCGGGTTTCTTCACTAAAAAATGTGAAGACAACTGAAGGAGTGTGGCAAACAGGGGGAGACTGGTGATCAGGGCGATTTGGAACGCACTCGCACCCAGGTATAGGGCATATCCGGTTAAAAAGGCACCACCGGCCAGGGAACCCATCATACAGGCGGTACTGCCTTCAAGGATTGAATTTCTTAAATCTTGTTCCCGTGGTTGTGACATAAAATTTTGGATATCCAGTCTGAATATTTTAACCTGTTATCAAGAGAGCGTCAAAATATCTCCACAATATTCAAAATATTTTTATATTTTCAGATTCAATTATCAATAAACATTCCGGTCTTTCGCCGGCAGTGAAATCATCTTTCCACAACTCCATCCCGGGAAGTGTCCACCGAGTTGCACCATCAACAACACCCCCATATTTCCTTTATTAGTTTTGGAGGGGCTATTGTCATTCCCACGGAAGCAGGGGTCCACATTCTAATCCCCCAGGTGACGGGGTGAGTCCTGCAGGTTTGTTTTACGACTTTAATGGGAACTACAATAGCTTTGTTGCAACCCCCAGGTGATGGGGTGAGTCCTGCAGGCCAATCCACTGCCTCAATTTCTCATGATTCAATCCGTAAAAGTTGCAACCCCCAGGTGATGGGGTGAGTCCTGCAGGTTTTGTGGTAGGTACAATTGGTGGCTGGGCAAAATACGTTGCAACCCCCAGGTGATGGGGTGAGTCCTGCAGGTTAATTAAGATAAGGATGGTATGTTATGGCCAATAAAGATGTTGCAACCCCCAGGTGATGGGGTGAGTCCTGCAGTAATTGGAGTAATTCTTTTAATTGTCGGACTTATATTTGTTGCAACCCCCAGGTGATGGGGTGAGTCCTGCAGTTATCATGAACTTTACTCTTTTTGGTTTACAGGTAAAAGTTGCAACCCCCAGGTGATGGGGTGAGTCCTGCAGGATGAAGAAGGTCTGGTAAGGTTTAAAGTTTCTCCTAAGTTGCAACCCCCAGGTGATGGGGTGAGTCCTGCAGCTAATATGCGAAATGTATCCTCATGGAACTTCGTTTTGTTGCAACCCCCAGGTGATGGGGTGAGTCCTGCAGGAGTTATAAATGCTGGAAGGAAGAATGCCCAAAAGGTTGCAACCCCCAAGTGGTGGGGTGTGTCCTGCAGATGTCAAAACTGCCATGAAATGTATCAAGTTCGACAAGTTGCAACCCCCAAGTGGTGGGGTGAGTCCTGCAGGATTTAGAAAAAGATCTCCCTATACTTAAAGGCAGGGAGTTGCAACCCCCAGGTGATGGGGTGAGTCCTGCAGGAATATATTGCCTATGTTCTACCCCAAAGGTAGATGCGCGTTGCAACCCCCAGGTGATGGGGTGAGTCCTGCAGGGAACCTCTCGAAAAATGGTGGAAAGAAGAACCTTCTTGTTGCAACCCCCAGGTGATGGGGTGAGTCCTGCAGGTCAAATGATTTTGGTTAGTTGTGATGTATCTAATGCTTAGTTGCAACCCCCAGGTGATGGGGTGAGTCCTGCAGGGTAGCAATAATGATGCAGCGAAATTTACTGCTCAAGCCAAGTTGCAACCCCCAGGTGATGGGGTGAGTCCTGCAGGTTGTTGCTCATAGTGGTGATGGGCAACAACTTTGTGTGTTGCAACCCCCAGGTGATGGGGTGAGTCCTGCAGGAAGGATGGTTGGTTGAAAATCTACTGTCTATGCTCTAATCGTTGCAACCCCCAGGTGATGGGGTGTGTCCTGCAGGAATGCACGGAAGACGAAGATGTAAAAAGTTTAGAAGAGTTGCAACCCCCAGGTGACGGGGTGAGTCCTGCAGGTCAGGAAAAGTTATGATAGAAGTATACAAAGCGGAAACGTTACAACCCCCAGGTGATGGGGTGTGTCCTGCAACTATCAATTGTCAAAGACTTCGTCATCCCTTCACTGGAATGACTGGGATAAACCCTTCCATCCCCAATAACATGATCCAAACGCTTTTGACCATAGTGCCAGAGAGTATCTTGTTTGTCAACCTCTAAAAAACAATCAAGCCAGATAATAACAAGGATCCTCAGGGACTCTGGCTTTTCCCCAGGAATCCACCTGAATCTGACTCGTATTTCAATAATTGACCCGTTCGGTTGATACCTGTCAAGGTCTTCCACAACCCCCTATGAACTCCAGGTAACTCCTGCGGGAAAGCGTATCATCCACGGAGTTACTCAGAGCAGCTCCGTGCTTCATCCACCAGGTGCCGAGATATGTCTGGATTGGAGGAACATTGGAAGATCCTTGGACAAAGGACTTCTGGATTCCTGCCTTCGCAGGAATGACAGTTTGAAGTTACGTTTTGACAGATAAGGATAATGAGAAGAAGGGTATTACAGTTTTAATTTAATCTTTCCCATAACGAGTATTCATCCCTGTTCTATCTTGTGAAAACCGAACCACCCCCCGGCTTCGCCGGACCCCTCCTTGGAAAGGCGGGGAGCTTTTTTAAACCACAGACACATCAAATCCATGACAACAACGACTGTCATTCCCGCGAAAGCGGGAATCCACATTTCATCTCCCAGGTGATGGGGTGAGTCCTGCAACTATCAATTGTCAAAGACTTCGTCATCCCTTCACTGGAATGACTGGGGTAAACCCTTCCATCCCACTTCCAACCTCTGAAGTGCATCAAACATGTCTTTCAAATGGACAGGAACCCTTCCCCATCCACAACCTATTCTTCCATCTCTTCAGGCATGGAAAAATAACCATAACCTGCGGCCGTCTTCCCACCGGCACCATATTCAGTCACTGCCTTTTCAAAGATTTCTTTAATATTGGTCTCCAAATCGGGAGTGGGGGTACCCAACAGCTTTTCGGCTTCTGGATAAAGAGGTTTCAACTGGAACCAGAATTCAAAGACCGTCTCGGGCCGAACCGCCAGAAAGAGAAGTGGATTGGGATCTTGATCATCCGAAGGTGGAGTGGTGCTGCCCTCCTTATAATATTCTCCATAGTGAGGGGTCATGACATCTATCTGAAGGATATTTTCCTGTCCTGGTACTGGGAGTGCATCAAGACAAACCAAAAGCCCCCCGGTCTGTTTATTCTCATCAAGCAGAAACTCAATGGTGGATAGGATATCCTTCCAGGGAGAGTCGTCAAACCCTTCCATTTTTTTCCATGGACCTATCTTTGCCTTTAATGTTTCAAGTATGGAAATTGGACATTGAGGACCATATTCTTTTTTGTTGTCATCATCAACAGGTCTTCTTACCGTAATGGAACCAAATAAGACATGGATTTTTTTAAGTGTATTTAGAAAATCATACAAATAATCGGGAACATCTTTATTGCAATCACCCGGCAATTTATGTTCTTTTACTTTTTCAAGAAAGACATCCACACATTCCATTTCTGCCGTATGATGAAGAAGACCTTTCAGACTGCTGCCCGGGAGATAGGGGAATCCCAGGAAATGATGCAGTTGTATTCCCGTTTCCAACGCTGGATTGGTACCCCAACCATTCACCATCCGCCAGACCAGAGTGGCTTCATATCTAAATTGCCCTTCCAGAGACTTGATCGAACTGGTATATGCCGTATGCCAGGATGCGTACTTTGAATTCATTATCGTATTAACACGACTGGCAATGTCTTCCAGAAAAACTCTTCGCGCTTCTTTGGTTTCAAAATTATTTGCATTGTCATACTGATGGAATTTATGGTATACCAAGGTGGGGGAAATACCCGCATGGGTTACTGGTGTTCCATTAGCAATCGTAGTAATCATCTTTATTCCCCTTTTGCCTCTACAGCCCGTTTCAACCAACCGGCATATTCAATAGCTTCCTCGGTCAAATCCCGTAACTGCGTCCCATTGAGAGGTCGCTGATTTTGATTGTTTTGATTCCCGATCCACCGTTTAAAAGAATCTTCAGGAGTTCCTTCACACAACTCTCTCATCTGACTATCCAGATAATTATTTAACTCTTGAGCAATCTCTGAATACTTACCATCTTTTTTACCTTTTGCCATAAGGAAAGCCCATGTTGCCAACAACCCGTTGGTCCGGAGCAGCATGGGTAATTTCTTAGCAATATCTCCATCAATATTCTCGGCAGCAGCATAGGCATATTGTGCCCGGGTCTGTTCACGATTCGGCATCTTTATCACTCCTTTTCTATAACCAAGTCAGGGAAGTCAGACCAAAACCAATAGATTCATGGCCCCCGAAGAACAGGGATTTAGCCGATGGCAGGGCCTCGGTTAATTTCCTCATCACCTTATCCCCACTCAAAGTATTACCCTGAGTACGGCTTTGGGTGGCACCGACAAATCCATAGAACACCGATTCGGCAGGAACAGCTTCAACAGAGAACAGCGCGGTTCCCTCCACAGTTTTCGCAGAGTTTAGTTTATTATGTTGAGTGACAATAGTGGCCTGATTCACCATCTGGAAGAAAGTCCGGTCACTGACATACACCACAGAAGGATTTTCTTTTCCAGGGATAGTTATCGGGAATGTAAAATCACCCCCTCGGGAGAATTTATATTCTTCCAGGTAAAGAGATGTATCCCCCTGAGTCAATCCATAATAGTGGGTGTCATCGGGACTGGGAGGTACTTCCCAGGCAGGATCCTCCGTCCCAAAATATCCCACTTCTTCTTTATAGCGTTTCAGGACAAAGGGACAAGTGATCCAACAGAACACATTATGAGATGACCGGACGGGGAATAACAGAAGATGGGCATCCACCACAGACACACAACCCGCAGTCATTTCTTCCAATTCTTTACCGAAAAGAATCTTTGCTTCATCTGGGTTGATCCCCTCATATTTATCACGGAAAACACCCCGGATACCAGAACCCGGCATATAAGGATAACCGGTAGTTCGTTCTCGGATCACAGGCAAATCTACCACTCCCACATCCTGGCCACAACCAATATGCAGGGGAGTCACACAGCGGTATAACATGGTTTTGAATTGATACTCTGACATCTTATTTATATCCTCCATTTATTCTTACTTCATGAATTCATCAACAGCATGACAACCAGGGAAGAGGAGTGTCCCAGTATGACCTTCAGCGCCAATATCTAAAGGAACACTACCAAAGAATCTAGCCCTTAAAAATAATGCAACACCAATATATTGGTTGGGAGCCAACTCCATTACTTTCAAAAATAATGGACTGGCTCGACGAGTGACAGCAGCTGTATATTTAATATCCCAACCGTTATTTTGGGATTTTGGATGATAGGGCATCCCATAGGCTATTCGCTCAGGAATATGCGTAATTGGACCACTAGGATTTGCTGCATCAGCAGCCTCCCATCCATGGTCTTGGAAACCTATTGGCGAAGAAGCGGGAGGATTGAACCGATCATACAATCGGACATCCTTGAATCGCTGGTAGAAGTCCTTCCATATCGTATCGTAAGAAGTAGCTACAGGGAACAACTTGCAGGCTGTGTCTGGATTCCAGAAAGCTGAAAAGGAAGGTTTAGCTTTAGCAACGGATTTCCTCTCAATAAAAGGTGTCCAACCATTTTTTTCAAACCAGTCATTGTAGTTCCCCTGATATTGGGGAATAAAATCCCCAATTACCTTTACAGAACCAAAACCTCGGCGGCTCCTCGCTCCAACACCTCCAAAGAAATGCAGGAGTGTAAGGGCAAGTTTTAGTCCTTCAATCTGTTCAGGAGTTCCTATTGCCTTAAACCCAAAGGTGGTTCCCGCAGGAATGACATCCCGATACATATTTCTATTATGCGAGGTAGCAGTTCTATTGCTATACCCCATGGGCCCATATCCAAGATACGCAGCTGCTGAACCTGCTCCTGCCACTAAAGGTTCTGCTTTAAAGTCTGGTATCTCAGTCGGTATGATCCTAACCCCCTGATAACGTTTCGCATCTCCAAATACTTTCGATTCTTCTTCCTTCAACCTTTCCAGAGAAAGCCCTCCATGAATAGACCGGTACCAAAACCGAAGGACTCCCTTTAGAGAGGGAATACGGAGACCATCTCCATCCGGACCAATGATGCGATGTTGTGTAGGTTTACCCTGATTATCAAAAACGCCCGGAACTTTTTTATTCATAGCGCCGGCAATAAATGCGGGTGTAACCAGTTTTATCTTGAATTCCAATACAGGCATATATGGTTCTCCTTTACCTCATAAAGGTTCTGTAACAGGGTTTTCTTCCCAAACATTGTTCAATATAATTCCAATTCCCATATTGATACTGACTAAAAGAAGTAATGTAGAAAAATCAGGTTCGATCGCTGTAAGCAGGGGATATCCCAGGAGAACAATCAGCGTAGAATGAGAAAAACCCGTAACTACCACCATCCCCGCGCGCTTCATCAGGCTCGTCTGCGGGACCCCATGCTCCAGACGATGCGCTATTTCCAACATAAGATAACCGGTAGAAATCAGAACCACCACAGCCGAATAAAAGAGAAGTAAACAGGGGGGAGGTTTTAATACTTGCTCCACAACGCTATCTGCGGTCAATAGAAAGAGAAAACCGACCAGTGCGGTAGCAGCTAATCGAGGGATCAAAGACTGGATAGCATTCAACCATGGAACACCACAACAATGCATCATAAGGAGAATCATAAAATATCCAGCAACAGGCAGAAGCCATGCAACCCCGGAAGAGAACATCCACAGCCCTAATAATGGAAATAAAAGCATGATCATGGGAACCAGCCATGCACCATCCGAGCAAAACCCATACACCTGCCGCGCATAATCCAAACGATACCGCCGTAAAAACCAATAGAAGAAATGGTCCTGATAGTAAGCCCACGTTATAATACTCTGCTTATCATTTAATTCATCTTTTACGAAGATTAACTTTCCATTATTTATACTATTAGTAATATTTAGAAGGTGCTCGTCCCTGCTAATGTTGCTATATTTTTCCCAAAAAGCTTTAGAGGAACCACACATTCTTGATGGCTCATTTGACATCACCCACTTGATCCAATGTAATAATGAGTCAACTTTCTTGCATGACTCAACATCCTTCAAAACAGTAACGCAATCATCGTACTGTTGAAGAGATTCATTAATTTGTTTGGAGGTATCAATATCGTCTAATTTCATTTGAAGTCACGATTATATCGACTAGGTTCATAAGCGGCGGGCTGATCATTATGATCAAGACCAATTTCATATACCTTATTACTTTTAGATGATTCATGAAGATAGATTGCAATCACCTTATCTTTTTTCAACAAACGAGCCGGATGAATCCCATAGATTTTATACCCTCCGCTGATATTGAAAACCAATTCAGCCCATTCAGCTCCAAGCATGTTCACATATTTTTCACAGGCAGCTGAATATTCCCTCATAGCACCCGTTAAAGAGCCAGGCTCTGTTGCTGAAAAATCATTTATAGGTTCAAGATCTACTTCCCATCCAGAGAAGTCAGTCATCCATTTCTCTAAATAAGCCTTTGTATGCTTTGCGATTGCACGACTATCATTATTACCTTCGTCACAAAACAGAACGACCTTATACTCTGACAGATTTTCTTTCCAGAATTTGCCATGATCAATAGATTGAACATACAGCAGTGTTGTCGCGATTTCAGCACTATACCTCATTTCAGAACCAAGCGCTGGGTCTACCAAAGCCTGTAAGAAATGGGTAACATTATTCTCACTATTGAGAATCTTTGTACTAAGATCTTCTTTTATTGTTGTAGCATTTTCTGATGTAGCTCTGGAAGATGGAAGTCCATAAAAAGGAGTCCACTCTGGATAGGCCTTTGGCATCCATCCAGCAAAATTCCAAGAGGCAGAAGTATATAGAGAAGTCCCAATGGTGATTATGAGAAGTTTATTTTGTTGCTGTGTTTTTTTCATAATTATCGTCTTTCAATCCTTCCAGATGTTTTTTTATCCACAACAGTCTTTTAGAAAGATGTCTGTCAACCACATGGCCCTGACACCAATTTTTTACAATACAAAAGGAATCATCCCAAACCAATTGGTTTGTTACTGCTATTAGGAATAATTTATATTCTTCTGTCTTTCCCTTTTTTGCTTTCGCTAAACAAAAGGCAGCAGTTTTCTCCAAGCCCTGAAGTTTCCATCGAGTTTCAAAATCACAAGCAATCGTGAATATTTTCTTTTGGAGTTCTGGAGTCCATTTGCTAACCAAACCAAAAGTATCTATAAAACACTTTTCATAGATATACTCGGGTTCTTGATTTATGGTCTGAATTTCTGGCTGACCTTTTGTTTGAGAAACTTCACAGATGTCTATAAAGCCTTTTCCACAATTTTCTGAACTCCCTGCCTGATATTGACCCGCCAATCTGATGTCAGCAGGGATTTCTTTACTAAGATTTATCTGAGAGATAAAGATGGATCGTGATGGAATATATTCAATCTTGCGCAGGCTTTTCCCTTCAGCAACGCCATAATCCGTTATTTTTGTTTGTTTAAAAACAACTCTGACTTGATCCCACATTTTCTTAGCGATATTGTCACCCGCAACAATCCAACGACTTCTTTTATCAATTCCCGATAAGATAAAAAGAGCCGAAATATCATAGTTACCTAAACAAAAGCATGGATAATTGAACGAATTTGTAACTTTTCCCGTCCAATCATCTTCAGCAATGTAATTAAAAGTTGTTGCATCAAAACCTATTAATTTACAAATCGCCATCAGATTGGACAGAGGGAAAACCCAGTGAATGACACCGTTTAGATCTGGAAAGGGGAAACACAACAGAATCCCATCGCCAAAAACTATACGGCTGGGAATCCTTTGAGTTAAGAATTTTCCATCTTCACCTATACTTCCGTCTGGTGAGCCAAATATTTCCGTTCGTTTTGTATTCAAAAGGACATTCTCCAGCCGGCCAGCAATAACCCCTTTGAGTGCACTATCCGGAATAATAGGGAGGCCGGAATAGGCATCCTTCTGGGTAGGCCGGTCAATTGTAGAAGTTCCTGTTCCCGCGCCAAAATTGGCAGGTGTTATGAGTTTGATTCTGAGGAATTGTTTTTCCATTACCATACCCCCACAAATACCCGGCCTAACCCCGTATGATAATACGAGGTTTGAAGACAGGCCATCCAATGATCTTTAATGATTTTCTCTTTTGATATTTCTTCCGGCCAGGTGTAATAGAAAATAGACCCCGCAGGATAAAGCCAGAGCATTTCCCGGGGTTGATGTGCCATGGCATCCCAGCCACTGATATAAACAGGTTTACCTAAAGCAGCAGCGACAGGGGCCTGATTTACAACTTTCGGATAGGAATCTTCAACCAACATCGGAGTCATCAAATACAGGAAGAAACCTTTTGAGGCTTGTGCTTTATTTGTAACCTTCTGTCTCAAGTCTTCAAAGGGAGCTTGACTCTCACTGGCATTCACAGATACTCTTCGGAGGTCTCCCCCACAAAAGCCTGTACGCGATTTCAGTTGTGTAGTCTCCAGGGTTTGATACCATAAGACAAATCGAGCTGTCTCATAAGCCGCGCCCGGATTCACTTTACCTTTAAAACGGCGATAGGGTCGATTAAACAAATAACTTTCGACTGTCTGGTTGGTTGCATTATTCATCATCAGACCAATCCGGTTTTCCCGTCGCCATAATTCTTTGGGCTCTATCCATTGGTGGCGGATATCGCCATCGACATCCCCAGTCAAGACCTTTTGCAGTAAATCAATACTTACAAGGATATCCATTGTATCTTCTTGATATCCACCATCCCTGATTGGTTCTGTCTTTAATAAGTGAGTTTTCATCTTTAGATCTATAGAGCTGGCCATTGGCTCCGTATCCCGGGGGACTGGAGTCAACAAATCATGGATGTATTTTGCAGCTGGATTTATGGGGCTGGATTTTAACCGCAGACATAAGGGTTTAGGAAACCAGATTTTTCCATCAGGACCTTGCAGAGCATATCCAGCAAGTGAAGCAGTACCCTCATTTTTATCAGCAATGGTTGACAGCTTTTTTCCTAATACTTTTTCATCCCATTTTTTATCATTCAAATCAAGGAAATACTGAACCACCGCTCCATGTAAAGTCAGTGGAGAAGGGTCTTGATACTCAAACTGATGGTCCATCCCCGGTCGAGTGGACCGGCTATCGCTAAACAGAAGAGGGTCTAACGGACTCAATGTTATCTCATGCCAGACCATGATTATTTTGCCTCCATGCTTTTGATGCCCCATTCATTGGACAGGAATGCCACCAGATGAAACCAAGTGGGGATCTGTTCCAGATGAGCCGGTTTTTCAGTCCACCATGTAGCACCATTAAGAGTGTCCCAGATGGTGTTTTTTTCTGTGTTATTTAGTTTCGGAGACAGCCTGCGGAAGGTCAACCGTTTAACTTCACATCGAATGGCATTTCTACCCATGGGGCTATCCCAAGTGTTGGAGTCCAGAGATTCCAGGAAGGATTCCACATCATAGGCCCATCCCATGGATAACGTTCCTTCTTCAATTAATTTCAACACTTCATTAAACCGGCTCCAGCTGTCCCACTTATCCGCAGTGTACCATTCATTCCCAGAGGCAGTCTGAACAGCCACAGCCAGCGCATCTTTCCCCATCACTTTCTTGGCATAATGTTCCAAAGCCACCCTTGCCGCCATTTCTAATCCCCGAGACATGGGGCGCTGCCGGTCGAAAAAGGAGATACCCACAGAGAGGGTTGCACCGGTTGCAATACTCCCATTCCAAAGTTTATGTATTTCTGTTGCCAGTGGGAAAACTTTCTCCACGGGACAAAGGATCATACCCTCATCCCCCCCCAAATATAGAGAGGTACAACAGTGTTCTTCTACTTTTGGTCTCAGGTCTTTTGTAAATTGAAGGAGTTTTTCAGGAAGGGAATCCATGTGCTGACGGATTTTCTCACCCATAGAATCGCCATCAAAAGTCAGCGCTGCAAGATATTGGGAAGGTTCATCTTTCACTGTTTTACCTGACTTGCCTGCTGCATTAATCGCCGTTTTGACGATACCGTTCCATTTGTCTCTTTTATCACTAAGTTCTGGGAATAGTATGGCTTTGGCGGCCCAGGACCGTTTGTATATCAAGGGATATTTGTCACTGAGTTTATAGTCCGAGCAGTCCTCTTTAAAAATTTCCGATACTTTTTCTTCAAGGCCAAGTTCCTTTAACCAGAAGGCGGCGGCAATCTGGGAGGTTGAAGGGAAGGAATCCTCTTCACTCAGATAACTTGCCAACCGTTTTATCAAACAGATACCACATAGCCGCTCATTCTCATCAATCCGAAATCCTTTTTTTACAAAATCTTTGTCAGCAAGGTCCTTATGGAATTTATTCCATTCTGGGAAAGTTGTTTCCCCAATAGCTTCTCGTTTTCCACACTGGTTACACTTACCTACAGGGTAACCTTTCCAGGGATAAATAGGACGAGTTTGTTTGACGGCAGAATAGAGCTTTTCTAAATCCTCGTAACAGTTGGGATCGTTTTGGTTATATTCCTTGATGACCCAGACTAAATCAAAGGGACATTTTATACAATTCAGAAAGCCTCTCACTTCATGCCATAGTGATACATAAGTCCCGTCGGCAAAAGCAACTTCCGTTAACAAACCATGCCAGGCATCACGGATTTGCTTTTTACCCTTTGCCATCCTTATTTTTGCCTCTTCCAATGACACGTCATCTTTCCAATACCCGGTAGCTCGATTAGGAAGGTTGTATTGGTCGCTATCATAATGGGACTTAAAATCCCCAAGCGACAGTTCACCCGTTAATTTGGGAAGAACGATTTCGGTTGGGCTGATTTGTACCAAGACTTGTTTCATCATCCAGGACAGGAGAACAGAACCTGCCTTCAGATCTCTGGACCGGGTGGCCTCCAGAATAAAATCCTGGACGGGGATAATACCAATTGTCCAGTAAACGGTCATACGACACCCTCTCTTTCTGGTTTCATACAATGTATTTCATGACGGGGTCCACTTTGTGTTTTCAGGTTAAGTTGATACCGTCCAAATCCATACTCAGTTTTTGAACCCACGCCCATGATCGCTCCCAGTTGGAGCCAGGGGATAAAGGGTGTCAGTTCTCCGGTATAAAAAGCAGTCCCCTGATATCCCTTTAATTTGATTTTTCCCGGGCCCGACTCAGGTCCAAAAGTTATTCTTTCCAAACGGCTGTGGATAGATTCCGCTTTCAGGATCAATTCCGAGAAACAAAACTCTTTTTCCAAATCCCGGCCGGTATAAAACCAGGCCAACAAGGATAGCCGGCGAAGCAGGCTTTGGATCAGAGCCGGAAACAGGGGAGGACAAAACATTTGATTGGGCTTTGCATATTTTTTACTTTTTATCAGGATGGGCCGTTGAAAATCTATCCGTATCTGATCGGGAACAGACGAGGTATTTCTGTCCAGCGGGATCTCTTTGGCTCCGGGATACAGGTATTCCGTCAACCAGGTTTTATCATAGATTGGGCGAGTGACCCAGGTATGGTCTGGCTGACGGGTCTGGACAGCAACCAGTCTCAGGCGATGCCCGACATCCCCTACTCCCCGGTCACCCAGTTTCTCAAAGGCATGTAAAATCTCAGGGAGATCGTTCAGGCTCCGGCCCACAAGAGTCAATCCAACCACCAGCGAATCCTTTTTGTTTAGATAGGCCGGTAACGGTTGGGGGAAATCCAGGATAAAGGGATGCGGTTTGTAGTCCATCTTGATCCGGTGTTCTTCACCGGCGATGATGGGAGTCCGGAACACTCGGGCAAAGGGACATTTTCTGGAATGGGAACGATACTCAGGACAGTCCTCTTCCCGACAGGGTTCTCCCGCAGGACAGGGAGATATTTCCTTGAGCTGGTTCCCAAACAATCCATGGAAAAAAGCAGCATCCCATCCACGATTGGTAGTAAAGGACTCAAGTGTCTCATATATAATTTTGAACTGCCAGAAAGGTATTATCCCTAACCCCTTTGGTCCATCCACTGTTATTATTTGTTCTGCCATAGCGCCGTTAATCAATCCCCCAGATTGAATCAGCATTTTGTACAGGAATTTTATTTTCAGGACGGATGCAGGTATCCCTACCCCACAAGCAGGCTCAATATATCAAAGCTAATTAGTCAATGTCAAGTTTTATTTTTTAAAATTTTAAATGAAATAATCCTATTTTTTGGGATGAATTATTGATGGGGCAAGTGGTATGGGTCTTAGAGGTCCCATGGGTCCGATAGGTCATAGTTCCCCAGATGATAGGAGGTGGTCCTGTGAGGAAACGTACCGTCCACAAGATTACAAGATGTGTCTGGATTGGAGGACCATTGAAAGATCATTGGACAAAGAACTTTTGGATTCCTGCTTTCGCAGGAATGACAGTCTGAAGTTATGCCTTGATGAATCCCCCAGGTGATGGGGTGAGTCCTGCAGGTCTTTCCAACAGCGGTTTATCAGGATTGGGGTTTTTGTTGCAACCCCCAGGGGGTGGGGTGTGTATTCCAATGAAGATAATTATAGTTTCAGTTTTATAAAATAACTATCCTGTTCATGCCTTCACCAAACTCCTCCTTCAATACCTTTCAGACCAAACCAACCAATCGAATCTCTTAATGAAGTCTTGGACAAAGGACTTCTGGATTCCTGCTTTCGCAGGAATAACAGTCTGAAGTTATGTCTTGATGAATCCCCCAGGTGACGGGGTGTGTCCTGCAGGGTCTCACTCTCTAATCCGATAGAGACCTGTGGTGTCTCAACGTTGCAACCCCCAGGTGATGGGGTAAGTATTTCGATGAAGATAATTATAGTTTCAGTTTCATAAAATAACTATTCTGTTTATACCTTCACTAAACTTCTCCTTCAATACCTTTCAGACCGAACCACCCCCCGGCTTCGCCGGACCCCTCCTTGGAAAGGCGGGGAGCTTTTTTAAAACCAATCCCCCAGGGGGTGGGGTATGTCCTGCAGGAGTGAATCTGGCAAGAGCACCCTGGGACGCTATTTAGTTGCAACCCCCAGGTGATGGGGAATCTTAATGAAGTCTTGGATAAAGAACTTCTGGATTCCTGCTTTCGCAGGAATGACAGCCGGAAGTTATGTCTTAATGAATCCCCCAGGGGGTGGGGTGTGTCCTGCAGGTCTTTAAAACTTTCCCTGATAAATTTTTGAATTGGGTGTTGCAACCCCCAGGTGATGGGGTGAGTCCTGCAGGACAACTAAAGCTGCGGAAGTAGAAGTGGCAGTCTCGCAAGGTTGCAACCCCCAGGTGACGGGGTGAGTCCTGCAGGTTCTGCAAAAGTTCTATTGATTTTTTCAGCAATATCGTTGCAACCCCCAGGTGACGGGGTAAGTGTTCCAATGAAGATAATTATAGTTTCTATTTCATAAAATAACTATCCTGTTTATACCTTCACCAAAATTCTTCTTTAATGCCTTTCAAACCGAACTAATCAATCGAATCTCTTAATGAAGCATTGGATAAAGAACTTCTGGATTCCTGCTTTCGCAGGAATGACAGTCTGAAGCTATGTCTTGATGAATCCCCCAGGTGATGGGGTGAGTCCTGCAGGATATTCACTGAGTCTGACACAGTGATACATGCTGCGAATGGTTGCAACCCCCAGGTGATGGGGTGAGTCCTGCAGGTTCACATGAACCTCGATCTCGAAGAGAAAGGTTTGTTTCCTGTTGCAACCCCCAGGTGATGGGGTGAGTCCTGCAGGAATATAAAGAAACTTTGGATACCACAGGACAGGCTGGGTTGTTGCAACCCCCAGGGGGTGGGGTGAGTCCTGCAGGCCGTAAGGAAATGCCTGCTGCATTGTTTCGCCGTAATCAGTTGCAACCCCCAGGTGATGGGGTGAGTCCTGCAGGGTAGTATTGAAAACTACTCGGTGGGTGCTAGAAACCGGTTGCAACCCCCAAGTGATGGGGTGAGTCCTGCAGGTATTTTACAATCCATATTCATATCAATACGAATCTTTTCCGTTGCAACCCCCAGGTGACGGGGTGTGTCCTGCAGGATATTGATCTGTAAACTCACAAAGGGCTGTTGTTTGATGTTGCAACCCCCAGATGATAGGGTGATTCTTGATAAAGATAATTATAGTTTCAGTTTTATAAAATAACTATCTACCTTCACCATAACCTTCCTTCAATACCTTTTGAACCAAACCAATCCCCCAGGTGATGGGGTGTGTCCTGCAGGCTCAGGGCGAATGGGCGTATGCCGAGACTATGCATTGGTTGTTGCAACCCCCAGGTGATGGGGTGAGTCCTGCAGGATTGGAAAAGAAGTTACTATTTATGTCTTTATTGGTTGCAACCCCCAGGTGATGGGGTGAGTCCTGCAGGTGCACCCCATCTAACCCTAATAAAATCAGGGGCGGGGAAGGCCATTTTCGGGGGTGACGATAAGACCTGCTTGACAAACCCCTCTAATGGTCCGGTTTTGGTATTTAAGTCAAATATTATCAATAGTCGGTGCTGACAACCTGCTCATTTTCTGATAACCTGTTGATTGTCAAAGACTTCGCCATTCCTTTGCCGGAATGACAGGGTGTTTCAGGGTGTGCCCCGATGTCTTTTCGTATCAGAGAGTTAGTTCATTTGTCAAAAAGACAGGGGAAAACCCTCTATCCCAATAAGGTATCCAGACCCGATTCGTATCTGCTTCGTTACTTTTGGATATCGTGCCAAACATGAACCGTACCTGTCAAGTTACCTTAATTAAGTTCTTTTGTAAAGAGGGGGAAAGTGAGGGGGAGGAGAAAAGAAACGGGGCGGAAGGAAATCCGCCCCGGAGGTAAGTCTATTTTTTAGTATTTCCAGAGATCGGGTTGAGGGGTTCCGATTTTCAGGAACTTTGTACTTTGCGGCGGGATTTCCAGAGTCACTTGCGCATCAAAGGTCCCCAGGTCCTGATTCAGCCAGAGGTCCCGGATGTTCTGGGAACCTGTCCATCCAATATCAGAGCCGGTCAGAAGGACTTTATTATCTTCTTTGGTGAGGTTCAAAACAGCCACCGCCAGTGTCCCATCAAATAAAGGACGGACCCACACTTCATGGTCTTCGGTCTGTTTCACCCGTTTCCCCTGAATCCCCAGGGGGTCTTGATCGACAGCCAGGACTTCATCATTGGATAACAGGCTGAGAGTAAATTCATCCAGCTGCGTCAAATCACATCCAATCAACAGCGGGGATGCCAACATACACCAGATGGAAATATGGCTGATTTGCTGATGCGGCGTTAATTCGGAAGGATGAAGGCTCGGCCCCCAACCCACTTTTCCAACGACCAACATGTCCGGGTCATTCCAATGCCCCGGTCCGGCATATTTTTCCAGTCCAACCTGGAGATTGATATAGTCATACACCAGTCCCCACCAGTCTCCAATATCCAAGGTCGTCCGCCACAGGTTGCCTCCCACTTCAGCGCCCCATTCCCAGACTTCCCCCTGTCCATACTGGCAGATACTGAACATGATGTCCCGGGGACTTTTCTCAATCGCATCACTCATAATCTGGTAAGGTTTCATCCGCTCTTCACGGGTGGGATTCTTCACAATTTTCTGGTAGGAACACCAGTCGTATTTCAGGTAATCAATTCCCCATTCCGCAAAGGTATCCGCATCCTGCTGTTCATGCTGGTAACTCCCAATATAACCGCCGCAGGTTTTGGGGCCGGGTGAGGAATAAATGCCCAGTTTCAGGCCTTTGGAATGGACATAATCGGCCAGGGCTTTCATATCGGGGAATTTGGAGTTTGGCTGAATCTTGCCATCGGCATCCCGTTCCCCTTCCCAGGCATCATCAATATTAATAAACTGGAACCCATGGTCTGCCAGGCCGGAGGATACCATATAATCCGCAGCATCCTTGACTTTCTGTTCATCCATCGCCAGTCCCCAGACATTCCAGGAATTCCATCCCATCGGAGGGGTAAGCGCCAGTTTACGACGGCCGCCCACAATCACAAAATCCCGACTGACAGATTCAGACCCGGAAGTGACGGTTATGGTTGACTTCGTAGTCCCGGCTTCTTTTAATGAACCGGTGATAATCCCGGTATTGGGGTCCAGACTGAGTCCGGCCGGTAAGTTTTCAGCCGCAAATTTCAGAGGTTTGACACCGGTTGCCGGAACTCGATACAGGAAGGGTTTTCCCGGAGTGACGCCGTAAATACGGGCACCGTGAATCCCCAGTTTATCATTGTTGACCCGTATCATCTGGTCATCCATAGGGGGAATGGGTTCATGTTCTTCGGGAGGAAGAACAGTGGTTTCCGGAAGTTCTTTCGTACCCGGGACCAGGTGAAGCAGTGCACCTGCCCAATCCGCATGGGCCATCGGTATCCATTCGCCGCCATCATTAATAAACAACAACATCTGTTGTGCACCTTTGAGGTCCACCGACAGGTAACGAGCTTCATCACCCCGCCAAATCAGTCCTGATTCAGCTTTTTTGACTCCGTCCACCCATATTTCAAACAGAACGGGGACTTTCCGGGGGGCCTCATCATCCATCCCAACCATGGTTTCAAACTTCAGGGCAGCCCCTTTGAGGTTTATCATCATGGAACTGCGGGCATGGGTACCTATCCCGTGAGCATATACGATTCCGTTCAAGGTGATGGGATTGAATATACAGGTTTTGCAAGCCTGGGCATCGCCCCAGCTTTGACGAACTTTCGTCAAATCCAGTGAGTCCAGCCAGATGGCATTGGGGGGTGTGGCGGACTGAGTCAAATCATGTTTCTGAAGATGTGTAAATTCCATGAATCAATTCCCTTTATTCCTTAAGAAAGATTAAATGATAGAGCCTACATAAAAACTCATATTATTTTAACAGTGATTGACAGGCTCCGGGAATTGAAGAGGTTGGAATTTCTATTCCGGCGGAAGGTTCTGAAGACGGCGGAGGGTTACCTCGTCTAATCCGAAGAAGTGACCCACTTCATGGATGACGGTAATGATGATTTCCCGCTGCAATTCTTCCAGAGAATTACTGTGGGATTCCAGGTTTTTCTGAAACAGGATGACTCTGTGGGTCTCATAGGCATGTTCCCAGTACTGATGAGTCAGGGGTACTCCAATAAAAACACCCATTAAATTGAATTTCCCAAATTTGTTTTGTAATTCACGGTTGGGATAATCCTCGACATAGACGGCCACATTTTCCATCTTTTCACGAAATTCAGCCGGAATATGCCGGAGGGCCTCTTCGACAACTCGTTCAAATTCATCACGAGTCAGTTTGGGGTGATTTGATTCAGTATCCATATACCCTTGATTGTCGCAGAACCTCCAGCACTTGTCGAATACAGGGCAGGACTAGAGATGGTAGGGAGCGGACAGGATATGTTGATGGATCACTTCTAATTTGAGGATGGATTTGGATTGATGCAGCGCTTTCTGAGCTGTCGCCAGTGCGATCTCCGGGCGGTTGTTTTCATCACTCAGGTGGGCTAACAGTACCTGTTTGATACGAGTCTGATTCCAGAACAATTCCACCAGGGTCCGAGCGGCATCCTCATTGGAAAGATGGCCTTTGTCGCTTCGGATCCGGGCCTTCAGATATTCGGGATAGGGCCCCACATCCAACATTCTCCGGTCGTGATTGGATTCCAATACCAACAAATCTGTTTCATGGATTTCCCGGAGGACCGCAGGGGTCATCCGTCCGATATCCGTTAATACACAGGCGCGGGAATCCTGATGGATCACGGTCACGCCGAAAGGGTCCCGGGTGTCATGCAGTTTGGCAAAGGTATTGATTTTCAGGTCTCCAATATCCAGCAAATCTCCCGTCCGAAACAGGTTATATTTCATCTTGAAAGCGTATTTCAGGTAGGGATTCATCTCGTCCCAGGTGGCAGAGTTGGTGAAGACAGGTATTGAGTGACGGCCGGCCAGTACATCCAACCCTTTGTAGTGGTCGCTGTGGCCGTGGGTGATGATGATTCCATTGATATCCGATGGAGACAGCCCCAGGGTTTGGAGACATTGCGTGGTCTCTTTGCAGGATATCCCGGCATCCACCAAAACCGTTGTAGTTCCATTGGTGACCAGATAACAATTGCCTTTACTGCCGCTGGATAGAGAATAAAATGTGAGTGACATGACAAATTATTATCGCACCTTTTCCGATTGGATTTCAGCCGAAAAAACAAAACCGCCCCGACATCCGGAAGACATCGGGGCGGTGAGATGAAACAGTATTGGTTTATTTCTTGACGGGAGCAGGTTGACCTTTTGCAGGAGCTGTAGTGCTAACAGACTGAGGAGCAGCAATCATCTTCTTATATTGCGGGGAAGATAAGTAGGCGACCCGTTGTTTGATTTCATTCATAACTTTGGGATTCTTGTTCCGCTTCGCAACCATACCTAATAATTCGGAGGCTTTTGCAGGGTCTTTCAAGTTAAAGGCATAGATTTCTGACATTTTGATGAGGGTACCATCCGCCTTGGCTTGAGCAATCAGGGTCTCTCTGGAACCCGCTGTTGTATCTTTGGAGGGTGCAGGGTATGCAGTGTAGGCTGAATAAGCAACTAAACCTTTTTTGTAATAAGATTTCGCTTTGTCAGTCTGTTTCAGGGCATCATAACTACCACCAATCAGAATATCTGAATACAGATAATAATCTTCAGCCATCTGATTATTCGGGAATTTGCTCTTAAGGGATTTCAGAGTCGCTTCGGTCTTGGAAATGGCAGTCGCCATGGCATAAGATTCAGCCAATGCAACATAACCCGAAATCAATAGAGCTTCCTTTTGATTTTTCGGCATTTGAGGAATGATACTGATGGTGTTGAGATAATCCTTATAGGCGGCTTCGGCTTTGGCAAACTCCCCAGTCACACTGTAAGAACGGGCGATGCTGTTTTTGGCTTCCAACATGGCATTACCATTGTTTGAATCAACCGCCAGCGTCTGCCATATTTCGCGAGCCTTCGTCCAATCTTTCTTTGCACCGTAACAATTCGCAATGGACAGTTGAGCTCCGGCTTTTAAATCCTTATTATTGGGGTAATTGTCTATTGCTTTCTGGAATTCCTTGATAGACCGGTCAAACTGGCCCATGCGGGCATATGAATCCGCAATATTCATCTGAGCAAATGCAGACCGTTCATCCTTGGGATATCTTTCAATAAACTCTTCCAGTTTAGCCACTGCACCGGCGATATCGCCAGTCTTATTGGCTTCCTGAACCTCGGCGATGAGTTTCTCCGGGGTTTTACGGGCACAGCCTGTCAATACCATCATGGACAGAGCACCGCAAATCACACTCATTTTCAGCAGGGTACGAATGTTAAACATACTCTTCACTCTCTTCGTCTTTAGAATTTGACCGGCGGAAAGTCGAGGCAATCAGCCCCGCTCCCTCTCGGATTAGGGTACTAAATTCATATAATGTCTTCACGCCTTTCAGCCGAAGCCACATATACCCTGGGCTTAAATGATACGACCGAATGGCATGATTGCGCAACTTCCAAAGTTTTTCTGGACTTAATTGGTCCGTTTTAATAACGGGGAAGGCTTCTGAATTATCCAATACATCGACATCGGCTGAAGTGTATCCCTTTTCAATGGCTTCTTTTCGGAAAGGGGTACCCATCTTCGGAGCGGCAATATTGAATGAGGCAAAATCAGGCAGTAATTCTTTGGCAAAATCAATGGTCATTTGGGCCGTTTCCTCAGTTTCGCCGGGCAGCCCAATAATAAAGTGCGCCAGGGTCCGTATTCCTTTTTTACGGCACAGCTTAAAGATATGGCGGACCTGGTCGGGCTTTACGCCCTTCTGGTAATGCTTCAATATCTCGTCTGAGGCAGACTCAACTCCGAACTGGATAGTATGGCAACCGGCTTTGGCCATCAGGTCCAAGGTATCTTCATCCATCACATCTACTCTGGACAGACAGACCCAACTTAACTTCATATTCTTGGAAATAAGCTGTAACAGGAACTCACGGGTCTGTTTCTTGTTCACGGCAAAGGTAAAATCTTTGATCCAGAATTCCTTGATTTTAAACTTACGGTGAAGATACTCTATTTCTGCAACAGCATTCTCAGGCTTCCGCAATTTTAACGGGACAATACTGGAAACACAGAAAGAACATTTGAAAGGACAGCCAAAATTAGTCAATGTACTGGCAAAAGGCATATATCGGCCATGGGGAATCCGATATTGTTTCCAGGGAAAGAGTTCCAGTTTGGGTAAAGGAAGTTCAAACTCTTTGTCTTCGGTATATCGCCGGCCTTCCAAAACTTCTCCGTTGTACCGGTAAGTAATATAGTCCGTCTTCTCACCCTTTAAATCACCACGAAGGAACCGTAACAGAACATCCGACGTAAAATCCAATAGGGCTGCTGTTAGAAATTCATGCTTTGTCAATATTTCAGTGGACCGGGACAGGAAGATATCCCCTGTGGCCATCACAAGTTTGATGTCAGGCTTTTCTTTAAGTACCTGTTTTACAAAATCGAAGTCCTGAACCCAGGACACTCCACCCGTCAAGAAGAAAACAGCGTCTATCTCCATTGGCTTGATTTGTTTCAAAGCCTCTTCGGGAGACAACCTCAGAACATTGGCATCTAAAACGGTAATATCGTGTTCCTGAGCCAGAAAACCACTTTGGACGACTAAATCATAAGGATGCCAATAATAGCGGGCCTTACTGGCATGACTGCAATAGTAATCGCGGAGATACAGCTGATCTCCCGGGGGATTTAATAATAATATCGAACGACGCGGTGACATAGGGGGTTATTTTGCCAGCTGAATCAGCTGCTCCAAGCCATATCGAATATAGTTTGCTACTTCACGGGCTGACCGGACTTTCCCCAGAGTTCTTAAGACATAACTGGGCCGCAACAGAAACCGCCGTACAGCTTTTTTCCGGAGCTGCTGAAGCTGGTCCACCGTTAAGGCGAGGGAAGGAACCACCGGTGAGTCATAGGCTTCGTCAGGGAACTGCCCTTCTTCCAATAAACCTAATTTGACGACTTCCTTATAATAATCTGTGCCGGGGAAAGGATACAAATAGAAAAACTCTACGAAGTCAGGGTCCAGTTCCAAACCAAAATCTACCGTCTGCTTAAAAGTCTCCTCAGTTTCCCAGGGAGCACCAATTAAAAGGTAAATACTGGTCCGGATACCCACTTTCTTACATAATTTGATAGCATCACGGGCCTGTTGGAGAGTGGCACCTTTTCTGAGTTTCTTCAACATTTCATCCGAACCGGCTTCAACTCCAAAGGCAATCAACCAGCATCCTGCCGCTTTCATGGCACGGAGCCGGTCCTCATCAATCGTGTCCACTCTGCTATTACAGGTCCACTGGACACCCAATCCAGATTGTTCAATCTGCCGACAGAGTTCCAATGTCCATTTTTTATCAAAGGTAAAGGTATCTGACCGGAACAGAAAATTCCGGATACCGTACTTTTCCACACATTCTCTGATTTCCCCCAGGATATTCTCGGGAGACCGAGCGCGTATCTTGAGTCCTGCCACCTGTGTTGATAAACAGTAGATACACTGGTAGGGACATCCCCGATTGGTCATGATATTGGTCTGCGGTTCACCGGTATCGGGGCGGTAATAGAGGCGATTATCAACGAGGTGGCGAGCTGGATATGGGATTGAGTCTAAATCCTGGATATATCCCCGGTCTGGATTGCGAGTAATGACATCGCCATCACGCCAGGTAATACCAGGGATAACCCGCCAATCATCCGCCTGTGCCATATCTCGGCCAGTCAATTCATATTCACCCCGGAAACAAAGGTCTAATTGAGGGTATTGCCGGAGAGTTTCTTCATCCCGAGTATTGAAATGGGCTCCCTTAGCAGCCACCAGGATACCCGGTTTGACCCTCTTAGCTATCGCCCCAGCTTCCATGTCCTGGGACAAAGAAGGGGTTGTTACACTCAACACCACCATATCTGGATCAAATGAACGCAAATCGTCCTCATAGGCCGACCATTCAAGGTCCAGAACTGGATAATCCCGGATTAAACAAGTAACACCCACCATTTCCATCCCTGCCGCCAGATACATCAAATCGATGGGCGGACGAGGTGAAACAGTTTTGAGTTTATCTATTGGTGTCTGACACCGGTCCTCACGAATAAACTTTCCCGTGGGAGGGATGCAAAATAATACTTTTTTCATGGTATTCCAATTATTCTAAAGTCTAACCCACCTTGAGACCTGTTTCAATCTTACTAAAACGAAGTCCGCATAATGTCAAAATAAATCTGGTAGAACTAAATTGTATATACTATATTTATCGTATGTATTATATTAAGGGATAGTACCATAGCATGTTTTTTACTTCACTTTCAGCCAGGGAACCCCACATTAGGTTAAACAGATGAAGAGACCCAGAGAGATAGCCTATCAAATACAACAAAAGTCCACCTTGGACCTGTTTATTTTGAGTCTGTCGGGGATGTCTCTGTTTTTTCTGTACTGGATGGGAGCCTTTGACGCGGTCATCATCTGGCTTGTCTCTCTCACAAACTTCTCAGAAACAACCATCCAAGTCCTTTGCGTTAGCATGGCTCTGTTGTTGGCTTCTATTTATTTCGGAGTCCGACGATACAGAGACATTGTGGGATATTTAAACCAAATTGAGGAATTCCAAGATACCTACTTTGAGCAGCAGGAAAAGCGCGCCGCCCTTCAGGAAGTATTAGCCATCGCCACTTATACCGTCAGATTCATACAAGCACGGCTGTCCTCACCCGATGAGGGTATGGAATTGTTCCTGGGAACTAAAGCAGATACAAATCAGGCGATGACCATTTCATGGGATGGTCCTGGAATATCTAAAATCATTGGATTTACACTTAAATCGTCTCCAGATAATAAAATTGACTGGTGGGTAAGTCGAATCCATCCGGAGGACAAAGCAAAAAGCGAAAAAATCATCCGTCAATGGAAAATCCGGAAAAAACTATCCTTTGAATACCGGATCCGAAATGTAAACGGGGAATGGCGGTGGATTTCCGAACAAATCGTGGTTGGCAAAAACACTTCTGGGAACCTCGACTTTCTCACAGGGATCCTCATGGATATTACCGATCGGAAAACAATGGAAGATAAACTATTGACCTCGGAAAGACAAGTTCTGGAAGCTCAAAGAATAGCAGAACTTGGATATTGGGATTTTGACCCTCAAACACGAATGTTTAATTTTTCGGAAGGGGTCTATCGAATATTAGGAATGGAAAATGCAAGCCAAAATTTGAACAAAGAACAAGTCTTAAGTATTCTTTATCCAGAAGATGTATCAGTATCCCAGGGTTATCTGGACCCAGAATCCGATACACCCCCTAACTTCGATTTATATCTTAAAATCAAAACCTATTTAAGTGAAACACGATTTATTCACATCAAAGGGGAATGGACATTAAAAGAGGGGAAGAAAGTAGAGTGCCATGGGACTGTCCAGGATATTACAGAGTACTGGAAAGCAAACCAGAAGACTGAAACTTATACCCAGTTAAGCCAAGAATTAAATAGTGTCACCACTGTCAATGAGGCAGGAAAGGTTATCGCCGCCGCAACCCGAAGACTTATCCCGTTTGATGCCGGATTAATGATTTATCTGGAAACGGGCACCCAGAAACCCCACTTGTTCTTTTATGAAGATCCCCTTAGCGACACAGAAGTAGACACTACAAATCCTACTGATTGCCGAATGTGGAAATACATTGAGAGTACCTTACAGGAAGGGGATTCACTGCATATTAAAAGAACAGAGGCAGACAACGACCCCTTGCTTATACCCTCATGGATAGGGGTTCCCGTCAAAAACGGCGAGCAAACAGTTGGAGCCATGGTCTTCCTCAGACATGAAGCTCCACTCTTTGACCATTCGGATATCGAAACTTTACGAGGTATCGCAAGTTACTGTGCCGGCGCTCTGGACCGGATATCTATTGCAACCAACTTAAAAAAATATGTCGAAATCCAAGAAAATCTGGTTCAAAACCTGATTGACGGGATTTTGATATTTAAACCAGAAGGGTCGTTGATTTTCCATAATTCACCCGCCTTGGAAATCCTCAAAATCCATACGAAAGACTTGTACAAATTAACTCTGAAAGATTTAATTGACCCTCAGGACTGGGAACGGATCCAAAAACAGCTGGAAGAGACCGCCACCGAAGATTTTTGGAAAACCCGAATGGAAACACGGTTTATCAGGGTTGACCAACCACCGATTGATGTTGAGATCAGTATGGCTCAGCTGGAATACCACGACAAACAGCAAATCATGGTTATTTTCCGTGATATTACCCAGCAAAAGCAAAAAGAAAAACTGGTTTATGATATGGCTATCCGGGATAGCCTGACTCAGTTATACAATCACCATGAGTTCTATCGGAGACTTTCAGATGAAATTGAAAGGTCTCGCCGCTATAACCAGACATGCGCAGTTATTATGGCAGATGTCGATTTCTTCAAGCGCGTTAATGACACCTATGGTCATCCTGTTGGAGATAAGATGCTGCGACATATTGCGCAACTGTTGCAGGATAGCTTACGGCAGGTTGATTTGGTTGCACGGTATGGGGGTGAAGAATTTGCCATTGTTCTCCCTCAGCAGGGAAGTAAAGATGCCCTGATGTTAGCGGAACGGTTAAGAAAGAAAGTCGAATCAACTCCTCTGAAAGTAGAAGACCAAGTCATACCGGTTACCATCAGCCTTGGAGTCTCTTTATATCCGTTTAATGCGATAACCACCGAAGAATTAGTCCAGGTGGCAGACCAAAATCTTTACCTGGCTAAACATTCCGGCCGAAATTGTGTCCGCCCCATCCATGTTTCTGAAACAAAACCCTTTAACTCAGATATTAATACCGAAATCCTCTAAACCCCTTTAGTATCAATATTCTATCTAAAACATTCACGTTCACCTCCCATTCGAACCATCCACGGACCTGCTCGGAGCTGCTCCGTGGATAATTCAGTATATCCAGGGAGATTTTTGCCAGGTATTATGTAAGGACCTTCATTCAAAGACCGGAAGCAGAGTACAATAATGAAGAACATGTGTGGAATGGCTCCCAAAATAATTTACCTTCTGTTTTGAGAACCATTCCAGATAATTATCAACCTGAAAGGAATATGATTATGGCTGAAACACCTGAAATGGACCCGAAAGACTTTGTAGATGAGAATGGGAAACCCATCGAAATCCCTTCCAGTTTTACACACCTTTTATTTGAATTATCATTAAGCTGCCGAATGGCTTTGGGTTATACCGATCCCCAGAACATGATGGCCCAGTTCTCCGACAAAATCAATTTAGCAATGGCCAAGCATTACATTGATTATTTACAGATGCTGACCGAAAAGACCAAAGGAAATCTGGACGAAGAAGAAAACAAGTTCCTGACCAGTATGGTGACTGAATTCCATTTGGAATTCGTCAAAGCGACCAATCTTGTTGAACAAAACAAAAGAGTTACCAAGGGATGATTGCCGTTATCCAAAGGGTAGCCTCGGCCTCTGTCACCGTAGAAGGAGAGAAAATCTCCGATATTGGACAGGGAATCATGGCTTTGGTCGGCGTCACCGGTGAAGATACGGAAGAGGATGCCAGCTATCTGGCATCCCGACTCCCAGTGTTACGGATATTTGCAGATAAACAAGACCGGATGAACTTGTCCCTGCTGGATATTAAGGGAGAATTACTTCTGGTTTCTCAATTTACATTATGTGGTGATATTTATCAGGGACGGAGGCCGAGTTTTACCCAGGCTGCACCACCTGATAAAGCCATTCCGTTATTAGCCCTGTTAAAAAAGGAACTGGAATCACAGGGAGTTCCTGTGCAGGAAGGACAGTTCGGTGCCATGATGGATGTTGCCCTCGTCAATGATGGGCCGGTGACATTTGTTGTGGACTCCAAACAACGCAAAAAATAGGTTCCGGTCTCCCATCGGAACGGGGGAAAGGTGTTCAGAATGATGAAGGGATTCATTAGACAATGTATCACCCCTTTGCTCATATTCGTGAGTAGTCTGGGTACAATGTCCATGGGTTGGGGTCAGGTCAGCCTCATGACGACACCACCGCCCTTTGTAAAATCTCCGCCTTCCCAGATGTTTTATGAAACTCAACTGAGGGTTGACCGTACTGTGGCCTGGTTTCGTATCCCCAAAACCGCTCCAGCCTACAGTATTATGACGATTGATTACTCCATTGCCGGATACGAAGTTACTTCAGCCGTGGAAGCCAACGCCTTCGAAATCACAGATAAATCCGTTGCTAAAGGATTATCCAGTTCAGCGCTTCCCCAGACATTTCGATTCAATTTGAAATATAAGGGTGCCTTACCTCTGACAAATACCACAACCAAGAGTGTGCTTCCCGAACCCCGTTTTCTGAGGTATTACGATACCAACACCCCTTATCTTCAGAGAATACTGTTAGAAAACACGGGGCGATGCCTCTTTAAGTCCCGAGGATTGGGAATGGTCAGTGTCCGCATGCGGATACTGGACCTTACCGGAAAACCGGTCATCCCGGGATGGAAATATACCCAACCTATTCCAGAAGACATGTATCCCGGAGACTCTACTCTGCTGTATTTCCAGCTGGAACCATTACCCCCGGGGAAATATATCCTGTCTTTCCAGTTGCTCATTCATAATGGGTCCGCCCTTCATAGCTGTGACGCAGGACAACCTGTCGCCGAAACAGTGACGGACATCGAATCACTCACCCCGCCAGTCCCTGTGGCCGGAGGTTCTATCCCCAGAAACATTGATTATCCCTACCCTGTGACATTCCCTGATTCTTTTTATTCCTGGGAAGAAGACAGGCAGGCTATCCAGATTCATGCTCTGGGTAAGGGAGAGGCCAGAGGCCAGTTATTCCTCCGGGCTCCTGGCCGAGACCGGTTTGTGAATGTTCGATTAATTACCGAAAATGGGGTGGCTAATGCAGGATGGAATGTCAAATTCCCTGCCCCTCAGATAGATAAAAAAGACAGAGCCAAATTAAGAAAGAATCCAACCCTGTTGCTGGATTACAGGCCCGAAGTGGCAGCCCGGTTCACTCCTGATGTGGATTCCACCTTACGTACAGACCTGAAGACTTTGAAATCCCTTGAACCCTCAGGCATATTTATGCCCATGTATCTTCTGTTAGACCCGGTAGAAAAAACGCCTCTTTTGAAAACACTGGAAATCTGCCGAAACCAACGACTGAAAATCATCCCCATCCTGTTCCGGGACGACCAACGCAATGCCTTATTGTCCTGGGCTCAACAGCAGCCAACAAAACAGGTAAAGAAATCCGATAAATCAGAATCTGTTCCAGACCCAACCTTTTCGGAAATCTTACTCAAGTTTTATCAAAAAGAAGTCCAACCCTGGGATGACTTGTTTTATCGCCATAAGGGAAAAACAATGGTCGTGTTACGGGATGCGTCCTCTTTCGGGTTATGGGAACGATTCCCTGATTTAACAGAAACCCATAATCTTTTATTGCAGCAATGGTTGAAAAATCGTTACGTAGATACTTACAAATTGAACCTGGAATGGGATACCCAATATAAGGATTTCTCCGAGATAAAAGCACAGGATATTTTTCAACAGTGGGATAATCCGACATCTTCCTTCCAGGAAGGTAAACCAGTCTGGAAAGACTTGGATTTATTCCGTTCCGAGTTACTGGCACGGGAGCTCCGCAATGAAGGCACACTATTACAAAAGGAAGGCATCGCCTGGACAGGCACTCTCTCTGACATCCTTTATGGTGTCGATAGTCTGGAGAATGAAAGTCCCTTTGCCGGAGAAAGAGGCCGTATTACTGCCGCCCGCGCAGGTCAGATGGAAGAACCTTTCTGGTCTATCGGGAAACCTGACTTTGTCGGATTTTATGCCTTCAGTAATTTTGACGAGATTGATTCGTTAGCTCGATTTGTCAGGAATAAAAACAGTCAACCTTTGATTCTGACGGAGTGTGGAGAAATGACATGGAAATATCCAGCCACCCTCAATAATCTCTGGACACAGGTGGGAGGATGGTGGGGAATCCCCAAAGTGGAAGCGCGGGATTTCAGAAGACCCTCTAATCTGTTTGCCCGGTTAATGGAAGCCAATCGTTCAGAAGGTATCCCGGGAGTCTTTGGTTGGAACAGGACCAATCATTTATCCTGGATTTCTGATGCACAGATCCAGCAAATCAGGGACTACAATCAAGTTATCCACTAGATAAATCTATTCGGTCCGGGGGGTGTAGAGATAATACGGGTCTCGATAATCCGATAGTTGGTAATGAGTGCGAATCGCTTCAACCATATCCGGGGTGTATCTCTCATATACTGAATAGTCAAAATCACTACCCAAAGAGTGGTACATGATGATCAATGAAAACCGCTGTTTCTCAATATCTGACATCACTGGTTTCAGAGACCATAATCTCTGTCTTGCCAGAGTCGTCATAATAAAGGGTTGAAACAATACGGGCCTTTTGTTCCGTACAAGAAATGAGGCATCATCAGACAGGATATCCCCCGGTGTGTTTCGCACAATGCGTTCGACTGACTGTCCCATGGAAGTGCTTCGACTGTCAGGAGTTTTTCCATACCAGTAGCGTGTATAGGGAATGTGCCGAATCAAAACGATTTGTACTAAAAGCAGCGCCACTAATACAGCAAGTAATCCTTGGGGATTTTTCTTCCAGGCCAGCCACCCGAGTGATATCAATATCCCCGCCGATAAGAACACGGACACCAGATAACACAGTGTTTCAAATAAATATTTCCATCCCCCAAATGGACCCTGATGAATCTGCAAAACCAGACTCCACAGGATTACGACAACTAAAGGTATCAGATATTTCACACGGTTCAGATTCTTTATCCATCCAATACATACACCCGATAAAATGGTTATCAGCAGCATAAACTCAAGCAAATAATTGACGGCCGAACCTTCCTTACCTGCCGTCAACATCACTCCAAAAGCTAAAACCGTGTAGATTCCTAACAACACCTTTTCCTTGGGTTGTCGCCATGTCAGAAAAAACGAAGTCAGTGCTAACACTAAAATGGGCCAATAGTATTTCTGGATATTGGTGAGATAGTTGATCATATCCGCCACATAGTAGGGGTTGATGTTATATGCTACCAGATGACGGTAAATCTCTCCATGGGTCATCACCATCAATAAACCAAAAACAGGAAGCCCCATCGCCATCATATAGACTGGGAGTCTCCACGCATTCCTTCGGTAATAAATCAAGGAATAAATAAATACCGTAGCGGGGGCCGCTAAGAGAGTCTGTTTCGCATAAAGTGAAAGAGTAAACAATAACGCCGGCATGAATAACTTTTCGGGATTCCGATAAAACAGATACATCCCCCAAAAACATAAAGCCAACCCCAACATATCTACCCGGTTATAGACTCCCCAAAGATAAAAGTAATGGATGCCGAAGGGGAATAAGGCCGTAAACAGAGCCGCTCCCCAGTCTCCCGAGGTCAGACGATATACCCATCGACCTGCAACTCCACACAACAGCAGTGTCGCCAGAATACTAATTAAACGCCCCCCCAGATGGACAGGACCGAATATCCAGGTCAGCGGCACACCCAGTAAGGGATGCAACGGGGGATAATTGCCGACGGTATAGGGATAACTCTTTAAGTCTGGATATATAGTTTGCCCATGACTCAGTCGAACCGTCTGATTCAATATAAAACCTTCCTCATTATCGAGGTCATAGGGATACAGCAGACAGGCACTCGCATGAACAATGAAAAACAACAGGTAAGTGAACAAACCCAATAACAATAATGTCATTAATGCTTTTTCAATTCTGTTGAGTTGCCGGAACCAGTGTTGAAAATCCGTAGTTAAATTATGAAGCGTCATGGAAATAATAAATCTCCTGAGGATACATATTCCGGCCAGGTCTTAAATAACCAGGACCGTGTTACCTGGTGAATCAGTGTTTCTTCCTGAGGGATGGATAATCGCTTAAATTCCCGGGCGGTAGTTCCATCCCAGAACTGCCCGGCATGGACTATCCCGTGATGGAGGAACTCATGGACCAGACACACCCGAACCAGGCGGTCATAAGTTAATGTACTGAGTCCGGAGTGTTGCTGTAAATAGGTGAGCCAGTTTCGAATGTTATCCGGATACAACAGGATAGACATCGGTTTCTCCTGATATTCAGAACGGAGAATAAAGGGGCCCCGATGCACTTGTCCAGATATTTCTTTCACAGGAAGACCCACCTCTCGACACCAACAAACAGGGTCCTCCGGTGGGTCAAACCGGCTTATCCAGTTCCATAATGTATGTTCTAAATTATTCTCAGGCTGATTCATTACACCTAATCTTAACCGATGAAGGTCTTTCAGAGAATCAATCACGGTAATAAAAAGCCTATGATAAACTGGAAATGAGGTTTCTTAACCGATTAATACACTGGAGTTTCGCATGAAAAGATTCATTTTAATTATTGGAACAATTTGTCTTCTGTCGATTCCGGCTCTTGCTGCCAATAAGGTTTATGTCGCCTCCATTCATCCTCTGGCGGCGATTCTTAATGAATTGACCCTCGGCCGTGCTACTGTTCAGCAGCTGATACCTTCCGGTGCCTCTCCACATACTTACGAACCCAGACCCTCTGATATTCGTACGGTTCAGTCCGGGGAAGCCTTCTTTTATGTTTCACCACTCCTGGACGGATGGGCTTCCAAACTCCCGGCAAAGCGAAAGATAGAAGTTATTGAATTGGTTCCTGCCAATATGAGGTATAAAACCCTGGAAGGTCATCATCACGAAGGTGCTAGCCATGAAGCAGGCCATGACGGAGATGAATCTGATCCACACTTCTGGACAGACCCCCTCACCGTTAAAGCATTGGTCCCAAGTCTGGTCAAAGAATTAACAAGGCTTGATCCGGATGGAAGCAGGGTATATAAAAATAATGCCAATAACTTTTCTGACAAACTGGATGCACAACATCAGGCAATGACCAAGCAACTGGCTTCCGTTAAAGGAAAATCACTCTTCATGTTCCACCCATCATTTCAATACCTGATGAAGCGATACGGTTTAGTATTAGGTGGAGTAATTGAGCCTTCTCCGGGAAAAGAGCCCTCTCCCCGATACCTTCAGCAGATGGTTAAACAAATCAAGGCAAAGAAAGCAACTGCTATTTTCACCGAGCCCCAACTCCCTCAAAGACCGGCTCAAATTCTGGCTGAATCCGCTAAAGTAACGGTATATACTCTCGACCCCATCGGCGGTATTAAGGGTCGCCAGTCCTACTTTGAATTATTAAATTACAATACGCTTGTATTACAGAAAGCTCTCTCAACAAAGACGAAATAATGAATACTCACTCCACGACAGCCATTGATGTGAAAGAACTCTCCGTCCGATACGGAGATTATCTGGCTTTGGAAAACATCTCTCTCCGAGTGGTGTCAGGATGTTTTGTTGTCATCATCGGTCCCAACGGGTCTGGTAAATCAACCTTTATCAAGACTCTTCTGGGTCTGGTTAAACCCTGTTCCGGCTCGGCAGAAATTCACGGTCAACCTGTTTCGGATATTAATCCATCCGATATCGGATATGTTCCACAGCTGAAAAGTCTGGACCGCAGTTTTCCTGCAATGGCGCTGGAGTTGGTTGTCTCTGGTCTGAGAGGTACATGGCCGGCTTTCATCAGCCGTGAAGAAGAAAAAAAAGCGGAACAAGCCCTTGCCAAAGTGGGAGCGGAACATTTGGCCCACCGTCCTCTAGGAGGGCTGTCCGGTGGTGAATTGCAGCGGGTTTATCTGGCACGAATATTTGCCCGAAGTCCGAAACTGGTGTTATTAGACGAGCCTGCGACAGGGATTGATGCTGTCGGCGAAGAAGATTTACATCGTTTACTGGACTTATACAATAAAGAAACCGGGGCGACTATTCTAATGGTCACTCACGACTGGTTAATTGCCCGGCACCACGCCACAGAAGTTATGTTACTCAATCGGAAATGTATGGCTTACGGACCACCTTCCCATGCTTTAACAGAAGAAAATCTGCAGAAAGCTTTTGGTCACGTCGGCCATCTCCATCCCCACCTGCCGGAGCATCACCATGATTGATTTATTAACCATGCCGTTTTTTCAACGGGCTCTCATCGCAGGTATTCTGGTAGGGTTCCTGTCCAGTTATTATGGCGTTTTTGTGGTGCAGCGGGGACTCAGCTTTCTTGGAAGCGGGCTGGCACATGCCGCGTTCGGAGGTGTAGCACTTGGGCTCCTGTTAAACATGGAACCGTTATGGGTAGCTGTCCCCTTCACAATCGTTGTGGCTGTATTAATTACATGGGTCCGCGAGAAAACCTCGTTGGGACGGGATACGGCCGTCGGAATATTCTTCTCCGTCTCAATGGCTCTGGGAATTGTATTTCTGGCCTTAAAGAAAGATTACTCCGCGGATGCTTATACCTATCTGTTTGGATCTATCCTCGCCGTCAGCGAGTCCGACCTATGGGTCACGGTGGCAGTCACATTCCTGGCCCTGGCAACCTGGAAACTTTGGGGGAAATGGGCGTATGCTACCTTCGACCGGGAACTGGCACTGGCTGACCGGCAACCCGTCCTCCGACATGACTACCTGATGTCTGTATTGGTCGCTGTTACTGTTGTTGTTGCAGTCAAAGTCGTCGGTATCGTATTGATTGCGGCATTCCTCGTCATTCCCGCCGCAACAGCGCGTCTGGCGGCACGCACCTTCTTATCCATGACGATTTGGTCCGTCAGCATCGGCATCTTATCAGCGATTGCAGGATTATTCCTGTCTTATGTTGGAGATATCCCGTCTGGAGCCACCATTATCCTGGTTCAGGCCGTTCTCTTTTTCGTGATGTTTGGCGGTAAGGCACTTCTGTCCCGTTGATTTGATATGACACATAAACTCCACACTTCATCCCTTAAAGCAGATTTGTTGCTCATTTTCACCACCTTTCTATGGGGAACATCCTTTATCTGTATGAAAGTGGTCATGGGTTCGGTGTCCGCATTTGAAGCCTTCTTCTGGCGTTCCATGCTGGCGTTTATCATTTACCTCCCATGGTGGATGAAAGAATTTAAACCACTTCAGGAAAAAGGGAATTGGAAGAATGCTTGGAGAGCCGCAGCTGTTCTCAGCTTCTTCAATGGAGTGGGCCTGATACTTCAATCCTGGGGATTACAACTGACGACAGCCACTGGAAGCGCCTTTGTAACCAGTCTTCATGTCTTCTTCACTCCTATCTACCTGTGGCTGTTTTTTAAGCAAAATCCAACGAAGAAAGCCTGGGCCTGTATCGCGATTGCTTTTTTAGGGCTAATCATCTTCACGATTCAACCGAATTGGACGATTCAAAAGGGCGATTTCCTGGTGTTACTGTCCGCCATGCTGTTCGGGATGGCTATCATCTACACCACCCGATTTACTGAACAGTATTCCCCCTTCTTCCTGATGGGGGCGCAGCTCCTTTTTTTGGGATTAATGTGTATGGCTGGTTGGGGTTGGGAGGGATTCCATCTCGGGGCCCGCTCAATCGTGGTATGGAGCAACCTCATATACCTGACAATATTTGTGACCCTGATAGGCTTTTACCTCCAGTTTGTTTATCAGAAACAAACCGAAATCACACGAGCTATCCTTATTTATTCACTGGAACCGGTATTCGCTGCAATCCTGGGTTATTTCATTCTGACAGAACGACTTGAATTGCATAAATGGGTAGGGGCGGCCCTCATGTTCGGGGCGGTTATTGCTTCTGAATTGAAATGGAACCACTTTGTCGGTAATTCCAATAAAAACACCCCGACTTCCTGACCCAAAAAGATTTCCTGTGTGTTATGCCGGTGTTTGATAAAATATCAAATACTATGGAATTTATATCGACACGCCGGAAGATTAAATCTCCGAACCGATTAAAACCAATTCTCCGCCGGTTACAAGCCGGCGGGAAAAAAGTCGTGTTCACTAATGGAGTCTTTGACATCCTCCATGTGGGACATGTTCGGTTACTGGAACAATCGAAACGGCAGGGTGATATTCTGGTCGTTGCTCTGAACACGGATGAAAGTGTAAAGAGACTGAAAGGACCCGAACGCCCACTCAATACCCTGGAGAAACGGGCCGAGTTAATGGCCGCCTTGGCTTGTGTGGATTTCGTCACCTGGTTTGAAGAGGATACACCTCTGGAAGTATTCGTTCACCTTAGGCCGGACATTCTGGTCAAAGGCGGCGATTATAAGGTGTCGGAAATAGTCGGTGCCCGGGAAGTAAAATCCTGGGGTGGACGAGTCGTCCGAATCAAACTGGTCGAAGGCCAGTCAACAACAGGACTGCTCAAACGGGTCAAGAAACTGGGAACCGTAGAGAAAAAATAATTAACCGCGAAGGATACATTAACGGAAGATACTGGATTCAACTCGTTATTCTTCGCGGTCCTTTTATGGATATAAATAGAGACTATGACTGATTTTCTTAAAGGCTTGAATGAACAACAGTATGAGGCGGTCACCACGGTAGACCGTCCGGTACTGGTATTAGCCGGTGCGGGTTCAGGAAAAACCCGCGTTATTACCTACCGCATCGCCCATTCCATTCGGGAAAAAATGAACCGGCCGGAAGAAATCTTTGCCGTAACTTTCACCAACAAAGCCGCTGCGGAAATGCGGGAACGCGTTGAAAAATTACTGGGGCATGATGTTCGTCAATTCTGGATTACAACTTTCCATTCAGCCTGTGTCCGAATCCTCCGCCGTTATATTGATAAACTGGGATATACTCGGGATTTCACGATTTATGATGATGGAGACCAGGCCGGCGTTGTCCGGGAAGTTCTTCGCGACATGGGCCGGGACCCGAAAGAAGTTAACTTAAAAAACATCGTCGCTAAAATCTCCTCTGCCAAATCCTCCTTAATAACTCCTGAACAATACCGTAATGCAGAAGCCAGTGTTGCCCACCAGATGATGGGAGACGCCTACGGCCGATATAATGCCATTCTAAAAGCCAATAATGCGGTTGATTTTGATGACCTGCTCATTCTCACAGTCCGCCTGTTGGAAGAACATAAAGATGTCCGGGAATATTACCGGAACCTGTTTCGACATATCCTTATTGATGAGTATCAGGACACTAACCATGTCCAGTACCGCATGATGAAATTGTTAGGACAGGATAAGAAAATGTTTTGTGCTGTCGGTGACGATGACCAGAGTATTTATGCCTGGCGGGGTGCCGATATCAATAATATTCTTACCTTCGGGGATGATTTCCCGAACACCCATGTCGTCAAATTAGAACGCAATTACCGTTCCACCCAACCCATCCTTGATGCGGCCAACCGGTTGATTTCCCGAAACAACAAACGAAACAAGAAAAAACTCTGGACCAGTATTGGAGAGGGCCGGCCGGTCTATTTTGTCTTATCCGATGAAGATATGCTGGAAGCTCAGTGGGTGGGAGAACAGGTCTATCACTGGCGAAATCTGGGGCGGAGACTGGATGAAGTGGCTGTCTTTTACCGAACGCATGCCCAGTCCAGAGCTTTCGAAGATGTATTCCGGGGGATGCGGATCCCCTACCAGATAGTCGGCGGTATAAAGTTTTATGACCGTAAAGAAGTCCGGGACATCCTCGCCTATTTACGCGTCATAGTAAACCCTGCGGACGAAGTCTGCCTTAAACGGATTTTGAATGTTCCCGTCCGGGGGATTGGGGATAAGACGATTGAAAAACTTTCGGCTTTCGCCAAATCTTCAGGACTTTCTTTATTTCAAGCCTTGCAGCGAGTTCAGAATGTGGAATCCATCGCGCCTAAAACTCGAACCAAACTTCAGGAAGTATTAGGTTTGATTGGAGAACTGGCGCACGAGTCTCAGGGACGGGGAGTTATGGATTTCCTGCTTTACCTGATGGACCGGATTCATTATACGGATTATCTGGAAACGGCCTACCCTCAAGATTACCGGGGACGAATCCAGAATGTACAGGAACTGGTTGCAGCAGCTGAAGATTTTGAGCGTAAAAGTGAAGATATAACCGTGGCGGCCTACTTAAACGAAGTGGCCCTGATGACGGATGTGGATTTGACCGAAACGGAAGGGACTCCTGATGTGACCGGAACCGTCAGCTTCATGAGTCTTCACGCTGCCAAAGGATTAGAATTTCCACTTGTATTTTTTACCGGCATGGAAGAAAATATCTTTCCATCTGTACGGGATTCAGAAGACCCGGAAGCAGAGTTGGAAGAAGAACGGCGATTATGTTATGTTGGGATTACGAGAGCAAGAGAACAGTTATTTCTCACAGCGGCCCGTTCCCGACGAATGTATGGACAAAGAATGTATAACGAACCATCTCCATTCATAAATGAAATTCAACCCGTCTGGGCGCGGGGCAAATCCGCTCCCAACTCACATCGAGGTGAAGGCGGATACAGCTCCAGGAGGACAAGCTATCATGGCTGACACAAAAAATGTATATGACTTCGAAATAGGCGATAAGGTACGCCACTCAAAGTGGGGTATCGGAACGGTCCTGATGGTCACCGGTAATGGTGAACGGACCAAGGTGACCGTTATGTTTCAAGACGGCACAAAGATGTTAATGGCGCAATATGCTAATCTGGAAAAGGTGGCTTCAGCCCCGGTCAAACGCAATAAATCTGTGGAACCGTTCCTGAGTGTTCCGGAAGATGAAGTGGCCTTTGGACCGGTGGGTGCGGAATTACCCGCAGACCTCCCCGAAGTCGAGGACGAAGATGATGATTTAGTGGTTCCTCCTCTCGGTGATGGGGATTCCGCTGAGGAAGATGACGACGATACTTTGTAATAAAAGGAGTTTCCAATGGCAGTAGATATTAAACATGTTGAACATATCGCCCAACTGGGGCGGCTCCATTTGTCAGATGCTGAAAAAGAATCCCTGACCCGGGACTTAAACAACATTCTGACTTATGTCGATAAAATCAGCGAACTGGATACTTCTAATGTCCAGCCAACGTCTCACATGTTACCCTTGAAAAATGTGGTCCGGGCAGACGAAGCAAAACCCTCTCCGGGTCCAGAAGTAATGTTGGCCAATGCCCCTGAACGGGTGGATTCCTTCTTTAAGGTTCCAGCGATTATCGAGTAGTTTTCGCATTAAACCAAAAAATTATCGGGCTTAACACCAGGCGAACTTCTTATTGGAAAATCGCCTGGTTTTATTTTTTACCGAATCATTCCTTGTACTCATCTGATTCTGAATTATCTTTATCCTCTGACATTCCTTTTTGTCTTTTTATCCGTGTCTCCCCCAACACCCTTTTTAAGTCACATTAAAATCGTTTCCGGCTTATAAATTTTGTTCGGCAACTTCCTCCCAATAACGAACCAGAAACGAATCAGCTACGGACCCACTCCGAGCAGCTCCGTGAGTGATCCCATACCATTTTCATACTCACTCCCAAATAAAAAAGCGGTATCTACCGTTAAGTAGATACCGCTTTCGCATGGCCTAATCTGTTTTTACTAACCTGCCATATATCACATCTTCAATATGTTAACTGCCGCCTTTTGGGTAATTCTGATTTGATAAAACAGCGCATTTGAGTTATTCTTGAGCTGTTTGTGTGTAGGAAAAGATAATGGTGTTGTTTTGAAAACAGCCATTAAATTCAGAGACACTCTGAATGGGATCATGGGTCAGAGGGTCCATTGGGGAGCATAAAAAATGAATCAGAAAAAAAACAAATGGTTTCCAGAATCCATTACTACTCTCATCATTCAGGAAGGGAAACGCCAGAAAAACGCACTCATCGTTTACTTCATTCTGATTCTTATTGCATACGCCTGGATTTATATCGAGCCTGCTATGGCACGGTATTCTATACCCACATTAATTTTCTCTTTTATTTATGCTCCATGGGTTGCCTGGGGGTTTAGGGTTGAGACTCAATCATCAGAAGATAAGGATGATTGTTTACTCATCCATAAATGGATAGTAAGTTTATTTTATTTGTTTGTGGCCTTCGTGTTTATGCGAACCTTGATGATAGGTTTGGCGCTTTCCTATGATTTGCCTGTCAGCATCTTAGCGAGTGTGAATATCTTGGGATTTGTTTCGGGCCTCGCCCTATTTACCGGAACAGCTATCTTTAGGCTGATTTCATCTACTCAAAGGATACGACCCATATTGATTGGACTGGCCTCGCTTCTAATTGAAGGTCTTATCGTGGGTTTCTGTGTATTAAATCAATATGATAATGTCTTCCATTGGATTGTAGTAATGGGTCTCGGTTTTCTGGCAGTAACCTTAGTTTCTATAGGTTGTGTTCTGTGGGCATCTCGATACCCATGGAAAAAGTCATTTATTCTGATTGGAGTTGGAATCCTTTTGTCAGGTTCTTTCTTCCTTTCAGGAACAATGATTCAATACCAACCAGACTCCATTACCATCCATACCCTTCCTTTCCCGTGGGATAGCAGACTCTCTCTCCATAACCCTAAAGCATGGAATGGGCATCTCTATGTAAAAACTCTGACTCCACATCCTGTCCGGGAGTTGTATTATCAGATAGACAATCCAGATGATGAAAATTCACCGATAGTCCCTATCACCGCCCGAATCAAAAAGGAAAACAACCTGCTTTATCTTGCCTCCAATCAGATTGAGGATGGCATCTTATTCACATACCAGAGTCATAGTTCTATATTCCAGATTGAATCCTGGGACCTTAATAAGATGGTATCCGCTTCTCCTGTTGCCCCCCAAATACAGGGAAAGACATACTCAATGATAACGATTGATAAGGCCCTGCAACCCACCCTTTTAATCCGTACTACCTTCAACAATCCCTTCGGATATGAAAACCTTTTCATGTACCGAACCAGAGAAGATCGGTACAGTTATTTCGGATCTGATAAAACAAAGGAACAAAACACAGTCCTTTATTCTTTTGGATTTAGACCATCCGATTTCTCTATAAATCACATTTCAGCCATCACAACGGCTGCCTTGCAGTGGATTCGAGGGATAGACACAATCAATGGAAAATACAGTCTTGGGATAACTACGACGCCTAACAAAAATAGAGAATACTTGACCCTCTTTGATTCGGCTGATTCCAAAAACCTGATACCCATCAAGACACTACCCGATGTGAAGACATTTTATACGATTCAGAATGGGTATCTCTATGCACTGGGAACGAAATATGTTCTGGAAGTGTATGACCTCCGAACCTTACCGGAAATAAAACATGCCGCCACATTGTCTGTACCATGGCCTAATTCTTCCTCATTGGTTCTCAATGTACAGCATATCTATTTCGATAAAGATAAAAATATCATTCTGATATTCACCCGAGACAATGCCTTTGTGGTAGATGTTCAAAACCCCGAAAAGCCTAAACTTATCAAGCAAGTCCAGGGTTTAGACCCCAAGGATAAGGATGCCCACTTCGTAGCTGATTTATCTGCCCATAAGTTCTACTTCTTGCATGAAGAGGGGTTAAATCAACTTCGAGTGTACTCCTATTCGTACACAAGATAATTTTGGGATTAATTTAATTGACAGCAAATCCTTCTCAGCGTTAAATGAATTTGGGAGGCAGATTATGGGATGACCTGACTTTTTCAGGTTGTTAATCTGTCGCCAGTCAAATTCAAAATGTGGGTTTTTATTATCTGAGGAGGGTCAGATTATGAATCGCGCACGGCTGTTGTCATTTTCCCTTTTGTTCATACTATTAACACTTCTTTCTCCGATGATGTTGAGCTCTAAGAGTCTTCTTATCAATGAAAATATCCCCTTATCGTTTGCACCATCCAGAGAGGGAACCGGATTTGAAGTAAAAACTCCCGGAATCCAGTACTACCTGATTCCAGGAGAGATTCAAATCGGGATTAATCCGGAGGTAAGTCTGAGGAAAATCTTTTCTGGCGCAAACCCAACATCAATCCTGACAGGTGAAAATCCAACTCAGGGAAAAATTAATTATTTCATAGGTCCAGATAAGACCCAGTGGAAATCCGGGCTCCCACTTTATAACTCCGTTCGCTATTCGGACCTGTATCCAGGTATCGACTTGGTCTGTCGCGGTACGCAGAAACATTTGGAGTATGATTTGATTATCTCTCCTGGTTCCTCACCAGACCTGATTCAGTTCTTATATTCAAATGCAGATAAGATACAAATTAATCGGCAGGGAGAATTATCTATTTCCACCAAAGCGGGAGTCCTGACAGAGAAAGCACCGCGGGCATGGCAGGAGATATCCGGGACCCAGGTTCCTGTTAAATGTTCTTTCCATAAAACCACAAATAAACTTATCTCATTCAAACTTGGAAAATATAACAAAAACTATCCCGTCATAATTGATCCTGTTATTTATGGGACTTATCTGGGAGGCAGTGGTTGGGATAAATGTGCCAGCGTCGCAACGGATTCAGCGGGGAATATTTATGTCCTCACAAACACGCAGTCCATGGATTTCCCCCTGGGATCTCAATCGCTGTTTACAACTTACTATCTGGCGAGAAGTTATGTGGTAGCTAAAATAGATGCCGCCCGAACCCAGATATTACTGACGGTGGCAATCGGCAATAGTGATGGATGTTCGGGCCGGGGAATCGGCATAGATTCTTCCGGGTCGATTTATATTGCGGGGGAAACCTATGACGGATATCCTGTCACTTCCAATGGATATGACACAACGCATAATGGGAATCTGGATGCCTTTGTAACTAAAATCCATTCATCCGGCACCACGATTATCTATTCTACTTATCTGGGCGGCATTAATGCCGATTGGGTCAAAGGGCTGGCCGTGTGGCCAGACGGGTCGGCTGCTATTGGAGGATACACCGGATCTGGAGATTTACCCACCACACCTGGTACCATTTCCACAACCTACCAGGGGGGATCAAATGATGGATATGTCGCTAAATTCCTGCCCAATGGCTCGCTCTACTTTATGACTTATCTCGGAGGATATGCGAATGACCAGGTCTCCGCTCTCACACCGGACAAAGAGGATGAGTCCCTCTTTGTAACAGGCTATACCTATTCAACAACTTTCCCCGTTACAGCCGGTGTAGTTAAGCAAACGTACAACGGCGGAGGTGCAGAAGCATTTATTACCAAGTTAAACTATAACGGAACAAACATGGGATTCTCCACCTTCCTGGGTGGAACAGATTCAGAATTTCCCCAATGTATCAATACCAATAATCATCTCATTTATGTTGCAGGGGAGACCTATTCTACGGATTATCCCCTCACGGCAGGCGCCGTAGATTCAACAGGAGATGCAGCCAGCTTTGACGGATTTGTAACAGTCCTGAATAACGCTGCGACAGGATATGTGTATTCCACCTATCTGGGAGGAACAGCGACGGATGTTATTTATGGCGTTGCCGGAGATTTCTATGGACATATATATCTTGGTGGATACACAGAATCCAATAACTTCCCGTTGACAACCAACGCCTGGGACACAGTGTACGGAGTACAATCTCGAACCTTTATGACTGTGATAAATCCCAACACCGGAAAGAAGCTTTTTTCCTCCTATGTCGGAGGCAATTATCGAGATGAACTCCAGGCCATGGCTTTTGTTTCACCGGCAGTCATTTATTTAGTGGGCGGCGGTTCACTTCAGTCTTTCCCCATCACAAGTGGTGCCGTGGATACACTGACAGGTAATCTCGAAGGTTTTCTGCTGGGTCTTAATGTGATGAATGATGTTGGTTATACCCTCACGGGTGACTTCAGTGCAGATACAACCATTGGAATCAATACTCTTGATGTTCAATTCACAACCAGTATCCCAGGATATTCTGTCCTATATGAGTGGGACTTCGGTGATGGAGATACAACAACCGGAATAGATCCAGTAAAATCCTATAAAGAGCCCGGAATCTATACTGTTCGCTTAATTGTCAGCAACAATTACTCCACACTGACAGTTACTAAACCGAATTATATCCGAGTCTTGTCCGAAGATACCATCCAGCTGCCTGCAGTCAAAATGATATTGAAAGAAGATGATATAAAAAACCTTTATTGCCTGTCTGATTATGTTGAAGACTCGACTTATGATTGGGCAATACTCAAGAACTATAATGACCTCACAAAACTGGGACGAGATACCGTATCACAGAGTTCTCAAGACGCTGCAGCAACAGCCCAAAATGTCTTTGAGATGTGGAGTTCAACGAAATACTATACGGGACTTAATTCCGTAAAGTTCTCTACATATCGAATCAAGAAACTTCCAGACCTGGTCATTAATCCAGAGAGAACCCTCTACTTTAATATGGATGGATATGTCAGTGACCTGTCAGGAATTAATATTCCAGAGTCCTTTGCGAGTGACAGTTCACTCATCTATGATGATTCTGTCATCGGAGCCACTTGGGCTGATAAAAATCTGATTGGCATCAAAGTACCCGATACAGTAACGGGTGACACCAAGACAACATTGGATGTGATTGCTTCCACGTCTGAGCTTCCAAACTATTGGCCTAATGCAGATATGGAACGGTTCAGAGTCTTTGGAAATCGTTTCCCGATTGGAGTTTTCAATACAGCCAGCACTCTCTACAATGAATATGGATTGGAACTCTTGCCTGGATTAACCGGCCTTCCCCAGATAAGCTATGTTGCATCGACTACGGACCTGGGCGGAGTGTCCAGTGATAATGTTTACTTGTTCAACATCAACTCCACAACTCAGGGAATTAAACTCACACCCAAATTCAGTAACATGCTGCCTTATTTGAAGGATGAGTGGTATATCGCTCGGATGAAAGTGTGTTCTCTGACTCCTGGTAATAATTTTGAGGCGCATCTATTCCATATTAATGGCTTGATACCTGGCAGCCCTGATATCGACTTGACGGCAAATATCCATTTCGGGATATCAACTAACTGGACCTTTATTGATGCCCCACTTTATACCCATTCCACAGGGATTGGGTACCCTCAGATTATTTTCAAAACGGGGACCTCAACCGGAACAATCGCGCTGGGTGAAATCCAAATCTACAAAGCAGCACCCCTTCTAATGACAACCCGGGCTCATCCAGACCTTCATTATCCCGCCCGGACTTTCAGTAGTATGTCGTTACTGGGCTGGGGCTGGTCCACTACAGAAGGGACAGTTCAGTTTGGCATTATGAGTTCAAAATTCCACCTGTCCTTCATGAACTTTGACGTAGCAACCTCTGGTGTTCAAGTCGGAATGAAGCTGACTGCTCGAGGTGGTGGACCGGGAGTCTATACGCCACAAAGTAATCCGGGAGCACAGGTTGGAATGAAAGCGGATGTCAGTAAGATGTTTGGAAATTTCACCACCTATGGTTCCCTGGTCCTAATGGCCTGTTATGGAGTACCTACCAGTGGGAGTTATGATTTCTGGAGTCCGGGAGGACAGTTACTGGCCTCCGCCCAGTTCGGGAATATTACCTTAGACCGACATTATGTTGTCGGAACATCCAGGAATCCCTATCATCAATTCCAATTCATGGGGATGCATAACAGTCTTGGGATTTTGGAGTTTGGGGATGTAGACTTCCTGCGAGATAACGATGACCCGTACTTTGGAGATCCCGGTTTAATTCCCCTACCATAACAGCAGAACATCATTATCAAGTTTGAGAGGGCCTCGGTTCCGAGACCCTCTTATTTTAATCATCGGATTACTTCTTTTTGAATCCTTCAAATACAGACAAGGCACGCTGCCGCGCTTCTGCATGATCCACGATGGGATAAGGATAGTTTTTCCCCAGCTCAACCCCCGACTCAAATAATGTAAGGTGCGGCGCTTCCCAAGGTGTGTGGATATACTGATGCGGTACATCTGTTAATTCAGGCACATATTTCCGGATATAGTCACCGGTCGGGTCAAACTTCTTACCCTGTAAACTTGGATTAAAGATTCTAAAGTATGGCGCAGCATCTGCACCACAGCCAGCCGCCCACTGCCAACCTAATGTATTGCACGCCAGGTCTGCATCCACCAGGGTGTCCCAAAACCAACGGGACCCTTCGGTCCAGGGAATCATTAAATCCTTCACCAGGAAAGAAGCGACAATCATCCGAACCCGATTATGCATCCATCCTGTCGTCCATAACTGACGCATTCCGGCATCAACAATAGGATATCCCGTCAGTCCATAGTTCCATAACCGCAGATCCGTATAATCATCCGTCCATGGAAATTGGGAATATTGTTCACGAAGGGGTTGTTCTGGAGTTTTAGGAAAATGAAACAGCAGGTGATAACCAAACTCACGCCACCCTAATTCTCTCAACCATTCTTCGGAGCCTTTGATAATTCCGGGTCGAGGATCCATGAGTTCCAGAGAACGACAGGCATACCAGAGTCTCCGGGGTGAGATTTCCCCGAAGTGCAAATACGGACTCAACCGACTGGTGAGATCTTTAGCTGGATAATCACGGCCTTCATAATAATGCCGAAGGATATCTTTCAGGAAATAATCCATCCGCTGCCGTGCCGCATCTTCTCCAGGAATCCAACTCTTTGCTAATCCTTTATCCCAGTGAGAATGAGGCGTTATCTTTAATTCTTCTAACGGAAGTGAGCCTAATCCATCGGGTAATGGGGGCAGCTTCTCAGGTGCGGAAACAGGTTCCGGGGGAGGCGATAAACTTAGACATTTATTCCAAAAAGGAGTGAATACCTGATATGGAGTTTTGTCCTCTTTTACCGTTCGCCAAGGTTCAAATAATAAACTCCCATTATATGATTCAGCACAGATTGCGGAGGCTTCCAGTTCTGATGTTAATTCAATGTCCCTTTGAAGAACAGCGGGTTCATATAACCGGTTCCAATAAACAAATTTTGCACCGAATTGACGGGCCAGTTGAATAATTAACGCCGCAGACCGACCCCGTTTGATGACCAACATGGATCCCCGCTGCCGAAGGTTTTCGTCAAGGACTTGAAGGGAATGGTGCAGCCACCATCGGGAAGCTCCTCCAAGCGGCCAGGAACCGCCTTCTTCCGGAGACCAGATATAAAGAGGAATGACCTGCTCCGCATCCTGAATAGCGGCTAACAAAGCAGGGTTATCATCCAACCGCAGGTCCTGACGAAACCAGACAATAACTGTCTTTTTCATAAGACCGCTCCTCTCTCCCGGTTAATAGACTCTTGATTCACCGGGGCTCCTATCTCTAATCTACACCGAACAGGATATTTTGTCTTCCAGAGGAAACCAACTTCAAAACACATTGATAAAAATAGAGAAAGAAGTCCCGGTTCGGCATTGCCCCAGCAGGATGTCGGGGTGGATTATCCCCCTTCTCTAATCAACTGAATCCGGGAGCCGAACCGGGATATTTCATTGTTTACTATATAAAACCCTGAATTTCATTTTCGAGTTCCCTTTCATCTAATTCTATAAATAGTAATATGATAGATAGTAGGTTATAAAGAGCGTCCTGGAGGAATAGATATGCTAAAAAAACTCACTCAGTATTTTTTCAATGGTTTATTACTAGTGGCCCCCGTTGCCATAACTTGTTACATTGTTATTCTGGCATTCACCACAATCGATAAGACCCTGAGTTTTCCAATTCCAGGAGTGGGATACAAGATACCAGGGTTAGGAATTCTTATTACTATCATTCTGATTACCCTGTTAGGATTTTTTGCCACAAATTATCTAACCAAACGAATCGTACGGAGTGTAGATAACCTGTTTGCCCGACTCCCCTTCACAAAACTTATTTATACTTCCATTAGGGATTTGATTGGAGCTTTTGTCGGGGATAAAAAAAGTTTTGATGTTCCAGTGATGATTCAGTTGTTTGATAACAGCCCGGCCCTGGTCTTAGGATTTATCACTCAAAAGGATACAGATTTTCTGGGACTTCCCGGCCATGTAGCAGTTTACCTGCCCCAGTCCTACAATTTTGCCGGGCAATTAGTCATTATTCCCAGCGACAAAGTCAAAAAAGTGGATATAAACAGTTCTGAAGTGATGGCACTGATTGTATCAGGCGGAACTAAACGGATGACAAATCCAGAGGAAGGTAAAACGGAATAGCCCCGGAAACCACCCGGTGTCAGTTATAATTAATATCTGACAGTTAACTGGTCCGGAACACCCGGATTCCAGTTTTTAGACCCTTGTAAAGGAACTCCGACATGGAACCCATCACTTACAAATCCGCCGGGGTGGATATTGCGGCTAAGACTTCCACCATCGGCCGGCTAAAAGAGTTAACCCGCTCCACATTTACTCCCGGCGTAATGTCGGACATCGGATTATTTGGTGGAATGTTCTCCACTCAGGAATTTTCCAAGACCATGACACACCCGGTACTGGTCAGTTCCGTTGACGGCGTGGGAACGAAACTCAAAATTGCATTCCAGCTAAACAAACACAACACCGTAGGAATAGATATCGTCAGCCATTGTGTGGACGACATTCTGGTACAGGGTGCCCGTCCATTATTCTTCATGGACTATATCGCCACAGGTAAATTGGAACCCCAGGTCATTGTCGATATTGTGGAGGGGTTATCCACCGGGTGCCGGAACGGAGGCTGTGCCCTTATCGGCGGAGAAACAGCCGAAATGCCGGGATTCTATCCCGAAGGTGAATATGACCTTGCCGGGTTCATTGTCGGCGTAGTTGATAAAGAAAAAGTCATTGACGGGAAAACAATCACTCCGGGTGATGTTTGTCTGGGACTGGCATCATCCGGGCTTCACACCAACGGATATTCACTGGCTCGGAAAATCCTGTTTGACCATGACGGATATACCGTGAATTCAGTAGTTGAATCTCTCGGTCGGTCTGCCGGTGAAGAACTCCTGGAACCCCACCGTTGTTATGCAAAACCTGTTTTATCCGTATTAGATAAGTATCCACAAGAACCGGGGCAAGCTCCCATCATCAAGGGAATGGCTCATCTGACCGGAGGTGGATTCTATGACAACATTCCAAGAATCCTTCCCGATAATGTCGATGTTCAGATTCAGTCTGGAACATGGCCGGTACTTCCCATATTTGAATTACTCCAGAAAGACGGTCAGGTTCCTTTTGAGGAAATGCATCACGTCTTTAATATGGGAATAGGACTGGTCGTCATCGTCTCTCCAGAAAATGCAGATAAGGTTGCCTCTGACTTGGCCGCCGCTGGTGAAAAAGTTTATCGGATCGGGCAAGTTGTCTCCGGTACGAAGAAAGCTACCGTATTGAAATAAACTATCCTGAATAGAAACAACTGACCGCTGGAACCGACAGGTTTCGGCGGTTTTATTTTGTCCTATATTTCTGATTTGATTGTCAAAAAACATTCTGGCACTCTGGCCAGCAATGAAACTATGTTCCCATAACTAAAACAGCAGGGGTGTCCACCTGTTGGGAACAGAGGCAACACCCCCATAGAAAGAAAATAAAAAAACAGGGGGTAGGTACGAAACCTAACCCCTGCTAAAACCAGCCAGTTCTATGTTTTATTTATTCAATACTGAATTCAGATAATTCCACTGGAACAAGACCTGTCGCCGTAATACTCTGAATATAAATATCATCATCTACATTCCGACCATCTGTCCATGAAACAAACACACCACCGAAACCATCTGATACTGGGACGGACTGATATTGCACTTTGTTTGTCGGATCAAGAGCAACACCGTTTTCGGCCCACATTACATTTCCAGCAAGCACTCTCTGCGCATAGACATTACAGTAATCATTCGACCGATAATCTGTCCATGTAATAAATGCGTTTCCAAAAGCATCCCCTATGATTTGTGGCGCATATTGTTGATAGGCAGCGGTACAAATTGATAACCCCCACCAAGCATTCCCAGAATTATCCATTTCCTGTGCATAAATATCAGGGTTACCATCTCGATAATCCTCCCAGGCAATAAAGGCTCTACCATTACCGCTCGGGGCCATCACGGGACTGTTTTGATTTGTAAATGTATAAGTTTCACAGACAGGAATACCATTCTCAGGCAACAAAACCTGACCTGTACTATCAATGGCCTGGAACATAATGGCCGTATAACCAAAGGGATAGATTTCACTTTGCCAACAAATCATCGCTCCACCATATTGATCGGGTACAATTTGAACCCTACTCTGATCACCCGCGGCCGTTGAAATGGGGACACCACCTGCTGTCCATCGAATAGCACCATTGGCATCAAGAGCCTGGGCATAGATATCTTTTCCTCCTTCCATAAATGAATTGCGGTCATCTTCCCAGACGATGATACTGCCTCCCTGACCATCCGCAATAATTTTCGGAGCGGTTTGATTGCCCGATTCGATGCAAACAGGAACTCCATTGTTTTGATACAAAAGATTATCTTCCCAAGATACAGCCTGGGCATAGATATCACTACCACTGCCACTTCGATAATCTTCCCATGCCATGAAAGCCCCACCTGTTCCATCTTCAACGATTTGGGCGTTTTCCTGATTACCACTTTCAGTACAAATACTCTTGCCACCCTCTGAATATTGGAGAACTCCGGCATAATTGATTTTCTGGAGACATAAATTGTTGTCTGTTTCATTCCGGAAGTCGGTCCAGATGATATAAGCTCCATGATTGTTATCCTTGGCAATTTGCGGTTGACTCTGGTCACCGGTTCCGCCGGCAATGAGAATACCATCGGTATCCCATCGCACAATGCCTTCATTATCTATTCCTTGAGCATAGATATCCTCACCACTCCCACTACGATAGTCATTCCAGGTGATGATGGCACCGTCCATCCCGTCGGCAGCAATTTGCGGCGTGTTTTGACTTCCGCTTGCGGTGCTGATGGAAAAACCATTCGGATTTTCCCATCCAAACACCATCGGACATAAACCCACTAACAATAGTAGTGCTGTGCTCCATTTCTTGATTGACATACAAAGTCTCTCCTGACTTATAAGATTTAAAAACCCCAAGCTAGTGAGCTAATCCATTCATAAATATATTCTTACCTGAATCACTATTTATTAAAACAAGGTCATATTAACATAAGTTATCTTACCTTTTACTATTTATTTATAAAAAAACAGGGGGTAGGTACGCGACCTAACCCCTGCTAAAACCAGCCCGTTTTATACTTGATTTATTCAATGCTGAATTCAGATAACTCCACGGGAACAAAACCTGTATCCGTAATACTCTGAACATAAATATCATCATCCGCATTCCGATTATCTGTCCAAGCAATAACCGCACCACCAAAACCAACTGATATTGGGGCAGGTTGATATTGTACTTTCTTTGTCGGATTAAGTGCAATACCATTGTCGGCCCACGCAGTCCCCGCCCAGGAAATTTTCTGTGCGTAAATATTACAGTAATCATTCGACCGATAGTCCGTCCAAGTAATAATTGCATTTCCAGAGTTGTCGCTCACAATTTGAGGCGTAGTTTGTTGGGAACTAGCCGTACAGACTGATAATCCACTACCGAAGGACCACATACGACTTTCGGAATTATCAATTTCCTGCGCAAAAATATCAGCGTCGCCGTTTCGATAGTCCTCCCAGGCAATAAATGCTTTACCAGGCATATTACCCACGGCCATCACTGGATTAATTTGATCTGTATATGTGCTTGTGGAAATACAAACACCATTGGAGTCCCATTTTATCTGGCCTGTACTATCAACGGCTTGGACCATAACAGCAATATAACCAGAATATGGGATAACACTTTGCCAGCAAATAAAAGCACCCCCATATTGATCAGGTACAATCTGAACATTACTCTGATCACCCGCGGCCGTTGAAATGGGAATCCCATTTGCTTCCCACCGAATATTACCATTGGCATCAAGAGCCTGGGCATAGATATCTTTTCCGCTCATAAAGGAATTTCGTTCATCTTCCCAGACAATGATACTGCCTCCCCAACTATCAGAAATAATTTTCGGAGCCGTTTGTTCACCAGATGCGGTACAAACAGGAGCTCCATTAGCGGCAAACAGAAGGTTATCTTCCCAAGATATAGACTGGGCGTAGATATCAGTCCCAAGACCACTGCGATAATCTTGCCAGACCATGAGTGCTCCACCTGTACCATCTTCAGCGATTTGAGCGTTTTCCTGATTACCACTTTCAGTACAAATACTCTTTCCACCCTCTGTATATTGAAGAACTCCGCCGTAACTGATTTTCTGGAGATACAAATTGTAATCTGTTCCATTCCGGAAATCAGCCCAGAGGATATAAGCTCCATAATTTTGATCTTTGACAATTTTGGGTTGAATCTGGTCACCGATTCCGCCGGAAATGAGAATACCATCGGTATCCCATCTTACATCACCAACGTTGTCTATTCCCTGAGCATAAACATCGCAATCAGTCCCATTACGATAATCATTCCAAGTAATAATAGCGCCCTCATACCCGTCGGCAGCAATTTGCGGCGTGTTTTGACTTCCGCTTGCGGTGCTGATGGAAAAACCATTCGGATTTTCCCACCCAAACACCATCGGGCATAACCCCATCAACACTAGTAAAGCCGCACTCCATTTCTCGATTGACATACAAGTCTCTCCTGACTTATTTAATTTTAAAAACCCCAAATTAATGAGCTACTCTATTCATAAATATCATGTTAGTTACATCGCCATTTATGCGCGCAATGCCATATTAACATAAGTCACCGATTGTTTTACTACTTTTTACAAATATTTTTTCAAATAGCGTAATATGAAGTTTTCTCCATGGGAAACTGACGATAGAGTCACGGAGCAGCTCGGAGCAGGTCCGTGGATGATACAGTGGGGGAGTGGATGGAAAAAGGCGGCAAGAGGGTGGGTCAAGGTGGGAAAAAGGCCTGTGATAAAATACCGCTGATTATTTAATGTGGATATATTATCGAGGTAACTGGAGGATCAGAAATGAAAAAGACATCGGGACTTCTTTTATTTTTTGCCTGGGTATTAATGGCCAGTATGGCCTGTGGAGTAGAACTTCCGGGCGTGAAGTATGGTGATAAAGAGCCCGTCAGTCCCGGAGTCTGGTATCAACATGCCCGGGATACCAGTGTTCCATGGGACATCAATATTCTGGAAATCGATACCCGGAATCGGAATGTGGGGTTAATTCCTGTCTATGTTCAGCCGCGGATGACTCCCAGCGGGATCGCGCGGCGGGAGGATGCGGTCGCCTGCATCAATGGCGGATATTTCAATACCAGTTCCTTCACGACTTTAAGTTATTTTGAGAAAGATAACCTGGTAGAACATTCAGGAAATGGAAGCAGTTTCTTTGGAATTTCTCCGGGAATAAAACCGAAAATGGTCATGACTCGGTTACAAAAGGGAGGGACCCCCTTCGTTTCTCCTTCGTTCTGGAATGATATTACCGACGGAATCGGGGGCGGCCCGAAATTAGTTGACAACGGGATTCTGGATGTTGGGACAACGGAGCCTTACAATCTGGCTGGACATATCAATGCCCGCCATCCCCGGAGTGCGGTGGGATTCAATACTACTAACAACAGACTTTATTTTGTGGTTGTTGATGGCCGACAAAAGGGGTGGAGTGCCGGCATGAGTTGTACCGAGTTAGGTAAACTGATGTTGGACCTGGGTTGTCATTATGCACTTAATTATGACGGGGGAGGTTCCTCGGGTATGGTGGTCAGGGGATCCGTTAAAAACAGGCCTTCGGATGGGACAGAACGGAAAGTCCCTACGGCCTGGGTGATTGTTCAGGGGGTTACTATGGATAATCTGGATCCGGAATGCCACATCAGCGGACGGTGGAATCGTCTGACGGGAGAGGGAGTCTATTTCCGAAACGGATTATCTATCAATGGTGGAGATACCCGGGCGGCGGTGACATGGATCCCGACATTGGAGTCCTCCGGTCAATATAAACTGTATGCTTGGTGGGGAAAAGATTCGACCCAGTCCAATCGTGTCCCGGTCATTGTCTGGGATACTGTTTCGGCTCAGACGGTCTTTGTGGACCAGTCGGTTCAGGGTGGGACATGGAATCTGGTCGGGACCTTCAACCTTAAAACGGGTGGACAGAATACCATCAAGATACAAAATGTGGCGGACAAAAAATCAAAGGTCAGTGCGGATGCGGTTCGTCTGGTCTATCTGGGGCCAGTTCGGGATGAAGTGATTATTGATAATCAGGATCCTAAAACATCTCGACAGGGAGAATGGCTCTCCGGTGCCTATGGTGCGCCGGTGAATAAGGATTATGTCTCGACAGTTACGGGAACGGGGTCAAGCCAGTTCAACTGGGAGACAATTCTCTCGAAACCCGGACGGTATGAAGTGTCTGCCTGGTGGGTGAATGGAACAAACAGAAACACGGAAGCTAAATATGAGATTTACCATTCACAGGGAACGGAAACGGTCACCGTGGATCAGACACAGAATGGAAATAAATGGAATGTTTTGGGTCAATTTGAGTTTGATTCCATAACACCGGCGAAAGTTACCCTCAATAATAATGGACCGGAGGGGAAAGTCGTCATAGCCGATGCGGTGAGGTTTGAATATCTGGGACCAGTCACTTCCGCCACGAAATAATCTGATATTTTGAATACATTTGAACGGGGTGAGTCAAAAACTCATCCCGTTTTTTTATTGATATCGTAATAGAGGGTATAAAGATGGGATGGGGTCGGGAGAAAGAGAAAAGAAAATGGAGCTGAAGAGGAGGATCGAACTCCTGACCTACGGTTTACGAAACCGTTGCTCTACCAGCTGAGCTACTTCAGCATCACCAACGTTTTCAGATAGTTACATCTATCTTATTATCTATATTTTTAGGGCGGTGTCTATATGGTGTCCATGTACTATCCAGTTTATTAACCGCCTCTTGAACATGAACCGGGGACAAATGGGAATAACGGATAGTCATTTTAATATCTTTATGTCCCAGTAATTGCTGAACTGTCCGCAAATCTACTCCGCTCATAACTAATTGTGATCCAAAGGTATGGCGAAGATCATGGAAATGAAAGTTTTCGATTTCAGCTCTTCTTAAAGCTGAATGAAAAGCTGTTTTTATATCCTTATACGGCATTCCATTACTACCTTCAAAAACATAGGCTCCATGACGTTGTTTATAAAGTTCATTAAGCTCTTGATACAACCTATTATTTATCGGAATAACCCGTAATTGGTTGTTTTTCGAGTTAATAATTTGAATCTTGCGGTATTCAATATTAACGTTTTCCCACTTTAAACGCAATATCTCGTTTCTTCGCATCCCCGTATTTAAAGCCATAACTACAATAGGACGAAGATGCAAAGAACACTTTGAAATTAGTAATTCAGCTTCCCTAGGCTCCAAGTATCTAAGCCTTCCTGGAGGCTCTTTTAAAAGCTTGATTCCCTTTGTGGGGTTAATTCTTGCATATCCCCATTCTAAAGCCTTTGTATACATATGTTTAAGGCAAGCTAATTCCCGATTAACCGTTGCAGGTTGGACGGTGTTAAGTCGCATAACTTTGTATCGCTCAATCATCTGGGGTGTAATTCCACAAAGAAAGTAGCCTTTAAAAAAGGGGGTGAGTTGGTTCAAGCTGACCTTATCTCGCCGTTCATACATTGAGTGAGACTTGTTGGCCTTAGAGTATTCAAGATATTCTTTTGCATAGTCTTCAAATAATATCTTCTTTTCATCAGATATGTTCAAGAATTCTCTCTTTGCGATTTTTACTTGGATATCCTTTAGTACTTGGTCAGCCAGTTTTTTGGAAGGACCGATCTTTTTCCGTTTTCGATGACCTTGAACATAATAGTCAACATACCAGTTAGCACCTTTTTGGTATATACCCATCTTTATTCACCTCCTTTCAATAAAACCGTCAGTCGCCAATTAGGTATATTATACAAAATCTTGTTTTTGCTCCTGAGAAGTTCTTCTTTCTAACCATTGGTCTAAATCTTTTTTACGAAACTTGTTTAATCGCCCAACTTTAACAAAGGGAATTTTCTTTTGAATAACCCAAGTGTAAAGAGTAGTAGCGCTTACTCCTAAATAGCTGGAAGCCTCTTTCATATCCAGTAATTGTTTCTGAGAGGTAATTTCCTCCGAAACATTAGAAGTCTCAGAAACTATAGCTATTGAATCTATCTTTTTTAAAAGGTCTTTTACCTGATGGGGACAACAAACCTTAATTTGATGACGTTCTTTGATAGAAAAATGTTTTCGGATATTGCTATTTATAGCTTGAGCCCCATTTTCATCTGACCCAACGCAAAGAATATAATCATAGCCGGCATCAAGGCATTTACGAATGTTGCCCATCTCATGTTCTGTATGCGTGGTCACAGAAATTTCAACGGCGATCTTAACATCTTCTTTGGATAACCCTACATCTACACTGCCTAAAGTATGAGAAATCCTTTCCTCAATTTTTGCTTTCCAACCAAACAATATGGCTTGCTCTTTGATCATTAATTGGAACTGTTTATGAAGGTCGCCACCTTTGCCCGGGGAAGATATTCTATTAACTACTTCTAGACCCTTAGTGGTTAATTTGAGAACTTTCGCTAACCGCCCTTTCCCTCCTTGACGGGTTTCTTCTTGAGTAAGGTAACCTATTTTGATGAGATTAGTCTTCATCCGATCCCCTCTATATCCACTTAACTGGAGACTCTCATAAACCTTGGTAACAAATAGAGTCGGGTTTTGATGAATAAATCTTAAAAACATTGTCTCATCGGAGGAAAGGTTAGAATCCATATTTAACCCTATGCTCTCAATAGCCGTTTCCTCTAATACTTTTTCATCATTAGGGACTGGCGCATAAATGGTATTAGATCCCTTGTTATAGGATTGCTCCATATTAGAAGCATCATTCAAAGGCAGTAATTTATTAGAATACTTTTGTCTGGATAATTTAATTACGGTTTCTTTGTTTTTAGCTTTCATCTCGGTCGGTAGCTGGATTAATTGAGGAACAGTAAGATTAAAATCTTGATCCGACTTTTCAACCCGAACAATAGCCTCCCCGACCCCCAAATTCTGAAAATCTTTAGATTCAAAATAGGTGAAACCATCAGCCAGTTTCTGCGCATCAGCATCCCCCAATCTAAAACATATTCTTGTTCCTGGATTAGAAAGAACTGAACTAGCTATTTCCACATCACGGCTTAAGATTTGCTTCAACTCTTGATGAGCCAAGATAAGTCCCAAGTTATATTTGCGAGAGCCAGATAGAATAGAGGCCATTGAGGGAGTAATAAAGTTTTGAAATTCATCAATATATAGATAATAAGGTTCTCTTTCTTCTGGACGTAACAATTGTCGGGCCATGGCAACTTGATGTATTTTAGACACAATCAGTGTTCCCAAGAGATAGGCATTCTCTTCCCCAATCAAACCCTGAGACAGCTTTGCTAAAAGAATCTTTCGATTGTTAAGGATATTGACAAAATCTAAGCCCTGTTTTTGCGCCATCATATTTCGGATAAGTTTGGGGCGAAGGAAAGAATCAAGCCGAGTAAGGACTGATGCCTGAGGCTTACCAGAAAGCAGTGGAAATTCTTTCTGCCAATAATAAACCACTTCAGGATCTGTAACCGTCTGAAGAAAAGTATTCCTATAACCAGCTTCCACTAAAAATCTGCGTAGATCCAGTAAAGTACCTCCCTCTGGACTTTCTAAAAAAGCCAAGATGGAATTACTGAAAACAGATGTCATTTGGTCTCCCCAACTAGTAGATAATCTTTTAAAGACAGCTACCAAGTCTGAGGATAATACATTTTTTTCAATTTCAGAATGGGCGGATAATATATTCAGTCCAATAGGATACTCACTATCCGCTGGATCAAGAAGAACCACATCTTCATATCTATGCTCAGGAATACTCTCCGTAATTCGATCAATCAAATCTCCATGAGGGTCCAAAACAGTTACTCCCAATCCATTATTTATATCCTGAGTAATTAAGTTAAGAAGTAAGGTAGATTTCCCGGTCCCCGTAGCACCAATTACGTGTATATGTCTAAGGCGTTGGCTAGTATCCAGAGTAACGGGAAAAGACTCTCCTTGGTAGAGATTAGTACCCAAGACCAGCTTATGCCCACGGGTAATCATAGGAGCCAACTTTGTTTTCTTAAGATCTCTGATCAATCTTGAAGAATGAACGCTGGCATCTGGAGGATGGACAAGAGAAATCAATTCCTGGCTATTAAGAATCATTCCTGAGCGATGTGTTTGGCGTAAAAGCACATCTTCTATATGTAAGGAATTATCGTAGTCTTCGTTGTTAAGTGGAATTAGTTCATTACTATTTGCATAAGAGGTATGTTTGAGTCCAGCAGCTAGGCTTCGAGCAATATCTAAGGTTCTGGACATATCGTTACTTTGAACAATAAAGCGAATAATTACAGCATAGAGAGGCTTCTTAACCTTCTCCTCAGCTAAGGGGAGCATTTCCGGTGCATCAATATAAAAAGATTTTCCTTCGTAATCCGTAACTGATCTTAAAATATCTTCCCGCCAAGGATTGCAACAAGGTTGATAAATAACTTGAAACGCCCCCAACTCATTAGACCTCAATCCTTCCAATGCTCCAATGATACCAATCAGAGGATCTGTTAATAAATCATGGTACCGGCAAAGGGGACGCATGAATTCTTGAGACAACCCAAAATCTACTATGAGTGTTTCCTTTTGATCGTTCCACAGGGTTTTAAGATAATGGAAATTATCTTGCAGTACTGCTTCTGGGAAATAAGCTTTTAGTTGTAGGGCTAAAGACGCAGAATCGTTTTGGTGACAAACAAATTGAGTCAAGATTGAATCCCCTGACCCAATTATTTCAAAGCTTATAGGTCGGGAACCATAGGGCTGATTTAAAAGACAGGCTTCCGCACTTTGCAGATTATATTTAATCTTAGGTGGTAGAGAAATAGCTATTTCATGTAAATCAGAAGGGCATCTAGGAACTATTTTGGCCGGCAATATATTGTAATCTTCATAATACGAAGGACCCATCAACTCGTTTGATTTCTTATCAGCGCTTAATCCAGATATCTTGTCTACAAAACTACTAAGGAAAGTATGTCTTTTGCCATCGTCTACACAAACCGGTCCTACTTGCTGAGCCCGATGATAGAAAGGAATATATGGAGGCTCTGCGGTAACCGGATAGCCCCAGACTTGCCACCCTCGCCCACGCCTTTCCCAAAGATTAAAGTTGAGAGTAAGCTGTTCGATTAAAGTTTGTGGATAACACATCTCGTTATCCAGAGATATTATTACTTGAGAACATCTGTGACATGACGGGTTTTCGCTCTAGCTCTGTTAAAGCTCGAAGACCATGACTATTTGTTATTTCATCCACCACATCTATCACCGCACTGTGAACAATGTTTTGAAACATTAAAGTCGTATCCAAATGATAATAAGTTGCTGGCTTAAAAAGTCGGTGCATAAGACCACCCAACAATGGGATACTTGTTACAAGACTCCAAAATATTCCTAAAGACTCGCCTAACCACCAAGACACAAAATATCCATCCCCAAAAGGAGCCGCACAGATATCAAAGATAAGTTCTTTTCTCTGGACCCGGAAATACTCTCGCTTGGCAGAGAATATTCCTCCTTCACTATACACAATTCGACTAACTTTGGTATCCGGAACTTCCCGTAATTGGATTACTCTTTCCAAGGATTGATAAAACTGTAAAGGAGTCCCTTGATATCCATCTAACATATGGTGCCAATGAGACAAAACCGCTGCGACTTTGCGAGACATAAGGCTAACCTCCAAAATTAAGGTGACATCGTACAATTAAAGATCATGTTTAATTGTTCTACTACAAAAAACGACTAATCTTCACAAATAATCCGCAAGTGGGTCATTCCATGAATAACCTGGCGAGGAGTTCCCTGGTATTGGTAATACCGGATTAACCCCGATGGAGTAAAAGCATCCTCCACCTTGCCAGTTATCTCCGGTAGATCTTCCCACTCCCCATCATCTATTCTCATCTGGACTTTCATCCCCGGTGTAAATAATCCCGAAAAGAGAGGGTATTGTCCTTCTAAAGACTTATCTTTAATATTCAAAGGCCCTACAACCATCCATTGAGTTCTTGTCAGAGTATCTTTGATCATTTCGTCGTCCATGGCATGTACTGAGGGTATTATCTGAAATCCTCCTCGAGTTTCCAGAGCATTCTTTCGTTCATTTTCATCCTTTGGAGCAGTTGAAATACATATCACTCCTGGATGATTAGCTCTGACTTTGGACCCGGGCATATATTGTGACCCCTCAAATCGGCCAGTCCCCATGACAGGTCTTAATACACGGGCAAGTATACGTTTTTGCCCTCTTGAATTCATACCCACAACCCTGCCATCATACCGGTTTTCAAACCATATTTGCTTGTATTCTCGAGTTCTTCTAGAACCTTTTATAATCCATTCATCGCCTAATTGAGGTGTATAATCTTGCGAAATTAATTGGGGCGTATTATTTTTTCGAGAAACAAACACCTTATCTCCTACCTTGGGAGACAATTCTCCAAATATCCCCAAACCTCCAGAAATATCTGTTTGAATTGCCCCTGTCATGTCCCGAAGATAAATATTCTCATTTGTTTCTGACTCCTTGGGAGCTAGAGTCAGAATACTCGTTTTTTCTGAGCGTTCCGATTTTCTGACCAATATGTGTAGAGCATTAGAAGAAACACCTACTGCCGATCCCGGAACGCCCCATTTAGTTGCCCGGTAGCCATCAGAAACACCTATTTCTGCAGGTTTAATTACTCGGCCAATAGTTTGTTTCCCCCAAGCATCCTCTGTCCAAATAAATCCTCCGGACTGATTCTCAATATGCAGATCAAAGGAATGGGCAAAAGAAAGCCCCATGATAAATATCATGAGGCTGCATAAGCTGTATTTCATATACGATCCACGCACTCTATTCTTTTATCTTTTGAATATTCTTTAGACTTTTCAAAGCAAGATCTCTAATGGGGTATTCAATGACCGTTTCTTTGCGAAGTTCTCTTTCTGGATTCGCACGGCTCTCACGGACAATGGATATATGATATTCATCTTTAGATAGTCTCTCTAAATACTTAAGCGCCTCTACCTTGCCTCGATTATAGAAAACTTCCAGAGAACCAATACAATCTCTTCTCTTACTCATGTCATCACTTAATGCACATTTCACTAATGCCTGGTAAGCCTCATCAGAATCCTTGTCATTGAAATACTTTATACAACCCAATACGGATGGCATCTCGGTCAAATCCCCATTCTTCAGATGGCTCTTTAGATGATTAAAGGATTTCTCTGAGCCACACACACTCATATCAGCAAGTAAAATCCCACTCAATAATGGCGTTTCTTTGATTACGATATGGTCCTCGTATTTTTCCAAAACCTCAAAAGATTCAGGCCCACACCCCTGGATACTGGCAAGAATAAAAGCGATATCACTCCTTCGATAAGAGTCATTGTGATTCTTGCGAGTATTATTTTTGATCTCTTCCCAAATCTGGATTTCCTTATCTAATCTTGCCTTAAGTATCTTCTCCAACGGCTTCATTAGGGTGGGATTTTTGTGGATGCCTCCAATAGCCTCGTCAAGAACATCACCCTCCTTTTCATTATCCAACATCCACAAAAAGGCTTCTTGGGTTTGAGGGGCATTCTTTTTTACAATTCTCAAGGTTGCAGCGGCATCCGAACGCTTCCACGGGTCTGGATCATGTTTCATCTCCTCAATAAATTTCAGGTGGAGCTCACCCCCATCCGGACAATTTATCAGCTGCTCCACAATGTCCATCTTCTCCTCAACTTCTGCTGCTTGAGACTTTGGCAAAAAAGAACTACCCAAAACAACTATTACGACCATACATAATATTCTAAACTTTTTCATTTAAAAATCCCTCTCAATACTATCCCAGTTTGTTGTATTTGGATTATATATCCAAAATGTCCCAGACCAATTTGGTCCACCATTATCTCGCAAATAAGTTCCGTCATCTACCTTTTGCATCTCTCTTTGTAAATTACTCTCGACTTTATTTACTTTCTGTTCAGCTCTTGCAAGGACAGTATTTCTAGACTCTGCAACTATTCTTTCAAGACACTTATAAATATCATATAATCTGTCAGTATCACTTTCTGTATAATCATGGTCATAAAGCATCCTATATTCCATTATTCCCATATGTCCGATAAATGCATTTAGCCCATATCCTTCGTGAAGTATAAGGGCATCCAATAACGCATCTGAATTCATATTAAAGGGTGTCGTTTCCATATGTTCATGCCATCTAACATTAGGTGGATTGGGAAGAGTAAGACTACAATTAGCATATAGCCAAGGATTTATCCATGACTGCCTGCTTAGGCTAAAGTGTACATTTGATATATACCATCTTCCTCGGTTAGGGCCATAATCATCTACCATTTCAATGTCATAACCACCATCCGTTTCATCAGTAATATTGTACGGCACTATTATCAGTTTTTTGTTTTGATACTCAACAGCGGTAAACATAGAATATAACCAACCTGTTGGAAGATTCTCACCAAACAAATATCTACGTCCGTTATCCATAGGATACTTAACCCATTCAGGAGCAACAACAGCACTACTATCGAAATACTTAGGGCAAGTCCAGTTTCTCGGAACAATTTTTGTAGTCATTGCCTCATAAATAGTAATAGTGCTATTTGAATCAAAAGGACTAACAAACTTTACATACAAATACATCTGAGTGGGTTCAACTATTTTCCCCTCCCATCTTTCAGTTAAAGTTGTTAAATTTCTATCAGTACTCCACTTTTGATAGGTTGGAGTGAAACCTCTTTGTTGATATGAATATTTGCCAATCTCTCCTCGTACTTTGCTTTCTGGCCCAATTATTGATGTTAGTGAATAAGTCATAAATCGATAGGTTGTTGATCCTGTTCCACCATTATAAGAACAAGGGGTACATCCATTCGGGTGATTACTCCATCCACACCCACAGTCACAATCTTTAATTCCACCAACACTAAGAGTGATATAATGTTCACCCCTACTACTTGTTCGATAGGTTATCTCGCAAACACTAACCACTTCGCCGTTGAAGGTTGTGCTTCTAGAAAAGTCAACTGCATCAATAATTACATTAGCAGAAGAATTAATAGAAACTGTTTCCTCACAATGATATTGATTACATTGAGCGGGGTTTTTCAACACATAAAACTCAACTTTTCCTATATCGGTGGTCATAACACCCCAATTTATTGTGGTGATTTCACTTGATCGATCCAATAATACTTCAGGATATGCCTGACATCCTTCCCAAGATATAATTGTCATCAAGCAAATAATAAGAATCTTGGTTATAAGCTTCATAAATCCCCCCCCTATTCGACTTTCCTGCTCTTTACCTCTAACACAGCTAAATAATTCTTATATTCCTGCTCATATGCTGGATTAGGATGGTTCTCTATTTCGTTTTTCAACCATTGATAGGCTAACTCTGGCTTGCTTTCAGTTAAATAAGATCGGGTAATGGCATTCATCGCCCTAAACCTTCCTTTGGGATAAGGGTATTGATTCAAAAGTTCTGCTTCTTTACGTAGCTCACTTCCCATCTTCTCTTGATTAATTAAAATATCTACTATCTCTTCCTGAGCCTCATTACAATGATTATTCGTGGGAAAAGCTGTTAATATAGTTCTGAATTTATCAATAGAGGTGGGATAGTCTTTCAACTTCTTATAGCACCGACCTAACATCATTACGCAATCATCCGCCATTTTATAATCTCGGAAAGAATCAAATACTTCCTGGTAATACATAGCCGCTTTCCTGTAATCAGATTGTTTATAATAAGTAGCCTCTCCTGCCACCTTTAAAGCTTCTGGTAGTATATTCCGCACACCGGCATCTGCAATCATCTGATTGGAAGTCTCCGGATTTGTAGTTTTGCTGGAGAGGTAATAATCAGCCAGGTCTTTACGCGCCTCAAAAGATAACTCCTCAGTTGGCCACGTTTTAATAATCTTTCCATACAGCTGAGCAGAAGCCAGTCCCTGATTCTTTTGACCGAGGATTTTAGCTTTATATAGCAAAGCTCCGGGGTATGACTTAGAGTCAGAATATTGACTGATCAGTTCATTTGCACAAATTAATGCCTTATCATAATCCTGTTTTTTATATGCCAAAGTAGCCGAGAACATCAAGCTTTCTGGAGCCACAGCTTTCACTTCACTATCACTCACTATTTTATTAAATAATTCTGGCTGATTAGATTTCAGTGAGAAGTAAAGGTTTGATAATTCTTTCCGAGCTTCAGAAGACCGGTTCTCGTTAGGATACGTCTTGATTACTAAAGAATATGTTCCAATGGCAGAAACAGAATCGCTTAACTCTTTCTGGCAGTTTGCCATCATCATCATTGAGCTACCACGGTACTTACAGTCTGGATAGTTTTCTACAATATTCCTAAATTCTGATAAAGCCTGCTGGTAATTCTTTTGCTTGTAGTAACTGTGTCCCAAAATATTCAGAGCTTGATCCCTTACTTCTATTGGTACAGTCTTGGCAGCTAACATTGTCCTTGCTTGTGTTGCCGCTTCATCATATTTCCCCTGGTTAAACAAACTTTGAGCGGGTACGGCTGTTTCCTGTGCCCACAATACTGAACACATTAATACGGTGGGAATAATTAGTACAAAGGGCAATTTCAATTGCATTCGTCTCCTCCTGTTTTATTATGCCCCGATTATAGGAAAACGAAATACAAATTGTCAACATTTATTATTCTCAAAAATTATTCTGTTATCTTAAAATAAACAACAAAATACTTTTACCAACTAAAAACCACATAGACCAACATATTAGATAAATAAATCACTGAATAACAGTAAATAAAAATTATTAATTCATTATAATATCCAGAATTTTGAAGTATAATGAGGGGCAAAAGATTAATATAGATACTTACTATTTGAACGAGAAGGAGATCAAAAGATGCCAGCCAATATTGCTCATATGTTAATTTGCCAGAATGCCTTTAAGCGGGCTTGCGATATTCTTAAACCTAAATATTTTTCTGTCCTCAGGGTTATCAAACAAGATCAAGATTACCAATGTTGTAATTGTCGTACTTATCTAAATCTGGGTAGCATGGGACCAGACATATTCTTATATACCTCAGGATTATTACGTTCTTATCTGGCGATTTCCAAAGATAAAAGCAAGTCGGCAACAGGTGTTGAACCCTGGAGCTACTATCTGCATTCCTGCGATGCCAGGCTATTTCCAACCGCAATGATTAGTATTTTATTTAAAGATTCTGACTTGCAAAACAACTCGACACATTTTCCTTCCGACGATTACAAAAAAATGGCATTTATTATCGGTTACCTTACACATATTGCCGCTGATCAAATAATCCATCCTGAAGTAAATAAGTTGACGGGACCATATTATCTAGAAGGTGGAAATCGGGAAGAACATCGGGATATTGAAATTAGTCAGGATTATTTTCTCTATCGTTCACTATATCCCTATAAAAGCAATACAAATAGTCCCAATGACTTTTTTAAACAAGATTTTAAATCATGGGCTAATGTCTTAAGCCCGGGGAAAAATGAATGTGAAGATGCTTTTATATATTTTTTACAACGCTCTTTTTCAGAATCCATGTATTCTTGCCCATCTGACGAGGTAATAACAAAATCTGTTGAAAACTTGCTAGGGAAAGTCCTTAATTTATGCAACAACCAATTTATAAGTCCATACAAAGACACTGCTGATAATTTTATTGACAATGAGAATTCCTTGTTTAAATCAGCTTTTTTGGATTTTAAATATGCTTATTATTATCGAATGGCAGTCGAGTTAGCAACCATCTACATTATTGCTTTTGTTGAAGGATTTGAATTACTGAAAAAGAAAGACCAGAAAGGTTTTCTAGATCGTTTTAATTCCATCATTAATTCTGCAGATTTAGGTTCTCCATTAGTAGACAACATCCTTAACGATTCAGCTGAGGCCCTGTTAAGAAATCCAGATATTAATAACGATTGGTTTAACCCTGGTAAATTTATTTTAAAGATAGAAGATATCAAAAAAATCAAATACCAAGATTTGTTTATTTCTTAATGATTTTTATTAGAGTCAATTCAAAGCAATAGCCTCCACAAATCTGGCATATGGGAAAATGTGAACGGTAATAAAGTTCTTTTTTCATATTAGCAGTTCACATTTTTTAATAATAATCATGTAAATAAAAATCAGAAGACGAATATTCAATCTTCTGATTTATGACATAGTGTCATTAATTTTGATCATACTGCTTAAACTCATGTACAGGTAGCGTAACCAATCTACCCCCTAGTCGCTCCATCTCAATACGGTTTTCCCAGACAATCTCACTTTGAGCTGCTCTGGTAATAGCGTTCGCAATCCCATACTGGTCTGCATCCGGTTCTGCTCCAAAAGCCATAAGGATACTGTCTCTTTGAATTTCTGTAAGCTTGTAATGTTCCACCACATGGTGAATAACTTTCTGGGGATTGGAAATTTTCACTTCCGTACTTTCACGTAGGGACTGGGTTATTTCTCCAAACCGACCAAAGAGTTCCGTTATAGATCTCCGGATGGATAGATAGATGGTATCATCGGAATCCTCATGCCCATTGCCTAGATGGATTTGTCGGGTAAGAAATTCCTCCATGACCATGCCATTGGAACAAAGTACTCGAAAGATTCTGGGCTCTACTTTTAAGGCTTTATGCCCTGTCTCTGAATTGGTGAGGAGTAATCCTCCCATAATTCGATCATCCCGATGACGGACAAAGTCTCTAAGCTGGTTACTTTTGACTTTGACGTTCATTTCCGTTTCAGATAGGTAAGTGTCCTCAATCTCGGAATCATGGGCTTGTAGCTCATTTAAAGCACAATAGAGGACATCTAGGTGATCAATAACCCGGTAACGGTCACTAAGGAAAGCTCTGACCGAATCTCCCAAACCTCTGACAAACACATCCCGATTGAACTTTCTTAACCAGGTATTAGTGTTTTCAATCAAGAGACTCGGTTCTTCTTCCCTCATACGGTGATAATACTTCAGAGGGATTTCCAATCGTTCAGCTATCTGGGCATGACAGGATGAAGCAATCTGGTATGACTTTCCACCTTCCATGGATAGCTGAGGAGAAGTCCCTTCCATTACCATAGAGATGCTCCCCACAGGTAAAGATTGATCCCACTTCAAAGGTTTTTGACGTTCTAGCTCCTTCAATAATTCTTGTATATTCACGGTTTTCACCCCTTTCATTTTTAAGTTTTAAAGAGCCATACCACTACTGTAGAGAACTTTCAACGACATGAAAAGGAGGGTGTTTTTGCCGAGAAAGGCAAATTCAGAAATTAGTATGATATTGAGAGCTGTTAGGCTGTTTCAGCTAAGGTCGGCAATATATCCCCTCTTATCCGCAGACAAACAAATAGATATTCTAGTAATAGAAGCCTCTATCCAAATCTCCCTATGCTTACTTTGCAACAATGTCGAAAAACAGATCCTCGTCTTCAAAAGTACTCGGATGAAGAACTAACCCACATTCGGGATGATTTGTATCAATTGGTTCAAATAATCTTCACCATAATCCAGAAAGAGCATAGTTCCAAAAGTCCGAGTAGGGCCTTGGCAAAATCTGAATAAGCCTTAAAATGAGGGCATATGGATCAAGTCATCTCTAGTAAAACTGGAATTATCTATTGTCGAGTTTCTTCCAAAGAACAGGTGGAAGGAACCAGTTTAGAGTCCCAAGAAAAGGTTTGCCGGGAATATGCAGAAAAACAGAATATTCAGATTTTAAATATATTTATAGAAAAGGGAGAATCTGCCAAAACTACCGACCGCGCCCAATTCACCAAGGCGATTGCCATGTGCAGTCACAAAAGACCTAAAGTGGACTATTTCATTGTGTATAAACTTGATAGGTTTGCTCGGAATCAGGATGACCATGTGATTGTAAGACAGATGCTTAGTAAATATGGTACCGAGTTGAAATCTGCCACCGAGCCTATCAACAGCACGCCGGTCGGAAGAGCCATGGAAGGTATGATTTCTGTCTTTGCTGAATTCGACAACAATGTTCGTCGAGAACGTTGTGTTTCTGGAATGAAGGAACGGGTCAGACAAGGTATTTGGTGTTGGCCGGCACCCTTCGGCTATTACCGCAAGGAACGAGGCGGCAATATAATCCCCAATGATAAAATCTCCCCATATATCCGGTTGGCCTTTGAGGAATATGCCAGAGGGATCCATACTTATGACTCTTTAGCCAAATATCTATGTGATTTAGGAGTCAGAATGCCTTCAGGACATAGACCAGTTAAGCAATTTGTGGAACGTATATTAAAAAACCCGATATATACCGGACACATGGAAGTCTGGGGAGAAAGGTATAAGGGTACGTTTGAGCCGATAATTAATGAAGCCTTATTTAGAAAATGCCAGGGCTGTTATCGGCACTCACAAAGCCACCGGATGCCTAGGCTTCAGAAAAACCCATATTTTCCACTCCGGAGATTGGTCATCTGTTCACAATGCCATGCGTCCTTAACTGGTAGCATTTCCAAAGGAGGCAGCGGTAATAAATATGCCTATTATCATCACCATCATCAAGGATGTCCCTATGCGATGTTTCTGCCAAAACAGATTTTAGAAGATAAGTTCGCAGCTTATCTTAAGGAAATGTCACCAAAAGATGAGTGTGAAAAAGTTTTCCAAGAAACTGTTCTAGATTTCTGGAAGGGAAATACTAATAGCCTATCAGAAAAACAAAAATCATTGCGCAGGGAAATATCCATACTAGAACAGGACAAGCTAAAAGCTTTTGAAAGTCATCGCAAAGGTATATATACCGATGATGAATTCATAGTCCAAAAAAGAATCTTAAATTCCCAACTCGAACAAAAACAATCGTTATTGGAATCCACTACTATTCCAGAAATTGATATAAAAGAAGCGTTGGAAACATATCTTTACTATGCTCGGAATGCAGCAGAAATATGGAAGAAAGCGGATTATCCCATTAAGATGCAATTTCAGAAACTCATCTTTGCTGGTGGAAAAGTAAGTTTTGATGGTGAAAAATTTGGAACGACTAAATATTCGCTTATTTACGGGGATAATTGGGGGAACCCTGCTGATCATGGTGGATTACCAACTGATGTCGAAGAACAAGCTAGTGGAACAGATAATATGTCCCTTGTTTACGCCATAAATCAGTCTTTTGCTGGCAATAAATCTGTTTTGGTGGACCACTTTAGACGAAATTGGAATAGATGGGTCAGTGAGATGCGGGAGTGGGCAAAGTTTCATCAATTCAGGAAAGAATGTGGTAAATCTGAACTAATCTAAATATATTAGAAAATTGTAAACAGGTAAAGGAGGGCAAAATTGCCATATATGACATTTCTAAGATAATTTGCTTCGAGATGCTTGTATATCATCATGATGAAAACTGAAGAACCAATTAGGTATTGGAATTCCACCTGATACAATACAATTATATTCGGATACAAGTCTCATTACTTCTGCTATATCAGGATCATTTTGCTGACAAATTGTTTCAAGACTTTTTTCGATATCAAATAAAGACTGTATATTTCTACTCAGTTTTAGCACTAGCCCTGTCAAATCAATTGAAAGCATAACTGGAATAATAAGATATATAGCATTAATTAAAATAATCTGTAAATTAACATTTATATGTGTGATGGGTAGAATAGATAAAACACATATCAACATCCCAACAGATACAACTAAAATAATAATAAAATAGTTTCTTAGTTTCCTGTATAGACACTTTGTCCAATAGGCTGATTCAAATGTCATTTCAGCCAATTTTTTCGGCCCAGGTACCTGCTGAGACTCATAATAACTACTTGAGCGACTTTGCAACGAAAACTTTTTAAGAATCTTACTACCTGCTTTATTTTTCCAATCATTAAATTGTGAAACTGCAATAGCCCAATTTAACCCTTCGCTTAACACAGACTGCCGACGCATTGTTTCGGCATCTTCATATATAATTTCGAATCTGTATCTCTTATATAGAGATATCGCTAAAACCAAAACAATAGTTATTGATACAGCAGTATCAACCTCTAGCGTTAGTTGTACTAATGAACAAATTACCCCAATAAATCCAGCTATAATCTCTAAGACTATAGACCATTGCCATAGCGTAGCAGCTTCATTAAAGAGTACTCTTGATAATTGATTTAGTTCCGCTCCCTGTTGTTTATTATCCATATGTTGGGAAAAATTCTCCTAACAATTCTTTCCATTTAGCTATTGCTACAGAAGGATCTTTCTCACTGACACTGTATGCTTCTTGTGCTATGCTTGCAGCTTTATTAGCCCTATTAACAAATAACTCTCGCTTATTCCCAAGAGAGTTATTATCTAAATATAAATCTACTCTATCTCCTGAAATGGGATCATATGTAGGGGAATCTAAATATGTTGGTAACTTTGAAAAGAATATATTCACCATAGAATCGAGAGTATATGTTTGACTATAGTTTTTGTAGTTATTTAACAATATGCATTCTATGTGAAATCCCCTGAGCTTTTGAGTGAAATTTCTATTCCACCCTTTAATCATTTTTATGAGGGGGACGAAATCGCCATCCATATTCTTATTAATACGAGTAACTTCCTCTGCAAATTTAACGGGGTCTGTTTTAAGCCATTCGCCTCGATATGTATCGGGAATAGTATAGTAGCCTTGTTTATAATAAAATGCAGGAATTACATCTAATCGAAACTCTGTTAATTTCATAGTGACACAATTTCTATCGATATGACATGCGGTTTTAGGATAAGCATCTTGCAATATCTTTTTGAATCGATTTAATGAGTTTGCAACCCCCTCCTTACTATCCCACTCCTTATTATTACCATAATGTAATATAACCATCAGATCAACATCACCTTCACTTAAATATTTTGTAAGTGTATCGCGGTCATAAGAACCAATTAATTTAGAAGGCTTATCTGAATATAGTGAAAGCGACTCTTTTAGTTTTGCTACCACATTAGTATGACAATTTGATACTATTGATTCTTGTCTATCGGTTATATTTAGATTACTCGCAAATTGTTTAAAAGATTCTTTAACTGTTGTTGCCATAAATATCTCCTGACCTTAATCTTGATTGAATGTTAACAATAAAAAAAATATACCAATTACTTTGTCATTTATTTAACCCATCGTCTCTATATTGATTAATACTGTCGACATTTGAAAAAATATCTTAATCGGTAATGTTAATATTTTGAAATACTCGCACTTGACGTAAAACGAAATATCCTAAAATAAAAAATACTAATAATGATAATACGCCTACCCTTTGATTGCCAGATATTGTCGCTATAATTCCGAATAAAATCGGGCCAAACACTGAAGATATCCTGCTAGAAAATGCATTAAATCCAAAGATCTCAGCTGATTGTGTTTTTTCTATCATCTGTGATAACAATGCTCGAGATATCGCTGGCGTCGAACCAAGGACAGTACCTACCAATATTGATAAAATGTAGTAATGACCCTTAGTTTGAGCTGAATAATAACCAATTACAATAAAAATCCATATTACAATAGTCCATAATAAAACTCGTTTATATCCGAAACGTTCAGCAAGATAACCAAAAATAATAGTGCAAGGAATGGCTACAATTTGAACAATAATGAAGGCGTACATTATTTCATTTAAACTCATCTTGACAGTCTCGGACGCAAATATAGTAGTAAAGTAAGTCATTGTAGCCAAGCCATCATTTATCAGATAATTACCCAAAAGAAACTTAAATATTTCTTTATTTTCTCTCCATCTTTTAATTGTCGAAATTACTTGTATAATTCCACCGTATGTAAGATTATGAGTTTTTTTTGACCTTGGACTAATGCGTCCTGCAGATTCTTTCAAATAAAAAATAGTAGGTAATGAAAAAAATAAATAATACAACGCAATAAAAACAAAGGCACTTTGATATGTTTTAATAGCTGCAGGTAATTCAGCATGCTTAATAAGTGGATATAACAATCCTAAGCATATTATTCCACCAAGATATCCAATTCCCCACCCTAAACATGATAGAACAGCTGTATTTTTATTATCTTCCACTTCAATAGGCAAGAAAGCATCATACAAAAATAGTGATGCATTGAAAGTAAGCATAGAAAACATGAAAACTAAACTTACCCAGATATGATTATTGCTATTTATGAATCCCAACATAGCTGATAAAAAGACTGTAGTGCAAAAACTGATGATTAATAACAATTTTCTCTTTTTTGCCAGGTCTGCAATAGCACCTAATATAGGAGAAAGAATGCCCATAATGATAATCGGGACAGAAACAGCCAGGCTCCAAGAAATATCCGGTGATAAAAAGCTAATTGCAATAACTTTTCTGAAATATAAGGGAAACAGTATTGTAGGTATCATTAAATAATAGGCAGAATTAGCAAAATCATATAATACCCACGCAACTTGAGATTTGTTTAATGCCATATTATTAAATCTAAACATTGGTAGAAATTGATTTTTCATAAGTTACATTATCTCGCTCAACCCATCCTTCTATGAATAAATATATAAAAACCTGTATTAGAAATAGCCCATAAAAAACTCCCTTATATGTATCACTCAATGCAATACTCTGCCACTCGGAAAACCCAATATAACTACAAGACAAATTTAAGTAAAAAAGGACTGATGAAAAAACTGAAACAACCGCCAATGAAAACCAACCCCTAAAAAAATTACCTTTATAAATAGAACAAGGAAAGACTAATGCGGTTACAACGGGTATAAATAAATAATATGAAGAAAAATAACTTTGTAACGCCCCTCCAGTAGATTTAACAAACAGATGAATTGAGAACAATGCAACAATCCCGCCGATCCACAAACATACTCTAGCCATTACTGGTTTTTCTTCATAGGTAAAACTTGCTATTATAAAAATACTAACGATAAAAAGACAAAAGATGCCAAATCTATATGTATTAATACTATCATTGGGTATTATATTAATAATTTTGAATTCATCTAAAAGCCAAAGAATAGTGCTTGGCAGAACCCCACCAAAAGCATAGCAAAGCCATGAAAATAGTTTAATTTTTTCCATTATTGTATGCGTCTTCAATCTTGTTTTTCTCCTGTCATTTTAAGTTTTCTAATACATCTTTGTTACGGTTTAACAAACAATAAACCAAATCTTCTAAAATAGTCTTCCCACGCAATGAAACATCTGTTAAATCATTTAATTTATTTAACACCTCCTGATTTGCCCGTAATCTTATATCGTTTATATTATTTATAATCGACTCCTCACATATGAGATTTCTATACATATCTTTCTGGATTATTGCACTGGTGGCATTAAAGTTATGCTGTTCTGTAATGATGAAATTTAAAAAATTTCCAGGATCAATAGGTTGAGCATCATTCTTCATAAATAGAATTATATCTTCTATATCGTCCTCAATTTGATGTGCAACCCCCAACGATAGTCCAAAATCATAATACTCACGCGCTTTCTCTTGCGACAGCCTGCTTAGTGAACCAATTTCACATGCAATTCCGAGAAGAACTCCGGTTTTTAAACCAACAACTTTATAATAATAATCCAATCCCTCTCTCCAAAGTTGAGACGCATTTAAATCCAACGTCTGACCTTCCCCAATTAAGATAATGCCCTTTATAAGTTTCTCTAGTACAATCCTATAATAAAAATTCTCTGATTTTTGGTTTAACAATGTTAGCTCTGCGCATGATTTCAAGATCCATGCCACATTGATTGCTTGGCTGATCCCACTCTTTTTCCACAAAGAATCTCTGTTGCACCGTGTTTCTGATGCATCTTCTATATCATCAATAATTAACGTGGCGTTATGATATAACTCAATAGCACATGCTACGGGCATCACACGACTTATATCTACACCTAAGATATCCGCAATTAACAAACATAAATGCCCCCGTAGTCTTTTACTATGTGAAATTACAGAATCAGAGGGGGCACTATCTAATCGTAAATGATAAAAAATCTCTTTAATTAAAGAATGCCCGGCAAGACTTGTTTCCAGCAACGATTTTAACTCATTATTAATTTTTTGCCGATAAGGTGAATTAATAATTGAGTTCTCTTTTGAAAGTAACGATTTTTCACACATATATTTTTTCTAATTTACTCCTAAACATTCGGTATTTTCCAAAATTGATTTGAAATTTATATTTTGGATATTATCATAAATAATTACATAATGCACATCATGCAATGCTACCATCGCTCTATCAATATTAAAAACTGTCCAATATTATTACTGTAAGTTATATTTGGAACTCTTTAAAACACAATCCACCAGCACCTGTTTTATTGTAACCCACTTACAATTTTTTGCAATAATCTGAAATTTCATACACATTAAAAAGGGAAGCAGGTTACTGCTTCCCATGATTCAATCCTTTAGTGATTCCACATCGGACAGAGTCTCTGATACTCACACTCCTTACACATAAATCCCGGTCGTGGAAGAAAAGACTCATTACAAATAG